>CAVWJV010000007.1:0-194596 GCA_963755365.1 Terriglobia bacterium | reverse complement strand
ACAGGCGAAAGACGCCCCGAAGCGTCGCGTTGGAGAGCGGTACCCAGAATCAGATTCGGCTTGCTGAACGCGTTGCCGTGCAGGCGCACTCCGCGGATGATCCCGCTCATAGCCTGTGGAATGGAAATATCAGTTGCGTTGGCCAGAAATTTTCCGGTGGCAGTCTGGTAGGAATGCATCCGGGTTTGAAAAGCGCGTTCCACCAGTTGTGCATTGCCGGAGAACTGAACATGGCTGCGGCCAGAAGGGACTTTTATATCGTCAAAGCCTTGTTGCGCCAGCCAGTTTGTGATCTTGGTTACGTCGGCTGTCGATGGCCCAAAGCGCTCCCCAAATTGAGCTGCTGTCAGCCACCCATCATAGTTGGCCGACTTCTTGTCATGCTGGCTATCCAAAAAGGTCCTAAGCTCGTTTTGGCTGGAATCAGCGGGATTAAATACAAGGAGCATCTTCTCCATGCGGAGATTCGCATTCACCGCGCCCTGATCGGTTCCAGTCTGTACTATCCCGGAAGTGGAATGCGGTAAACGCACCCGCACCGCATTATCTACGGTGCTCACCCGGTCAACCACTGCGTGTGCCTGGGCATGCAGCCGAGGCATGATTAGGAAGATAGCTGCGAAAAGGATCGCCGAAAAAAGTCCGGTGCCGGGTTCTTAACGCGTGCGTCTTAGGTTCCTTAATATGGATCACCTTACTTTGACTGAACTTTCCTGAAACTCAGTTAGTCGTTCTCGGAAGGTTTGTCAAGTAGCTGGTTAAAACACACTATTAGATAACCTTTGGGAAAAGCAATGGAATGCGAGGCTTCAGCGATTAATAATTGTTAACTAGTATCTTTGCCTTACCGGCCGAAAAGATAGTTTCAAGCCTGCGCCCGGGTCGTTCAGCTAAGGCCAGACTCCATCTATGTTGCAGTTAATAGCTGGCTTTGGAAGAAGGGGGCTAGAAGCTCGAAAGGACTAGGTCGATGACTTCGCCGTCAAGAGTGATCCACGCGTGAATACCCGGCAGGTATCCATTCCGCAGGAGAACGCGGCCTTCGTGGTATTTGACCCGGCCGCAAAACTCCGAACGGAAACTGGGGTCTCAACGGGAGGTTTCCTTTCAAGTTGAATGAACCCACCGCAGACGCGACGCCCATTGGGATTGCGGGTAATTTCGTAATCGGGAAATGGAGTATATCGCCGACATCGCCGTGAGCGAAAGCTGGCAGGGTGCGACCGAAATATTCTCGAGAACATTCCCTGAAGCTGTATGGGCGCTGCGAACATCCTCGGGGTTCCTCTCTCGCCGTCGCGTACGCTCCGGCAGCGCTCGGAATGACAGAGGGGTTGGATCGCCGAGATCGCCGGCAGCGCACGACATCGCCGGGATCGGAAGACGAGAACACCATACTTCCGGGAACTAAAGTTTAGTTGTGTTTTTTTGTAAGTAGAGCAATATGGATATGCAAATAGCAATTGGCAAATGGCAATTAGCAAAAGCAAAACCAACTGCAAGAGCTTTAACCACAAAGGACACAAAGGAACACAAAGGAACACCGAAAACAAACAAATAGTCACACAAACTTCAACTAATCTCCGGGCTGAGAAAAGTGAAGGTAGCACGTGGGTACCTGGATTGTTGATGGAAAGCGGTACAGCATTGAAGAATATGAGGTGTACAGGAAGGAAAAGGAAGAACAAGAGGAGCAGGCGCGGGAAAAAGCGCGGCAGCTGATTCATGAACTGGGAGAGGCGTACCAAGCGTGTACCGAGGCCATAGCGCAGCTGCCGAAAAGGCCGTTCGAGGTAATGGACGACCAGGCGAGGGAACATAAGCTCTTCGAGAAGCTGCGGGAGAATCTGGAGAGTGCGGACCGCGCCCCGCGGTGCGAGAAGGTACGCGAAGATGGGACGGCCTGCGGTAGTCCGCAGATGAGGGGCTACCGTTATTGCTACGCGCACGAACGGATGCTACAAACCCAGTCACAAAAGCTGGAATTGCCGGCGGTGGAAGACGCCAACGGCATCCAGATGGCGATTATGCGGGTGCAGAAAGCGCTGATTGACGACGAGATCAGCGAGAAGAAAGCCGGGTTGTTGCTGTATTCCCTCCAGATGGCGTCGAGCAATTTGAAGCACACGACGTTTACCGCAAAAGACAAAGTGGTGGTGACGGAGATGAGGGAATCGCCGGCGGCGCCGACATCGCGCGTCATCGCGTGATCGGAAGGTCAACAGCTTTAACCACAAAGGACACGAAGGAACACGAAGGAAGCAGCAAGAGCGAAAGCTTGCCGCAGATTAACGCGGATAAACGCAGATCAAAGCGAGAAGGTGCTGCTGGAAAGAGGAAAGACAAATACATAGATCCCTCGGCTGCGCTCGGGATGACAAATCAGCAGTCGGCACGCAGTCAAGACAAAGGTCATCCACAGCCGGGGGCGGCAGTGCCACACGAACATCGACTGGGCTGAGATGAGCTAAGCCGGTTCGACGTGTAGCAAACTTTAGTTTCAAAAAAGAAGCTGCCCAGGCAGCGGTGGAATGAGTTCTTTGACAACTTAGGAATCGCCGAGATCGCCCGTCGGCGTCAATAACAAGATCGCGCGACATCGCCCGAGATCGGAAAGGTAAAAGGTTTAACCACAAAGGACACGAAGGAACACAAAGGAAGCGACAACAGGATTGCGTAATTGAGTAATCGGGAAATTGAAAAGCAAAACCCAACATCACCACTGATCAACACAGATGACACTGATCGGAAAATCGCTCAAACCCACGCCAAATTGGGATGACTGGGATCGAGTGGGATGAACCGGGAGGGGATGGGGAATCGCGGAGATTGGGTTGAGTAATTTAGTAGTCGGGTAATTGGAGAACGAAGAATCTGGTGATCGGAAAGGCAAGCACAAGGTCCCTCCGACCTACGCCCGCGCTGAAGAGTGCGCGCGGCCGCCTTACGGTCGTCGGGATGACGGTGGTTCTTGTGATCGCCGTTATCGCACGAGATCAGTGAAGATCGGAAGCGGCGAGAGAAGCCAGTGCCCTGTACCGCTCTGATCTGGACGCGGCCTCATGCGCCAGTCGGTGGTATTCAGCAGCTATTTGTTCCTCCCCTGATTTGGAAAAGTGTTCAGCCCGGATACGGTAGGCGTCCACCATGTTGGCGGCTTCCCGGGCCAGCTCAAGGTATGCTTCCGCGTTCGTTACTTTAGGTTGCGAGCGGGCGGCTTTGGCCATGTTTGTTTGTGATGCAGAGTAGCTGAAAATTCGTTGCCTTCCCGGACAGCGGTTCTGCCCCCCCGCCGGTTTAGTTGCGCAGAAACGCAGCAGCGGTCTTCACGAACTCGGCCCATCTTGCGCCGATCACCGGCCCATGCCCGCCGTTGGGGATGATCCAGATACTCGCATTCGGGATGGACTCCGCCATCTCAACCGATATCTCAACCGGATATAAAGGATCTCGATCACCCTGAACAATCAAGGTTCGCGCCTGGATGGTGGAAAGATAGGGCGGCGTAAGGTTCATGTCATCATCGCTATCGGCAAACGCCGTGGTGCTGGCCAATATCATCCTGATCTGTTCGTCTCCATCCGGATGGATTCGCCGCAAAGCTTCCCAATGCTCCTCCGCCAGGCTCCCCGCATACTGGCGCATGATGGTCCGGGCCTGGGCCGGGAAATACGGTGTGGAGCTTACCAGTACCATTGCTTTCATCCGTTGCGGCTGGCGCGCCGCCATATGCAGCAGAACATTTCCACCACCGCTGATGCCAAGCCCCTTGCAGTGGTCGACACCCATCAGGTCAAGCATGGCGAACATGTCGCCGGCTGCGTCCTGATGGCGAAACGGTCTTGCCAGTCTGCCCGACCGTCCGTGACCGCGCAGGTCAGGAACGATCAACTGAAAGTCAGAACCCCATTGGTCAAGTGATGCCTTCCAATCCTGGCTGGATCCGGAAAATCCGTGCAGGAGCAGCAGCGGTTCACCGGCGCCATGAACTTCAAAGTAGAGCTGGATGCCGTTCAGATTTTCGATCCGGCTCTGTGGCGTCAAATCTGTTGCACCGTTTCCCCAGGGTTTCATCTTTTCTCCAAAGAAAAACCCCGCCCACGCATTTGCGTGAACGGGGCTCTCTCCACTTCCAGATTAGCACCTTTTCGCTCGGGTGGATCAAAGTCTTTCTGACATTTTTTCGTCGAACAACTTTTTGCAATCACATGAAGGGAGATAAATGCGGGCGCTTGTTCCCTGCTGCTTCGGTTTGGGCTTGGGCTCGCCGCTGGAAATTAGTCATTTCATCCCCAGACTTATTTCATTCCCAGGCGGCGTAGCAGCTTTCCGGCAGTTCGCCTTGCCGCTAATATTCCCGACGCCAGGAATGGCTTGGGATCGGCTGAGTTCCACCACGCGTACGAACTGGCTTTCGCCACAGATGACATAAAACCTGCGCGGCTGAGCGGTCGTTCACCGCGAGTCTCACGAAACCTTGTCTCACGAAACTTTGTCTCTCGATACCATGCCGCATAGTTGTGATAGCCGAGCCAGCTTGCACCATCAACCTGCACGGCCTGAGGCATTTTTGCTCCGGTAAGGTCCAGATAGGCTAGGTACGGCAGGTTCACCCCGGCGTCGGCAAAAATTCCGTTGTACCAGGGAAGCCGCGTATTCATTTCAATGAAGTAATAGCCGCCCGTTTTTTTTCGGTGCTTGAACTCCAGCGAACCCAGCCCGCGATATCCCAATGCCTGAATCAGTTTTAACCCTTCGGCGGCCAGCGCTTCATTCTTTTCCGTCTGACCATGGCACATGCTGCCGAAGCCCGGAGGATACTGCCGCAGCTTCCGCACGGTGGCATAGGCGGCAACCTGACCGACGGTGTTGACCAGCGCGGTGTATTGAAACACCTGATCGTCGCCGCCTTCGATCAGTTCCTGCATCAAAGTGGCGCCTTTCATCTGCGGGAACTTGTCGAAAAACGCCTGCGCTTCCGCCGGCGTCTGGGCAATCAGCACCTTGGCTGATTCCACCGGGAAGCTGGCCGTATATCTGTGCACCGGCTTGATCAGGCAGGGATAAACAAAGTCGCGCGCGATCTGCGCCATATCGTCTTTCGCACACGTGATGTGTGTGCGCGGGACGTTGATGCCGGCGTTTTCGCAAAACTGCACCATGGTCCCTTTGTCCACAATGGTGTTAAACAGTTCGCCGGGCACCCAGTGGAAAAGAAATTTCTCTGATAGCTTTTGCTGCTGGTTGGAAAGGAAACGGGCAAACCAGTCTGACGTGGCAAACAACACCGGCTTGCTGGGAAAGCGCGCGCCCCATTCCAGCATCAGGCCGCAGAGGACATCTTCATTGGCAACGCTGTCGCCGGCGTAAGCCCGCGGCTGAGTGGGATCATCAGGATAGACAAAGCATTCGCGCACGTAGCGCGAGTATTTCAACGGATCACGAAGGTGATCATTCAGCGCGTACACCGGAATTCCGTGACGGCCCAGGCTGCGTGCGATGCCATAGGCGGAAACGTCCAGGCCTTCCACAAAAACCGGAGTCGTGTCGCGCGGTGAAGGCATAGTTTTAAATTATTGTTCGGATTCCTTTTCGCTGCCCTGCGGCTTTGACTTCAACTCCAGCGGCACGCTTTCATCGTCATGCCGCCCGGTCATCGAATCAAGCTTCTCTCGCAATGTGATTCGCAAGAAATAGAGCAGCCGCGCGTACCATGTCCGGTTAAAGATAAAGATGCGATAGTTGGTTCGTCTTGCGGATGCCCACCGGCTTTCATCCCACGTTGCCGGCCCAACGAAATCAAATTCTCGCAGGCCGCGCTGCGGCGTCTGGCTCAGTACTTCATGCACCAGCAACTGCCCCGGTCCCTGGCGCCGGAATGCCTCATTGTATCCCGCCTTGGAGAGAAAATATCTGCCTCGCAAGTTGAACCCGAAGTGCGCCGCGATCGGGCTTCCGTTTAATTCCAGGAAATCCAGTGACAGGTATCCGTCACGCGCTGCGGCTTGAGCTACCAGGTCATAAAACTGCTTTGTGCGCGGATCGCATTGGATGGCCGTTCCTTCCGAACCTTTCCATCCCGATGCTTCCAGTGCATAAAACTTTTCCAGCGCCGCCGGATCTGCTTGTTCAAAGTGATTCAATTGCAGCGGGCCCAGTTCTTCCAGTTGTTTGCGAGTACGCCGCAGATGGGAGCGGAACTTGGGACGAGTGCCTGCCAACCATGGTGGTTGCGCATCGGGCTTACCAGAAGAATGCGTAGCCGAAGGAGACGCGGGAATGGAAAGAGATCCTGAAATCGGAAGATAAAGAGTCTGCGAGGTGCGCTTGCGCGCCGTGGCGAATCCATCATCGCGGGCAATCATCAGGAAACGATCAAGCCCGCTCCCGCCAACAACGTTCGCGACATCGATCACGTCCCAGTCTGGCAGCTTGCGGACCGCTTGCAACAAGGCTGACAACGCCGCATCGCCCTCAGATCCGGAACACACGGTCAAGCTGGCACGCAGCGAGTGCACATTAGCCGGCAAAGTAAGCTTGGTTACCGGCACGCCGTAAGCGCGTGAGACGTGGCGCACCAGCGGCAGGACTCCCCGCAATCTTTCCCCCTGCCAGACAGAAATAACAATCACTTCAGAATTGATATGAAAGGCCTGTAAGTATGCCAAAGCCCATTCCGGGCGATAGAAAATCTCTTCGTCGCCAGATTCGTCGCACAGTTGCCGCCATTGTGCAGCTATCTGCTCGATCACCGAAGCGTCCCCGGTCTGTACGCGTACTGTGAGTCCCTGATTCTCTTGCCCGTTCATTTGGCTGGCTGTGAGATTCAAATCTATCAGAGCCGCCGGGGAACACAGTAAGCACTCTGGTAACAGTAGCCTGGCTTCTTTTGCGAACGCGCCTTATTCTGGTTCCCTGACCATTGCCTTGTGAATGGCAGCCAGCGCGTGCTCGATTTCGGTGAGTTCGGCTGCGCTGAGACGATCAAGATGCCTGGCCAGAAATTCCACTCTTAGCTTGCGCCCCTTTTGCAGGATCCCGGTTCCCTTCTCGGTGGCTTCAATCATTACAGCGCGCCTGTCTTTGGGATTTGCACGTCGTCTCGCCAGCCCCGCAGACTCCAGCCCATCCACAATCCGGCTCATGGTCGGGGGACGCACCTGCTCGGCACGGGCCAGGTCGTTCAATGACGTGGGCCCGCCAAAAACAAGCACTGACAGTGCGGAAAGTTGCGCCGGTCCAACACCGATCTTGGCGTCTTGCACGCGGACCAGTCGCAGCAGATGGATGGCTGTGCTGTGCAACCGGTCAGCCAGCGCCTCAATCTCGGGTTCTTTGGCCTGCATTTCCTTCCTCATCATTAGCAAGGCTAATTATTTTCTTGACAGCCGTCAAAGGCAGAGATTTAATTAGCCATGCTAAACATTATCGGACATAAGGAGCAGCCGCCATGTCTTTAACCCTTACCCGCGTCGTGGGAGTAATGCTCGGAGTCCGCGACCTTGAAGCCTCGACTCGCTTTTATACGGAGACCCTGGGACTGAAGCCCACGCTGCAGTCCCCCCAGATTGTCCTCCTGGACGCAGGATCAATTACGCTCGGGCTTAGCCCGGGCCACGCCAGACTCGCCGCCCAGAATGCCGATCCAAAAGACCTCAGTGCCAGAATCAACGGGGCGACTGAGGTGTCCTTCGCCGTGGAAGACATACGCTCCTCATACGCGGCATTACGCGAAAAAGGCGTGGCTTTCCTTAATGAGCCGCGGCAGGCCACGGCCAGGGAATTTGCCGCACACTTCCGCGACCCAGACGGCCATATGTTGTCGATCTTTGGTCCCGAAGCCTAGACCTTAGCCCGGCCATCACCCAAAGTGACACCTCGTGAGCGGCTTTGGGTGTACTATTGCGAGTAACCGGATTGGCTTGAATCGCGGTCTTGAAGGTGGATGGGAGTACCATGGCGGCGAGAAACAGTTCAGAGGCAACGGCCCTTGGCGTAGTTGAAAGACACGGCGCGGTCTTTGCTGCCCTTAGAAAGATTCTCAAACCGTACGAAGGCGAACTGGCGGTCAAGACTGACAAACCAGGAAACTGCTATCTTGAGACCCGGTCTGGAAGCATTAATGGCCGTCCACTCTTTTTTGCCGCCGCCAAGGTCAAGAAGAACTACGTAAGCTTCTATCTCCCTTCTTTATATATGTTTCCTGATCTCTCCAACCGTATCTCACCGGGTCTAAAGCGGCTTATGCAGGGCCAATCCTGCTTCAATCTGACCGTTCTGGACAATGATTGCGTCAATGAGTTGGAGCAACTAACGCAAGCAGGCTTCCAAAGACTCAAGGTCGAGGCCCTTCTGTAGCGGAAAATCAGCCGCAGACCCGTGACGAGAATGCACCTTCGGGAGCGTAATGTCTTCATCCGTAAGGGCCAATAAGCTGGTATGATGAGGTATGTCCACACAGAATGATTCCAAAGCCGAATTGCTTAACAAGACTGCCGATTTCTACCGTCGTTCGCTTGCAGATTATGGTCAATTTACTAAAACAGAACGTAAGCCGCGGACCAAGAAGCAGTTACAACAGCGCCTGGATACAATCCTCCAAGAAATAGACTCCCTGAAGGCCACTCCCGCTGTTTGATTTTAGTTCCTGATCCCCACAGGAACACGCCGTTTTTCCCGCTGTGATGTTGTTCGCCGTCAACTGCGGCCGTCGAACAGCAAAGGGGAAGGCAACGGCGGCTCAATTTTATTGCTGCGTGTTACTCGGAAGGGCCCTTGGCTAGCCATAACAATTACGATCATCTCGGGAATCCCCTTGATCCACGTCTGGTGGATGAGGACGACTTGATCATCGAAGATGATGCGCCTGTCCTCCATGGCGAAGCTGACGAAGTTGCCGCTGACGGCGATTTTGACGACATCATGTCCACCCTAAGTCACGAGGGCATTGATCTCCAGGATGGAGAAATGTCCCTGGCTCGCGGACGCAAGATTGACCCCGCGCTGGACGATGAAGGCGAAGAAGTCGATCTCAGGATCGTCCCTGAACTAGCTGAAAAAAGCACGGATCCTGTGCGCATCTACCTGCGCGAAATGGGTTCGGTCCCTCTTCTTACCCGCGAAGGTGAAGTTGAAATCGCCCGGCGTTTTGAACGCGGCCACCTCCGCGTGCTTAAGGCTGTGTCCCGCAGTCGCGTTGCCATCAAGGAAATTATCGCGATTGGCAAAGACCTGGAAAGCGGCGTCCGCTCCATCAAAGAAATCGTCATGTTTGATGAGGAAGAGGTCACCGAAGAGATTGCCGAGGCGCGCACCAAAGCCACCATCGCTTCCATCAAAGAGATGGCCGCGCACTATGATAAGACCGGCAAACTGGAAGAGAAACTCGCCGGCATCAGCGTCAGGAAGAACCCCAAACAGCATATTCGTTGCCGCTGGAAAATCGCGCGCAACCAGGTGGCTGTTTCCAAGATCATCCGCGGCATTCGGTACACTCACGCTGAGCGCAAAAGGCTGATTGAGAAAGTTACGTCTGTGGCTGAGCAGATGCGGGCGCTTGACCGGCAGATTCGCAACATGGAGAAGAAGCTGGCCAGTGCACGGAACGAACACCAGCGTGCCGAATACAAACAGCAGCAGAAACATTTCCATGTCGACTTGAAAAAGCTGGAAGAGGAAAATCGCGCCGGTGTTCTGGAGATGGGCCGCACGCAGCGGGAAATCATCCAGGGCAACATGGATGCCGAACACGCCAAACGCGAACTGGTGGAAGCCAATCTTCGCCTGGTAGTTTCGGTCTCCAAGAAGTACAACAATCGTGGACTGCAATTTCTGGACCTGATCCAGGAAGGCAATATGGGCCTGATGAAGGCCGTGGATAAGTTCGATTACCGCCGTGGCTATAAGTTCTCCACCTACGCAACGTGGTGGATCCGCCAGGCCGTGACCCGCGCCATTGCCGACCAGGCACGCACCATTCGCGTCCCGGTGCACATGATTGAAGTGATCAATAAGCTGGTCCGCGCCACGCGTCAACTGGTGCAGGAACTGGGTCGTGAGCCGCTGATTGAAGAGATCGCCCAGCGACTCGATATCCCGGTCTCGCGCGTACGCAAAGCGCAGAAGATTGCGCAACAGCCTATTTCACTGGAAACTCCCGTGGGCGAAGAAGATGGCTCGCACCTGATTGACTTCATCCAGGACAACACCCGTGTCTCGCCTTCAGAAGCCATGATTCGAGTGAACCTTCAGGAACAGACTGCCCAGGTGCTGCGCACGCTGAACCCGCGCGAAGAGAAGATCATCAGAATGCGCTTTGGTCTGGAAGACGGCTCCGAGCATACGCTGGAGGAAGTTGGCCAGAGTTTCCAGGTCACGCGGGAACGCATTCGCCAGATTGAGGCCAAGGCACTACGCAAGCTGCGCCACCCAACTCGCTCACGCAAGCTTCGTGCATTTATGGACAAAGAGAGCAACAGCTTCGACTAGCGTTGAGCTTTCCATTTCAACCTTCACAAGAACAACCGGGAGACACTCAAGTCTCCCGGTTGGTTTTTCCGCCTGACAACTCATGCTTTTTTGCTCGTGCCCGCCTGAGTAGACACAACCGCCCCGGTTCCTTGCATGACGAATTTCATAAAATCAGATTCCGCCAGCCGCGAAGGATGCACTTCACCGCCTAGTCCAAAGAATCTGCAGAAGCTCATGATCAGCGGGCGCCAGCGCGCCGGATCAATATGCGGCCGTGGCCCATCGCCCACGAGCAAGCTCTCGTCCACATGTAACTTAGTGATATGAACTTCAAACGCATTTGCACTCACGTTCTTACCGAATGGACGCACATCATGAACAATGCCCTCCATCTGTACTGGACACTCACGCACCCGCGGCGCCGCCACGGTCTCTGACGGATCAGCGGTAAATTCGGCAGTGCCAAACTTGTTGGCTTCATAGCGATAGCCCCATTGCAGCTTCTTTTCCGGCACAGGATCTTTGCCAGTGGTCAACGCCAGCCTGTCGACTGCGGTCACCTGGTCCTGCGACGGAAGATTAATCACGCACTCACGTGTGCGAATCAGGTTGTCAGAGGTCTGGCCCATCTGCCCCAGTCCAAGCATGCAGCTCCAACCCAGCCACCATGCTGATGACATGGGCGCCAGATTCGCCGAGCCATCTGGATTCACTGTGCTGATAAGCGCTACCGGCGTTCCAAAGTAAAGAATGGTCGGTTCAATTGTTTTATGAATAGGAGCCTTATGGTTAAGCGTCTGTTGGGTTGGCGCCCTATGGCTTAGCGCCTTGTCTGTTGCTGTCCCGCACGGAAATATCGTTTGCATGAATTGAAGATACGGGCAGTCGTTTGAGTTCACTATCCGGATATTGCTCTCAAAGTAAAATGACTAAGCCGGATTGTGTTCTGGTTATCGGTTCTTTGCACTGCTTGTTGGTTCTTTTCGCAGGACCGCCGGTTGTTTGGATATAGTCTTCCTTATGCAAGACACGCACGACCTCACCCGAAACGGCATCGCCAGCCCAGCTCGCACTTCCCCACCGGTCGGAATAACCGCAATTGGAGTCTTCTGGTTCTTCGGCGCCGTCATGGCCACTTACGCATGCGTGACCCTGCTTTGGCCGGGCACCGTTCTTGATCGTTTATGGAAGCTTAATATCAGCGCGCATGTGCAACTTCTTCTCATGGGACGGGCGATCGGCTTTCTATTTCTGGTCCTCGGCGCCGCACTGCTGGCCGCTGGAATTGGCTGGAGCAAACGCCGGGCATGGGGATGGACCCTTGGAGTCATTCTGCTGGCCACACAGGTTACCGGCGACCTGGCCAGCGCTGCCATGGGTGAATACCTGCGAGGCGGTGCAGGCCTGCTGATCGCAGGATCTCTGTTGTTCTATCTTTTTCGGCCCAACGTAAAACAAGTCTTTGCCACGCCCTGAACTTTTGGACAATCAAGGCACCAAACGTAGCGCGGTGGTAAACTTCGCGTATGGCTACCAGAAAGAGTAAGAAGAAGCGCTCTCCCCTTAAGAAAACAGCCACCAGGAACCGGCGATCGACCGCGAAAAAAACAATCCGTAAGAAACCCGCGAAGAAAAAAGCCGCAGCTAAAAAGAAGACCGCGGCAAAAAGTTCTTCCGCCCGGAAGAAAACGCCCGCGAAGAAATCTTTACCGAAGAAGGCCACAGCCAAGTCCATGGCCGCGCAACCAGCGGGACGGCAAAGCCGCACCTTTGATGTTGATAACCGCGAGCTTCTGGAACAACGCTCCCGCTCAGCGGGACAATCGGGCGATCTTCAAGGACTCACCGGTAGCACCGGCGCCGATTCAGAAAGCGTTGACGAGTTACTGGAAGAGGGAAATTCCTTTGAAGCAGGCATTGTCTCTGGCGTTGAAGACGCGGGCAACGATGAAGAGAAGGAAATTCATACCCACGAGGTGCCGGAAGACGACGTTCCAGAAGAATATCTGGATAAGGACGAATGAGTAAAGATGTTTTCGGCTTGAAGGGTTGCCGCGATCGCTCCTTCCTCTTCTCATTCCGGGCCGGAGCGCTGAACGCCAATGAAAAACTGGCAGCGTAACCATTCTCATTGTTTACAAGAAGGATTTCGGCGTAGAGCCATAGCTTGCTACAGCTCCGGAAAGAAGGATTTCGACGTAGAGCCGTAATTTGCTACGGCGACAGAAAGTCGGATTCTTAAAAACCTTACAGGACCGCCTATGCACAATTGCAGCTACGATCCACGCGTGACACCGCCTGACTGCATCTCGGGTTAAGGGCGAGGCCGGCTCGCGCGCCGAGCCCGTCGGAATAGGCGCCCCGATGGTACAACCACATGCCACGCACGCCGGCGGTTTTGGAGCGAAGCGACACGAATGAGGAGCCGGCAGACGCGACACAGCCGAGCCCCGTCCGTTCACGTGGCGCGGTTTCTAAGAAAAAACGTGCTGAGGAATAAAGGCGGGGTAAGCTGAGTTACAGAAACACAACCTCACTGCCGTAGGCAGGAGCGCAGCGTTAGCGGAGAGACATAAAGAAAAGAGTTTATTTTGATCGCTGTCGGAGTTCCGCAATGCAGAACGACGGCGAGATTGGATGTGTGAACGGAACGCTATGAGAATCCACCTTCATCAAACACTGTTTCCCCTGATCGCGATCATTTACTTCTGCATGGCCTCTGCCAACTCCGCGGCGCAAAAGCCGCAAGCCGCTCAAAAAAACCAGCAGGCTCAACCCGCGCAGCCTGCTCAACTTGACCGGCAGAAGCCGCGCAATCGGCGCCACAGGTGGATTTTCTTAAGCAGTTCAACTCTTCTCTCCAGATGCTTGTTGCCAAACTCGCACCTGCAGTGGTTGAAATCCACGTGGAAAGCTTTGGTCTGGTGGAAGACAATCAGGGAGAACGCACTGCGGTCATCGAACGGCAGACCAAGCTCGGATCAGGCGTAATCATTGATCCTGAGGGCTTCATCGTCACCAATGCTCACGTGGTATCGAATGCCCGCACGGTGAACGTGGTTTTAACTCCCATGGCGAAAGACACGGGAGAACCTGGCGGAGATCCTGTGACTTACCCAGCCCGCATTGTGGGCTCGCATAAGGAAACCGATCTGGCTCTCCTGAAAATCGAAGCCACCGGATTGCCCTATCTGCCCATTGACGCCAAACACCCAATTCATCAGGGGCAACTCGTCTTGGCGCTGGGAAATCCTGAAGGCTTCGGCAATTCCGTATCCATGGGCGTTGTGAGCGCCGTGGACCGGCAACCAGACCCGAAACTGCCAATGGTGTTCATCCAAACCGACGCCCCCATCAACCCCGGTAACAGCGGCGGACCACTCATCGACGTGGAAGGATATCTGGTCGGTATCGACACTTTTATTGTCACCTCCGGAGGCGGCAGCGAAGGGCTGGGCTTTGCCATTCCTGCCCGGGTAGTGAGTTTTGTTGTCGACCGGCTCCGGCGCTTCGGCCATGTGGACCGCAGCGAGATTGGCGCGGCCTCCGCTGCGATTACGCCCGCGCTCGCAAAGGGATTGCAGCTCCCCGTTGCGACCGGTGTGATTGTCGTGGACGTAAAACCGGGCGGACCTGCTGAGGGCGCCGGTCTAAGGATTAATGACATTGTTACGGCCGTGGATGACGGGCCGATTCACACGCTTCCCCAGCTGGTGGGCAGCTTGTATCTGCATCCCACGAATGAATTGATGACGCTGGAAGTCCTGCGCGGAAAAGACAAAGTCACGCTCCACGTGCCGGTCACCTCAGAAAAGCATGATATGGATCAGCTGATCGACATGATCGATCCGCAGAAAAACAGGGTTCGTAGAATCGGCGTCCTGGCCATTGATGTGGATGACAAGATCCTGCGTCTTCTGCCTGAGATGCGTATCCGCTCGGGAGTTGTGGTGGTAGCCGACACCAACCGCGGCCGTGCCGCCGAAATCGGATTACGCCCCGGCGACATCATTCACTCACTCAATCGCAAGCCGATTCTCACCTTGGCCGACCTGCAAAGAGAAATCATGGCAGCGCACTCCGGCGATGCCGTTGTGCTTCAGGTGGAACGCAGTGATGGAATGGATTATGTGGCGTTTGAGCTAGAGTAAAGCGTTCTTACAAATACTCTTCCCGGCACGGCGTGAAGACGTCAATCACAACGGAGTCTTCCTGCGCCATCGCCTGATGATCTACGCCGCCTCGCACCACGAAACTATCACCTTCCCGTAGGTCGAACGTGGTTCCGGAAACCGTCACGGTCAGATGGCCGGAGACCAAATAGACCACCTGCTCATGGGGGTGAGAGTGGAGAGCGCCTCGCCAGCCTTTGATCATGCGATGTTCTACCAGAAGAAGTTTGTCGTTATGGGCTCCGAGATGTCGCGTCAGCCCTGGCTCCGGCGTAGAGAACTTCATCTCAACTGCTCGCGTCACGCAAAACTCAGGAAAAGCTGGTTCAGTTGATTCGGCTGGTTGCTGTATGCATTTTGGTCAGCTCCGTGAAGTTTGTGCCACCGCGATGGGTGAGAATGGCGTCCGAGCCGTCTCGTGGTGACGAGCTTCACGCACGATCTCCAGGAACCTCCTGGCCAAGTCAGTGATCTCGCTTCCATTGCCCGATTTGAGAGCGGACGACGAAACCAGTTCACCGCCAATCCCGAGGGCTTCAGATCCGGCACGGATAAAATCTGCAGCGGTTTCCAGGTTCACGCCGCCTGTTGGGACCATAGGCACCTGAGGCAGGGGGCCTTTCAGCGATCTGATATACCTGGGACCACCTACATTGCCGCACGGAAAGATTTTGACAAAGTCTGCGCCGGCATTCCATGCAGCAATGACTTCGGTGGGAGTGAGAGCGCCCGCCATCATGAGCTTGCGATGTCGCTTCACCAGATCAACGGTCTCTACGTCCAGTCCGGGACTCACAATGAACTCAGCGCCGGCATCAATACAGCGTTGGGCCATCTCCGCGTCCAGTATTGTTCCCGCGCCAATCAGCAACTGGGCCGAGTTGTTGCGTGCAAGATCAGCGATCACCTCCAGTGCGCCTGGGACCGTCATGGTGATCTCAACGATCGGAATTCCGCCGTCGCTCACCGAAGCCACGGCAAGAATGGCTTGGCGGACCGAATCGGCGCGCACCACCGGGATGATGCCAATATCCTTGATTATCTTTTGAGCTTCCTTACTGGTCATGGCGTTCACTCCTGTTACCGCGCGATTCTTGCCCCTGCTCCTCGCATTACATGCAGAACTTCATTGAGAGTAACCATGGTTGTATCGCCGGGCGTGGTCATGGCCAAAGCGCCGTGGGCTGCGCCACAATCCACCGCCCATTGCGGCGTTTGCCCGCTTAGAAAGCCGTAGATCAGGCCGGACGCAAAAGAATCGCCTCCACCCACTCGATCAAATATCTCAACCGCCTGGCGATGACAGGCTTCGTAAAAAGCGCCGTCAGCAAAACAGATGGCTCCCCAATCATTACTGGTGGCCGTTCTGGCCTTCCTCAAAGTTGTAGCGACCACTTTGAAGGGAAAATCCTGCAGAGACGTCTTGATCATTTTCTTGAAGGCATCGGTCTCAAGCTGGGAAAGATTTTCATCCACACCCTGGACTTCATATCCCCGAACTTCATACCCAAGGGCGGCGGAGAAATCCTCCTCATTGCCGATCATTACATCCACATAAGGAGCTAAACGCCGGTTGACCTCCTGCGCCCGCTGCTTGCCGCCAATCGATTTCCAGAGAGATTCGCGATAGTTGAGGTCATAGGAAATAACGGTGCCGTGCTGGCGAGCGGACTTCATTGCTTCCAGAGCTACATCCGGCGTCGATTCTGATAGCGCACAAAAAATCCCACCCGTGTGAAACCAGCGCGCCCCCAGGTCGCCAAAAATGTGGTCCCAGTCAATGTCGCCGGGGCTCAGTTGAGAAACCGCCGTATGGCCTCGGTCAGAGCAGCCCAGAGCGGGCCGAACGCCAAATCCACGCTCGGTGAAATTCAGTCCATTGCGGACGTCACGCCCCACGCCATCATACTTGACCCAGCGCACAAGCGATTGGTCGACTCCGCCCTGATAAATCAGGTCTTCCAGAAGGCGGCCCACGGGATTATCGGCGAATGCCGTGACAATGGCGGTGTCCAGCCCGAAACACCGTTTCAGCCCGCGGGCTACGTTGTATTCTCCACCACCCTCTGACACTTCAAAGTTGCGCGTGGTCCACACACGCCGGTCTCCTGGATCAAAGCGCAACATGACTTCGCCAAGGCTGATCATGTCCCAGCGGCAACCTGGCTTTGCCTTAATCGAGAGTGGCATTACGGAGTGGCTCCGGGCTTGTGAGCCAGGGTCTCGATGGCGACGGGATCAAGGCGTGGTGCGATCAAGTGAATCAGGAGCAGCGCAACGATGTAACCAAGCCCGGCGATCAGGAAAAGCGGGACATAGCTGTGAGTGAGCTGAAGGACCCACCCCGTGAATGCGGCAATCAGCATTCCCCCGATGGCGCCTCCAAAGCCTCCGATCCCGACGACTGAGCCAACCGCCCGCTGGGGAAACATGTCAGAAGCGAGCGTGAACATGTTGGCTGACCAACCCTGGTGCGCAGCAGTGGCCAGACTGATCAGCGCTACGGCAGTCCACAGGTCCTTAACATACGCGGCGCCGATGATCGGCATCACTGCCAATGCGCAAATCAGCATGGATGTCTTACGCGCACGATTTACATTCCATCCAGACTTCATGAAGCGCGCAGGCAGCCATCCCCCGAAAATGCTGCCCACGCAGGCGGAGTTATAGATAACTACCAGTGGCAGGCCCAGACTCAGCAGAGATAGCCCATGTTCACTGGAGAAATACTTCGGCAGCCAGAAAAGGAAAAACCACCAGACTGGATCCGTAAGAAATTTTCCCGCCACAAAGGCCCAGGTTTGCCGGTGACCTGCCAGCTTTGACCACGCTACATGCAAAGCAGCCTCTGGCGGATCGGCTTCAATGTAATCCAGTTCTGCTGTCGAAATAGCCGGGTGTTCCCGGGGCTTGCGATAAATGCGAATCCATAGGATTGCCGGAATGAAGCTGAGCAATCCGGTAGCGACAAACGCGAAACGCCAGCCGAAGCTATTGGCAATGCGAAGAACAATCAGAGGCGCAAGCGCTGCGCCCAGATTGGTGCCGGAGTTGAATAGTCCCGTGGCAAGTGCTCTTTCCTTTTTAGGAAACCACTCGGCAACAGTCTTGATGCCGGCAGGAAAGTTACCGGCCTCACCCAACCCAAGGGCAAAACGCGCTATTCCGAAAGTAAAAGGCGTGCGCGCCAGGGCATGGGCCATCGCTGCCAGACTCCACACTGCGATGGACGCCGCATAACCAATGCGTGCACCCACGTTGTCCATCCACCGGCCTACCAGCAGCAATCCCACAGCATAGGCGCCTTGAAAGGCGGTGATGATATAGCCGTACTGCACCTCATTCCACCCAATGCTCTTCTGCAAAGTGGGAGCGAGCAGGCCCAGGATCTGGCGGTCCACGTAATTCATGGTGGTGGCAAAGAACAGCAAGGCACAGATCGTCCAGCGCACATGACCAACCCTGCCAACCGATTGCGCTCCCGTGAGTGCGCGACCAACCGGGGACCGTGCTGATTGAGGAGCACGTACAGTCGGAGGTAGTGCTGCGACTTGTTCTTTGCCTGGCAATGATGACCTCAACTTATTTACGACTCGCTTCCAGACCGGATCCAGCTCTGGTTGAAACCCGGCTGCACGTTGACCACGCCGAACTGACGATCTTCTTTTTCCCGATGCGCTGCCATCGCCCACAGAAATGAAATCGGGTGTCCTGGTATTGCGACATTCGGGTGATAGCCGCCCGGCATCAGGACCGCGTCACCTTCTCGAACAGGGACGACCAGTTCGGGATAGTCAGTGTCGGTGTAGACAAGTTGCAATCCGAAACCGGGAGATGGCATGTTGATGTAGACGTACATCTCTTCCAGCATTTTGGCGTGCTCGTGTGGAGGCCAACTGGTCCAATTGCCCGGCTCAGAGACAGTGAAACCCGCCAGCAACCGGCCGGCATTCACATTTTTTCCCAGGCATATATTGACCTGGCGCATCTGCCCCGGAGTACCGGTGGAAAACTTAAGACTGGAGTCCTTTGCCAGATCGGAATAAAGCACGAATTGCAGAGGATAGTGATGCTCTACGTCAGCGGAAAATTCGGCGAAGTCGACGTGTGACGTGGTGCTCACCTCGATTCGGCTGTCACGAGGGATGTAAATGGAGTCATATTGAGTGAAGACAAATCCCACTTGCCCCACCTTCACCCTGGCGCTTCCTGAAAGGCAAATCAGTCCAGTTTCCTGATTACCGTTGGAGAACGTAACCTCCGGGTTTGTCTGATTCAGGATGATGCGTCCGTACGAAAGGTGCTGGTTGGTGCTGTTGGCCGGAGTAACAGATACGTGACGACCTGTGTGCTGGTGCGTCTGTCGAAAAACCATTTTTTCGGCGATGCCATTTCCGTTCGTGCTCATAAATCTCTACTCCGTTTCGCAAATAGCAGGTTCTTACTGATTGACTCCGCTGGCCAGAAACCCTCCGTCCACGGTCAACAGATGTCCGGTAACAAAGCTGGCTGCGTCAGAGGCAAGAAAGATTGCTGCACCAACAAGCTCTTCGGTTTTCCCGAACCGGCCCATGGGTGTGCGCATCAGAAACTCTTTCCCGCGCGGCGTGCCATCAAGCAGTGCGGCATTGAGGTCAGTACGAAAAAGCCCGGGTGCAAGGGCGTTCACACAGACACCGTACTTCGCCCATTCGATAGCCAGTGACCTGGTCAGGGACGCGACCGCAGCTTTGCTGGCTGAGTACGCGGCCACTTCATACAAGGCAACGAATGATGAAAGTGATGCGATGTTGATGATCCGGCCGTATTTCCGGGCAATCATGTGTGGGCCAAAGACCTGGCATGCTGCCAATGTGCCGCCCACATTGGTTTCCATGATGCCGTTCCATTCGCTCTCAGACACGTCCACGGTCGGTGTACGTTTGGTTCGTCCCGCACAGTTCACCAGGATTTCGACGCTTCCGAACTCGTTCACCACCTGTTCCAGCAGCGACTCAAGGCTCTCGCGCTTGGTAACATCGGTGGTGGTAATCAGGCTCTTTCGGCCGGCGGATTCAATCTCCGCAGCAGCAGCCTTGACAAGGTCTGTGCGCCGTCCGGTAGGCACAACGTTGGCGCCTGCCTGGGCCAGACCTTTTGCAAGCGCCAGCCCGATGCCGGATGTGCCGCCGATCACCACAGCGGTCTTGTTTTGCAAATCTAATAAAGGATGTCCCATAAGTTAAAGCCGCCGGCTCACAGAGAAACGCCCGATCCAGTCCATACCTGAAACTCGCGATGTTTAAGCATTTCCGCCTTGGCTTCAATCTCTCCGCTCGCCACCCGGCGGATGTGCTCAAATACCCGTCTTGCCTGCATCAGCAATGCTTTCCGTTCCTTCCAGGACATCGCCGGCGGAAAGGTCAATGTCTCCCATCATGCGGCGAAACAGTTCGTTGTTCGAAGCCAGCTTGATGACCGGCGCGATGGCATTGCCAATGGTTGAACCACGCCCGGTAGTAAAAACAACAACCGTTGCGCCCGCTGCCACAAGTCCGGGAGTTGATTCCTGGTCGTAACCGGGACCCTGCATCAGATGGAGGCCGCGACCGCCTGGAGGAGTTCCGTAGTCGGTCACTCCCTCCACGCGAGTGGAACCGCCCTTGGCGATTGCCCCCAGAGACTTGATGGTGATGTTAAGCAGTCCGCCTTCAACGTTGCCTGGACTTGGATTCTCGGCCAGGTTCGCGCCCCATTTGCCTGCGTAGTCTTTGTACCAATCGACCATGCGGTAAACCGCGCGGGCCGGTCTCCGCGTCCTTGGCGCGATGTGCCAGCACATGCTCTGCTCCGCAGAACTCAGGCACCTCGGTCATCAAGGCCGTGCCGCCGGAGCAAACCAGAAGGTCCGTGGCTGCACCAAGACTCGGGTTGGCGCTCAGTCCGGAGAAAGCATCTGATCCGCCACACTTCAGGCCCAGCACCAGCTCACTCACACTTACGGCCTCGCGCCGGCACTCATTCACTTCCGGAAGCATTCGAGTAACAGCCGCCAATCCCGCCTGGATGGCGGCATGAGTGCCGCCAACCTGCTGGATTCCAATGCGTACCAGTGGCTTATTGAGCTTTTTGCCAAGTCGCCCAAGATATTCTTCCAACACGGAGAGGTTGGTCTTTTCGCAGCCCAGTTCCAGCAGGACCACGCCGCCGACATTGGGATGGTCTGCGTAGTTGGAAAGGACCCGCAACAGCATCTCAACCGGCGATCCATCCTGGCAGCCGCATCCTTTGTTATGCGGGATGGCCGTGACACCGTCGACATTGGGGAATCGGCTGCGGCTGTAAATCGTAAACTCCGCCATCATAGAGATCTGGAGCGCTTCATGGCTGGCGCACATGCTGGTGGGAATCACCAGCACGTAGTTGCGTGTGCCAACGCGTCCATCTCCACGCTTAAATCCCGTGAAGGTACCGCGGTCTGCGAAGGGAAGATATTTTGTTTCCGGGGTTGAGAGGCGCTCTGGGATGTCGCGCACTACTGGGACCGAGTCCGTCATGTTCAAGTGGTTCACAACACTGCCATAGGCAATGCCTTTTGACTGTCCAATGGGCTGACCGTATTGCAGAACAAAATCTCCGCCAGGAATATCGCGAAGCGCAATGCGGTGACCGGGAGGAACGTGAGAGATAACTTCCATGGACGACGAATCCGGCAGCACCAGCGACGTTCCAGCCGGCACAGCCTTTTTCACCACAGCAACATTGTCGTTCTCGTCGATGATCACGGCGTAGTCTGCCAGACCAGCCATGCTTTTCACGATGTGCGCCATCCTTCTCAGTCTCCCGTTCCGGCGTGACGTGCGACCGCGTTGTCAGCGTTGTGAGTGCCAGAGCCGTTGGAATGATGAGTGCCGGCCGTTGCGGCCACGGGCTTTGTCGGCATGGTAACGCCGGGCAATGCGAGATAGTTGACGGCATTGGAATAACAGATACGGCTGATCATTCCTCCAACCAGGGTTTCGTTCTCCGGCAGAATGCCTTTTTCAATCTCACCCCCCAGAAGATTGCACAGAACGCGACGAAAGTATTCATGCCGCGGATAAGACATGAAAGAACGCGAATCCGTAAGCATGCCGATGAAGTTGGAGAGCAGGCCACAGTTCGAGAGAGCATTCAACTGCCATTCAATGGCTTCCTTCTGGTCAAGGAACCACCAGCCACTGCCAAACTGGATTTTCCCAGCGTGATCTCCGTCCTGGAAGTTGCCGATCATGGTGGCGAATGCGTAGTTGTCTGACGGGTTTGCATTATAGATGATCATTTTCGGCAGCGAATGGTTACGGTCCAGCCGGTCCATGAACCGGGCAAGGCCTGCCACTTGAGGCCAATCGGCAATGGAATCGAATCCGGCGTCGCGGCCAAGAGACGCCATCAGCCGGCCGTTGGCATTGCGCAACGCACCCAGATGCAACTGCTTGGTCCAGCCCCTGGCCGCATCAAGAGAACCAAAGAACGGCAACAGGTAACTGGCAAACTTCTCCACTTCATACGGCAACGGGTTCTGCCCTGAGCGCACCATGGTAAAAATGGCTGCAGCCTGTGCTTCTGAGCATTCTTCACCGGGACAGAAATCCAGCGCGTGATCAGACAGGCGGCAGCCGAGGCGATGGAACACGTCGTGACGCTCTGACAACGCAGCCAGGAAGCTGGAGAAACTCGAAATCCCGATTCCCGTGCAACGGCCCAGATTGTCCACCCATTTGTTGAAGGCGTCGGGGTGGGCCAGGCGAAATGCGCGGTCAGGACGAAATGTGGGAAGAACACGTATGGGCAGACCATACGCTTCGATCTGCTGATGATATTCGAGCGAATCAACGGGATCGTCTGTAGTGCAAACTGCGCTCACGTTGAACCTGGCAAGAATGCCCTGGGCGCTTAGCTCTTCAGTGTGGAGAAGCTTGTTGGCGCGCTGCCAGATGGACAGCGCACTGCTTTCATCCAGCAGGTCGGCGATATCGAAGTAGCGCAGCAGCTCAAGATGAGTCCAGTGATAGAGCGGGTTGCGCAGCGTGTGGGGCACGGTCCCGGCCCAGGCAAGAAACTTATCGAACGGGTCCGCCGTGCCGGTGCAGTAACGTTCGGGAACTCCGTTGCTGCGCATGGCACGCCACTTATAGTGATCGCCCTCAAGCCAGATTTCGCAAAGATTGTCGAAACGCCGATTCGTTGCCAGGTCCCGGGGGGACAGATGACAGTGATAATCAAGAATCGGCTGCTGCGCGGCATACTTCCCGTAGAGGTAGCGCGCCGTCTCGCTTTCCAGTAGAAACTTTTCAGTAATGAATGCCATGAAATGAATGGGCCCTTTAAACCAGCTTGCCATTGATACGGACATTTTTCAGATCAAGACCGTTCACGTTCTCAATCACGCTCGGCTTTTCTACGCCCTTAAGATCGCAATCCGAGATATGCACGCCTTCAATCGGCGCGTTCTTGAAACCGCGCAGATAAAGGGCATACTGTGCCTTGCCGGCGTTCAGGTTGCGAATGTCAACATTGCGAACTACAGGAGTGAACTTTCCGGACTCCCCTTCCTCGTAATAGAAATCAATGGAGACACCCGCCATAGCCACCTGGCCGATTTCAATGTTGCGAACGAAAATGTTTTCCAGCAGTCCGCCACGCATCGCGTTGTTCTTGATGCGTACTGCGATGTCTAGACGCGGGCTGTCCATGCGGCAGTTCTCGGCAAAGACGTTGCGAACGCCGCCGGAAATCTCACTGCCTATCGTGATTCCGCCATGCCCGTCACGCATGTGACAATCCTGAATCACAATGTTCTGCGAGGGCGTGTGAACACGTCGTCCATCACCATTTCGGCCCGCCTTGATGGCGATGCAGTCATCGCCAGTATCAAACCGGCAGTTTTTGATCAGAACATCGGTGCATGATTCCGGATCGCAGCCATCGGTGTTGGGACCGGAATCGCGGTTGTCGCTGGCTCCCGTGATGGTCATATCGCGCACGGTGACGTTGGTGCAAAGCACAGGATGGACCTGCCACATGGGCGAGTTCTTCAGCGTTACTCCCGCGATCAGCACATTCTTGCAGCGATAGGGCTCAATGAAATTCGGACGAAGATAGTGGCCCTCGCCGAAGATGCGCTCCTTTACCGGAACATCTTTCTCTGCCATGGCCAATAAGCGGTTTCGATCATCTTCCTGCTTTGGCTGTCCTGCGACCCAGCCACAGTGGGTCCTTCCTTTCCATGGCCACCAGTGTTCACAGTCCGCGTTGCCGTCAATCACTCCCTTGCCCGTGATGGCGATATTCTCCTGTTCGAAGGCATAGATGAACGGAGAAAAGTTCATCAGTTCCATGCCTTCCCATCGGGTGAAGACAAGAGGATATTTTTTGGTGTCGCGGGTAAAGCGCAGAACCGCGTGTTCGGAAACGTGAAGGTTCACGTTACTCCTGAGTTGCACGGCCCCGGACAGGAACTCGCCTTCGGGTACCACCACGCGTCCACCGCCTGCTGCATGGCACGCAGCGATCGCCTTCTCAAATGCCATGGTGCAATCGGTCTTGTTATCGCCACGAGCGCCGTAATGAGTGACATCAAAATCTCTGGCTGCAAACTGCGGCTCTCGGATGCGGGCCAGGATTGCCGGAAGCTGCTCCCACGGGTCAATATTTCCAACAAAGGGACTTCCAGTGGCAACGGCCAGCGCCCTTTCGGCGAGAGACCAGTCAGACCATAAGCCTTGCATCAGGGGTGAGGTCCTGGAAGCAAACGAAGTGCCGGAAAGAACGCCGGCGGCTCCCAGGCCTTTGATAAAGGTTCGTCGACTGATCATTGTTTGTCCCCGTGATCTGGATTTGCAGCCATCGGATTCCAGTGATCCGCACCTGCAAGAAAGTTTTCGGTTAAATAACTTCTTGCGTCGGCCTGATTAAGAAGATGGGAATAGGGCTCACGTTGCAGAACTTTCTGGTTTGGCCAGATCGAGCCGAACTCCGCGTAATATGCGCTTTGCAACCTGCTGGTCTCTCCCGGATGCCACTCCGACCACACTGCGGGATCAACTTTCTCGTCAAATTCACTGTTCAGGAACACAACAGTCGCATAGGCGCGCCACGGACGGCCCAGATAGACCTTGCCCACGCCGGCTTCCGCTGTGACCCTGCAATGGTTGAAAACGTAACCACTATCCTGAGCGGGATAACGCTTGCTCTGCGCGGTGATCATCACCTGTTCATGGGATGTAGCGTGAATCACACAATGGTCGAAGACTGCCTTGGAGTCGCCAAAGATAAAGTCGACGTTGCCTTCGATGTAACAGTCCTGAAAAAACTGCCTCGCGGGAATGCACGGCCCCTGGTCAGACTCGCACGAACGGCTGGCAGCGAACAACGTATCCTGCGCGCCGAGGAAACGAACGTTACGGAAGATAGCGCGATCTGCCCGAATGGAAAGTGCAACCGCCTGGGCCCGGTCACGCTGCTGTCCATTTTGCTTCGAAAAGTCATTTTCGAAAGTGAGGTTGGATGCGACAAAGTCGTCAGCCGTGACAAACGCGGTGGCCGAGAGGAATGTTCCACCTGCACTGCCTGCGTTGTTGGCATAAACGATCACCACGCTGGCAGGATCTGGGCCCATTCCCTCCAGATGCACATGCGGCTTAGCGACGTGAATGACTTCCCGATAAGTTCCGGGGAGGATCTGCACCGTCCCTCCTTCAGGCGCGAGTGCGTCGATACCGGCCTGCACCCTGGCATAATCCGCTTTGCCATCTGGCGATACGGTTACTTTCCTTTTGTCGCCTGCACGCACCGCTACGGAGATCGGCTCTTCATCCTTTATGGTCTTGCGTTGCGGGTGAATCAGAGAGCCTTCTGGAAAAGCGACGAATGCGTCCTTACAGTTGAGGGGTGTACCGTCTTTTGCTCCATGCTCCGAGATGGCGCGAACATCTTCGCCCACCAGCAAAAAGTTCGTCCCTGACGGTCCTACTGTTATGCGCGCGTGCGAGACGTTGACCTTTGCGGCGCCGGCTTGATCCATGAACACTCCATCCAGCCTGGCCAGTACAAGATGGTCTGAGTCCAGGCCGGCCATCTCCACCGGGCCGGACGAGATGGCGTGTACGTTCTTGAAAACGATGTCTTGATACTGGGGCGCGAGATTGCCGGACGTCCTGGAATAGAAAGGTGTGAGCAACACGGGATGTTTCACATCGCGCAGGCAAATGTCTTTGTAAGTAACGCCCTGTACCAGTCCTCCACGGCTCAGATCAGACTTAATGCGAAGGCCATTGTCAGCCCCGTCAATGGTGAGGTCTTCAACCAAGACGCTGTTCACACCACCGTTGGTCTCACTGCCGATCGACATGCCGTGACCGGAATAGAAATGGTTGTGCGCGATGGTGATGTTCCGGGCAGGGCCACCACTTCCGGCTTTAATAGCGACGTTGTCATCTCCTGCACGAATATAGGAATGCGTGATGGTCACGTTGACCGAAGACGCCGGATCAATTCCGTCAGTGTTGCGTGCAGTGGCGGGCGAATCGATCTTTACGCCCCAGGCAGTAAACCCATCCGTGTGACTCACCATGACATGGAAGTTGGGCGAGTTACGCAACGTGATTCCGTAGAGAATGAAATCGTCCGACGCATCAGCCACGATCAGTCGCGGACAGTTCTGCCTGGCATTCTCCACCTTCGCCTGCTGCGCCAGCTCCCACCAGCTATGTTGCGTCCCGAGCAAGGCTTTCCCGCCCTGGCCATCGATCACTCCTTCACCCATGATTGCGCTGTGGGGCGCGTGTGCCGAAGAAATGAGAGGCCTGCAGCCGCGCCCATCCTGGTTGACCGTACCGCAGCTTCCCGGATGAACGTCATAGACTCGTGCGTTTCTGCTGGCAAAGAGTGTGACTCCGGAACCGACCAGCAATGTTACGGATGAAGGTAGTTCTAACGGCCCAGTCAGGAAGGCATTGTTCGTGCTATCTGACGTGAGTTCAACTGCGCGGCCAGCAATGCAATGATCCAACGCCTCCTGAATACGCGCGGTATCAAGGTGTTCTTCAGCAGAATCCGGAACGCCGCCCGGCGTCACTGACAATCTGGCGCGGAGCGTGGCGCAGGCCTGGGGGAATTTGGGCTCTGAAATCTTTCTGGAATCTTGAGCGTAAGAAGTGGAAACCACCAGACCCAGCCACAATGCGCTGACCGCCAGCTTAAGAACTAGATTGTGTCTGGGCCTGGACTTCATGGTTTCCATGTCTCACTTTTCCCTGGTCGAATGTTTGATTTGGCAACAGTTTCGTTCGCCGGATCAGAACATGTACTTCACTGCCAGCTGCAAGACACGGGGAGTACCGATGGTGCTGGTAATCTGACCGAACTGGTTGCTGCTGGGATTGCTGTTATTGGGATTGGCGAAGTTAGGGTGGTTCAGAAGATTGAAGGCTTCGCCGCGAAGCATCATGCTCTGGCCTTCACGCACTTTGAACTGCCGGGAAAGACCCGTGTTGAAAGTGAGGAAGCCCGGACCTTCCAGAATGTTTCTGCCGCTGGTCCCGAAAGTGCCGGTCGCATTGGTAACGAATGCACTGGTGTTGAACCAGCAGGTAGGAGTGCCGACGGCTGCGCCATTCGGGCAGCTGCCGCTGTTGGGATCGCCCACGATGTCGGCGCGGTCCTGTTTGATACCCGTCAAAGATGCATCGGTGCCGCCAAGAACGGAATAGTGATTTCCGGTGCGGTAACCAATGATGCTGGAAAACTGCCAATCGCTCAGGAAAACACGCATCCATCCGCTGCTGAACCTGGGAGTGCTGGCGACGAACGATGAGTTGATATTGTGCCGGATATCGAAAGAGCAGTTGCCCCGATCGGCGGCAAAGTTATTTGGATTGGCAAACAAACGGCTGGAGGAGAGTTCCCCGCCGAAATCGCCCAGGGAAATGCAATGGGAGTATGTATAGTTTGCCAACAGGGTAAAGTTCTGGCTGAAGCGGTGGTTCACCGTAAGGAGGACACCGTTATAAGAGGCGTTCCCTTCATCGTTGGCCGTTGACACGCTGGAGAAAAGAGCGCCCGCCGTTGGATTCTGGAGGTTGAGCACGCGGCGAACCTGTTCGTTGCCGGTTGTTGAGCAGGGTGACGTACCGGCGCCATGAGTTGGGATTGCCGTGCTGGATGAGGCGCAGTCACTCCCGGCGATAAACACCGGCGCATTCGCGTCAGAACCAAGCCACAAATGGTTGGTCCGGTTGCCGAGATAGCTGACGGACAACAACCAGTCGGGGCCGATCTGTTTATCGATTGAAAGGTTCCACTGCTGCACGTATGTGGGACGCAGATTTAACGGCAAGTTGATATAGACGCCAGCCTTCGGGAAGAAAGCATTGCTTCCGCCGGGCGTGGGAAATGGCAAGGGGAACGCCGGAACGGTTAACCCCTGATACGGATTGGTGAGGCCTCCGACGGGGCGTGAAAGAGTTGTGGCGGAGCCAAAGGGACTGTTGTCAGCAAAACGGTCAAAGTAAAACTCTTCGGGATTGTCATAGAAGAGTCCATAGCCGCCACGAATCGTCTCATGTCCCTTGCCGCGCGGGTCCCAGTTGAAGCCGACGCGTGGTGAAAAATTCGCCCAGTGGCTATTCACAAACGAACACGGGGTTTGCGAATCGCCGCAGAAGAAGAGTCCCGGCGGCGCATTGGGAAATGTCTGGCTTACAGTGCCGGACGCGAACGCAGCAGGATCAAAATGGCTGCCGCGGTTGTAGCGGTCAGCTGCCGGAAAGTACGGCTCCCAGCGCAAACCAGCATTAATGCTCAGGTTTGGACGGACGCGATAATTGTCTTGCCCATACAGACCCCAATAGTTCTGACGCCAGTTTTCCTGCTCATTGTTTCCCTGAGTAAAGGTCTGAACATCGCCCAGCATGAAGTCCACCAGGCCATCGCCGCTGGCGCCGGTTCCTGATCCGCCAAACGTAAACTGCCCGTTGCTCTGAAAGGTGGAGAGCTCGTTCAACTGGCTGTGAATAAAGTTAGCTCCAAAGGCGAACTGATGCTTGCCCTTGACCCAGTCAAAATCCTCCGCCACGTGGAAGGAGTTGTTGTTGAAATGCCCGGACGTAGCCGTACCGCTTTCAACATTGAAGTAATTACTGATGCTGACGACCAGATCATTCGCCACGGGACTGGGAACATTAATCCCGAAGGTTTGCGGACTGGGCACATTGTTCGCGGGCCCGCGGAAAATGGCCATGCGATTGGCGGTGAAGTGAATGGAGTTGACCATGGAAGAGTTGATGGTGAACGTATCACCGATGACGGCCGACTGGTTACGAGCAAGCTGCCCGGCCTTGGTGGTTGTCAAAAGGCTGGAACCATCGAAGATCGGTGGATCAGTAAAGTCAGTGATGAAGTAGCGCCCAAAAATCGTATGTCTGGAACTCTGCTGCCAGTCAACGCGCGAAACACCCTGGTTTTCATCGCCCGTGTTGGGGATGGAAAGCGTCAAACGACCGCAGGGATCCGATGAGAGTGGAACCAGCTTCAGAATACCAAGGGCCTGTTGGTTAAAACGAGTGATTGGAACTTGCGAGCCGGCGAACGTTGCACCGTTTACCGGATCTTTGATCACTCTGGCCTTGCCGTTGGATTGGCAAGCAGCCGATTCAATCGCGCTGAAATCACCGTTTAGCACAGCCGCTGTCGGCACCAGCACTTGCGTGGGCGCTTGCATCTGGAAGTTGCGAGTTCCCTGATATCCAACAAAGAACTGTACTTTGTCTTTTACGATCGGCCCACCGAGAGTGCCGCCAAACTGGTTGCGACGAAGAGCGTTGTCGTTGGGATTCGGGCTCGCCGCCAGAAGGGGCGCCACCCAATGGTGGGCGTTAACGGCGTCATTGCGGATAAACTCGAAAACGTCGCCATGAAAACCATTACCGCCTGACTTGGTAACCACGTTCACAACCGAACCGGGATGCTCTCCGTAACGTGCCGTCAGAGTGCTGGTTTGCACGCTGAATTCCTGGATCGCGTCCGGGAAAGGAAACGGCATATTAAGGTTGGAGAATTTATCCACGTGGTCGCCTCCGTCCAGCAGGTAGTTGTTGCCATTCTGCTGGCCACCGGCCACCGATATGGTTGCGGTCACGGAACTGGTCACATTACCGTTACCGTAATTCTTACTGCTCAACAGGTCATTGCCTGGGATGGCCGTATTGACCGCACCTCCGGACAACATGATGAGATCGGTTGCCTGACGTCCGTCCAAAGGCAGGTCAACGATGCGCTGCCGGTCAATCACCTGTGAAACCGATGTGTCCTGGGTGGTCATCATCACGGCGTCGGAATGGACTTCCTGAACCGTGGAGACCGCTCCCACATCGAGGCGTACGTCAATCTTCGGGTTCTGGCTGACCTGGAGCGTGATCCCGGTCTGTATGTAATCTTTAAACCCGGGAGAGGATATCCTCAGCTTATACGGACCGACCGGAAGATTTGGGAGAGAAAAAGTTCCTTCAGAACTGGTGACGGTGTTTCGCACAAGTCCGGTTTCGGTCTGCGTGGCCGACACCTGGGCGGCGACAATGGCGGCGCCCGTGGGATCAGTCACCAGACCATGTATCTGCGCGCTGCTTACAGCCTGTCCTGAAAGACAGATTGTGGCCAAAGTAAAAAAAGCAATGACAATCAGAATTCTGCGAAGCTGCCTCACTCGCATGACTGCCTCCTCCTGGGGGCCATGTCTCGAATTGCCTGTTTGCATGAAACCGGGGGGTGGAGCGCCCGGGCGGACGTCAGAGGGTACTACATAAAGGTGACGCCCGCATCTATGCAAATTCCGGCATTTACGAGTGCATAACCGCCGGCAAAATTAACCTTCGTTTAATGTTTCGTCAATTTTAAAGATTTTAAGTTTGTGTTGAGAATATCTAAACGGTTAAAATTCGCGATCGACCGCTGTTTCTCCAGGGAGACGCCCATGGATCTACGGCATCTTGAATCATTTCTCGCCGTGGTGGAATCGCCCACCATGACCAAGGCGGCGGAGCGTCTTCATCTTTCAACAGCGGCGGTAAGTCTGCAGCTGCATGCACTGTCATCCGAACTGGGGGTTGAACTGTTTGTTCGATCGGGAAGGACCATTGTTCCTACGCCGGCAGGGCGACAGCTCGTCGAACATGTCCGGGCCATTACTCTTAGGCTTCGGCAAATGAAGGAAGAGTTCTCCAGCAATGCCGGCGCTGACACGCGGCCTTTCCATTTCGCAACCGGAGCCACCACGCTGATTTACCGTCTGGGGCGTCCCCTGCGGGCCCTGCGCAAACGCTTTCCGCATCTCGATCTCCACGTTACGGTGCTGGCCACTGAAGAAATTGTTGCGGGATTGCTGGCGCGCCAATTCGACCTCGGCCTCATTACCCTTCCGGTGAGAAATGACAATCTGCAGATTGTGCCGCTCTTTGACGAAGAGCTCCTGGTGGCGAGACCTTCTGCCACGCGCGTCCGCGGCAATCATATCGGACTGATCAGGCCGGAGGAACTCGACGGAGCGTCGTTTCTTCTTTATCCGCAGCAGAGCAATATGCGCACCATGATCGACAGATTTCTCGATACCCTCGGACTGGAACGCCGAGTCATCATGGAAGCTTCCGATACCGAAGCCATTAAAGGACTCGTGGAGTCTGGGTTTGGTATCTCCATCCTGCCTGAGTACGCGCTAAAGCAACCGACAAAATTCTTCCAGACTCTGCGCATTAAAGGACACAAGCTGGTGAGAAGTCAGGCTCTGGCCATGCCGATCCTGCCCCAGTCACGCGTCCTGACCGAAGGGGTGGCAAAGTTCCTGCAGACCGCGCTTGCGGATTGAGTGATTCGCATTTTCAAAGGACTGAATTGTTAAGCGCCTGGGGAAGCGGGTTCTGACAAACTATCCTGTTTACTTGGATGACTTTCGTTTCGCACTGAGATTTTTGCCAGTTACCGCAGAACCATGGAATTTGTAGATTTGCTTTCACCACGTTTCCAAACATTGTCCACGTTGTCTCTTCCGCGAAGGCCTCAGTGGATTAAGTAACTGACTGGTTTTCGTCCGTGGTCAAGAGAAAGCATGGCACCAACCAGGCAAAAATTGCCCGGCAGTCGCGATAAACCGCAACGTCTGCCGGCAAGGCAGATGATATGAAAAAACTCCTGATTTTCACGGCGATCCTCGAAGCGTTGACTGGCCTGAGCTTACTCCTGAAACCCCTCATCGTCGTCCGGTTGCTGTTAGGTTCCGAAATCGCGGGCGCAGGTATCCTGGTTAGCAGGGTGGCCGGGATAACCCTGCTTGCATTGGCAATGGCTTGTTGGCCGGAAGGCAACATGCGACGGGCAGGCCTCGGAATGCTGACCTATAACCCTCTGATCATGCTCTACTTGCTTTCTCTAGGAATCAAAGGTTGGGCAGGGGTACTGCTATACCCAGCCGTGGCCCTTCATGCGGTTCTGTCTATGCTCCTCATTCGAACTTGGCGGAAGGAACAGCAAGCAGAAATCCCCGGTCGGAAGCCTCCGAACCTCACACGTGCGGAGATACAGAAAATGAAAAAAGTGGGGTAGGGCGCAGCGGACGCGAGTAATCAAACTTCTGAATTCCACCTTTTACTTGTTGAGTTGAACTGGTTCCGCTGTTCGGATGATTTACCGCTGCTTCTGCCTGGGCTTCGCGGCGGAATCAAGCCAATGCCTGCCGGAACCCGAAGAACAAATTGTCCTCTGGTCTGAAGAAAGGCTGGCGGAGGATACAGTCTGTTGCGAACCCGTCTCTGTTGGGAAATTCCCGTTAACAGGGAAAAATACAGGGGAAATGTTGGATTTCTGACCCGATTCTGCCGACACTGTCCCTCCATCATTAGCATTTCCGGCAACTTAGGCAATACCAGTGATGTGTAGGGGCATAACTGAACAGGGAATTTAATGTGAGTATCACGGGAGTCTTTCAGGGGAAGTGTTGTTCACCCCGTTTAGCGCGGGAGTGCGGGCTAAGAATCGGCAGCTTCCAACGGATCGGCAGTCCTTAGGACGCCAGAGGTCTTCATCCGCCACATGCCACGTTCTTTACCTTTAAAAACTTCGACGGCTGATTTATTTTCTTGTGCTGGGTCAGTAAAAGGGGAACGCTGTGACAGAAGCCTGGAATCGAGAAGCGCTCTACGGCGAGGTCTGGGAGCAACCACTAGTGAAGATCGCGTTGAAATACGGAATCTCCGCGGTCATGCTTGGCAAAATATGCCGGAAATTATTGATTCCACTCCCTGGACGGGGCTATTGGGCCAAGAAAGAATTTGGCAAGCCTGTCCAGCGGGTGCCCCTCCCCGAGGCTAAGAACGTGCCCGTGCTCCACCGTTCCACAGATCCGGTTGCTTCAGCGGTTGCAAAAGTTCAAGAACCAATACCCACCGATCCGGAGTATGTGCGTATCATCGAGATCGAATCACGAACGCTCGCGGTTGGTTCCCACGAGAAAGTGCATAAACTGGTTTCCACCAGTCGACGATGCCTTCAAAACGCTAAACCTAATGATCGCGGCCTCGTGGAGCCCCGCTACGACCAAGCGTGTCTTGATCTGCGCGTTGCTCCCGCTAGTCTCGAACGGGCGCTCTCCGTGATGAATGCGATTATTCTTGCGCTCGAATCAGAAGGGTTTCCGGTTACGCTCCGACCAGGCGAGCATAGACCGGGCGCTGAAATCTTTGGATATCGGATAAGTCTCGCAATTGTCGAGAAGCTCCGTGAGAAGGGTCGTAAAGAGATCAAGGAGTACTCGTGGACAAGAAATCTGATCGATTATGAGCCAAGGGGCACACTTGAATTCCGTGCTGGAGACTACGGCAGCGGCCGAAAAGTCCGGGACGGAAAAGTGGGCCGACTCGAAGAGATTTTATCTAAGTGTGTCGGGGCCTTACTTCGAGAGGGACGTGATTGCATCATCCGAGTCGCACGACAGAAAGAGATGGAACTCGAACGGCAAGAAAAAGCACGGCAAAGGGCGGAATTAGCTCCGCTGATATGGGAAGAGGAAAAGAAGGTTAGCCAACTCGAGGGTTGGGTTACCCAATGGAGCCGCGCCCAGCAGATGCGTGAATTCATCGCTGCGCTGGAAAAGTCTTGGGCTGCGGCAGGCCACGATCTTTCGTCGGAAGCACCTAAAGGAAAACGGATCATCTGGATGAGGCAACAAGCCGACCGTGTTGATCCCGTGGTTGAGAGTCCACCCTCTGTACTTGACCGAAAAGGCGAATTGAATAGCTGGTGAGGCCCTGAGCCTCAGTCGACATCAGATGAGATTTGATGGGAGTTTCTGGTCATGTTCTTTGCCGTGTTTACGAGCAGATACGATCCCTCCGTCTGCCCGAAGGATCTTTGACCCTGTGGGAACGCTGGTTATACGCACTCACTATCCGTGTTCTTCCACCAGAGCCCGGTCGTTGGCAGCGGGCGAGCAAGCTGGTTCTTGACCTCAGGCTGTGGCCACTTTCAACCAGAAAAAACCGGAACAAAGAGACCGGACGATCAAGAACATCGAGGCGCTGAGATTGTTGCCGAGCAGCACGGCGATTCGCCAGTCTGCGCCGGTGCCGTGAAGTTTGTTGACGAGCTGTTCACTAAGGTCTTGCCAACAGTCTTTGACACACTGCCTCCATCAGAGTAGTGTCGGGATGAGTAGTCATCCTTCCTTACTCTTTCAGGTTCTCTGAACTAAGTCAGTCCATCTGGAGCATTTCTTTCTTAGCCATCCGAGCCACGCTTGGGGCGTGCAAGCTTTCATGCACGCATTGGCTCTAGCGGAGATCGGCTCCGCACGTGGAGAGCAACATGTCTATCACATCGCAACACATCATGCTCCGTGCTTACGCGGCATTACAGTGCGGGTCGAAATTCATGACTCAAGGAATGATGACCTGGGCTTCCGCCGTTATCGTATGTACAGCCGTTGCTTTTTGGCGAATCACTCCGGATTTTGAAACCATCGGTCCACGCGTCATTTGTGTCGTGGCGTGCCTGGCGGCGATTTGGGCCGCTCGCAAGGACGGATACTTCTGGGCGGCATTCGGCGGAATTGCCGTGATCTTCAATCCTTTTGTCCCGGGCATGATGTCTCGCATCGCAATTGTTGGACTTTATTTAGTGTTTGCGTCAACAGCTTTGCTGGGTCTGGCTGTGTTGAACTCTGGATGTTACCACCCAGAGCCCATCTCTCTGGCCGTCCAACGCAGGGTGGCGCTCGATTGCAGGCAACGAGGTCAGACGTTATGAAATTCCTGCTGCGGCTCTTCCAGTTCGTCGTCGGATGCCGTCACCGCCAAATGAGCCGTGTTTTTACGATCAAGAAGCGGACGTACCGGGTCTGTTTTGAGTGTGGGCAGGAATTTGACGCTAAAGTTTCCTCAATTTGATCGGGCAGCGGGTTGCAATCTGCGATCTCTCTCAGCTCACTGCAGCTGAAGTGCGCTCGCTTCCTGCGGAGCATGCCCCGCCCCTGTAGCCCGATAATTAAGTAATGATTCCAGGCGGCGCCTCCAGCTTGTATCTGCCTCATCGAGGAGCAGTCGTACGTTCTTTCCCACAATAGCGTACAGTACAAAGAGCGGTACTTAACAGCTCTTCGCCCCTTCAACTCTTATTTGGTGCGCTCCAGCATAGCGTCATGGCGCAGCCACTCACGTTAAGAAAGAGATGCTTTATTGGATATCAGGCAGAGGCATGCGACCTTGCTTTACCTTGGCACACGCCTGCGCAAAAGTCTTTGGAAAACAAAGCCTGATGGAGAAGATGCACCGCTGCTCTCAGAGTTATTCAGTCGAGAGCAGATGAAACAGCATGGTAAACGTCTGGCGGCTTCTCACGCGGTCGCTCGTGGACGCGTGCCAGACCAGCTTTTGGCGAGACTGGCTGACAATGAAAAGATACTAAAAGAAACCTGTGATCTTCTAACGACTGCGACACAAGCAAACCGGCGCATTGCACCTGCCGGCGAGTGGCTGCTCGACAATTTCTATCTGATCGAACAACAGATCCGAACAGCCAGGCGACACTTGCCAAGAGGCTACAGCCGGACGCTTCCGCGCTTGCGTGAGGGCCCATCCGCAGGCTTGCCGCGTGTGTATGACCTGGCACTGGAAACAATTGCGCACGGTGATGCCCGCGTGGATCCGGAGAGTCTCAGCGGGTTCGTCACGGCGTACCAAACCGTTACCAACTTGAACCTGGGAGAATTATGGGCCATTCCCATCATGCTGCGGCTCGCGCTGATCGAGAACCTCAGGCGTGTTGCCGCCGCGATTGCCGCTGACAGACTGGACCGTAACCTCGCTGACAAATGGGCAGACGAGATGACGGAAGTTGCGGAAAAAGACCCAAAGAACCTGATTCTCGTGATCGCCGACATGGCCCGGTCGAACCCCCCGATGGTAAGTTCGTTTATTGCCGAACTGGTGCGCCGTTTGCAGGGACAAGGTCCGGCACTGGCACTGCCGCTTACCTGGATTGAACAGCGGCTCTCAGAGTCGGGATCGACCATTGAGCAACTGGTGCAGTCTGAGAGCCAGCGACAAGCCACCGACCAGGTTTCCATCAGCAACAGCATTGCCAGCCTCAGGTTCCTGGATGCCACTGATTGGCGCGAGTTTGTTGAGGCTATGAGCGTCGTCGAGCGCAAACTGCGCGAAGACCCTCAAGACGTGTACGGCAAAATGAGCTTTCCCACACGCGACAGCTACCGGCATGTCATCGAAAAGATCGCCAGGAACAGTAACTCATCAGAAGGCGAGGTGGCGGAAAAAGCAATTCAACTGGCACATGAGAGCTGGCAGAAGAAAGAAAACCGGGCGGGGCACGTTGGTTTTTATCTGATTGGGGAAGGACGCGCAACGCTCGAACGATCGGTGGCAATGCGCGGGTCGATCGCGCGATCTTTGCGCACAAAGAGCCAGCAGCATTCCGTGTTCCTGTATTGGGGTGCGATCCTTGCAGCCACCGGGCTGATCACCAGAATCTTTGCTGTCAAAGCTCATGCCAATGGAGTAAGAGGTGCAATCCTCGCGATGGGAGCTATTCTTGCGTTTTTCGTCGCAACCCAGTTCGCTGTTACCGTCGTCAACTGGCTGATGACCAAGCTGGCGGTGCCAGACCTGCTGCCGCGGATGGATTTTTCACAGGGAATCCCGTCCGAGCTACGCACACTCGTTGTAGTTCCAACAATGCTTACCACTCCGGAGAGCGTGGCAGAACTGGTCGAAGCCCTGGAGGTCCGCTTCCTTGCCAACCGTGACGACAATGTAAACTTCTGTCTCTTGTCGGATTTTCGCGACGCTGACCAGGAGAACATGCCGGAAGACGGTCCTCTTCTCGGCCGTGCTCAGGACGGCATTGCAGACCTGAACAGCAAGTACAGCCGCCAGGGAACCGATACTTTCTTCCTTTTTCATCGAGCGCGGCGCTGGAATGCAGGCGAGCAGTTGTGGATGGGCTATGAGCGTAAACGAGGCAAGCTTGAGGAGTTGAACTCATTCCTGCGCGGCCAGCGAGGCGATCACTTTTCTCATATCGTCGGAAATACATCGGTTCTCCAAAGCGTTCGATACGTCATTACTCTCGATACTGACACGCAGTTGCCACGCGATTCGGTGTGGCAGTTCGTGGGAGCAATGGCACATCCGCTCAACCGGCCCGCTTACGACAATGCAAAGGAGCGGGTCAGCGAAGGCCATGGCATCCTCCAGCCTCGCGTTGCCGTGAGTCTTCCAGGCACAAATCATTCCCGTTATGCACGCCTGTGGGGTGGTGAGCCAGGCATTGACCCCTACACGCGCGCCGTTTCGGACGTTTATCAGGATGTTTTCGGCGAGGGTTCATTCATCGGCAAGGGAATCTATGACGTGGATGTCTTCGAGCAGGCTCTGGGCGGGCGTTTTCCTGAGAACCGCATCCTCAGCCACGATCTGATAGAGGGCTGTTACGCGCGCTCCGGTCTGTTGAGCGACGTACAGCTCTACGAAGATTATCCGACGACGTATGACGCGGATGTTGCACGGCGTCACAGGTGGATCCGTGGGGACTGGCAGATCGCCCACTGGGCGCTGCCCTGGGTGCCGGGTCCGGATCGCAAAGCGCGGCAAAATCCGCTGTCACTGCTCTCGCGATGGAAAATCGTTGACAATCTCCGCCGCAGTCTTGTGCCGGCGTCGCTGGTCTTTCTGTTGTTGTTTTGCTGGCTGCGGCTGTCACAGCCCTGGGCGTGGACCCTGGCCATCCTTGGGACTGTCTTTGTTCCCATCGTCTTGAGTTCACTTCTCGATCTGCTGCGGAAGCCAGAAGATGTGGCGCTGAGGCAGCACTCGTCCGAAGCGATACGCTCCTTCGGCCGGCACATTGCCCAGGGGTTGTTTACGTTTGCTTGCATGCCCTATGAAGCCTTCTTCAGTCTGGATGCGGTTTTCCGCGTAATCTGGCGGATGCTCTTCTCGCATCGGCATCTCCTGGAGTGGAATGCGTCAAGCGAGCACCAGCACAAAGACCGGACTGGTCCTGGCGATTCTTTCCGTTCCATGTGGCCCGCGCCTGTTTTTGCCTTCGGCGTACTTGGTTGTCTTGCTGTGGTTCGGCCAACTGCCCTGGGAATGGCCACTCCGATCCTGCTGCTCTGGTTTGCATCGCCGGCCGTCGCCTGGTGGATCAGCCTGCCGCTCAAGCATCGCGACGTCAGGCTCTCCCTGGAGCAGGCTATTTTTCTCCAGAAGCTCTCGCGTAAAACCTGGGCATTCTTTGAAAAGTTTGTCAGTTCAGAAGATCACTGGCTTCCTCCGGATAATTATCAGGAGAGCCCGGTCGCCACCATTGGTCATCGTACCTCGCCAACCAACATGGGGCTGGCATTGCTCGCCAATCTTTCCGCTTATGACTTTGGCTACCTTTCGACGGCACAGTTACTCCAGCGTACCAGCCGGGCCTTCGAAGCAATGGGATCGTTGGAGCGGTATCGAGGGCACTTTTATAACTGGTATGAGACGCAGACATTAAAACCGCTCACGCCCCTCTATGTTTCCACCGTCGACAGCGGAAACCTTGTTGCCCACGTGTTGACATTAGAGCCCGGACTTGTCGGCCTTCTGAACCAGAAGATCCTTGCTCCGCGCTTATTTAGCGGCCTTCTCGATACGATCAGGGTTCTTACCGATGTTGTGAGTGAAGGGGTCGCTCATGATGCCGAGCACACAAAGACCACGCTTCTTTGCCTCGCTGATCTGCGGAAGGACTTGGACGCCTTGTGTGTTTCTCCGCCAACGACCTTGACTGCCAGCCGATTGTGCCTTGAGCAGCTTGTTGCAAAAGCCACGCGAATTGCAGAAAGCGTAAGAGGTCAGACAGAAAGCCAAGCCATGCAGTGGGCAAAGGCTCTCGCTAGCCAGTGTCAGGCTGCGCTTGAGGAACTGACGTTTCTCGCGCCCTGGACAGCGGTTGCGGATACTTCGTACGAGTTAGACGGACATCAGTTAAACGAGGTCCCCACATTGCGTGAGTTGGCAAGGCGGGATCTGGAACTTTCATCCGACCTTCAACACGTGATGAACGACGAAGTAACGTCGCGCAACGGGTTGGAGGAGGTGAAATCCCTCGTCCGTGAAGGAGTTCACCGCGCCAAGGACCGGATTGAAGAGATTGAACGCCTCGCTTTGATGTGCAGGGATTTTGCTCGCGTAGAATACGACTTCCTGTACGACCAACCGCGTCATTTGATGACGATTGGATACAACGTCAGTGAACGACGCCGCGATTCGAGCTACTACGATCTGTTGGCGTCGGAAGCAAGACTGGCCAGTTTTGTGGCAATCGCGCAGGGGCAGGTCCCTCAAGAGAATTGGTTCTCTCTGGGACGCCAGCTCGCCAGCTCCTCCGTGGGACCAACTCTGCTTTCATGGGACGGCTCGATGTTTGAGTACCTGATGCCGTTACTGGTCATGCCGACTTATGAAAATACACTGCTTGATGAAAGCTACAAGGCAGCGGTGGAGAGGCAGATCGAGTACGCCGCGACGCGCAACGTGCCCTGGGGAATATCAGAGTCCGGGTACAACGTGGTTGATGCACACATGAATTACCAATACCGGGCCTTCGGCGTACCTGGTCTTGGCTTGAAGCGCGGGTTGGCGGAGGATGTGGTCATTGCGCCGTATGCCTCGAGTTTGGCGCTGATGGTGGCTCCCGAAGAGGCTTGTGCCAACCTGCAGCGCCTGGCCGCTGCCGGCTTTGAAGGCAGATACGGTTTCTATGAAGCCATTGACTACACTCCTTCGCGTGTGCCTCGCGCCCAGTCGAACATTATTGTTCGGGCGTATATGGCACATCATCAGGGCATGAGCCTGGTGGCCCTCGGACAGGTTCTGATGGACCGGCCGATGCAGCGCCGATTCGAATCTGTCCCGATATTCCAGGCTACAACGCTGCTGCTGCAAGAGAAGGTTCCCAAAGCAACAGCGGTGTATTCAGTCCCCGAGGAGCTTTCTGAAACTCACCGGATTGTCGACGGGTCGGAGCCTTCAATACGCGTTTTTCAAAGCCCCAACACCCCCATTCCAGAGGTGCAGTTGCTCTCGAATGGCAAGTATCACGTCATGGTCAGCAATGCGGGCGGAGGGTACAGCCGATGGAAAGACATGGCGGTGACGAGATGGCGTGAAGACACCACTCGCGATCCCTGGGGAACCTTCTGCTACATCCGCGACGTTGCGACAGGAAGGTTCTGGTCGTCCGCTCATCAGCCAACCGTGAAGCCGTTGGAGTTCTACGAGGCCATCTTCTCCGAAGCCAAAGTTGAGTTTCGTTGCCGCGAAGGCGAACTTGAGACCCACACGGAGATTGCGGTTTCCCCTGAAGATGACATTGAGCTACGGCGCATCACGCTCACCAACCGTGCACGCAAACGCAAAGTCATTGAGATAACCAGCTATGCCGAAGTTGTTCTTGCCCCGGCTGCTGCGGACGACCTGCATCCGGCGTTCAGTAACCTCTTCGTGCAAACCGAGATATTGGAACAGAAGCGGGCAATTCTCTGTACGCGACGGCCCCGGTCTCTCCATGAGCAGGCGCCATCGATGTTCCATCTTATGGTGGTGCACGGCTCGGATACTGGAGCTGTATCTTACGAAACTGACCGCATGCGGTTTATCGGGCGTGGAAGAACAGTGGCAAACCCCACGGCGATGACCGATTCCGCTTCACTGACTGGGAGCCAAGGTTCCGTGCTTGATCCCATTGTCGCGATACGTTACCAGATCACCCTTGAACCGGGGCAATCCGCTACCGCCAACCTTGTTTCTGGTGTTGGCGAGACGCGTGACCGGTGCCTGCAGTTGGTTGATAAGTACCAAGACCGCCATCTGGCAGACCGTGTTTTTGATCTTGCATGGACTCACAGCCAGGTGGTCTTGCGGCAGCTCAACGCCAGCGAGGCTGACGCGCAGAGTTTTGGACGGCTCGCCAGTTCAATTCTCTATGCCAACCAATCCATGCGTGCCGAAGCCTCTGTTCTTAGCAAAAACAGCCGGATGCAGTCGGGCCTATGGGGCTATTCGATCTCCGGTGACCTGCCAATTGTGCTGCTGCAAATTGGAGACCTGGCCAACATCGAGCTGGTTCGGCAGCTTGTGCAAGCTCACGCTTACTGGCGACTGAAAGGTCTCGCGGTTGATCTGGTGATCTGGAATGAAGATCACGCCGGATATCGGCAACTGCTACAAGAGCGGATCATGGATTTGGTGGCGGCAGGCGTGCAATCCAGCCTGGTGGAACGGGGCGGTGAGATTTTTGTCCGAGTCGCCGAGCAGATATCGAATGAAGACCGCCTCCTCTTTCAAGCTGTCGCGCGTGCGATCGTCACGGATGCGCGCGGCCCACTGAGTGCCCAGATCAACACTCGGAGAACTGCGGAAACTGCAGTTCCGCAGATCAAAAGGGCCAGCCGAGGCGAGCGTACTCAGCAGGACGAGTTGCAGCCACGCGACCTGATTCACTTCAACGGACTGGGCGGATTCACTCGCGATGGCCGCGAATACGTAATCAAGATAGAGCAGGACGAGACGACGCCTGCACCCTGGGTCAATGTGATTGCAAACTCTGAGTTCGGCACCGTGATCTCCGAGAGCGGATCAGCCTATACATGGGGGGAAAACGCACACGAGTTCCGTCTCACTCCGTGGCACAACGATCCCGTTACCGATGCAAGCGGAGAAGCATTTTTCCTGCGTGATGAAGAGAGCGGCAGTTTCTGGTCGCCATCACCGCTGCCGGCTCGTGGTACGGGGCCATATATCACCCGGCATGGGTTTGGCTATAGCGTTTTCGAACACACCGAAGACGGTATCCGCTCCGAGTTGCAGGTGTACGTAGCGCCGGATGCCGCGGTTAAGCTCTCTGTACTTAAAGTAAGCAACAATTCCGGACGTAGCCGCCAGCTCTCCGCTACAGGCTACGTGGAATGGGTACTGGGCGACACGCGGCCAAAATCAACCATGCACGTGGTGACTGAGGCGGATCCTGTCACCGGCGCGCTGTTCGCACGCAACCCTTACAACTCGGAGTTTCCTGATAGAGTCGCTTTCTTTGACGCAAATCAGACAACCAGAACGATCACGGGAGACCGAACAGAGTTTCTGGGCCGCAACGGCTCTTTGTCGAATCCAGCCGGCATGCAAAAGCCCCGCCTCTCCGGGAAGCTCAGCCCCGGGTTGGATCCGTGCGCAGCGATCCGCCTTCCGTTTGAGTTGGCTGATGGCCAGGAGCGGGAGATCGTCTTCATTCTTGGAGTAGGACAAGGCGTAGCAGCCGCGTCCGAGCTAGTACAGCGTTTTCGCGGCACAGAGGCGGCCCGTACTGCGCTGGAAGCCGTGTGGCACTACTGGATGCACACTTTGGGCGCTGTAAATGTGGACACACCTGACGACACAATCAACGTGATGGCGAATGGTTGGCTCTTGTACCAGACCTTGGCATGCCGTTTCTGGGCCCGTAGCGGATATTACCAATCAGGTGGTGCTTTCGGTTTTCGCGACCAACTGCAGGATGTAATGGCGCTGGTCCACGCCGAACCAGGACTGGTTCGCAGGCAGCTTTTGCTGTGCGCTTCTCGCCAGTTCCTTGAAGGAGACGTCCAACACTGGTGGCACCCTCCTTCCGGTCGCGGCGTACGCACGCATTGTTCAGATGACTATTTGTGGCTGCCATTGGCGGTTTGTCGTTACGTTTTCAGCACCGGTGATACAGGAGTGCTGGAAGAATCCGTTGCCTTTCTTGAAGGTCATCCCGTAAAGCCCGAGGAAGATTCATATTACGATCTGCCCGGGCGATCGGATACAACCAGCACGTTGTATGACCACTGTGTGCAAGCGATCACGGCTGGGCTAAAGAAAGGGGAACACGGCCTGCCTCTGATCGGCTCCGGTGATTGGAATGATGGCATGAACCTGGTAGGTGAACATGGCAAGGGCGAAAGCGTCTGGCTAGGATTTTTCCTGCATCAGGTTTTGACGCGCTTCTCTGAGTTGGCCAACCGTCACGGTGATTCAACCTTCTCCGCACGTTGCCAGTCTGAAGCCGCCTTGCTGCGACGGAGTATTGAACAAAATGGCTGGGACGGGGAATGGTATCGCCGCGCCTATTTCGATAACGGCTCTCCACTGGGATCTGCTTCAAATCCTGAATGCCAGATCGATTCCGTCGCACAAAGCTGGTCTGTGTTGTCGGGCATAGGTGACGCACAACGTTCGCGGAAAGCCATGGATGCCCTGGACAAGCAGTTGGTAGACCGCAATCACGGCCTGATCAAGTTACTGGCTCCCCCTTTCGACAAGTCCGATCTTGATCCCGGCTATATAAGAGGATACGTTCCAGGGGTCAGGGAAAACGGCGGTCAATATACTCATGCCGCCATCTGGGCGGCTATGGCATTCGCTGCCATGGGCGACGGCGCACGCGCGTGGGAGCTATTTGGCATGATCAATCCGGTAAATCATGCGCGCTCCCCCGAAGAACTCGTTACATATAAGGTGGAGCCTTATGTGATGGCTGCTGATATTTATGCGGTGGCGCCGCATATCGGCCGCGGCGGATGGACGTGGTACACAGGATCTGCCGGCTGGATGTATCGGCTTATCGTTGAATCCTTATTAGGTCTACGGCTGGAGGTAGACAAGCTCCACTTTACACCGTGTTTCCCGGTGGATTGGAGTGGGTTCAAGGTGCACTACCGCTTCCGGGAAACCGTTTATCACATTACAGTCCTGCAGTCTCCCGACCACAATGGCGAGATGAACGTGACAGTGGATGGCACTCCCCACAACGACGTAGCCGTTACGCTGACGAACGATCTTCAGGAGCATTTTGTGGAGTTGACTTTCGCGCCCGAAGAATCAGCAGTCTCATCTTTATGACGCTACACCTGCCCCGTAATTCCCTTCTGCTGTTTTCTCAATTTTTGCCTTGAGTGTTTCGGGCGATACGCCCCACTGGTAGGTGTGAGCCGCATGGCTCATGACCTCAGCCCTCGTTCTTTTTTTAGTTTTTCGTTTTCCATCCGATAGTAGTTGAAGATTCCCATTCCGGGTCCCCAATAACCCTGCCTGACCCAGTCCAGAGCTTGGGAGGTCGAGTCAGCCCACGGGCTGCCAAGAATATGAGCGCGGTTCGAGGCCGCAACAATCGAACCACTGAGATGCGCCTTCGGTTCGCTTTGGTTAGGGCTGGTTTAAGTGGATGGAAGCTGCACCTTCCCGGCTTACCCGGAAATCCTGATTTTGTCTTTGTCAATAACAGACTTGCAGTTTTTGTAGATGGTTGTTTCTGGCATGGCTGCCCGCGTTGCGGCCACATTCCGAAGACTAATTCACCATTTTGGGCCGCCAAAATCCGGCGCAATGTCAACCGCGATCGAAGAAGCGTTATGGAATTAGCGAAGAGCAATTTCAAGGTAGCCCGGATTTGGGAGCATGAACTCCAAAATGATCTTGCCGGTTGCGTGAAAAGGATCAAAATCCTTTTGGATAGTTGACGCTAAGTACACAGCAGAAAACCAACCGCAAACCGGATCACAAGTGGGGTCGACGGCACTATGGAATATTCGGGCTCTCGCCATGCACTAAAAGTTGCGTTCTTACGGTAGCATCGCGCCGAAACAGAGAAGCCTTTTTACTGTACGTCGTTTCTGGCTTGGACGGTGGCTCGGTCTGGGCGCCGGTTTCTTGCCAAACCCCACTAGCGTTTTGCCGGTGAGTTGGAGCCGCATTTAAGCCTCTTTTAGAGATCGGTTACGCGGATACTGCAGGCGTGGATAAGCAGCAGCTGCTCTCACGGTCGGATCTCCGGCAACCGGAACGTTCGCCAGGCGCGAGGGTGTCCGCTGCGAGGTTCGATTCCACGGGCGTTTTTCGGCCATCGAAAAGTGGACTGCTTATTCGCCGAGGAGAGAAAAGCTCCCCAAAACCGGGTCTATCTATGCTGCTCCGGTACTCATTTTGATTTAGGGAAGCGAGAGAAGGCCCGGAAAGCGGGTAATTCACAGCGAATCAGAGACAATTCTCTGAGCTGCGGACTGTATGGCGGAGAGAGTGGGATTCGAACCCACGTTAGAGTTTCCCCTAAACACGCTTTCCAAGCGTGCGCCTTCAGCCACTCGGCCATCTCTCCGGCGCATTTTGATTGGGACATTCACAGCCGACGGACCAAGAGTTGGCCGCCAACCTGACGCTTTCCATTATATCTGGCAATTAGCAATTGGCGATTGGCAAAGGCAATTGGCAAGCGAAAGCCGAAAAAGCTTGTACTGATACAGTTGGTGGAAATATTTACGCTGCGCGATGAACGTCTGCCTACGGGCAGCAGATGAGCGCGGAAAAGACCTGGATCTATGCCGGGAAGAGCAATTTGGTGTTCGGCAAAATGGTCATTGGAGAAAGCAAAGGCCAATGGTCGGAGTGGAGACGGGGCATCGACTCCGGCCCACAACCATGCTAGTGTCAGCAGCTAACAGCCAGGAGCTAGTAGCTTAGACCGCTACTGACAGCACTCGCTCAAAACAGTATTCATCAATCACAGCGGCGATGGAAGTCTTGCCGCTGTCACTGAGCGCGCGGACAACGCGTCCGGTGCAGTTCACCAGCACATCCGTATCGGTGCCCAGAACGGCTGCGGGAAGAACGATGCGGAAGCGGATCTCCGTCCCTACCTCCAGGGGCGCCCCGGTCTGGAACAACACGCCACCAGCAGAAATGTCGGACGTCTCGGCGAAGTATTCTCGTGCATCCACCGTTCTGACCGTGATCGGTAATCTGAGCGGAAAACGTACTGAGCTACGTGAATCTATCACCTGTACACCTCATAGCAAGGTTATATAGATCCAGCTTTTGCGGAAAGATTACTTTGGTCTTTTCGAGCACCAGAAGGACATGCGCAAACGGCAGATGGCCTAAAAACACTGGCCCTGAACAATGGCTCTATAACCTTAATCACTGCACAAGGAAGCGGCGACCTTAACACGTCGGGTTATGCCAGTTGGACAAAAAACACGGCCTTGAAACAGCCGGGAACACGTTGCCAGAGCGCTCTCAATGCGGCGGGCCATGCGCGATTTGTTACAACGCCCGGGTTGGCCTAAAACTTTGTCACTTCGGTGAAATTGAAATCGCCGACCTTCATGGCCGGAACCACCATATCAAACGACTCTTCGCCGCTCGCGCGCACCGGCTTGCCCATGGCCTCAACATGGTTCAGCATCTCAATCAATCCCTGATTGAACCGGAAATTGCGGATCCCGACCTTGACCTGTCCGTTCTCCACGAGAAATGTGCCGTCACGCGTCATGCCGGTGAGGACTTTTTGATAAGGATCAACTTCACGGATATACCAGAGCCGCGTGATCAGAATGCCGCGCTCGGTTCCGGAGATCATCTGCTCCACCGTCTGTTCGCCGCCGGGCGTGACGAAAACGATGTTGGACGGCATTTCACCCATCTCATTCGGCAGCGGGAAGCCATGGCCGGTCACCGCAATCTCACCAACCTTGTCCGCGTATTCTGATTTGCGCATCTTCTCCGCCGTGCTGCGAGCGTAAACCAGACGCTTGATCACGCCATTCTCGACCAGGGAAACGCGGGCGCGACGGACGCCCTCGCCATCAAACGGAGCGTTCGATTGCAGGGGATGTGCAACATCGTCAATGATCGTGATGTTGTCGCCGAACAGTTTTGCGCCAATGCGGTTATTCAGAAATGAGCGCTGATCCAGGATCGCCAGTCCGCCAAAATCCCAGAACATGAAGCCGACGACGTCAAGCACCGCAGCCGGCTCCAGTATCACGGTATATTTCCCCGGCGGCAATTCCTGAGGCTTGCGCGAACGGGCTGCCTTCTCAGCGGCAATTTCTCCCAGCCGTACCGGATCAAGATTCGCCACATCAGGAGAGTTGGCCTTTTGCCATCCGGACGAATCATCCGCCAGCATGGTGATGGAAACCTCCGCCGAAGTCTGGCGATGGTGCGCAGCCAAGCCATTCGAATTGATGATGGTCTCAGCGAAGTTTGAACTGGAATAAATTCCAGCCGTAACCAGCTTGTTCTTTTTGGCCAGAGCAACAATCTTGCCCACCGCATCAGCACGATCAGCCGGTGTGATGGCTGCCGTATTCTCAAACCAGCGCGAGGGGACCTTGCCGCCTTTGGCTTCCTCGGGCCTGGCCAGCGGAAGCCGGTCCGGATCGGACTCCTGCACCCTGGCCATGGTCTCCGCGGCCTGCACCGCACGCTTCAGGCTTTCATCGTCAAAACGATTTGTGCTGGCGCGAGCCGTCTTGCCGTCAAACGCAACACGGATCGACGCGACCTCATTCAGCTCAGAAACGTTTTGATGAATGGTATTGTTGGCGAAGCGAGTCAGCGAGTGATCGGTTGACGAAAAGATTACTTCGACTTCGCCACCGCTCGAATATTTCCTGATCTTGTCGAAAATCTCTTGCGCTTGCGTTTGATCTAGCATCGAATCTCCAGCAATCAGTTGCCCTTATATGCTGTCCCAACCTTCACATTCTTAAATCGCGCTGGCGACGCGCCATGGCCGGTTCCCATGGTCTGCATGGGCTGTCCTTTGCCGCAGTTCGGCGTGCCCCACAGTGTCCATTGATCGCGTGAGCAAATAGCATCCATGGAATTCCAGAACTCAGTGGTGATTCCCGAATACGAGGGATTCTTGAGCATACGGCCCAGCTTGCCGCCCTTTATTTCCCAGCCAATCTCGCAGCCGAACTGAAAGTTGTAACGCTTGTCGTCAATCGACCAGGAACGGTTGGTCTGCATGAAGATTCCGTCGTCAGTGTCGGCAATCAACTGGTCGAAGGTGAGCGGCTTTTTGCCGGGGAGAATGCTGATGTTGGTCATGCGGATCAGGGGAATGCGGTTCCAGCCTTCTGCGCGCATGGTGCCATTGGACCGGTGCTCGCCGATGGTATCCGCCGTTTCCCGTGAAGAGATGTATCCGGTAAATAATCCGTTCGTGATAATCGGGGTGCATTGCGCAGCCACGCCTTCATCATCGTAGGCGAAAGTGCCCAGTCCAGGACCGTGCGCTTCGGTGGCGTCTGCCACCACGTTGACCAGGTCGCTGCCGTAACGAAGTGTGCGCAGCTTTTCCAGCGTCAGAAATGATGTGCCGGCAAAGTTCGCCTCCATGCCCAGCACGCGATCGAGTTCAATGGGATGGCCAATTGATTCATGAATCTGCAACCCCAACTGCGACGAATCCAGGACCAGATTCATGTTGCCCTGGGGACAGCGGTCTGCTTTGTGCAAGGCAACGGCCTGCTCACCTATGCGACGCGCATTTTCCACCAGCTTCAACTCTTCGATGAGTTCATATCCCTTACACTGATGTTGTCCGCCGAATGAGTTGGGATAAGAACGCTTCTGTATTTCCGTGCCTTCGAAGGAAATGGCGCTGAAGCCTGCGCCTGTGGTGGTCCGCGTCTGGTGTATATCTGAACCCTCCGTGGAATAGAACCACTGCTCATAGCGTCGAAGACTCAGGCTGCTTTCCCCCAGCGTGACGCCCTTCACTGAAAGCAGCTCATGATCGATCTTCATCAGCAGATCAAGATTTTCCTCAATCGACGTTTTGAACGGATCAATCTTGCAGGGCGTGGCCCATTCAATTTTGGCCGGCGGTTCAGGCGCCAGACGGATCGGCTGTTCCTTCACCCGCGCAGACGCCCTGGCAATGTCCACGGCCTTGGCCGCCGTCTGCTCCACGGCTTCGCGACTCATCTCATCAGTGGCGGCGAATCCCCAGGACTCATCCACCAACACTCGGACGCCCACGCCCAGCGACTCTCCGCTGGCAGCATGGCCGACTTTTCCATTTCTGGTGGCCAGCGCGCGCTGGCGCTCGTCCACAATGCGGACGTCAGCGTAGGTTGCTCCACGCTGCGTGGCGGTATTCAAAACCCAATCTGCTATGTGTTTCATGACCCACCATCATAAGCGATGCGCTGTATTCGCGATAAGAGCACCTGAAGGCGGAGCCGCTACAATGGCTGCAGGAAAGAAGCTCTTCAGGAAAGAAGCCGAATGTCACGCAAGCCGGCGATCATCAAAGTAGTGAATCTTGAAGACGGTATGCCGCGCGCGGAGCAGGCACGACTCAGGATGCAGCACGAACTCGCGCTGGCACGCGGCCAGGGCATTGTGGCGGTGAAGCTGATTCACGGTTACGGTTCCAGCGGCACTGGCGGAGTGCTGCGCGATGAGCTGCAAAATGAATTGCGCCGCGCCAGCTCTGTCGGGTCGATCAGATGCTTCATTGCCGGGGAAGAGTGGTCCATCTCAGATGAAACCACCTGGTCACTTCTGAAGAAGTATCCCGAGTGGAAGCAGGATTCAGACCTTGGCCGCCGGAATAAGGGCATCAGTATTGTTGTGCTTTGAATTGAGAATAGATCTATGCAGACCCGGAAAAGCAAGAAGAGGAAAAGCGCCGGCGACCAGCGTAAGCTGGACAGCAAGCCTGATCTCGCACTCATCACTCCTGAATTTCAAAAAGTGGTTTCCCTGTTCGCCGGCCATCGCGATGTGAAATTCGGTAAGATGTTCAGCTCTTCCTCAGTGCTGAACGTGGATGGAAAGATCTTCGCCATGTGCCGCAAAGGCGATCTGGTAGTGAAGTTGTCCGAAGACCGTGTGGACGAACTAATAAATGCGCGTAAGGGGATCCGCTTTGATCCGGGCCACGGTCGCATCATGAAGCAGTGGATCGTAATTCCGGCAAAAATGGTTCCGGCGAAAAAAGAAGACTGGCAACAGCTCTCTAAAGAGGCCTATACGTTTGTAAAACAGGAAGCATAAGCCATCTTCATTCCACATTCCACCGACGGAGGGAGCGGGCCTGTGATTAATGTCCCGTTGGTAACCCTGCTCTTTGCCTGAAGGCCGAATAAAATAAGCTTCGCGCGGCTGCGGACAGCATCAAATGAATGGTTCAAAGCTAACTTTTGGTACATTCAGCCCGTCCATAGTGGTAGGAGCGTTGCTTTGATTGATCGTCTCGCCAAATTTGGCCTCGCCTTTGTGCTGTTTTTTTCCGTCCTGGTGCTGCTGGCCGTAACCGCCATACCCGGTCACAGGCCGGGAACCCTGGTTTCCTCTGGCCTAACATCGGTTCGCCGCTTCTCACATACGGCCACTCTAATGGAAGGCAACAAAGTCCTGATTGCCGGCGGCATGGAGCGAAACGGTGTCTGGCTGGATTCAGGCGAAGTCTTCGACGAAATAACCGGTCATTTCGCACCTACCGGGCGTATGTCGTCACGGAGATCTGGAGCCATGGCAGTCGCCCTCCCGGATGGCACGGTGCTTATCGCCGGCGGAAGTGATGGCTCAGGCAGGAATCTTGCTACAGCGGAGATCTTCAACCCGCAGACCAACAGCTTTTCCATGACCGGCAGCATGAACGCACCGCGTACGCAAGGCATGGCGATCTTTCTCCCACGGGTGAATAAAGTTTTGATCGTCGGTGGGGCCGCCAACGGCGATGACAATCAACACTCGTCCGCTGAACTCTATGACCCTGCCACCGGACGCTTCTCTCAGACTGGGAGCATGCATGTGCCGCGTTCATGCTTCAATGCTGTGCTGCTGCGCGATGGATCCGTACTTGTCATGGGCGGCGCCAGCGGCGGGGAATTTCCGAACCCTAATTTAGAAGCATCGGCGGAGATCTATGATCCGGGCATCGGCCGGTTTACCCCGGTGGGGTCCATGAACGCACCGCGATACAAGCAAGGAGCTGCCCTGCTGCCGGACGGAAGAGTCATGGTCGCGGGCGGCCAGTCCAGCAGTGGTGAACGTCTGGCATCGACAGAGATTTTCGATCCGGCAACAAGAAAGTTCCAGCGAGGTCCGGAGATGAAGTTGTCTCGCTTCAAGCTGTTGAACAGCGTTGCACGCTTGAAAGATGGCCGCTTACTGGTGGCGGGCGGCGCTGACCAGCCTGAAATCTATGATCCCGTCGCCAACACATTCGCGCTTGTGACTGGCCCGCAACTGGACGGTTATCTCTTCTCCAGTGCCACCACTCTGGCTGACGGCAAAGTTCTACTGGTGGACGGTTATGGAGCCCACCCAGGCGACGGAGCGGTGCGCCAGACATGGATGTGGGAACCTTAAATTGTCGGGCGTCACTTGTAAGAATCACGCCACGTGTACGAAAGGGCGCTTGCCGGGATTCGGGAATGTTCTTACGGAAAATCTCCCGGGTAATTGGAGGGACATCGCCTTCCCCCAGAAAGAGAAAACGAAACGCATTCGCCACCGGGTTCCCTTCAATCCATTTGAAATAGATGTGCGGCAACTTCTTTGTGAGATCGCACGCATGAAGCAGGACCGCGGCAATGGCATTTGGAACGGCCGGGCTGGATGCACGCAGTATTTCGAATTTGCCGACCTTCACGCCGCGCACATTGAGGCAGGCTTCAAACTCAGAAGAGTCCTGCTTCTCTATCTCTACAAAGATAAGCTGCTCGTCTTCCGCGATATTGTGAACCACGCGCGCTCTGGCCGCCGCGTGAGCGTAAGTACTTTCGTCTGACAGCTGGGGACGATGCCCGAGAAAGCGGATGATCTGATCGCGATCATTGCGCAGGAACTCTTGTGCCGCGTCGTCAAATTTAACTTCAGAAATACGCAGTTCGGTTGAGCGCAGGGCGCGGGATGTGAGCGAACTGACAATGGTAAGGGCAATGAAGACGCTGGCGATCTTAATGCCTTCCGGCCGCTGCACCATGTTGGAAAACGTGGTGTACGCAAACACAAGCGCAATCGGCAGATACGCCCAGCGCCAATTGGTTTGCCAGGAGGAGATGGTCACAGCCAAGGCAGCCGAACTCATCAGCACCAGCACGCCGGTGGCGTAAGCTCCGCCCTGGGCGTCAACGTCGGCGCGAAAGATGATGGTGACGGCGAACGATATTGCCATGAATACCAGCACCAGAGGCCGCGAGGCGCGTGCCCAGTCAGGCGCCATGCCGTAACGGGGTAGATATCGCGGAACAAGGTGCAGCAGGCCAGCCATGGCTGACGCCCCGGCAAAACTGAGGATGGCAATGGTGCTCAGGTCATAGATGGTGCCAAAGATCGCCCCCAGATAAAGATGGGCCAGATAGGCGAGCGCGCGTCCGTTGGCGGGACCGCCGCTTTGAAATAACCTGGGTTCGATCAAGACAGAGGTGACAAAGCTGCTGGCAATCAGGAATACACTCATGATCAACGCGGCCGTCAATAAGAGTTTTTTCGTGTTGCGTGTGCGATCACCGCTGATAAGCGGCATTACGGCGACTCCGGTTTCAAAACCGGACAGGCCCAGCGCGAGCTTGGGAAACAACAGCAGAGATATCCCGATCATCGCCGGAATGCTGCCGTGCTGCTGCCATAAATGGTGCTGCCATCCCTGAATCACGTGAGGATGTGCAAGCACATGCGCGATGGCGACGGATACGACAATTGCATTGAGGACGAGATAAACACCAACCAGAATTACCGCCAAGCCAATCGCTTCATCAAATCCTTTGAGGAAAATCGCACCCAGCACGGCAAGCAGCACCAGTGTGAGCCCCATTTGGTGGTGGAGAGCCGGAGGCATGAAAGGGTTTTCCAGAATGTGTGCCGTTCCGTCCGCGGCGGAAAGCGTGATAGTGATGATGAAATCGGTTGCGGCAAAGCCGAGCAGACACAATACGAAGATCTTGCCGCGCCAGTTAGGGAACAAACGCTCCAGCATGGCAATGCTTCCCTGTCCGTTGGGGCTCTGTTCGGCAACCTTGCTGTAGACGGGATATGCGCCGAAAAGCGTTACCAATACCAGAATCAATGTGGCGATGGGAGAAAGCGCGCCGGCGGCCAGGAACGCAATGCCCGGCTGGTAGCCGAGAGTGGAAAAGTAGTCGACGCCAGTCAGGCACATGGCTTTCCACCAGGGGTGCTTGTGCTCTGATTGCCCGCCTGGACCATGCGGCACGCGCAGGTCCTCCAGGAGCCACTGCTCGAATCTCTTCAGAACTCTTGCGCTCATTCTCTCCGTAATCTGGGGCAAAGAGGTTCAGATGCATGCGCCAGAAGATGTGACAGGTTCTTCACCGCCAGGTTCTTAACGACAATGAAAAACGGCGACCTCTCGGTCGCCGCTATTCTATACGTGCAATCGTAAACTAGGTGCCTTCTGACCAGCTGGCAAGATATTCTTCCTGCTCGGCGGTCAGCTTGTCGATCTTCACGCCCATGGATTCCAGCTTCAGGCGAGCCACTTTCTTGTCCAGCTCCTCAGGAACCGCATAGACCTTCTTCTCCAGCGTCTTGTAGTTCTTGATCAGGAATTCGCAGGACAGAGCCTGGTTGGCAAAGCTCATATCCATAACGGAAGCCGGGTGACCTTCAGCGGCAGCCAGGTTGATAAGGCGGCCTTCGCCCAGGAGGTAAATCTTGCGTCCGTCTTTCATCACGTACTCGTCGACGAAGTCACGCGTCTGGCGCTTGGAAGAAGCAAGCTTCTCCAAGGCAGGGATGTCGATTTCCACGTTGAAGTGACCGGAGTTGGCCACGACCGCGCCGTTCTTCATGGCTTCAAAATGTTCGCGCGCCAGCACGTTCTTGTTGCCGGTAACGGTCACGAAGATGTCGCCGATCTTGGCGGCTTCTGCCATGGACATCACGCGATAGCCTTCCATCACGGCTTCAATGGCTTTCGTGGGATCGATTTCGGTGACGATCACGTCAGCGCCCATGCCGCGGGCACGTGAAGCCAGACCGCGTCCGCACCAGCCGAAGCCCGCGACCACGAACTTGCTGCCGGCGATCAGCGCGTTGGTACAGCGGATCACGCCATCCATGGTGGACTGGCCGGTTCCGTAGCGATTGTCAAACATGTGCTTGGTCAACGCATCATTCACGGCAACGATCGGATACTTGAGCTGGCCGTCCTTCGCCATGGCGCGCAGGCGGATGACGCCCGTGGTGGTCTCTTCTGTGCCGGCGATAATTCCGTCAAGAACATCCTTGCGCTTGGTGAGAGCGGTGGAGACCAGATCAGCGCCGTCGTCCATGGTCATGTGCGGCTTGTGGTCAAGCGCGGCCAGGATGTGCTTGTAATAGCTGTCGTTGTCCTCGCCCTTTATTGCGAAAGTGGAGATATTGAAGTCGCGCACCAGGGATGAAGCCACGTCATCCTGCGTGGAGAGAGGATTGGAAGCGCAAAGTACCACGTCCGCGCCGCCGTCACGCAGCGTGATGGCCAGGTTCGCGGTCTCCGTTGTCACATGCAGGCACGCGGCAATGCGGATGCCCTTGAGTGGCTGGTTCTTGATGAATTCTTTGCGAATGCTTTGCAGCACCGGCATGGACTGGTTGGCCCATTCGATGCGACGCTTGCCCAGATCGGCAAGCTCAATGTTCTTAACGTCAAATGCAATTTGCGGTGCGGCAGTTGTCGACATAATTTCCTATTTCTCTCGCCACCTTGATCATGCCAATGGCAGACAGTAATTCCTAAATTTTAGATTTTCCCTGGAGATCTGGCTTGTGCATCGGAAGACAGATGCAGTGGGGCGTGGAAGCCCCACCGCATTCAATCGTGAACATTATTTGCTAACGCCTGCACCAACTTTGGCTGCACCGGCGGCCTGAGCCTGCTCGCGCAGTTTGGCAGCCTTGTCGGTTGCTTCCCAGGTAAAGTCGGGGTCCTTGCGTCCAAAGTGCCCATAAGCCGCAGTCTTTTTGTAGATAGGACGGCGCAGCTTGAGCGATTCAATGATTCCTTTGGGCGTGAGCTGGAAGTTTTCCCGAACCAGTGTTTCCAGTTTGAGTTCATCCACCTTGCCGGTACCGAAGGTATCCACCAGCACGCTGACGGGCTCGGCAACGCCAATGGCATACGCCAACTGAACTTCGCAACGGTCGGCCAGGCCGGCAGCCACCAGGTTCTTGGCAATATAGCGGGACATATAGCAGGCTGAGCGATCAACCTTGGTCGGGTCCTTACCGCTGAAAGCGCCACCGCCGTGACGGCCCATGCCACCGTAGGTATCTACGATGATCTTGCGCCCGGTGAGGCCAGTGTCACCCATCGGTCCGCCAATTACGAATCGGCCGGTTGGATTAATGTGATATTTGGTGTCAGCATCCAGCAGGTTAGCAGGGATAGAGGCCTGGATCACGTGCTTCATAATGTCGGCACGGAGGGTTTCATTGTCGATGGACTCAGCATGCTGCGTCGAGATGACTACCGCGTCCACGCGCCGGGGCTTGTGATCGGGTCCGTATTCAACTGTAACTTGTGATTTGCCATCGGGACGAAGGTAAGGAAGTGTCCCGCTCTTACGAACTTCTGACAGGCGAAGAGTCAGCTTGTGGGCCAGGGCGATTGGCGTCGGCATGTAATCGTCATTCTCGTTCGTTGCATAACCGAACATCATGCCCTGATCGCCGGCTCCGCCGGTATCCACGCCCATGGCAATATCGCCGGATTGTTTATTGATGCTGGAAATTACCGCGCATGTATTGGAATCAAATCCATAAAGTGCGTTGTCATAACCAATAGATTGCACCACTCCACGGACTACCTTTTGAAAGTCAACGTAGGTCTTGGTGGTGATTTCACCTGCGATAACCACCAGTCCGGTGGCAGTGAGGGTTTCACAGGCGACGCGGCTGTAAGCGTCTTCTGCAAGACAGGCGTCCAATATTGCGTCTGAAATCTGGTCTGCGATTTTATCTGGGTGGCCTTCCGTGACCGACTCAGAGGTGAACAAGAAACGTTCCCGTGGTGCCAATTGATCGTCCTCCTGAATATCTATTTCCGCTTTTTCATCTCTAATAGGATGCCAAAAGCAGACTAACCGAATAAGCGGCTTACCAACAATGCTTTAGCTTTACATGGCTGGAAAAGCAGGCGAATGGGAGTATTCCTACAGCGAAATGAGCCGTGACTATTGTAAATCGACCCGCAGACTCAACGCTATAGGGCTATTCTTGTACTTGTCCGGTAGGGGTAAACATCAGGGTACGAGCTTCACTTTCACTGCCAATGGCGCCAAGCGGCTTGCCATTGAAACTCACGTCAATACCACCGGCGTTTCCGGTAGTCAGTATGATCTGCTTGCCGGCCCTGATGAATCTTTGTTTGTTGGCGCGCAACGTTCCATGGCTCACGCGACGGCCGTCAGCGATAACAGAGATCCAGGCATCTTCTTTGGCTTTGATTACGACGAAGAAGTCTTTTTTGTTGAGAACAGGTTTGGCCCGCGCTGGATCCGGTGCAGGGGGCGCCGGAGTGATTACGGGTGTCTCCAGACGTGCAACCTGTTTAACCGGCGTTGCCGCCACTGACGCCTGCTTGTAATCAGCACGCTGCGGCGCATTCTGGGGGTGGGAAACGGCCGCAGGACGAGCAGGATTGCCCGGGGCAGCATCTGAGGGCTTTTCCTGGCTCCTGGTTCCACTCTCTTTCGTCCCACTCTCTTTGGTTCCACTCTCTCTGGTCCCACTCTCTGACGGAGACGCGGCAGCTACGGTGCTCTCTGTATTCTCCGTCTGCTTAATCCTGGCCCGCCACATGGCGTAGCCAGCCAGCACGCCAACCAGCGCCACCACCGCACCGATTAGCGGCAACTGCGATTTGCGGGGGTTCAGCTCACGGTCAGGTTTTTCATGAATTTCCAGCGGAAACTGGTCTTCCGGCAGGGGCTCTTCTTTGGCCGCAGCTACATAGTCGGCAACGGCCTGCTCCTCGTCGAGGCCCAGAAAGCGGGCGTACGCCTTCACAAATCCTTTGTTGAACACTCCGCCGGGGAGCGTTTCAAAACTCTCGCGCTCCAATGATTCCAGGTATCGACGGGGAATCTTGGTGGATTCGGAGATCTCGTCCAGAGAGATTCTGCGCATTTCACGTTCGCGCTTTAACTTGTCGCCGAATGCTCCCATAGTGGGTTAGGTGTTGACCTTTTGAATTAAGCTGTTGACTGGGATGATAGGAAGCCGGATGGCTCTCTGTCAAACCAAAAAACGCTCTAACTGCCCGAAGGACAAGGACTTTTGGGGTACCTTAGGGCAATAACTTACGCGTTTCAGGACAACTCCTTGGTTGCCGATTTACTTAAATCGGGCGATAATACGCCCAAGCTAGAAAAAGTGTGCACGTCACCAGCAGAAGGGCTTATTCCTAAAGTGAACGAGGCAACAGGCATCAGAGTAGAGTCCAATCCTAAGCGACAGCTTCAGGAAGTCGCCATCTTCAATGATGTCGCGAAAGCCCTTACCTCGTCCCTGAATCTGGATTCAATCCTGCAAACGATCATGGACAAAATGGCAGAGTTCTTTCGGCCAGACACATGGTCTTTGCTGATGGTGGATGAACAGAAGGATGAACTCTATTTCGCCATTGCCGTAGGTGATGCTGCCGAAACCCTGAAAACCGTGAGGCTTAAGGTGGGCGAAGGCATTGCCGGATGGGTGGCCCGCCACGGCGAATCCCTGATTGTGCCTGACGTTTATAACGACGAGCGCTTTGCCAAACGCATTGATGAGATGACCAAGTGGAAGACCCGGTCAATCATCTGCGTCCCGCTGCAATCCAAGCACCGCGTATTAGGTGTGATCCAGCTCATCAACTGCGCCATGGAAAGTTTTGGCGAACAGGAGATGTTCTTCCTGCACGCGCTGTGTGATTACGCAGCCATTGCCATTGACAATGCCCGTGCCGTAGAGAAGATCCAGGAACTTACCATCACGGACGATTGCACCGGCCTGTACAACGCGCGCCATCTCTATAAGACGCTCGAATCTGAGGTCTACCGGTCAGCCCGCTTCGGTTATGAGTTCAGCGTCATCTTCCTTGATCTCGATCATTTCAAGCATGTCAATGACACCTATGGTCACCTGGTGGGGAGTAAACTGCTCCAGGAAATCGGATTCAAGATCAAATCCCAACTTCGTCTGATCGATTACGCATTCCGCTATGGCGGCGATGAGTTTGTCATCCTGCTGCCGCAAACGGACAAGCAGTCCGCGCTGATCGTGGCCCGCCGTATTCAGGACATGATGCGCAAGACCGTCTTCCTCTCAGAAGACGGACTCAACCTGAATGTCCGTTGCAGCATGGGCCTGGCTACCTATCCCGAAGACGCCAAGAGCTCGCACGAAATCATTCGTCAGGCGGATGAAATGATGTACATGGTGAAAAACTCCAGCCGTGACAACATCGCCGTGGCCCAGCAGGGATTGCTGAAGTAGTTTTCTCTTTCTTTAGTCCCGAGCGCAAGCGAGGATCCTACAATCTTCCGGAATGATCGCCATAAAAATTTGATAATTGAGTAATTTTGATTTTGGGTAATTGAAGGCAGGATTTCCCGCAGGAGACTTACACAATTACCAAATTACCCAATTACGAAATCGAGGATCGCTTTCGCTTTGGGATTGAACAAAGAAAACTAAATACCTGGTGGTCTATTATCTGGCGCCGGTCTCTTATCCAGCGCCGGCGGTTTGTTTTCCTCGCCGGGAGCTGTAGTTCGTGACTTCCATGCTCCGGCGTTTTCGGGCGCCTGGGGATCCACGCCGAAATCCCATACATAAAGATTGATCTGTCCTTTATCAAGTAACTCCACCACCGCATACTCTCCCGGTGTAAGCGGCTCGGTGGGCGTGATTTTTACCCAGTCACCTCCGGCAGGCTCACTCACTGTTTTGATCCAATTCTGTTTTTGGCTGACCTTGCCATAAACCGCTACGTTCAGGTCGCCTACCACACGAACGTCTTTCTTTTTCTCCATGCGAACGATGCGGTATTTATCCTGCTGCGGCGAGGGAGTTGCTGTCGCCTTCGGCTTGGGCGCGTGACCAGGTCCGGACGACGCCTGGCTCAGCGCCGCCGCTGCATCATTGTTTATTTCTGATTGGCGTTCTTGTTTTGGTTCTCATCGGGCGACTTCTCGATGCTCACGTAAATCGCCGGCTGCGGAACATGCGACTGCGTTTTAGAGCGGTCCCCCTTCAGCTCAATGGTCTGTTTGGAAGAGAGTGCCACCGGATTGATGGCCGCCCGCAGAATGTTTTTTGATGTGTGCTTGTTCAGCTCGCCACCACTTTGGGTCAGTTCCACCAATTCAGGTCGGGACTCAAAGCTGTCCATCAGGAAGATGCCGCCGCCATCGGGCAGGTAAAGTCCGGGCGCCACCATCGGTGGCTCGGGCTCGTCCGCCGCGCCAGGCGTCGCTGCCTTGAGTACCTCCTGCGTGCGAATGGTGTCGCGTTCTTTGTTGAACTTCTCGGTGGCCGGCCAGTCGATTAGCTCCGACGGAAGCTCTTCCCATGCGTAACGTTCCGCGCTGTAATAGCGCACACGCTGGCCCTGTACTTCATATTTGGTGACGGTTTGGAAAGACCCGTCTTTAAGCACCAACCGCTGGGGATTCTGCTGGGCGAAAACAGCAACGCACAGGCAAAACATCAATAGCAACGTGGAAAGATGAGTGACTCTGATTGATGACATAAAGATTGGCGGCATAAAAGAGCATCCCTGCTCTGATAATTAAATGCCTGTTTGATGCTGAACATCAAGTCGGAGCGGCTACCCGCCACCCAGCCTGGAAACAGCAACCCTTAGCACGACCAGAATCCCCATGATTACCATGCCACTTTTCTGGTATTGTGCTTCTTTCCAGACAACCGTACCCCAGCCAGGAGGCTTCTTGACCAAACGCAGCCGGGCCTTAGCTTTGTCCTTCGCACTCATTTTGATGGCGCTGGTTTTTGCAACAAACGTTCCGCCCTGCCTCGCTCAGACAGGCACACCAACTCCGAGCCAGCCCGCGGCGACAAGCGCGTCCGCGCCGGCAACGCAGACATCGGTTTACACTCTGCCTCCGGACAAGCTGGCAAAATCCAAAGCCCTGTACGATCTGCGCGGAACTCTGCGGATCGTCGGGACTGTCTGGTCATTCGTGGTGTTGATCGCGCTGCTCTATCTGGGAGTTGTTGCGCGATATCGCGACTGGGCGGAGAAGCTGTCAAAAAATCTCTTCGTGCAGGCCCTGGTTGTAGCTCCTCTTTTTGTGCTGACGCTTAGCATTCTCGATTTGCCTCTGGATGCCTACCAGCAAAGCATCAGCCTGCAATACGGGCTTTCCGTGCAGGGCTGGGGTTCATGGTTTGGCGACTTTCTCAAAGGGCAACTCATTTTGATCATCATCGCAACGCCTGCGTTGTTCCTCCTGATCTGGTTCATCCGAAAGAGTCCGCGGCGCTGGTGGTTTTACTTCTGGCTGATCGCCGTGCCATGCATCCGTCTTCCTGGTCATGATTACCCCCTATCGTGATTGATCCCATGTTCAACAAATTTGAGCCATTGGATAAGACAAACCCGCAACTGGTGGAACAGCTGGAAAGAGTCACGCAACGCGGCGGCCTCAACATTCCCCGCGATCGCATGTTCCTGATGAAAGCCAGTGAGAAAGTCACCACGCTCAACGCCTATGTGACCGGATTCGGACCATCCAAGCGCGTTGTGGTCTGGGACACCACCATCCAAAAAGCTTCCACTCCGGAAACTCTCTTTGTCTTTGGCCATGAAATGGGGCACTACGTCCTAAATCACGTCGTCATCGGATTGACGGCTAGCGCTGTGGGACTTTTCATCGGGCTGTTTCTCCTTTACCGCCTTTCCGGCTGGTTCCTGCATCAGATTCGGCGCGCGCTGGCAGATTCGCGAACTGGGCGACTGGGCTGCGCTCCCCATGATCTTTTTGATCTTCAGCATCCTGGGCTTCATCAGCCCAGCCTATTGAGCAACTGTCGGCCGCCAGATTGAGCACAATGCCGACATCTACGGTCTGGAAGTTACGCACGACATCAACGCCAACCCACAGGAAACCGCGGCACACGCTTTCCAGGTCCTGGGCGAACTCTCATTGTCGTATCCGTACCCGAGCCCGCTGGTGGTGTTCTGGTATTACGATCACCCGTCCATTCCCGACCGTGTGCGCTTTGCCCACCAGTACGATCCCTGGGGCAAGGGCGAGAAGCCGAAATATGTGAAATAGCCGAGCGAGAATAATCAGCCGCGAATCGACGCGAATCAACCTGAATCCAGGTCTTCATTCGCGTAAATTCGCGGCTACTGTTTTACTTCTTTGCGATTTTTACCTCGTTCTTATAGTTAAACGTCAGCTTTGTTTCCTCATCCAGCACCAATGCGCGCGCGAAGTGATATGAATTGCCCGCGCGCGGCACGTCGATCCTCACTGGCAACACGCCTGAAACCTTCTTTTGCAGGTTATAGACGTTGTTGGAAGCCTGGTTCTGCGCCAACTGTTGTTGTTTCTCTCTCGCCTTTTTGTCATCCTGTCCATCGCGCGAGCCGTTCGTGCTGAATACATTGGTCCCGCTATGTGTGCTCATTTGCGAAGAAGCCGTGTCAATGGTGGGCGCCGAAGAGGTGACTTCAATCGTCTCACTGGCGTTGCCGACATTGAGTTTGAGCATGCCGTAGTTTTCGCGGCGTCCGGCCTCATGGGATGCTCCGCGCATTGAAGTATGTGCGAAACCCTGTGCGGAAACTTCAATCCGAACGTCGCCAGACGGAACTCCGTACACCAGCCAGTTGCCGGAAGCATCAGTGACCGCATACTGGCTCAATCCGTTGGCGATGTTTGTTACTTTCACCTGCGCACCCTGGATGACGGCTCCCGTCGGGTCAACGACTGTTCCAGTGATTCCACCGCCAGCAGGTCCGTTCGTATTGATGGAATCTCCGCCAACGACGCCGGGATTCAGTAGGATCACTCCACCTATCGGACCGCCAACACCACTGCCAACCCCGCCGGCTGAGCCAGAGCCGATTCCTCCTCCAACACCAGCGCCATAACTGACGTCATAAACTGCCGGATACTCGTGTCATGGCGATGGCGTCTCCGCCAAAATCTTTCACTTTGTATTGCTCAGGCAGAAACACTTCCCACTCCATTACGCTGATGGGAACATCCATTTTCGGCAGCGAGAGTTCTGATCCACCTTTGCGCGCGAAAGGACTCCCTGAATGCACAAAGACAAAAGACACGGTATAAGGTCCATTGGGGCGGAAGTTTGCTCGCAGCAGCGGCACACGACTTCCGTCAGCTCCCTGCACGGGCTTCACCTTTTCGCCGGCCACGTCCGCTGAAAGAATTGACGCGCCCGGCGGCAGATCAACTTTCATGAACGGTTGGGCCTGGTTCTTGATGGTGAGGATAACTTCGGTCAGCGAGCGTCCTTCCGATGTGACCAGCGTGGTCACCACCGCACGTTCAGCCACCGCGGCAATCACATCGCTATCGGGAAAGCGTTTCCAATCCAGAGCCAGTGTGGGCCCCTGGTTCGGCTGGCGGTGATAACGAAATGCCGCGTGCAAAGGACTTCTGGCCAGCGCGCGCAGATAAGGGTTGATTTCCTTCACGTCCATGCGCTTCAGACTGCCGCCTTCTTTGGCTGTGAGTTCCATGGCTCCGGCGCCTTCCACCAGTACCTCACCGCTCTCACGCTGCGAGTTTTTGAAGGTAATGAATGGCGCTTCAATATTCGATCCGGTAAACGCACGCTCCATGGAAATCAGAAACTGGTGCGAGCGCTGGCTGCCGTTGTTCAGATACACAATGAGCTCGCCATTCCTGACTTCACTGCTTGACACGGTTGCGCCGGAAGCATTGGTGACTTCGTAGCCTTGCGGTATGTCAACTACAAACCGGGCGGGCTGGCCTTGCAGGACAGTGATGTCGGCAAGAGCGGCAATGCGGAAGTCACTCTCATTCACTGATACAAGAGTCTTCACGTCAGACATGAAACGCACTTCCTTGGGCGTTACGGGTGCAACTACTTCGCGCGTTGTCCACCAGATGGTGGCAGGCTGGCCGGGGGCAAGAGCAGCTTCAATCGTAGTCTGGCCGCCTGAGGAGGACCGTGCCGTGATGAGGCCCGGGTTAATGCGGACATTGGTGCGATCGCCGGGAACAACCAGCGTCATCTTCACGCTACCGGCTGAAGGCACAGGCAGATTGAACGAGGCGCGTCCGGCTTCAGTCACCAGTGGCGTTCCAGTTTCCAGTGTCACGGCAAATTCACCGGCGCCTGGCAAGACAGCGGTCGTAAGCCCGCCTTCCTGCAAGAGAGGAAGCGGCCTGCCTTCACGCTGCGCACTCAGCACCGTCACTCCGGAAGCCAGCGGGACCTTGGTTGCACTCTTGAGAAAGACTTCGCCATCAAGTGCCACTGTTCCGAGCACATTGCTGCTGGAGACATGCAATTTGAGATCGGCACTTTTGAGTGTGTAGCTGTTGGGTGGCGGCTCCTGGGTCTTGATCGACCTGCTGGCCAGGTCCACTAATCGGTTATATTCCGCCAGAGGCAGCGTTACGTTGCCCGACGCAGGCAGCGGAAGCTTGCTGTTACTGACAGGATTGCGCTCAGAGGCCGCCGCGCACAGAGCGAGACTAAAGATAAGGACAAATGCGATAAAGTTTTGGAGCATTTTCGGCGTTTTCATTTTTTGCCTTCTTTCTTCTCTTTCTGATAACTCAGCTCGATTGCCGGAGCGTGATTTTCCTGGGTGAGTTCGGCAACCAGGTAGACCGAGTTGCCAAACGTCGGGAATGACACAGCCACCGGCAGCGAGCGTGACGTGCGTCCGCCAGAGTTCTGGGCGCGATATTGGTCAACCAGGCTCTGGTGCAGGCTGGCCTCCTTGTCGTTATAGAGTCGAAAGATTATCCATGCTCCGCGACCGGACGGGCATTTGTCACCACAGGAACATCTTTTTCGTTCAGGGCCGGCGAAAATGGCACAGCATACGGCTCCATCCGGAATGCGCCGGGATCAGGAGTGACGCGGAATTGTGGCGAGTGATAAAACTCCACACCGGTACGGGAAATCGCGATATCAACCGCAGGAAGCGCCAGCGTTGCTTTCCCTTTTTCAGTCCATGCTGGTTCCCGGCTCAGGTACATCACTTGGACAGCGAACGCAGCTGAGTCATTTCCGGCACGCGATTTTTCCAGCGGCAATAACAAGCTGTGATCGTCGGCTTCACCGGGGCGTATGGGAACACCATTGAGCGTGGCGCTCCACACCACCGAACCTGGCGGCAGCTTGATGGCGATGAAATTCTTGTGATTATTGCGCACGGCATAGTTCGCCTGCACCAGGGTTTTGCCTTCACTGCTCATCAGCACCTTGTAACGGGCTTCTTCAATATTGGCCAGCAGGACTGCCTGCTGCTCATAGCGCGCCACATTTACGGTGAGTGAGCGGTCCAACTGATTTTCCGCGGTGCGAAAACGAAATGCCTCCAGAGACGGCGATTGGCGATTGGCCACCATCTCGCCCAGTTCGGCGGCGTCAACGCCTTCCAGACCTTCCACTTTCGTCAGCTTTTCTTTGATCTCTCCGGAGCCCAGCACGTCCACGGCAACGCCGCCGCTATCGCGCTCCACGTTGAGCAGGCGAAGAATTGGAATGCTGATCTCGCCTTCGCGCGGCGCGCGCACCTCACCGGTGATGACAAAGCGCGTGGTCTGCTCCACGGGTTCCACCATGGTAACCACCAGTTCGCCGGCCTTGACTTCCCAGTCGCCCACCATGGCGCCTGTTACCTGATTAATAGTGACTTTGTCCGGGACCTGAATGTGTGCTTCGCTGGCCGAGCCCTGGGCAATGGCGAGATCTACGTCAGCCGTGATGGTGGTGAGATCTTCGCCCAGACCAACGGCTTCCACCAGCGATCCGCGCATGCGCAGCGGCAATTGAACGTGCGCTTGCTCTTCAATTTTGCGATGCCATGAGAAAGTGAGCGGCTCATTGCCATGTCCGTACGCCAGCCATTTTGTGACTCCCGCGGACTCGGTCTTGTCGCTGAGCAGTCCGCCACTGAGCGTCAGTTCCATATTTTTGCGCGGCAGTTCAAGCGAAGCGCGCGTGACGCCGGAGAGTGTCGCCGGCAGCGAAAGACTCTCCTCGCCGGCGGCCGCATTCACAGGCATTGCGATATCAAGCAATAGAAGGGCGCGCCCTGCATGAGCGAGAACGGCGGATAGTTGATGTCCGCCTTTGCTTTGGTCAGGCACAAGGGCAAGGGGCTTGCCATCCAGCCGGGCTTCGCGCACCAATAAGCCGGAAGGGATAGCCACACGCACCCAACCGTCTTTAATTACGTCCACGGTGAGCGTGGCGCGGCCGGTGGCAAGATCGCCATTATTGCCGATGTGCAGGTCATAATCCACGCGCGTGAGGGTTACCTCAACTGGTGGAGGTTCAGGAGGACGGTCCGCCGGATAGGCGCGTGTCCGCAGTTGCTGGTACTCGTCGACGGGGATCACCACCCATCCGGGGGCGGGTGCTGTGTCATTGGCGGAAGTCTGGGCAGTAAGCCCGGGTAGAAATGAAACCGGCCATGAAACACACAGCCAGCAAGAAGAGAGCGAATGTGCGCAGCGATGCGTATGACTTTCTCATAGAGAACGCCTTTCAGTTTTGCAAAATGGATACGGCTTGCCAGACGTGTGCGGCGGAAGGAGGTTGGTTCGCGCGGCGCAAAATACGCCGTTGCGGCACACGCAGTCAGGAATCACAGTTCTGTCCCTTGATGGCAGGGGCCCAGTGGTGGCAACTGATCTAAGAACGGAGTTGCGGAATTTCTTGCAGGTTTTTTTACGCCAACATGTGCTCGATAGCGGCTTCAACGTGAATCTGAGTGGTGTCTAATACTGGGACGCCGCAGACCTCGGGCTCGCGGAAAATGAGCGACAGCTCGGTTCCGCCAACAATCAGCCCTTCGATGGCATTTCGCGATTTCATGGCCTCAACAATACCGGCGAGATGTTGCCGCGTCTCCGGCAGAACCGTGCCATGCACCAGTTCGCCAAAATATTTCTCGTGGATGTAATCCTGTTCTTGCTGGCTGGGAACTGCCACTGAAACACCGTGCCGCGAAAACACGTCTGGATAGAAGCTGGCCTGCATCGTGAATTTGGCACCGAACAGAGCCAGCTTCTTTAACCCGAGAAGCTTTGCCCGATCGGAGGCAGCCTGCACGATGCTGATGAGAGGAATGGGAGACCTTGGCTCCAGATCAGAAAAGACCAGATGCGGCGCGTTGGCAGCGATCACGGCAAAATCCGCTCCAGCACGGGCCAGCGTCTCTAAATGCCCGAGTAGAAGTTCTGTAAGCTCGGGAAGGCGATTACCGGAGAGCAGCGCCAGCATCTCGGTGAGATTGATGCTATTGAGGATGAGATGCGGATAGCTTCCATCATTTTCCTTCTGGCGATACGCCGCAATCAGCCGGCGATAGTATTCGATCGTCGACTCCGGACCGATGCCGCCAACAATGCCGAGTGTTTTCATCCTATGCTCACAAAAGCAACCCGAGATTGTAGCCGACTCGACCTCGGTATCCCCGTCTTACGTCGAAAGAAAAATCCTTCAGCCCTTATTCTGTCCATGCTTTCCACAGCTTCTTTTTGTATAATTGATCGTGCACCCCAATTGCTTCCAAGGCCAAGGGCAACAGCCTCTATCGCGCCAGGGAGCAGCACCCCCAAAAATCACCGCACTCACACCCCAAACAACTGAGACGAGGAGTTCATGGCAGCGAAATATATTTTCGTAACCGGCGGCGTTGTGTCTTCCCTGGGCAAAGGTCTGGCAGCAGCTTCCATTGGCTGTCTTCTGGAGAGCCGTGGTCTGAAGGTCAATATCATGAAGTTTGACCCCTACCTGAACGTGGACCCGGGAACCATGTCTCCTTTTCAGCATGGTGAAGTGTTTGTGACGGATGATGGCGCGGAAACTGATCTCGATCTGGGCCATTATGAGCGTTTCACCCACGCTCGCCTGCAGCGCGAGAACAACTGGACCACCGGTCGCATTTACGAGCAGATCATCACCAAGGAACGTCGTGGCGACTATCTGGGAAAAACTGTCCAGGTGATTCCGCACGTCACCAACGAAATCAAGGCGGCCATGAAAAAGGTGGCGCAGGACGTGGACATCGCCATTGTTGAGATCGGCGGCACGGTGGGCGACATTGAGTCTCTGCCGTTCCTGGAAGCCATCCGCCAGATGCGCCAGGAGCTGGGCCGTGACAACACACTGTTTGTGCACGTAACTCTGGTTCCATGGATCGGCGCCGCCGGCGAACTCAAGACCAAGCCGACGCAGCACTCGGTCAAAGAACTGCTCAGCATCGGAATTCAGCCGGACATCCTGCTTTGCCGCACTGACCGCTTTCTATCGAAAGACCTTAAGGGCAAGATAGCGCTGTTCTGCAACGTGGAAGATGAAGCTGTGATCACCGCGAAAGACGTGGCTTCCATCTATGAGGTCCCGCTGGTGTTCGCTCATGAAGGCGTGGACGCACTCGTGCTTCGTTATCTCCGAGTCGACGCAAAAGCGCCCAACCTTAAGCGATGGGAAGAGCTGGTGCACAAAATCTACAATCCCAAAGATGAGGTGCATATCGGAATCGTCGGCAAGTACGTGGAGTACGAGGATTCCTACAAGTCTCTGAAGGAAGCGCTGGTCCATGGCGCCACGGCGCAGAACCTTAAGCTCAACGTGACCTGGGTTGAGGCCGAAGGCCTGGAACACAAAGACAGCAATAGTCGCGATTACGAGATGCAACTGGAAGGCTTTGACGGCATTCTGGTCCCCGGCGGTTTCGGCAAGCGAGGCATTGAAGGGATGCTGAACGCAATCCGCTATGCGCGTGAAAAGAAGGTCCCGTATTTCGGAATTTGTCTGGGCATGCAGACAGCGTGCATTGAATACGCACGCAACGTCTGCGGACTGGAGCAGGCCGATTCCAGCGAGTTTGATCCGGCAACGCCGCATCGTGTGATTTACAAGTTGCGCGAACTGCGCGGCATTGACGAGCTCGGCGGCACCATGCGCCTGGGCGCGTGGGCCTGCAAGCTGGAACCGCACAGCCATGCCGCGGACGCCTACGGCACAACCGAAATCAGCGAGCGGCATCGCCACCGCTATGAATTCAACCGTGAATACGAAGCCATACTCACGGGCGCGGGCATGCGCCTGACCGGCAGCACGCCGGACGGAACCTACGTGGAGATCGTGGAGATTCCAGAGCATCCGTATTTCCTGGGCTGCCAGTTCCATCCTGAATTCAAGTCGAAGCCGCTGGAGCCGCATCCGCTGTTCAGCAGCTTTGTAAAAGCCAGCTATGAAAACGGACGGAAGCGCCGCGAAGCCAGAAGCACGGAAGATGTTGAGCTGTTCCTGAGGCCGGAACGGATCGTTAGAAGATAGCAGGCGGTTTCAGTAATGGCGAAAGCACTTGCTGAACTACAGCGGCAAAGCGACGTCGCTCCAGTCTCGCGTCAGGTGCACACCGTCTGAAGTTGCGTTAGGGCTTGCCATGATTTGAGTAAGGTAATGTTTTGGGATGAGATTGACGTGATACTTTGACGCAAGCTGCCGCTGATATCTTCCACAAGGAATTTGATACGGAAGGATCGGCAATTCGAACATCACCACCGTACGACCGTGAGCCACAACGGTATCGAGGATCAATCCTAGATTTCTCGCAAAAACATTGCATTGCGTGCTGGAGAAGAGATCATTGCCGCCGATTTCGAGTACTACGATCTGATCTTCCGAGGTAAGTTCCCTCGCCATGGTGATTCCTTGGACAGTTGTGGCGCCCGCGATGGCTAGATTTTTGACTGTGACCCCCGTGCTTTGCTGAAAGAGACTGGGCCACGTTGGCACTCGAGAATCGAGACCGGCAGACAAGGAATCACCGATAATCACTATGTGATTGTCAGAGGCGCCGGACAAAGTTGGCATTTTGCGGTGAGAGAACTCGGCTACTGACATCCCAATTGTTATCGCTAGAGCTACGAGCGCGGTAGCAGATCGCAACCAGGCTCCTGAACGCCCGTAGTTCCAAGTAATGAACCATAAAATTGCCGATGAGACGAAGATGGAATCCGTAATCCATTCAAATGGCGGAGATGCAATGACCATAGCGATCACTGCAAGGTAAAAAGCAATGTTTCTGGTGCGCAGTTGCCATTTGCGCTTCAGCATCGGAGAAATGGCAATTGCCGTAACAAGCAGGCCTGTTCCCCAAAAGAAGGTGTCACCCGACCACAGGTACAGAGCAATTGGATTCATTGCATAAGATCCTATCAGTAGCTCTGTAAGAACTGGTTGTAACAATTGCCAGCTAAATCTTGGTTACCGAATATCTAATTTGCGGCGTGAGATTTAATCGCGACTATCTTTCTCTGCCTCGCCCAATGATCAGAGTGATGTCATCATGCTGTTCGCGTGAGCTGAACTTCTGCACCTCTGCCACAATCGACTCCAGCGCGGCCTGAGGACCTGCTTCGCAGTTTCGCTTTAACGCCGCGATCAGCCTGTCTTCTCCGAATTCTTCGCCGGCGTCATTGAACGATTCCGTCACGCCATCGGTATACAGGGCGAAAGTATCTCCGGCAAATAGGCTGCATTCCGCCATGGAGCAATCCCAATCCTTGAAAAGACCCACCACGGTACAAGTGGAATCCAGCCGCTCCAGAGCACCATCCCTGCGGAGCAACAGCGCACAAAGATGACCGCAGTTGGCATAGCGTAAACGGCGGGCGCTATCGTCATACGCGCCAAAAAAGAGGCTGGCATAAGTGTTCTCGGCGGTGTTCTCAAAAAAGAGGCTGTTCACTGACTGCAAAAAGCGGTGCGGGTCGTCCCACGCCACGGCGCTCTGGCTGCGAAAGCTTGCCTGCAAATTGGCCATCATGAGAGCGGCGGCAATTCCCTTGCCCGACACGTCTGCAAGAGCAAAAGCCAGACGGTCGCGGCCCAGACTGAGAAAGTCGTAATAGTCTCCGCCAACTTCCCGGGCCTGAATGCAGATGCCGGCATACTCAAGCGTTCGCGCTTGCGGCAACGCCTGAGGGAACAATCGCGCCTGGACTTGTTTGGCGATTTCAAGTTCATGGGCGGCGCGCCGATCAGCTTCCAGCTTTGCCGCCACAGCGCGACGTCGTATTTCAATGGCCCGGCTGATTTCGTCGATACTGATCAGAGCAAAGGAATTGTTATCCAGGTCCCTGAAGCGGGTAAAGACCCCGCCCCATACAGGCTGCTCATCTCCGAACAGCCGGGACTGCTCCACCCGGACGGGCGCCTGCTGCCGGTATTTGATACGCCTGAGTCGCGGCGTGTGCTGGAAGCGGACGCCCCGTTTTATCCATTCGCTATATTTGGCGGCAACGTCTTCCGTGACGAAGACTACCTGCGTCGGCCTGCCGATGAGTTCGTATTCTTCTGAACCGGGTTCCGGCGCCATCAGGTTGAGGCCCGCACTCCCGTCTGGAGGAGCAACTCCAACGCGCCGCCTTCCGGATTGCAGGATGACATCAGAAACCAGCTTGAAGCCAAGTTGATCCACATAGAACCGCAGGCTTTTCTCCAGGTCATGAACGAAAACGTCAACCGCCTGGATGCCAAGATAGAGCTCCCGCTGGGCCTGTTGCTGGACCTGGTCCTGGCTTTGGCTGGATTCGATTCCGGTTGGTAAGGACACGCTCATCGACGTGATTATAAGACCGCGGGCTACTGGGCGCGTCAGGGAAGCTCACATGGATGCCAATGGTCTCTGAATTCATGTAAGCTTTTTCAAGATGCCCAATCCTATTCAATTTTCGCTTGATGGCCTCAATATCGGCTCCAATCTCTTTCTCATCGCCGGTCCATGCGTGATCGAAAGCGAAGAGCATGCGGTCCGCATGGCGCAGGAGATTAGCTCCATCGCCAAGAAGCTGGCGATTCCTTACATTTTCAAGGCGTCTTATGACAAAGCGAATCGCACGTCACTGAAGAGCTTTCGCGGACCGGGACTGGACGAAGGCCTGCGCATACTGCGTAAAGTGAAAGAGACGGTCGGCGTTCCGGTCCTGACGGACGTTCACGAAGCCGTGGATGTTCCTAAAGTTGCCGGCGTAGTTGACGTGGTGCAGATTCCGGCCTTCCTGTGCCGGCAGACGGACCTGCTGGTGGCAGCCGCCAGGCATGCAAAATCCATCAATATCAAAAAAGGGACAGTTTGTTTCTCCCTGGGACATGAAGCACGCGGTGGACAAGGTACGCGAGTCCGGCAACCAGAATATCTTCCTCACAGAACGTGGCAGCTCTTTTGGCTACAACAATCTTGTCGTGGATATGCGGTCACTGGCCATCATGCGCGAATTTGCTCCGGTGGTGTTTGACGCAACGCATTCCGTGCAGCTTCCTTCAGCGGGCGCGAAGGGCGAAGCTGTCTCAGGCGGTCAGCCGCAGTTCATTCCTGTGCTGTCACGCGCGGCGGTGGCGGCAGGTATCGACGGAATCTTTATGGAAGTACATGACAATCCGGCGCAGGCAAAGTCTGACGGCGCGAATGCGCTGGACCTGAAGAACCTGGAAGGCACTTTGCGCCAGCTTCTGGCAATTCGCAAGACACTCACCAGCTAGCGCCGCGGAATCATGAGAGCGTACCCGACCGGGAGAGGCACTCCCCAGATCGAGGAGCCTCTCCACTAAAAATCGGCCGGAGTGCAGCCAACTGAAACTAGTTGCGTGCCTTGGGCACCGTGGAGCTCACACCGGCCGAAGGCGCTGCTGAATCGCTCATCTGGTGCGATTCAGAGTGATGCAAACCGATCTCCTGGTTTTGCGGCGTGCTGCTTTGTGCGTGCGCCAGCTTGCCTTCAGGGTCTTTGCTCTGCCTTTTAAGGAAATCAATAAGCAAGGCAGTATCTTCGTCGCTGATGCGCAGATTAGGCATGCGTATCTGCCTGTATTTCTCAAACAGGGCGGTGGCAATCGGGTCGCCTTCAGCAACCATCTTCTCGGGCGTCTGAATAAAGCGCGCCAGCCATTTGGGATCGCGAACCTCGGCCACTCCCTGAAGATCCGGGCCGATTTTGTCACCGTGTCCAATGGTATGGCAGGCCGAGCACTGCGTCGCAAAAGTATAACGGCCGGGATCGGCATCGACTAACTGTGCCTCGGGCGTGCCCGTATTCTGATTGCTGGTAGTGAGCTTCCAGTTGTTCAACCGGTCACCGATCAAGGTCGCCAGAAAACGTGGATTGTCTGTGGCCCCGTTTCTCATCCACTGGCCAGCTGGCTCGTTACCCAGCAGCACGGCCGGCTCGTGCCCATCACGATCATTGGGGTCCGGATCACTGTACAGACCGAGCTTCTGGCTCAATAGATCAATGTCACTCTTTTTGCCGGTAAGAAATGTCCATCCCGGCCCGACGTGGTATTTATCCGCATAATCTTTGAGGACCGCGGGCGTATCGCGCTTGGGATCGAGGGTGATGGAGTAAAAAAAGATTTCTTTGCCAACGGCGTCGCCAAGCATTTTCTGTACCTGCACCAGGCGTGCCGTTTCCAGCGGGCATGAATCAACACAATGGGTATAGATAAAGTCGATAACTACAATCTTGCCTTTAATGAGATCATCGTAAAAATGTACGACTTTGCCGTCCTGAGTGGTCAACTCCACGTTAGGAAAATAGTTTGCTCCCCAACGCTTATTGTCGGCCCGCGCGAACGACGGCCGCATCACAGCCAGAACGCCGACACACACCAGCGCTACGGCCAGGACTCGTATTGCTGACTTCGATTTCATCTTCTTTTCCTTGGGATCCCGATACTGCCCGAGTACAGAAACGGGCGGACCGCAATTTTCTTGCGGTCCGCCTGTCCGTTTAATTGTCCTAAGCTTTGGTTAGAAAGCTGTTGGAGCTATGTCATCCGGATTCGCGAAGGTAACACCGGTTGGCGCGGCGATCGGCGTGGGTAGCGGTTTCAGGAACGGCGTACCCGCGTCATCGATTTCCCAACGTACCAACATGGCGTTGTCTTCGTGCACCGTGTTGTGGCAGTGCTCCATGTACATGCCGCCCCAATCGCGGAACTGCATGGTCAAGGTCACGCTTCCACCCGGACGCAGACGATACACGTCCTTGCGGCCCTTCTCCCACGCCGGCACGTTGCTGGCTTTGCCGTTGCGTGCCAGGATCTGGCCTTCTTCAAAGTGGATGTGCACTGGGTGATCCCAGCCACCGCCACCGTTCTGGAGCGTCCAGATTTCGCGGGTGCCGAACTTTGGCGCCGCTGACAAACGGCCGAAGCTGGCGTTCAACATCGGGCCATTATCAGTAGATACGCCCCACGGACCAGGCTGGTTGCCGGCGCCCGTGAAGAAGGCTGCATCGTCGGGCTGGGGCAAGGGTTGGCTTGCGCCTCTGCCGAAGACGAACGTTCTCTGGCGGGAAACTGGAACATTGGACAGATCCGGGTTCGGGATAAGCTGGGTCGGCAACTGGCTCTGGTCAGGAGTCGCCGGGTTACGCACGATGCGGAACTCGAGGAACTTACCAACGCAGGGATCAAGTGACGCACCAGACAACGCCTGGGCGATGGTCAGGTCTTTGCTCGGCTTCTTGCCGTCGACGTGCTCGCACACGTTGACCAGCCAGACTTTGCTGCCAATGGAGTACTTGGAGAAGTCGATGACCCAGTCATAGCGCTCGGCGATGCCCTGCTCATCAGATACGGCTTGAGGAACCACGTTCGGAAGCAGGTTACCATCATTGGCAATCTGCACGATCGGTGTTCCGTCAGAGAGCCCGTACGCGAAGAAGCGGGATACGCTGGCGTTCAGGATGCGGAAGCGGTACTTGCGGCGTTCCACTTCGAAATACGGCAGGTAGGTCAGGTTGACCGTCATCACGTCGCCAAGGAAACCGTCGAAGTCGAAAATGTCAAAGAAGAGTTGACCGTTCGCATCGAAAGCTTTGTCAGCGAGCATCAAGTTGACGTCATATTCCAGGTTGCCGAAATCCTTGGCGGTACCGGAAGGCAGACGGAAGTTGACGCCATCGTTGATTGATTCGTTGCCGCGATCAAGGCCGCTGTAGATGTTGAACATGGCAGCGTTGCCTTTGTACACGTTCTGCGAAGTGAAGCTGAACATGTGATCGTGGAACCAGTGAGTGGACATGGTCTCTTTCCAGTCACCGGGTACGTTGGTCAGTCCGCCGCTGCCATCAGGGCTGCTGGCACGACGGTCGGTGGCGCCAGTGTTGATGGAGTTGCGTCCAGCCAGAACGATTGGCCAGTGATAGTCGTAGAACTGTCCCGGGAAGAAAAATGCGCCGGTAAAGCCGTCATTCTCCGCGCCGTGGTGTCCGTTGTGCTCGTGGGTGGAAATGGTGTGGCGTCCGAAACCATTGTTCGCATTGATATCAGCAGGCAGCTGATTGTGATGGCGGAAAATGATCGGCTCGCCGTACTTGCCCTGGACCAGCTTGGGAGGAATGGTTCCGTTGAAGGTCCATACTGAGTTCGGCTGCTGCGTGGGCAGGCCAGGGTGGAACTTCAGCGGCAAAGATGAAGTCGGATCGATGCCCGAGTTCTGGTAGTTGGCAACGCCTGGATTGTAAACCTTGTTGGCTTGCGCCTGACCCTGAGTCATTTCGACGGCGATCTGCGGCGGGAACTTGTCGAAGCCCTGGTGAGCCCAGATCGGTCCACCGGGACGGCCTTCGATTGGCCCGTAGAGATTGGTTTGTCCGCCGACCAGGGCCGGATCCAGCTTTTGCATTGTCGTGTTGGCCGCCGCCGTTGGAACGATTGCGCCAAACGGATGTGGCTGACCCGTGACGATTGGTTTGCGCTGGATTACATCAAAGCGCGGCATAGGAGTTGAGAACGGCTGAACACCGCCCAATGGGCTGCGTGGTGCGCCGGTCGGGATTGTGGCGTATGCACTGGAGACAAACGGATTGAGTCCGTGAATCGGCGCCAGGGCTCCGGCGGATGAGATCAAACCCCATTTAATGAGGTCGCGACGAGAAACTTTGCCTTGAGAAAAAGCCGTTAAAATCTCAGCTCTATTCTTTCTGGCTTCCTCTGCTTCCTTCACACGTGCACGGGAAGCATCCTTGGGTAGATAGATAAAACTCATTTGGCTACGCTCCTTAAGTTCTACTTCACCCTTGCACTGAGCCGTACAGCAGCAGCGTATATGCGCCGCTGCGCGTATCGAAAACGGGTGGGCATCACCCGCCTATTCCGAGAGCGCCGTCTTGGGGGCAACACTCTCAGACCTCTGTTCAAGGTGTTCACTAAAACCCCGCTGAGGCCTGCTTTGCGGAGCGGAAAGCCCGGAAGTATCGAAGATCGAGTAATGTCTGCTATGCGACATTTCGTCTTACGACGTTAAGCCGATTGAGAGTATGCGAAAGTTGCCATGAGAAAACAATAAGAAAAACATTAAAATCCTTAATGTATGCGCAAAATGGCACTTTTGTGAGCACATCGGCCTCTGTGCGCCTTCTTTCCTCGGGGCAACCGTCAACGTTTCAGGGGTTTGCAAAGGTGACCTGGATCGGTATGGTCGAGGGCTAAAGGAAGGGTTTGGGGACGCCTATTCTGGGAATCTTCCTCTCACGCCGAGCATCTATTCGAATATGAACGGCATAAAAACTGCTTTCCTGTTGACCCTTATGACACTTCTGGCCATAGGGATTGGCGACTACTTTGGTGGACGCAACGGGATGGTTCTTGCCTTTGTGTTTGCGGCAGTAACGAACTTTGTTTCGTATTTCTTTTCAGACAAGATTGCACTCGCCATGTATCGCGCCACACCCGTTACACGGGAGCAGTTGCCACGGGTTTATTCGGTAGTGGAAAGGCTCACGCAAAAGATCGGCATACCGATGCCGAAGATCTTTGTGATACCAAATGATTCTCCCAACGCTTTCGCCACCGGTCGCAATCCTGAGCACGCTTCCGTTGCTGTGACCCAGGGAATTCTGAACCTGCTGAATGATGACGAGCTCGAAGGCGTGCTGGCCCACGAATTGGGCCATGTAAAAAATCGTGACATTCTCACCAGTTCCATTGCCGCCACACTGGCCGGCGCCATCAGCATGATTGCACGCATGGCGTTCTGGTTTGGAGGCGGCGGCGATGATCGTGATCGCCGTGGTGGCGGTTTGGGCGCAATTCTCATGATGATACTGGCGCCTTTTGTCGCTTTGCTGATTCAACTCTGGGTTTCTCGCACACGCGAATATGAGGCTGACGCGAGCGGCGCTCACTACACCGGCAATCCGCAGGCGCTGGCGCGGGCCCTGGAAAAACTGGATGCTTATTCCAGACGCGTGCCGCTGATGGCCACTCCATCCACGGCACACCTGTTCATCATTAAGCCGATGATGGGCATGGATTTCGGCAGCCTGTTTTCAACGCATCCACCGATCTACAAGCGAATTGAGCGCCTTACCGGACACACGACGCGTCCGCTGTAAGCCAGGAAAAACCCACAACCACAAAGGACACAAAGGATCACAGACACAAAGGATCAAAGCAAAATCATGATTGGCCAGTACGGGCAATACTGACGGGCCTGAAAGAGGCCAGAGAGGCACACTGAGAAAACTAGCTTGGAGACGATGGGAGTGGCTTTGTTTGATGGTTTTCGATTAAAGATTCAGCGCAAGCATGAGGCCCCGTGGTCTAACTACTTTGATCTTAGCTCCGCTTTGTGTTCCTTCGTGCCCTTTGTGGTTAAGAAAAAGGCTACTTTTCCAGCACCACGAGCTGTCCGTTCTCCACGCGCAGGTCGGCCACATAGGAAGGAAGCTTCATCTTCTCGCGGTTGATCGGCTCGCGCAGCTTGCTCTGGAGTTGCATCTTCACCAGGGAAACCGGGACTGGCAGATCGCCAATCTTCATGTCAGATAAATCAAACGTCAGGTAACCATCGACGACGCGCAGCTTGCCGGAGACTGTCAAATAAACATCTTTGCCGTGAACATTGGATACGAACTGCCCGGTCACGTGGTCACCGGCGAAGAAAACCTGCGTGCGCTTGACCTGAGCCGTATCTGGCGAGGAAACGTCACTGTGTCCTTCAATGGCTTCCTGAAATGCGGCGTTTACTTCGTCAGTGGTAAAACGGAATTCTGATGTTTCACCGCGGAGGTGGGCCTGCTCAAGATCGACCCACTTGTCCTGGAAGCTCTCACTGTCATGCCGTACAGCAGCCACGGCCGCGGGTTCAGCCAGCAGAGCAGGACGCTTCAACATGAGCGCCGGCAGCATCAGCATGAAGCAAAGCATGCCGTAGCGCGCAACGGTCCAGCCTGACCAAGGCTTTTTCTGTCCAGACATAAGGTGAATTGTTGCACAGGAAGTTCAGCGACGCAGGTTACTTTGGGAACCATGGCGTATCCCGGTTGTTCTTGAGGATAGGCGTACAGTGCGCGCATAGTAGAAAGAACAACACCCCTGGTAAGGGGCGAGTGCCCATCGCAATTTAGTCACATCACGTTACAATAGAGCCAAGTACATGGTTTCAACACAACTCCACACAGCCTCCGGGACGCGCGCCACCGCCATTGAGCAGTCCCTGCGCAGCATCATCCGCGGCAATGACGAAGTGGTACGCATGGCAATGGTATGCGTGCTGGCTCGCGGCCACCTTCTGATTGAAGGCGTACCCGGCGTTGGTAAGACCACGCTGGCCCATGCGCTTGCGCGCACCCTGGAATGCACGTTCCAGCGTCTGCAATTCACCAGTGACATGCTTCCTTCTGACGTGCTGGGCATTTCCGTCTATTCGGCGGTGGAACAGCAATTCGAATTCAAAGCCGGGCCGGTCTTTACCAACATTCTGCTGGCCGACGAAATTAATCGCACCACACCCAAGACCCAATCGGCATTGCTTGAGGCGATGAACGAAGGCCAGGTCACCATGGACGGCCACTCGCACCCGCTGCCGCAGCCATTTCTGGTGATCGCAACCCAGAACCCCATTGAACATCACGGCACATATCCGCTGCCGGAATCACAGCTTGATCGTTTTCTTCTTCGCCTTCATATGGGCTATCCGCAAAAGGCCAGCGAGAGAGAGATCCTGCGATCTGAAGCCGGAGCGGCCCGTCTGGAACACATCACTCCCGTGGCGACAGGTGAAGAGATTATCGCCATGCAGGATGAAGTGAAACTGGTGAAGGTGGATGACAGCCTGGTGGATTACGCGCTGGAGATCGTAAAGCGTACGCGCGAATCTGAGTCCCTGGCGCTTGGCGTCTCACCGCGCGGGTCCCTGATGCTCTACCGTGCCGCCCAGGCCATGGCTTATCTCGATGGCCGCAAGTTTGCAACTCCGACAGACTTTAAAAGTCTGGCCACGCCGGTGTTCTCTCACCGCGTGGTGGTGAATGCACGCTACTCTTCCACCATGAAGAAAGCCGACCAGGCTGAAACCATCATTCGCGACATTGTTCAAAGCATTCCTGTTCCAGTATGAGCGGGTTTGCTGGATTAACGCTACGCGCGTTGATGCTGCTGGCGCTGATCACATGGATCGGCGGGATTATCTTTTTCTCTTTCGTGCTGGCTCCCACGGTCTTTACCGTTCTGCCTACAACCAAGCTGGCCGGCGACGTAGTGAGCGTGAGCCTGAGCAAAATGCACTGGATGGCATTGGTCTCAGGGCTGCTTTTCCTGCTCGCATCCATCATCTATCAGGCCATCATAGTCAAGCGCGACGGCAATTCTGGCGAATCTCATTCAAAGTTGATTTGGGCAACTCATTTGCTCGTCATCGTCATGCTGGCGCTCACCTGGATTTCTCAAGCCGTCATCACGCCGAAAATTCGTGAGCTCAGGATTGAAATGGCTTCCTCGCAGGGAATCTCTCCTGAACACCGCATTCAATTCGATCATCTACACGCATGGTCCACTCGCGCCGAAGGCGGCGTCTTCTTCTGCGGACTCGTTGTGGTGGTGCTGACGGCGAGTCGGTTCGGGAATTAGCCGCACCCCCCGACTTTCAGCCATTCACTCTTCGCGTTACCCTAACAGTCATGAACTCATTCACATCGCCTGACTCTTGGACTGGCGGCCACTATGAGCTCGCAATCGAATTGCGAGCAGGTGCGACCGATAGCCTCGCCTAGTGAACGTCTGGCCCGTCTCTGGTCGTATCCGGGATTGAACGGGTCCATACGGGCGAAAAGACGTGGAGATCTCGATCCAGGGCCAGCTTGATCCAACCCGAAGCATCGCGGGAACACATGTTTGGTATCGCTTTGCTCCCAGATCGCGGTGAGGTTCCGTGTGGAAGCATTGTCACTCGATTTGATGGAGGCTCCAGTTGGATGCTGTTTTATCTCCCCTTTACGCCGCTTGGGACGCTGTACAAAGCAGGAGGCTATCCGTTCTCTGGCGAAGATTCCGTCGAACCCTGGCGTAATGAATTGGATTCATGGTTGGCTGGAATTGCTGGCTATCTGTTTGAAGAATATCCGTTCATGATGGCATTGATTGGATTCGAAGTGGAATTCGGAAAAATCAACGCCAGCAGGCTAAGGAAAGAAGGAATTCCCAGCGAAAGACGCGATACCATTCTTTGGCCGGGCGACGCGGGACTTACCTGTTATTCCCCGACTCGGAGCGAGTAAACATGGTCGCGTCAGGGCGCCATGATCTCACGGTTTCCACATTGACATAGAGTCGCTCGTCCCCGAGCCCCGCTGACCTTGTTCTTCCTGATTTACAATCATAGGTTGCCCTTAACGGCTTAGTGGCGACCATAAGGGCGAGGCCGAACACGCGCCGAGCCCGCTGCCGATCAAGCGCAGAATAGACAAAAGGGAAACAACTCTCTCAAAGCGGTTTGGAGCGCAGCGACAAAAAAATGAAAACAGGAATTATCGGCCTGCCTCAGGTGGGCAAGACTTCTTTATTCAAGATTCTGACCAAGGTGGATGTATCCGCCCGTGGTCATTCCAATCCGCGCGAAGCGCACCTTGGTATAGCCAAGGTGCCGGACGACCGTCTTGATCGTCTGGCCGTGCAATATAACCCCAAAAAACTCACGCATGCCGTGGTGGAATACGTTGACGTGGCTGCCATCGGGCAGGACGCGTTGAAAGAGACGGCGTTCCTGACCAACCTACGCACCGTGGACGCGCTGGCCCATGTGCTGCGCGCCTTTGATGATCCTTCCATTCCGCATGTCGGCCCGAATGATCCGCTCCGAGACGCGAAGAACGTGGATTTCGATCTGATCGTCAGCGATCTGGGACAGGTGGAGAAACGTCTGGAGCGTCTGGAAAAAGACCTGAAGAAAATGAAGACGGCCGAACTGGAGCGCGAAAACGACCTGATCATCCGTGCCAAGGCGCATCTGGAGAAAGAATTGCCGCTGCGGGAGATGGATATCACGGCCGATGACGAAAAACGCATACGCGGCTTCATGTTCCTGAGCCAGAAACCGATCTTGTATGTGCTGAACGTGAATGAGTCGGCCACCCTGGGCGCCGATCTTGAGAACGCAGTGACAAAGTTCAAGCTCAATGAGATTGCTTCGCGTAAGAACGCCGGCGCAACTGCTATCTGCGGCAAGGTGGAAGCCGAGCTCACGGAAATGAGCGATGAAGAAGCCGCGGAATTTCTGTCCAGTTACGGCCTGAAGGAAAGCGGCCTGACACGGCTGATCCGCAAGACCTATGAACTGCTTGGGGTGATTTCATTCTTCACCATTGGCGAGGACGAGTGCCGGGCATGGACGGTACCGCGAAACTCACGCGCTCAGAATGCCGCTGGAGCAATCCACTCTGATCTGGAAAAGCATTTCATCCGCGCGGAAACGATTCACTGGGACACCCTGCTCGATGCCGGATCTGAAGCCAACGCACGGTCCAAGGGGCAACTGCGACTGGAAGGCAAGGACTACATTGTGCAGGACGGCGATGTGTTGCACATTCGGCATAGCGGATAGGCGCGCGGTGCATCTTCGCCGCGATTTTGATATAGCCCACCGATAAAAACATAATTACATCGTCTGGGCCATCCACTCGCGTGATGGCGGAGAAATCCTGCTATTCTGAATGATTCCTCAATGACCTCTATCACAACAAGCATCCTGTTGGGCATTACGGCGGCGCTGGCCAATGGTTTTGGCGGCGCTGTGATTGTTCAAAAAGACTGGGACAAGCGCTATCTTCGCTATTTCGTCGCGCTGGGCGCCGGGTTCATGCTGGGCACCGCGCTGCTGGAGATGCTGCCGGAAAGCATCCATCTTGCCGGACCCAACGCGCCGTTGCTGCTGCTCGTGGGATACTTCATCGTGCACTTCTTCGAGCACACGGTCACATCCCATTTCCACTTCGGTGAAGAAACGCATCATGAAGAGTACGCCGACTCCCGGCGCATCTACTCGGTGCTGTTCGGCCTCATCATCCACACTTTCTTTGACGGAGTGGCCATCGCCTCCGGCTTCCTGGTATCCAACTGGCTCGGCTGGCTGATTTTTCTGGCGGTCATACTGCACAAGGTGCCCGAAGGTTTCACCGCTTCTTCTATCATGCTGGCGGCCGGACACCCCAAGCGCGCCGCGTGGCTCGCATCCGCGGCGCTGGGCGTGGCTACCGTGATCGGCGTGCTCACCGTGACGGTATTCACACGTTCGCTTCCGGCAGGACTGCCGCTCTCCGCGGGCGTGACGCTCTATGTGGCAGCTTCAGACCTGATTCCGGAGGTCAATCGCGAGCGCGGCCTCGGCGTGGCCCTGGCCGTATTCGCAGGCGTGGGAATGTTCCTGGTGTTGCAACATTTCTTCCACTAGCATCTTCGGGCAGCGGGAGTGCCCATTTCCGATCCCGCGACGGTGGGTGAACCTTTCAAGTGCCTATTCCACTTCGTGCCTGGCTTTATAACCTTCACGGGCAACGATCTGGTACTTCACGTCTTTTCCGTTTTGATCGCGAATCTTCAATGGGCTTCCATCCGGCCCGACAAGTTCGATTTTGATCTTGCGAAAACTTCCATTTTGCGCCTGATTGGTTGGATGGTATGCCAGCGTGTACTGGTTACGAATGGTCTGGGCAATGTCGGCAAATGCGTCTTTGAACGATCCTTCGAACATAGGCTGGTAGAACTTGCCGCCGGTCATCTTGGCAAAGGTCTTCATCTGGTTGTCCGCCTGGAGATATTCCGTGCGGCAGCTGAAATTATCAATGTTGCAAAGCTGGCTGCTCATGCCATGCGCTTCCGCATACGTGCGTAATGCTGCGCCAGTGCCGATGGCGTAAATGGCAATGTCCTTGGATGCCTGCACACGCTTATAAATCTGGTCAAGGGTATGCTTGCTGAACGTGTCCCGCCCGCTGGAGATGAGCATGATGTACTTGCGGCCTTCCACATCTTCCAGGCGGTCCAGTGTCTCATACAGGGCGTCAAAAAGATTTGTCTCCGCTGACATGGCAAAGTGCAAACTGCGGAGCCCTTCATAAATCTCAACTTTATTCTGGGTGAAGTCCGCCAGTATGTGCGGGCGAATATCGAAGGTGATCAGCGCTATCCAGTCTTCCTTCTTTAACGAGCTGGCAAACACGCTGGACGCGTAAAGAGAGTCATACTCCAGCGGATAAAAGTTGTTGGCAAACTCCACCAGCATTACGGCCGTAATAGGGGCCTCGGTCTGGTTGAACCCTGTGACCGTCTGTGGAACGCCATCCTCAAGTACGCGGAAGTTCTCTTTCCGCAGGCCAGGGATGAACATGCCCTGTTTGGAGAGAACTCCCACATCCACTGAGACCAGCGGGACGTTCACGCGAAGCGTAAAGTTGGGCATGCCCTCCACTTTTTTAGGCTGCTTAGGCGTATCGTCCTTCGGGGGCGGCTCGTCCTTCTTTTTGGGCACCGCAATCGGGCCAATGTCACCTTCCGGGCCGCCAGCCGATGGGGTGGAATTTTGCTGGTTCTGTTGCTGCTGTGTCGATTGCTGGTTCTGTTGCTGCTGTGTCGATTGCTGTTGCCCTTGCTGCGAACCGCTATCCTGGACCGCGAAAACCGTAACTGTATTTAGAATTGCAAAGCCCATGACAAGGGCGGGAGCAAAGAGCAACCGGGCAATCACCTTAGAGATGCTAGACAGATTTCGGGACTGTGTTAAGGACATTTCTGGCTGCCTTTTTAGAAATTTGTATTCTAGTATAGATGCACGAACTCACCTTTTTAGTGGCCCAAACAATAGCCTGAGGGCCAAGGTGTAATTCGGCAAAGGTTTTTGTCCGCATGAGAATAAACGCAGTAGCCGCCGCTCTCGTTATCTTAACAGGGATATGTTTCGCCCAAGCCCCTGCCCAGAACAACTCTGCACCCGCTAAACCGCTGTCGCAAACCCAGATCATGACCGTGGACGAAGTCCGTCCGGGCATGAAGGGAGTAGCTTACACGGTTTTTCAGGGAACTCAGCCGGAAACCATGGGAGTTGAAGTTCTTGGCGTACTCAAGAACATGAACGGTCCCAAAAGTGACGTGATCCTGGTCCGCTTGCATGGGGAAAAAGCAGAGTACACGGGCGTAGTTGCCGGCATGAGTGGCAGCCCGGTTTACATTGATGGAAAAATGCTAGGCGCGATCGCCTATCGCATTGGCCAGTTCTCCAAAGAGCCCATCGCCGGTGTGACGCCAATCTCGCAAATGCTGGAAATCAACGAGTTTGACAACAGCATTCCGCAACAAGGCGCGGCCGCCGCCAACAGAACGGCCGGTCCGGAAAAAACCAGCGGCCCCGGCGCGACTGACATGAGCGCGTTCAAGGGTGTGGCACAGTATCTTCAGCCGATCGATGCGCCTTTCGTTTTCAACGGATTTACAGAAGCATCACTAAAACAATTCAGCGCCGAGTTTGCGCAGGCCGGCATCACGCCGGTAATGGGCGTTGGTTCCGTCAGCGCGGAGAAACAGCCTGAGCCTCTGGTGCCCGGTTCTGCCGTAAGCGCCATCATGGTGCGCGGTGACATGGACGTGGCCGCCACCTGCACCGTTACTTACATGGACAAAGATCACCTGCTGGCCTGCGGACATCCGCTGACTCAGTACGGCATGGTCGATATGCCCATGACCAAAGCAAACGTGATTGCCACCCTGGCTTCGCCGCTCAATGCTTTCAAGATCGTGAATGCCACCGAAGCGGTGGGAGCCTTTGTGCAGGACCGCAAGACCGGCATCATGGGCAAGTTTGATCGTGAGCCGCAGATGATTCCGGTCACGCTCAACATCCATGGACCGAGCGGTCCTAAAGAATTTCACTACGAAGTCCTGAACAATCCCAAGCTCACGCCGCTTGATGATGATGGCGACGGTTTACAACGCGCTCATGGGCATGAATCAGTACGGTGAAGAAACCACGTATCGCATGAACGGCAAGATCCACGTGAGCGGATATCCCGACGTGAAGATGGCCAACATGTTTTCGCCGACTGACAGCCAGCCAACTGCTTACGCAGTGGCCACGGCACTGGGTGAACACTTCGGCCGCATTTACGATAACCCATACGAAGCACCAATGGTAAAAGGCGTAGCCCTGGACTTCGACCTGGAACGTGATCGTCACTCCGCCGTGCTGGAAAATGCACGCACAGATGTGACGGAAGCGCGCCCGGGTGATGAGATCACGATTGAAGCTGTTCTCCGCCCCTATCGTGGCGACCGCATTGTCCGCCGCATTCCGGTGCGCGTTCCCACGTCCGTGCCTAAAGGCAACCTGCGCATTCTGGTCAGCGATGCTGAAACTCTGGACCATGCGCGTCGCGGTGCGGGATCAGCCCACGGACTGGACCTCAATTCGACCATCGAGTTGCTGAACAAAGAACACCTTAACGATCATCTGTACGTTTCCCTGCTGGAACAGAACCCGCAGGTGACGGTGGAAGACAAAGTCATGCCCGGCGTGCCGCTTTCCGTGATGAACGTAATGGAAGGCATGCGAGCAACGCAGCAGATGGTAGTGTTCAATGAGTCTGCGGTCAACGAGTCCAACACGCCGGTGGGCTACGTAGTCACCGGTTCACAAGTCATAAGCTTGACGATTAAATAATCCTCGAAGGGGCTGCTGCCAAAGCGGCCCCTTTCAATTTTCGCGCAGCGTTTCCGCCCATCCTTCTTGCTCACGGATTTTCCAGCATGCGCGCCGTCCTGTTAATCTGGTTTTCTGGATCGCTAATCAAAAATGAAAAAGATCTACTTAGCTTTTATTACGCTCGCACTCATTGGATTGGCCGTTGCTGAAGGCACACGGCAGTGGAAAGAAACCGGCTACGAAGAATTTGAACGTGGCGCCACGCGCGGCGTTGCCATCCGCAGCACCGGACAACTGGAACTGGCGCCAGCCTTCAAGGTACTCACCACCACTCCCTCAACCTTTATATGGCGCATCGTGTCCGCGGGCGACGGCACTGTGTATGCCGCCACCGGAGCGCCCGCGCGCGTCTATCGCATTACGCCGGACGGCAAGTCGTCAGTCATTTTTGAGCCTAAGGAACTTCAGGTGCAGACGCTGGCGATGGGAAAAGATGGCGCAATTTATGCTGCCACGTCGCCGGACGGCAAAGTCTACCGCATCGCACGGAATGCCGCTGCAGCCGCCAAGGCCGAACAGCCTGCTGCCGCGGAATACACCTCTTCAGTGTTCTTTGATCCCAAAACCAAATACATTTGGGACATTGCTTTTGACAACGATGGCCGGCTTTATATTGCTACCGGCGACAACGGCGAAATATATCGAGTGGAGAAAACAGGCCAGGGAGCGGTGTTCTTCAAATCAGACGAGGCCCACATTCGCGTACTGGCTTTTGATCCCAAAGGCAATGTAATAGCCGGGTCTGACGGAGGAGCGCTTATCTATCGCATCACTCCCGCGGGCGAGGGCTTTGTTCTTTACGCGGCCCCGCGCAAGGAAGTAACCGCGCTTGCGGTTGATGCCACCGGAAACATTTACGCTGCTGCGACGGGGGAAAAGCGGTCAACGCCTCCGGGCAACAATGCTCCATCCGCACCTGTGATTACGCAACCCGGCGCGCAGCCAGTTACGGTGCCTTTTGTCGGGAACGTCAATCTGGGCGGATCGGACGTGTTCCTGATCTCTTCCGACGGGTCTCCACGCAAACTCTGGTCCTCACACGATGACGTGGTTTATGCGCTCGACTTCGATACATCCGGCAGGCTAATCGCCGGGACGGGAAACAAAGGCCGCATCTACGCCATTGAAAAAAATGGCGACTTCTCTGATCTTCTCCGGGCCAGCGCCAGCCAGGTCACCTCATTCGCCAGGGCTCCGGGCGGCGGGCTTTATTGCTCCAGCAGCAATCTGGGCAAGATCATGCTGATCAGCAACTCTCCCGAAGCAGAAGGCACGTTTGAAAGTGACGTTGAGGACGCGAAGAATTTTTCCCGCTGGGGGCGTGCCGAAGTCCGCGGGCATGGAAGCTACGAACTATTTGCGCGCAGCGGCAACGTAGATAATCCTGATCGCAACTGGAGCGCGTGGACGCGTATCGATCTCAATCGCGACGCCCGCCTGGAGATTCCGCCGGCCCGATTTATACAGTGGCGCGCCGTTCTCAAGCCGGCAAATCCGCCCACACAAATCGATGAAGTGGGCATCAATTACCTTCCCAAGAACGTTGCGCCGGTAATGGACGATGTCAGCGTGCAGCAGGGGACGCGTTACCAATCCCAGCCGCGAACAGATGCCATGCTGAACCTGGGGGCCGCGCCCCTGGTGGGAAGGGTGGATGTTGCGCCCACCTCCAGCCACGACCGCTCTTATATCGGCGTGCGCTGGAATGCTCATGATGATAACGATGACAACCTGGTCTACTCTCTCTACTATCGTGGAGACAATGAGCGCGATTGGAAGCTGTTGCGGTCCGGCATACAAGACAAGTTCTATTCCTTTGACTCCGGCCTGCTCCCGGACGGAGGCTACACGGTACGGGTGGTCGCCAGCGATGCGCCTTCACACACGCCGGAAGAAGCACTGAGCGACGAGAAACAGAGCCAGCGTTTTGAAGTGGACAACACTCCGCCGCGCATTGAGAACCTGGCAGCACGCGTGGAAGGCCAGCAACTTCATGTTACGTTTCATGCGACGGATGATGGTACCCCCATACGCCGTGCGGAGTTCTCCGTGGATGCCGGTGAGTGGCAATATTTGGAACCAGTGGGGCAACTGTCAGACGCGAAGACGGAAAACTATGACTTCAACGTCTTGCTGAATGTGGCGCCCACAAGTGAACCACAGCCTGATCAGAAAAAGGGAAAGCAAAAGCCTGCGGCGAATGTTGCCGTACCATCAGGGGAGCATGTTGTGGTGGTGAGGGTCTATGACCGGGCGGATAATCTGGCGACAGCGAAATTTGTAGCACATTGATTCGTGTCGCTTCGCTCCAAACCGCTGGAGCCTTTCTATCGTGGCTGATTTGACCGGGCGCTTTTCGCACGCGGTTCGGCGCGCAAGCCGGCCTCACCGCGTAACCTCAGAGGCTGAAGCCGAAGTATTCTGATCCTCTACCGCAGGCATAAATGCCTGCTCCACCCCGAGTGGATCTACCTTTTTGACGGTGCCGGCTTCTCACCCCACGCATATGGCAGCTTCTTCACCTCGGAGATGCTCTTGACCGTGTAGTCCGCCTGCTCGATCTTGCCTTGTGGATTCTGTGAAGCAAACTCTCCGCGGCGTAAGCGCACGGTGTGCATGCCTAATTCGTTGCCGGCGCGGATCTCACTCATAGCCCGGTCGCCCACAACCAGGATTTCCGCTGCCTTAAGACCGAGCTCTTCCTGTATCTGCCTGAAGGCTGCTTCTTTCGTCAGGAGGTTTTGCCGGTCGGCATAAAAAATCCGGTCGATGGCAGGAACGCGGTCAAGGCCCAGAGAACGGACTTTGTCTTTTTGAATCCTGGGTTCGCCAAAGCTCACGACAAAACATTTAACTCCGCGGGCATGCAAGAAGCGCAGCAACGGCATTGTCCCTGAGAATAGAGTCAGCTTGTCTACAGGGCAGGTAAAGTAGGCATCGCGTGCGGCTTCACTGATGGTTACGGGATCGGCGCCGCCGTAGTAGGCCGTGACCACGCCATCAATGTGGCGCAACATGGGATCATCAAGGAAGGCCTTCATGCGCGCGCGATAAACAGCATCAACCGTAGCCTTGAGACCGGCTTTGACCATTGCTGCGGCTGCGTGACGATGCGCGGGTTTTACCCGCTGACCGAAACAATCGTACAGCGTGTCATCCAGATCAAAGATGACGCAACGGATGGCTACTTCAGCGCCCGCAAGGTTTCCTGCAGGATGTTTTTTCCTGAATTGCGATATTTTCCTGGTTTGCGATGAAACGGTCATGGACGAGAGAGACTTCCATTGTAAACTCCGTCGATCCATTTCGCAGTGTTATCGGTTCCTGTTCCTCTGCCATGGGAATGCATGCCGGCAGACGGACACACTGTTACAATCAGCTTCATGGAGGCCATGCTGCTGCGGATACCGTGGTTGATGGGTGTTGGTTATAGCAGCATTCCGCTCTTCTGGTTCGCCCTACACCCTTTTGCGCAAACCTGGCGGAGACGTCATTGGTCACCTTACCGTGCCCTGCTTCCGATATGGTCGCTTGTTATCGTTGCTGAAATCTGGTTTACCTGGCCGTGGCACACCGCGCGACTCTACTCTTCTCCATACATGTGGCTGGCTGCATTGCCGTTCTTCTTTTTGGCATGGCCTATCTACCGGCGGATCTTCACTGAGTTCGGTGGACGCAACCTGAGCGGCGCGGCTGAAATCATGAATGACGCTGGTTCCGGAAGCCTGGTCAACACGGGGATGCATTCTCGTATGCGACATCCGATCTACGTCGCTCATCTTTGCAACTTTGCCGGACTGACGATTGGCAGCGGGCTGACAATGAACTTCGCTCTTCTGGCAATCAGCCTGATGGTCACCTATCCACTGATGATCGCCCTGGAAGAACGCGAATTGGAAAAGCGTTTTGGCGCCAGTTATCGCGAATATAAAAACTCCGTTCCCTTGTTGCCCGTGCCCTTTGCTCACCCCAACTTGAAAGGGGTAAGACAATGAGCGAAACGACTTTGCTGAACAACGTACTCCGCCGAGGCCGGCTAGCGCGCCGAGGCGGACGCAACAAGGCACGTTTATTCGAGTTGGAGAAAGATGCTCAAGCGGTTTGGAGCGAAGCGACATGAAATTCGAACTCTTTGTCGCTGCCCGATACCTGCGTGCCAAACGCAGGCAGGCTGTCATCGGCGTGATCACCATTATTTCAGTGATTGGCGTATCGGCCGGAGTAGCATCCCTGGTTATCGCGCTCTCAATCAATGCGGGGTTTCAGCGGGACCTGCAAAACCAACTTCTTGGCTCCACCAGTCATGTGCAATTGGATAAAACTTTGGCCGATGGCATCTATGACTGGCAGCCAATACTCGCCAAAATGGCGAAACAGCCACATGTTGTGGCGGCCTCTCCATCTCTTTATGAAGAAGTGATGGTAAATCGTGCTGCGCGGGCCGGTGGAATGGAATTAAAAGGCGTAATTCCCGAATATGAAAATCGGGTAAGCGAGCTACTGAAATCTGTAACCATTGGTTCGGCGGAGGCGCTGGCTCCCAAACCTTCGCCAACACCGTGCCCGTCCAAGGATGATGAAGAATGTCGCCAGTCTGATGACATGCCACCGATAGTGCTAGGTAAGGACCTTGCGGAATCCATAGGCGCAACGGTGGGCTCGACGGTAAACATTACCAGTCCTCAAGGTGAGCTAACGCCGTTTGGGTTGGCGCCTAAGTTTGAACGCTTCAAGGTAGTGGGGATTTTCCGCTCTGGTTTCTACAACTATGACAGTACATGGGGCTTCACCCGGCTTGCTGATGCGCAACGACTGGCCAGCCTGGGTGATGTGATCTCGGTCATTGAATTCAAGATTGACGATCTCTATAAAGCTGAGCATGTAGGAGATGAGCTGCAAAAGGCGGCCGGCCCGGAATACACGGCCAAAAGCTGGATGGAGCAGAATCGGGCGCTTTTCCGGGCGCTAAGCCTGGAGCGGGTTGTGACATTTTTGACCATCGGGTTGATCGTTTTTGTCGCAGCTCTCAACATCCTGATTTCATTGATCATGATGGTCATGGAGAAGACAAAAGATATCGCTGTGCTGATTTCCATGGGCGCAAAGCGTCGTCAGGTTCGCGGCATCTTTATTTTTCAGGGAGTTCTGATCGGGGTAATCGGCACAGTTCTGGGGCTAATCCTGGGCTACGGGATTTCCATCGCCGGCGCCAGGTACCATTTCATCGCCCTGAATCCGGAAGTGTACTCCATCAACTATGTGCCTTTCGCTCCGCGACTACTGGATGGGGTGCTGGTGGCCGGTGTGGCGCTACTAATTTCCTTTGTTGCCACACTTTATCCCTCCTGGTCTGCGGCTCGCGTTCTGCCCGCAGAGGCATTACGCTATGAGTGAAATGCCTCATTGCTTATTACATGTTGGTGGGCGCAAGATGTTGGCAGCATCCCGTTTTCATCCAAGAATTAAGGAAATTAATCCTTTCTTGAGGATTCTTGCACCCTACGTGACAGAGTCTAGATCCCACATTTGGGGTTTGAAGAATATAAGGAATTTCGGTCCGGGAACGGAACTGAAAGTGCTGAAGGAAGTAGTGGATTGCACCATTGAGGTAGGCAAGTGCATCCAATAGGAAACCAGACTGAAATCCTTCGTGTTGATGGACTTAAGAAGGTTTACAGGTCGGGTCAAACGGATTTAGTGCTCTTTGAAAACTTGTCCTTTCGGGTGACGAAAGGGGAAATGCTTGCCATCGTTGGCGAGTCTGGGGCGGGAAAAAGCAGCCTGTTGCACATTTTAGGAGCGCTGGATCGCGCTTCTGAGGGTGACGTACACTGCGGCCAGACCCAGGTAGCCAGGCTGGATGATGATGCCGCCGCGGAGTTTCGCAATCGTGAGATTGGCTTCGTATGGCAGTTTCATTACCTGTTGCCGGAATTCACGGCACAGGAAAATGTTGCCATGCCACTGCTCATGAGAGGGCCGGCCTACAAGTCGGCCATGGAACAAGCCAGCCACTGGCTGAATGAAGTGGGGTTGGCGGACCGCAGTCATCATCGCGCAGGCGAGCTTTCGGGTGGAGAACAGCAGCGGGTGGCGCTGGCCCGGGCCCTGATTACGGGTCCCAGGATTTTGATGGCTGACGAACCCACCGGGGATCTGGACAACCATACGGCAGACAAAGTCTTTGAGCTGCTCCAGAGAATCCACCGGGACTATCAGCTGACCTCTCTCATAGTCACCCATAATCTGGATTTTGCCAGCCGGTGTGATCGCGTACTTCGGTTACGTAGGGGACTGGCAGAAGAGGTTTCACCCAGCTCACTTCGGACTTAAAATAGAAGGTGAGCATAGGGAAGGACATTAGGTATTGGGTCTGTAAGAACAGACCGTTGATTTGTTCAGCTCTGCGGGACTATGTTTAGGGAACAACAGGCTGAACGGAAAGCTTCTTCTTGGAAGTACGGTGGTTCGTACCAGGAGAAGAGAGAGATGCATTCGGCAGAGGTGACTGAAGGCATCTGGGGTGAGGTAACATGTTCGAGCGGTATACAGAAAAAGCCAGGCGCGTGATTTTCTTCGCGCGGTATGAGGCGAGCCAGTTTGGCTCACCTTACATCGAGACGGAGCACTTGTTGCTTGGTCTATTGCGCGAAGACAAGGCGTTGACAAACCGCTTTTTAAGGTCCCATGCGTCCGTGGAATCGATCCGGAAACAGATCGAAGGACACACAACGATCCGGGAGAAAGTTTCCACGTCAGTAGATCTTCCTCTAAGCAACGAATGCAAACGGGTCTTGGCCTATGCTGCGGAAGAGGCGGAACGCCTCAGCCACAAGCATATAGGCACGGAACACCTGTTGCTTGGCTTGCTGCGGGAAGAGAAATGCTTTGCCGCAGAAATACTGCACGAGCGCGGACTGCGCCTGAGCGCAATTCGTGAAGAACTGGCCCGCAGCACCCAGGAGAAAGCCCAGCCCCAGCGCGGACAATCGCGCGAGTCTTCTCTCCTGGCGGAATTCTCCCGTGACCTGACGCAGGCCGCCATGGACAACCAGCTTGACCCGCTGGTGGGCCGCGACGGCGAAGTTGAGCGTGTGGTGCAGATCCTGTGCCGCCGCACCAAGAATAATCCCGTACTCATCGGCGAGCCAGGTGTTGGCAAGACCGCCATTGTGGAAGGTCTGGCTCAGCGCATCGCTGACGGTGACGTGCCATCATTTTTAGCAGATAAGAGAATTCTCGGCCTCGATCTTTCGCTGATCGTTGCCGGAACCAAATACCGCGGCCAGTTTGAGGAGCGCCTCAAGACCATCATGAAAGAACTGATGGAAAACCAGAACTGCATCATCTTTATCGATGAATTGCACACGCTGGTCGGCGCCGGGTCTGCGGAAGGCTCGCTGGACGCAGCCAACATCCTGAAACCGGCCCTCTCACGCGGCGAGATTCAGTGCATCGGCGCAACCACGCCGGGCGAATATCGCAAGTCGATTGAGAAGGACCGCTCTCTGGAGCGCCGCTTCCAGGCCGTGAAGGTCCCGCCGCCAAACGAAGAACAGGCAGTGAAGATCATCTACGGCATCAAGGAACGCTACGAAAAGTTCCACGCGGTCAGCTACACGGACGACGCCATTAACTTTGCCGTGTATCACTCCAACCGCTATATTCCAGATCGTTTCCTTCCAGACAAGGCGATCGATCTTCTGGATGAAGCCGGTGCGCGCGTCAAGCTGCGCCAGACTTCCCTGCCGGAAGAGATCACCGAAGTCCAGAAGCGGATCAAGTTCATTGTTCACCGCTGCGAAAACGCCGTGGCGAACCACGAATTCGAGAAAGCCCGTTTCTACTCCGACGAGGAGCGCAAAGAGCGCGAGAACCTGCGCGGTCTGCGCGAAAAATATCACCTGGATGAGTCCGCCACCGGTGTTGTAAACCGTGAGGACATTGAGGAAGTGGTCAGCCGCTGGACCGGCGTGCCCGTAACCTCCATCAAGGAAGAAGAAACGCAAAAGCTGCTGCGTGTGGAAGAAGAGCTGCACAAGCGCGTGATCTCACAGGACAAGGCGATCAGCGCCCTGGCCCGGTCGATCCGCCGCTCACGCGCCGGCCTGAAATCGCCCAATCGCCCCATCGGTTCGTTCCTGTTCCTGGGCCCGACGGGCGTGGGCAAAACGGAAGTCGCGCGCACGCTGGCGCAGTTCCTGTTCGGCAGTGAAAAGTCACTGATTCGCTTCGATATGTCCGAATTCATGGAGAAGCACTCGGTCAGCAAGCTGATCGGTTCGCCTCCGGGATATGTGGGCTATGAAGAAGGCGGTCAATTGACCGAGCGCGTGAAACGGTCTCCTTATTCCGTCGTCCTGCTGGACGAAGTGGAAAAGGCGCACCCGGATGTGTTCAACATCCTGCTTCAGGTGCTGGAAGACGGCCAGCTGACTGACGGTCTGGGCAACACGGTTGATTTCAAGAACGTGATCATCGTGATGACCTCGAACATCGGCGCTCGCCACCTGATGAAGCGCAAGGGCCTTGGCTTCTCCATCGACAAGGAAGAGATGGTGAGTGAGAAGGTGGAAGATCTGGTCAAGCAGGAAGTGAAGAAGACGTTCAATCCGGAATTCCTGAACCGTCTGGATGAAGTCATCATCTTCAACGCCCTGGCTGACGCAGACCTCATCCAGATCCTTGAATTGCTGGTGGGTCAACTGAACGGCAATCTTGCACAGCGGCACATCACCATCACCGTGAACGAGGAAGCCAAGAAGTGGATCCTGGACAAAACGCTGGTGGACCGCAGTTACGGTGCGCGTCCTCTGCGCAGGGCACTGCAGCGGTATATCGAAGATCCGCTGTCAGAGGCGCTGATCCAGGGAACCTTCACCACACGTCCTGCATTCATCGAGGTTTACCTTGAGGGCGAACGCCTCTTCTACCGTCAGGTAGGCGAGGGCGCGGAAAACACGGACGGAGTGCTGCTCTACAGCGCATAAACCATCAACGCATCACACGAAAAAGCCGCCAGATAACTGGCGGCTTTTGTTTTTGCTCAGAAGTTTGAACGGCAGACTCACTGCCCCAAAATCTGCTGAATGAATGGCTCCACGTCCTTGTTTCGAACCTCGACCGGAATCTGATGACCGTACTGCGGATAGATAATGGCCCGCGCGTGGCCGCCGTGACGGTTGATGGCCTCAGCGAGTTGCAGCGCCTGGCTGGGATCTGTCCGGTCGTCTTTAGCGCCGTTCAGAATCAGGGCGGGAGTTTTGAAGTGGTCTGTGAAATAAAGCAACGAACGCGAGCGTAGCGCTTCCTGGCTTCCGCCAGTTTCGCTGGTGAGCGCTTCAACCACCGATTTTTGCATCGGCGATCTCGGCTTTACGCGCGTAGTCGGTGAGATCGTATGCACCCGAGATCATGACGATGCCACCTATTTTCGAAGGATCCTGCGACGCAAGCAATCCCGCGATCATCGCGCCGCGACTGACGCCCTCTATCAGAATCCTGTTTTCCTTCACATACCCATCGGCTCGAAGCCTGGCGATTACGGCGGCAACGGCATGCTGCGTCGCATGGTCCACAAAAATCCGCCGGGCCAGTCGAGTTGCCGTAACCCGGCTGGGAAATCGATACGGCCAGATATCCGCGATTCGCAAAATCATCAAGCACTCCCCAGGTGACAAAATCCTTCCCGCCCGCGCGAGGCCAGTCCTGATGGCCGTGAAGAAGAATAATCGCAGGCCAGGGTCCGGGGCCCGTAGGCTTCTCGAGAAAGTACTCAACCTTTTTGGCCGGATCGTCAGGATGGGCGATAGAGAGAGTCTGTGCGCGCGCTATTCTGTGCGGCGAACATGCGATGATGCCGGCAAATATCAACAGAATCACTCGTCCGGATTTCTTCATTGAGCATCTCCTTTGCATGTCCGAATGCGAAGGCGATCTTACAGCAAACAGCGCCAGAGCTGCTCACCTTGACATTCTAGGTAAAGCGGACTATCTTGACCTAGAATGTCTACCAGAGAACCATCTACACGAGAACCGGAAGAGCGCATTGAAATGCTACAAGGGACGCTGGATCTTTTGATCCTGCGCACTCTGCTTACAGGACACGCACATGGCCATGCCATTGCGAAGGCGATTGAATTCAGCTCCGACGACGTGCTGCAGGTAGAGCAGGGATCGCTCTACCCGGCGTTGCACCGGCTCATCAAGCGCGGCATGATTGCGGCGGAAGACGGAACATCTGAGAACAATCGGCGTGCCAAGTTCTACCAGCTGACCGCCAAGGGACGGCGTCAACTGGTGGTTGAGACCAACAAGTGGGACAAGCTGGCCGGAGCGATCGCGCGGATTCTGCGTCCGGCGGAGCAGGAAGGCTAAGCATGAAATGGCGTGGGCAGAGACGCATGCTCGATGACCTGGACCAGGACATTCGCGCCCACATTGAAATGGAGACACAGGACAATATCGAGCGCGGCATGTCGCCGGACGAGGCGCACTCCGAGGCGATGCGTAAGTTCGGCAATGTAACCAGGGTGAAAGAAGAGACTCGAGGCGTGTGGGTGTCAGTCTGGCTGGAGCAACTACGGGAAGACATGCGGTTCGCGTTTCGGATCCTGCGCAAGTCGCCGGGATTCGCGTTCGTGGTGGTCGTCACGCTTGCGCTCGGCATCGGAGCGAATACCGCGATCTTCAGCGTGGTGGACGGAGTGGTGCTTTCACCTTTGCCCTATCACCAGCCTGAACAGCTGGTTATCGTATGGGCGAAAAAGCCGCTGGGCGGCAATATCGCTCCTTCCTATCCGGACTTTGAGGATTGGCAGCGCAATACTCGTTCATTCCAGGGCATGGCAGCCTTTGGCTTTCGCACATTTGATTTGACCAATCCTGGATCCCCGGAACACATGGACGGATGGCAGGTGTCGTCTGACTTCTTTAAAACTCTGGGCGCTGATCTGATCATGGGCCGGGATTTTTCCACTGAGGAGAACCAGGCCGGCGGGCCTCCAGTGGCGATCATCAGCGAACGAATGTGGAAAGAACGCTTTGGCGGCAGCCCGGCTGTTCTCGGCAAGGTGCTCACGATGGATGGAAGCAACTTCACCATAGTCGGAGTCGCGCCCGCGGGAATCAATCTGGGAAGCAATATTGACGTCTACACGCCCATCAAGCAAGGCGATCCTCTGATCGTCAATGATCGGCGGACCCACGCATTCGTACCCATCGCACGGCTTAAACCTGGAATCACCATTGCTCAAGCGCAAGCGGATGCAGCGTCTGTCGAGAAAAAACTTGGTGATCTCTATCCGAATCTTGATAAAGGGCTCTCTGCGGAAGTGGTGCCACTGAAAGAGGCGTTGGTGGGCGACGTAAGCGGAATGCTGCTCATGCTACTTGGAGCGGTGGGACTGGTATTGCTGATTGCGTGCGCCAATGTCGCGAGTCTACTGCTGGCGCGCGCGACGGCACGCGAGCGAGAGTTTGCCATTCGCCGGGCGCTGGGAGCGCAACGCAGCCGGATCATCCGGCAAATGCTGACCGAGAGCGTGCTGCTGTCATTGTGTGGCGGCGTCCTGGGAACGGCGCTGGCAAAATGGGGAGTCAGGCCGTTACTTGCAGCCGTGCCCGGAGAATTTCCGCGCGCTGAAACCGTGGGTGTGAACTTTACGGTCCTGCTTTTTACCCTGGCAGTTTCCATCGGGGTTGGCATTGGCTTTGGTCTCATCCCGGCGTTGAAGACATGGAACGCCAATCAACAGTCGTCATTGAAAGAAGGGGGCCGAGGTTCCACCAGAGTGCACCATCGCACACAGAGAACTCTGATGGTTGCGCAGACAGCCCTGACGGTGGTGCTGCTGGCAGGCGCGGGCTTGTTGTTCCGCACCATTCATCGTCTGTGGAACGTCAATCCCGGCTTTGACACACATCAAGTGATTACTTTTAAGGCGGCGCTTTCACCCGACCTCACCCGGAGCGCGCCAACCATGAGGATTGGCTACCAGGAACTAATCCGGCGCATTCAGGGCATCGCGGGCGTGCAATCGGCCGACCTCACGACGCTGGTTCCGCTGAGCGGGAAGGACAACGAAATTCCGTTCTGGCTGGGCCCCGAAGAGCCAGCTTCCCTTGCAGCAGCTCCTCGCGTGGTCACGTATTCCGTTGGGCCGGACTATTTCCGGACCATGCGCATCCCACTTCTGCGGGGCAGACCATTCTCCGCGGCCGATACCATTGCATCGGAAAAAGTCATGGTCATCGACAGCGCGGTTGCCGACGCATATTTCCCCGGCAAGGACCCAGTCGGGCAGACGCTTACTTTAAGCCGTGCCGGCAGGTTCCGCATTATTGGAGTGGCAGGCCACGTCCACCACTGGGGCCTGGGCAACACCGAGTCACACAACCAGATGGAAGCCTATACCTCGTTCTATCAGATCCCGGACGAGTGGCTACCAGTGATGCACAGTGAGTTAAGCATACTGGTCCGCACCCAGCTGGATAGCGCCGCGTTGATGCCGGCAATTAAAGCTGCCATCTATGGGACCGGTAATGCCCAGCCGATCTATGACGTGCACACGATGCAGGAGTCAGTTTCGGCGTCCATGGCGACACAGAGCTTTCCCATGGTGTTACTCGGTTCATTTGCGCTGCTGGCGCTGCTGCTGGTATCAGTAGGCATATACGGGCTGCTGGCGAATTTCGTGGAGAACAGAACTCAGGAAATCGGCGTCCGCATGGCGCTGGGAGCGCCGCAAGCGAATGTTTTTCGCATGGTGATATGGCAGGGACTGAGGATGACTCTCACCGGAATCGTTATTGGGGCCGCGGGTGCGTTTATCCTTGCACATGCTCTCTCCAGTTTCTCAGACTTGCTGTATGGAGTGGGAGCAGGCGACCCACTGACGTTTATAACGATTTCCGTTGTGCTGATTGCTGTTGCGCTTGTGGCCTGCTATGTTCCTGCACAACGCGCGATGCGCACTGAACCCATGATCGCGCTGCGGCACGAATGACCCCGGCGGCGTGATTCGTCGCTCATCATGAAACCAATCGAATGTAAGGACGTATAGACTTGCAGACCGGTCTGCGAAGGGAGGGCCCATCTTGACAAAGGAAACCAAGCGCACCAATCAATGCCAAAGACCTGCAGGATTGCTGGGCCGATTCGTTTTGTGGAACATGAACTCGCGCCACAACAGAGTGACTGACTGGGGTCTGTCTCACGTTTCGATCGATAAGCATGCGACCGTCCTTGATATCGGGTGCGGCGGCGGCAAGACAATCAGTAAGCTGGGCGCCATGGCCAGTGAAGGAAAGGTCTACGGTATTGATCATTCGGCAGATGCAGTGAATATGGCCAGAAGAATCAATAAAGAAATAATTGAGAGCGGCCGGGCTGAAATCCATGAAGGATCTGTTTCGCACCTGCCCTTTGCAGACGACATGTTCGATGTGATCACCGCGGTGGAGACGCATTTCTGGTGGCCTGATTTGCACTCAGATATGCATGAGGTGTTCCGGGTTCTCAAACCCGGGGGCTTGATGGTGATTGTGGCAGAGATTTATAAAGGCGCGAAGACCGCTACTGCGAAAATGGCAGAAAAGTATGCTGTGCTATCCGGGATGGCTTTTCTTTCCGCGGACGAGCATCGTGAAATGTTCAGCAATGCCGGTTACACAGACATCCAGATTGTCACTGAGCCGGCCAAAGCGTGGATTTGCTGTACGGGCAGAAAGAATACAGTGTCATCGAAAGCACTTTCTGTCTAGAGTGTCAGCATGACAGATGATCGTAAAGCAGGAATCGCTCTGATTGCCGGTTCTTTCGGCGGCCTTGTGACCATGGCAATTCATCCGACGGCGGGCGGGCCGCTTACGCCGGCTCAAGTAGAAAAGCTAGCTACGATGTCCGCCGTCGCCCATTCGCTCGCCATGGTCAGCTTCGTTTTAGTATTCCTGGGCATATGCGGGCTGGTGCGGCGCATTGCTTCCGGCGATCGGATCGCTTTCTCCGGTCTGGTGGTCTACGGCGTAGCATGCGTCTCCGTTCTCATCGCAACGGCAGTGAGCGGGTTCATTGTTCCCGGCATGATGCGGCTGATGGCCCGCGACGTCCCTGCTGCCGCCCAGCAATGGAAGCTGATGATCACCAGCATTTTTCAGATCAATCAGGCTTTCTCTCGGATCTATACGGTGGCTACTTCACTGGCAATCATCCTGTGGTCAATCTCCGTGCTGCGTAATGGAGGGCTGAGCCGCAATGTTGCGTGGTATGGCTGCGTGATTGCTCCGCTGATCATTCTGGGAATTGTCATTGGCCATCTGAGGATGGATGTTCACGGCATGGGCGCTGTGGTCCTGGGGCAGGCAATCTGGTTCATTGCAGCCGGAACGCAGATGTATTCAGCAGGTGCGGAGAAACGGGCTTCCGTTTCAGGCTGATGTGTTCCCCACCCGTCGGAACCAAAATTGGGAAAGGGCGGGCCACCCGAATCAGCCAGCGTTGCGCTTCTGAAGTTTATCCACCACGCCATCCAGATCGGGATAACCGGCGCCAAAACTCCTGGTGAGCCAGTTTCCGCCGCGCTCGGCAATGGTTTCTCCATCAGCGATTACATCGAATTGACCCGTGTTGCCGGATGTAACGACCGGGTCAATGCCCAGGCGTTGCTTGATCATGGTCACGAGACTCGCGACCTTGGACTTATTGTTCCCTCAAGTTGGGCAGGAACGTATTTCAACCTTCATTGTCATCTCCAAACAGCCTGTACCGGTCGTTAGAATGTACTCAGGAGAATGTACTCAGGAGAATGTTCTCAGGTTACAGCGACATCAGCTCTGATCGACCGTTATCGGGCTATCTGAAACGTAACACGGATAACCACGTTGCGCCATCCCGGTTAGTTCAAGGTCCAGGTCAAGCGTCTGTATGGGATGAGTATGGTCAGTCGCTTTCAACAGGCGGCCTTGCGGAGCATAGGCGAAGCCACTGCCGCCGAACTGGATGGCTCCAGCGGAAAAACCAACACGATTCGAACTCACCACGTAAGCGCCGGAGACGAGTGAAGCCATGGCGCCGGCGATTCTCCATGGCCTTATTTCCGTTCCGGTTGCGCGAGGGATCACAATCAGCGAGGCTTTTTGCTTTCCGTAGGCGCGGGCATGTTCATTGAACATGGCGTCCGTACACAGAAGCACACCAACTGTTAATCCCAGCACCTCGGCCACAGTAAAGCCCGAATCATCGCCCACGAACCATTCGCTTTCAAACCATCCCGGCTCGCTGGGAAAATATTGTTTTCTATGCAGCGCCCGAACCACTCCCTTCTCCAGGACGAATGCTTCATTCGCAAGACGGTTTCCGTTCCACACGGGACGCGAGGAGATGACGGCGGGAATCTTGAGGTCGATTAATCCGTGCAGCCCCCGCTTATGCGCGCGGATGCTGCGATTGGCCTCGTCCTCTGAAAACGCGGTTCTGTCCGCGAGCCACGGTCCGAAGGGCAGTTCATTGGTGACCAGCATATCCGGACGCGTGGACGCAAGAGACTCTTTCAACCGGTCCCATTGGGCATGGTCGGTTGAAAAGGCCTCAGGCCATTCCACAAAAGCAACACGCAAAGGCATCACCATATTGCAATGCGGTCCTCGGGTTTCAGATAGAGCTTGTCACCCGGAACCACGTCAAAGGCTTTGTACCACGCATCCACATTGCGGACGCCGTCACTGCGGTATTCACCCGGAGCGTGGTTGTCACTGGCGACCTGACGACGCAAAGCAGCTTCAGTCTGCGTTTTACGCCATCGCTGTGCGAAGGCCAGAAAAAAACGCTGTTCACCGGTCAGCCCGCCAATCACTGCATCCGGCTTGCCTTTCAGTGAGAGGACGTAAGCGTCATGTGCCACCAGCAGGCCCGCCAGATCGGCGATATTTTCACCCAGCACCTGCTTACCCTTGACGCAAAGATCAGGGAGCGGGCAGTAGCCGTTAAACTGCTCAGCCATTTTTGCGGCCGACGCGTGATAGCTGGCCAGGTCTTCTGCAGTCCACCAAAGACCAAGACGGCCTTGCGCGTCATACAAATTGCCGAGCTCGTCAAAGCTGTGGCTGATTTCATGGGCCATGCCTGCCCCGGCGGAACCGTAATTTGAAGCGGCATCGCCCCGGTAATCAAAATAGGGCGCCTGCAGGATTCCGGCAGAGAAGAACTCAGCATTGGGACTGAACATGATCACTGCGCCGGGAATCTGCGGATTGATGGGCCATTCAATGGGATTGACCGGCGTCCGCAGCTGGGCCAGGTTGCGCGAACGATTGAATGCTTCTGCGCGACGCATGTTGCCGAAGGCGTCTTCGCGCACGACATTGAGCGTTGAGTAGTCGATCCACTTGTCGGGATAGCCGATGCCAATTTTTAACGCGGCCAATTTCGCCAATGCATCCTGCTTTGTCTGCGCTGACATCCAGGTAAGATTGGCTATGCGAGCGTGAAACGCCGTGACGAGATCATTGGCCATCGCCTGCGCCTTTGCTTTCGCTTCCGGCGGAAAATATTTTTGCGTATAGATCTGGCCGACAGCCTGGCCCAGAGCGGCGTTGGTGGCTCCGATTGCGATTCTGCTGCGCTCCGGCGGCTCTGATGCCCCGCCCAGGACCTTGCCATAGAAGGCAAAATCCTCCGCAGCCACTGCTCTGGGCAAGACAGCGGCGTAATGTTCGATCCAATGGAAGATGAGATAGTCCTTCCATGCATCCAGGCTCTCAGTTTTGACGAGCGCGGAAGTGCCGATCACCGCTGAAGGCTGCCAGACAATGAAATCGGTCTGCCCGCCAAGTCCAGCCGCTGTGAAGTACGCATTCCAGTTCATCCCCGGCGCTTTCACGGAGAAGTCTGCCCGCTTCCATGGATTGTTCTGTTTGAAGACATCGGCCGCCTCAGAGTCCGGAGCGTGGGCTTGCGCCATGCGAACTTCGAGAGACAGAACCCGCGTAGCTCTGTTTTCTGCATCTGCAATGCCTGCGAGTTTCAGGATCGCCGCAATGTGGGATTGATAGCGGGCTCGCAGCTCCGCCATTTTCGGCGACTGGATCAATGTAACTTTCGCGATCGGGCATTCCCAGCCCGCCCTGCCAGATGTGAGGTAGATTGTGTTGCGCGTCGGTAAAACCCTGGTTGATCCATACCCCGAAAACATGATCAGCATTGGAGGTGAGTCCATCCACCTCACTGTTCAGCGTGGAGCCGAGATACGCGGATAGCGTCGCCTTGTTTGTGATGGCCGAAATTCTTGCCATCTCATCAGCCAGCGGAGTGAATCCTTTGGATTCGATACCGGCTTCATCCATGAAGCTCGCGTAGTAGTCGCCCACCTTCTGCTGAATGCTGCCTTTTGCCGCGCGGGCTGCGGCAGCTTCTTGAATGAGATCGCGGACAAGCTGGGCTGCTTTTGCGTTCACCATCGCGCGCGTGTCATAGCTCGATGCACCGGCCGGCATCGCCACGGTTTGGAGCCAGCCTCCGTTGGCGTAGCGATAGAAATCGTCACCCGGCCGGATAGCACGGTCAATGTCGTCTTGCGTGCTTGTGTTTTGGGAAACCAGGGCGGCGGAGGCGCTGAGTGAAGCGAGGACGAGGATAACGGCGAACGATTTCGTTCGAAAAAGAAGCATGAAAGATCCCTTCATCAATGGTTTCTCCCTACTCTTCGCCAAAAGTCGGGCGAAACGAGGGACGCCCGTCATTGGTGATGATAAGGATTCAGCAGGCGACGCATTTAGCCGGAAACGGACTTAACTAATTTCTTTCGACTACGGGTTTCTTCCAGCTACTGGGAAATTCTGGCGAGCCGAGGAGGCTGCAGGGCACGAAAAATCACTTCTGCCGGACGGAGCCGTGGCAGGTCACGGCTCTATGAATCTTTTTCTGGCGGTAAAGGAACCTTAGCGTCCCTGCTGCTCGTTGATGATCTTTTCAATCTGGCGCAGGTGGTTGAGATCATGCCCCGCCGTCATCTTGGCCATGTGATGGATCGTCTCTTTCCCGCGCTCCTGATGCATGCCGTAGTTGTCCCACAGAGTTTTCGGTACCGACTTCAACAACGCAACGTCGGCGGCGCGAAGCGCGCGAAATGTGGAGAGAGATACCTGGGGATCGCGGTCCGCGTAATTGAAAGTCGATTCCCAGCGATCCTGGTCATAGGCCTGGAGTGCGACGCCATTGGTGCTGAGAATCTGGCGTAGACGCCAGGCGATGGCAAGTTCCGCGTCGGCCAGGTGGGCGAGTATTTGTGCAATGCTCCATTTTCCCGGTGCGGGAGAACGAAATATTTGTTCGGAGCTGCGATCACGGATCAGGCCGGCAAGCTGATCGGCTGTGCTTCCCAGAATGATGAGAGGGTCTGAGCCCTCAGAGTAGCTAAGTAGACGGTGGGTATATTCGACGACTGTCTCTGGCACACTTCCCTCCTGCCTTTCAGGTTTATCAGTACAGACCAGAGATGTAAGTGCGCGACGGTTCGATCCAAGAAATTTTGGCAAAGGACTTGTTCACCACGGAGACACGGAGGAAAGAAAATCGGATAGTCGGGTACACTGGCCCGTGGCTGTTTCGGGTATTTGCGCAGCCGAGGGCGGCTGCGCTCCACAGCATCAATCAGGGCGCGACCAGTGCAATGGAAACCGCGCCTTCGCCTGCAGGGTAACCTGGTGGATTCAGCGGAACCAGAGTCCTGTCGCTGCCGATCCTGAACGCATCAATCTGATCTGTTTTGGTATTCAGCACGTAGGCGAACGCGCCGGTGGCGTCGATCACCGCACTTTCGCTGCCCAGACCCGGAATACGGCTTGGCGCAGGAGAAAGAAGCAACGCCTTATTCTGGACCGTTGCCGGAGAGCTACCGATGGTATGCATCAACCCTTTCACCAGGCGATAGCTGGTGGTTTCTCCGTTTGCGGTGGAATGAACGATCCCGGTCGCGGGGTCGACAACAATAGCAGGCGTGCTGGCAGCGACTGAATCTGTCTGGCGAAGTGCGCCGCTTAGTTTATCGACCTGAAAGACGATGATGGCGGCAGAGCCGGCCATGATGAGAGAGTCACCGGAGGCAACGATTTTGCCTGGCTTATCGCCGACGGGAAAAGGCGAAGCTGTAACAGGTGAAAGCGAACCATGCCCCCCGATCCTGAAACCCTGCAATGAGCTGGAATTCAGGTCGGCGACAAACAGAAATTCCGCGACAGGATTATCTTCGGGAACCGAAGCAGCCATCGTGGCGGCAGGCGTAGGTGTCGGCGTTGGGATTGGGGTCGGCGTTGGGGTCGGCGTGGGAGTAAAACCTGGTGTAGGTGTGGGCGTGGGTGAGACTGTGGGAGTAGGCGTCCCCTGGTTGAACACGACGCGTCGGGGCGAGATCGTGCAGGCAGTTAGACTCAACAGCAGTAGGGCAAAAGGAAAACACCCGGCCACGGTCTTGAGCAGAGTCCCTTTACGTTTTTCTTGATCTTTATTTTGATCTGGAATCACCCCCAAAATGATGCTTAAAGCACCAGGGCTGTTGGCCCGATGTGACGGGAAGTACGGGGTTATGGGCCGGGTTACCTAAGTGAAAAGGCGGTTTGCACAGCTCACGTTGGAATGTGAAAATATCTCTATGGCAAAAACAACCCTGACTTCCTGGATTTTAGCCCTGGCCCTGACTGCGACCGCAGGATTCGCGGCAGCGCAAGGCTCATCCGCTCCGAAAACCAATCCTGCGCAAGGCGCAGCCAAGACCAGCGGTTCGCAGGCGACGCCTGCCGCATCGCCCACACCATCTGCGCAGCCGGCAGCCACGCCGAACCCGAATTTCAAGTCGGACAAAGAACGCCAGAGCTATGCCGTGGGCATGAACATTGGTGAGAGCCTTCACCGCCAGCCCGTGGAGCTTGATTCCACCGCGCTCATACAGGGTCTGAAAGACTCAATGGGCGGCGGTAAAACGCTGATGACAGACGACGAGGCCAAAACAGCGCTGACAGAACTGAGCCAGCAGGTCCGGACCAAACAGGAAGAAAAAGTGAAACAAGCCGCTGAAAACAACAAGAAGGAAGGCGAAGCCTTCCTGGCCGCGAACAAGACTAAACCAGGCGTAGTAACAACACCCAGCGGCCTGCAATACAAGATTCTGAAAGAAGGCACTGGCCCCAAGCCTACCGCTGCCGACAAAGTGAATTGTAACTACAAAGGCACTCTCATCAACGGCACGGAGTTTGATAGCTCATACAAACGCGGACAACCGGCGACTTTCCCCGTTGGTCAGGTGATCAAGGGCTGGACAGAGGCTTTGCAGTTGATGCCGGTCGGGTCCAAGTGGCAGCTTTTCATCCCCGCTGACCTGGCTTATGGAGAACGCGGCGCCGGCAGTGACATCGGCCCGGGTGCAACTCTGATCTTCGAAGTTGAATTGTTGTCCATCGAAGGCAAAGACGCGGGCACCAAATAGACATACACGCTGGGTACAGAAGAGGGCCGCGGTTAAGCGACCCTCTTTTCGTCTTTTCCTTGACTCCGAGCAACGCCGGATCAGATAAAAACAACTAGTCGTTAAACCGCTGCTGGAACCCGCTGCCGGCGAAGAACTTAGAGTTGAAACTTGAGCGTTTTGAGGTTCATCCAATTCTGAAACTATGGAACTAACGGTCTACTCAGCCCCATGGTGCCGAGATTGCCACGTTGCCAAACGCTGGCTGTCAAAGCACAAAATACAGTTTAAAGAAATCAACATTGAGGAAATTCCGGGAGCGGCGGACGAGGTGATCGCCAAAACCGGCAAGCGGGCCATTCCCCAATTCGTGTTGAACGGGAAATGGATCCAGCCGTATACACCGGGCAGCGGTTTCAAACGGGCGGAAATGGCAGCCCTGTTTGGAGTAAATGAATAACAAATAAAGACGCTTGTTGCTGAAGCGAGAAAAATTCAGGCGGATGCGGATTGCATCCACCTGAGATCATTCTTCCGTTGAGGAGATGATTTTTTCGGCTGGTCGTCTCCAGCGCAAGGATGGCGGCAGCCGCAGACGCAGAATACGCTCGCGGTGATGTTCATCGGCCACGGACAGTTCGCGGGCCTTAAGCAGGTCTTCCAGTCCTATGAGTCCTACCAGCTTCGGGCCGCCATTCTGGGTCACCACGGGAAAGCGCGTAAGGCCTGTGGCAGCCATTCGATTGACCACCATGCGCAAAGGTTCTTCAGGAAATGCTACGACTGGCGCTTTTGCTACTACCTGGGAAAGCTGAACATTCGCACCATTGCCGCTGGGCTCGTTTGTGATCGCAGAAAGAAGATCATTTCGAGTCATCACGCCGAGCAGATGCTGGTTTCCATCAATCACGGGATAGACGCGCTGGCCGCGTGGATTGTCATTGTGGGCCAGAGCGGCCTCCAATTCAGCAATCGTGCTTTCTGCCGGAAAGGCCGTAATGTTCTTTCTCATTACGTCTTCAACGGCGAGGGCTTCGAGAGGATCAACCACGTACTCGCGGGAAAGATGGTGACCGCGGCGGCTGATCTTTTCAGTAAGAATGGAACGCGACATGGTAAGTACAGTGAAGGTATGCGCGCTGACACATGCAATCAGCAAAGGCAAGATGGAGTGATAGTCGCCGGTAAGTTCAAAGGCGAAAATCACGCCTGTAAGCGGCGAGCGCATTGTCCCAGCGAGCATGGCGCCCATGCTGATCAGCGGCCAGAAGCCCATTCCTTGATGTGGGAGAAACAGCGCGTCCACCGCACCCAGAGCGCCGCCCATCATGAGCAATGGCGCCAGCACGCCGCCGGATGTTCCCGATCCCAGCGAAATGCTCCAGATGAGGCACTTGACCACCAGTACTCCCACAATCAGCTTGATTGGGGCATCGCCCTGCAAAAGCTGTCCAATCACGTCATATCCCACGCCCAAGGCGCGCGGGAAGATTAACCCGCCAATACCGACGGCAAGGCTGCCGATTGCGGGCCACCACATCCAGTGAATTCTTTTGAGGTGCGCAAATGCATCTTCCACGGCGTAAACGAGCTGGGTCAGGAGAGCAGACAGACCCCCGCTCAATACGCCAGCGAGCAGGCAGCCAAAGAGAATGGCGGGGCTGAATACCGCGTCGTGGAGCGGCACGGGAAATACGGGACCGGCGCCGAGCAGATGGACTCGGGCAGCTTCTGCGGTAACGCTGGCCAGCGCCACGGGAATAAAGCTGCGCGGCTTCCATTCAAACAGCAGCAGCTCAATGGCAAGCAGAATCGAGGCAAAAGGCGCGGCAAAAGTTGCTGACATTCCAGCGGCAGCTCCGGCCACCAGGAGTGTTTTTCGCTCCGCGGATGTGAGGTGAAAGAACTGCGCTATGAGAGAACCGAAAGCGCCGCCCGTCATGATGATGGGACCTTCAGCGCCAAATGGACCGCCTGAACCAATCGCGATGGCCGCGGAAACAGGCTTCAGGAGAGCCAGCTTGGGCTCAACTTTGGCGCCGCGCAGAAGAATGGCTTCAATGGCTTCAGGGATGCCATGGCCGCGTATTTTGTCGGAGCCAAACCGCGCGATCAGGCCCACAATAAGTCCGCCGATCACCGGTACGGCAACCAGCCATACACCCAGATGAGAATTACCGGGCGAAGCCGGCGCGTCGGACAGGCGCTGGAAAAAGAACAGGTTGGTAAAAAAGTTGATGAGCTTGAGAAGAGCAACAGCGACATAAGCTGAAACCACGCCAATCACCAGGGCAAGGGCAGTGATGGGCAGGACACGCCATGTTGTAGTGAAATCTCGAAGGGTACCCGCTGGTGCAACGTGCGGATTTTCCGCTCTTACTGAATTTTCCGGGGTAATTTCTTTCATGTTCCCGATTTTTGCTCCCTCTTGGCTGTACTTTGGTTGGAAGCGGACCCAACGCCAGGTATTCCGGCTCACCAGGAGGGCACACGGTTTTCCGCTACTATTTTATATCGTTGCGCGACATAATACCAGTATTCAGCTGGCAAGACTCCCGTTTGGGCTTTTTCATCGGACAGTAAATCGTATTCGCGCGGAAACTGGAACGATCCGCCATTCAGTAGAAAAATCCGGCCCCTGGCCTGCCTAAGCTGTTGGATGTGACGGAATCGTGAGAGGCATCAGTCTCGGGGTTTCGTTTATGTAGCAGCTTTCTTGAGGTTCACCATGCGGCCTTTGTTGTCCACACCTCCCCTGGAAGAGCGATGCTCGCCGGTGATTTTCCAAACGGAGTCCACTAACTCTGCGCCGACGCTGCGCAGTTCAGTGCGGGCCGCACTGCCAAGTTTCTTCAGCATGGTTTCGCCTTCCGTCGTGATGGAAAGCGTGACCTGACGCCGGTCATTACCGGAGCGTACACGGCGAACCAGCCCACGGTCCTCACAACGATCCACCAGCTCCACCATGCTGTTATGGTTGAGCTGCATGCGCTCAGCCATGCAACCGATGGTGGGCACCTCACTCTTAGGCAGGCCTTTGATCGCCAGCACCAATTGATATTGCTGAGGATTTATCTGATACTCCCTGGCTTCTTCTTCCATATGACGCAAAAATTTGCGCAAATGGAAACGGAATTCCGCCAATGCCATGTACTCGGCTTCAGTCAGAGGCCGTGAACTCTTTGCCTTTGCCATTTTATCGTCCCACGATGTATTTGTTGCGTTCTACCGGGTTTGGGTCACGGGCCGCAGTCCGGCTGAATTGGCCGGCAAAAGCCCCAACACTTCCTACATGGCATGCCGGCTCTGATTTGAATTCCTGGGGAATCCAGAAGCGTCAGTCAGCAGCCCCCACTTGCAAAATGATTGGCTCAATTATGGTGCAGAAGGACGATTCTGCAAAGCCCCGATTGGCACTTGCGCGCCCCTACCAGTTATTATCGGTATTCTACTTGGCTTTTTGACTTTGAGGAGCGCCCTTGATTCCCCGCTATACCCGCCCGGCGATGGGCAAAATCTGGAGTGATGACAATAAGTTCCGCTGCTGGTTAAAAGTGGAAATAGCCGCCAGCCTCACGCTGGCTGAGGCCGGCATAGTGCCCCAGGAAGCCGCCACGGCAATTGCCGAACGCGGCGATTTTGACCTGAAACGGATCCACGAAGTGGAAGCCGAAGTGAAGCATGATGTCATCGCCTTCACCTCGGCTGTGGCAGAAAAGGTCGGGCCCGAAGCCCGATGGCTGCACTACGGTTTGACCTCAAACGACGTTGTGGATACGGCACAGGCCCTCCAGATCAAAGAGGCATCTGCGCTGATTCGCGAAGATCTGGAGCGTCTGAAAGAAGTTCTGGCCCGTCGCGCACACGAATTCAAACACACACCTATCATCGGGCGGACGCATGGCATCCACGCCGAGCCGACTACCTTCGGGCTGAAGCTGGCCAACTGGTACGCCGAAACCGTGCGCAACATTGCTCGCTTTGAGCGCACTGCGGAGGAGATGCGCGTCGGCAAGCTCTCCGGAGCGGTGGGCACGTTCGCACATCTGGAGCCGGAATTTGAAGAGAAAATCTGCAAGAGGCTGGGGTTGGAGGCAGCGCCGATTTCATCGCAGGTGATTCAGCGCGATCGCCACGCTTATTATGTCGCCACTCTCGCTACCATTGCGGCGACCCTGGACAAAATTGCCACTGAAATCCGCCACCTGCAACGAACTGAGGTCCGGGAAGCGGAAGAGTATTTCAGCGAAAAGCAAAAGGGCTCGTCAGCCATGCCGCATAAACGCAATCCCATCACCTGTGAACAGATCTCCGGACTGGCGCGCGTGGTTCGTTCGAATGCGCAGGCGGCTTTTGAAAATGTGGCTCTATGGCATGAGAGAGACATCTCGCATTCATCGGTTGAACGCGTAATACTTCCCGATTCAACCATCCTGGTGGATTACCTTCTCGTGAAGACCACTAACCTGATCGATACACTCATGGTCTATCCCAACCGCATGCTTAAGAACCTGGAAAGCACCGGCGGACTGGTCTTCAGCGGCCAATTGCTGCTGGACCTGGCGGAAAACGGCATGTCACGCGAAGATGCTTATCGTCTGGTGCAAAAACACGCCATGCGCGCGTGGAAGGACGATCTCAACTTCCGCGAAGAAGTAATGAAGGACACGGAGATCACTTCACGCGTGCCGGGAAAACAAATCGAGCATGCGTTCAGCATCCAGCGGCAGTTAAGGAATGTGGATAAGATTTTTGAGCGGGTGTTTGGGAAAACCGACCACTGATTTACACAACGCGGCCGGATTTTTCTGATTAGTGTTATCAGTGAAAATCAGTGGTAAGAACTACACCGTGATCGTGAACGAGGTCTCCGTCCTTACCACCGGCCGGTACATGGTGTCACGTTCCACAGGTTCGCGTCCTGCTTCACGGATGAGGCGCTCAAGATCTGTGCGGCGCATGCCTTGGGGCGTGGTAGCGCCGGCATCGTGATAGATTTTCTCTTCGATCACCGTTCCATCAATGTCATCAGCGCCAAAGCGCAGTGAAATCTGGGCAATCTTTGGCCCCAGCATCTGCCAATACGCTTTGATATGAGGGAAGTTATCCAGAACCAGACGGCTGACTGCCATCTGTTTGATATCTAGCATGCCAGTGGTGGTGAACAGGTGTTCCAGCGGCGTGTTTGCCGGATGAAACGCCAGAGGGATAAAAGTCTGGAAGCCGTGGGTTTCGTCCTGCAAGTTCCGCAGGCGAATCAGATGGTCGGCACGGTCCTCCTCATTTTCAATATGGCCGTACAGCATGGTCGCATTCGACTTCAGCCCAACCCTGTGGGCAGTACGAGCGGTATCCAGCCACTGGTCGCCATCAATTTTGTGGTCACAGATCACCCGGCGTACACGCTCATTGAAAATCTCAGCGCCGCCGCCAGGCAGTGAATCCAGCCCCGCGGCTTTCAGTTTCAGCAACGTTTCTTCAATCGTCAGTTTGGCGCGCTTGGCCAGAAAGGCAATTTCAACCATGGTGAGCGCCTTGAGATGCACCTGGGGGAAACGCTGCTTCAAACCTGAAATCAGATCCAGGTAATACTGAAACGGCAGGTCTGGATGCAGGCCGCCGACAATGTGAAATTCCGTGACGGCTTCTGAGTAGCCAGACGCCGCCGTTTCATACGCTTCTTCCAGGGCCATGGTGTAGGAGCCCTCGGAATCCTTCTTGCGGCCAAAAGCGCACAGCCGGCAGGCAGCAACACACACGTTTGTCGGATTGATGTGCCGGTTCACGTTGAAATACGTGATATTGCCGTGCATGCGCTCACGCACATGATTTGCCAGCCAGCCCACAGCCAGAATGTCGCCGGTGCGGTACAGAGTCACGGCATCGTCAAACGCGAGCCGTTGCTGGGCAAAGACCTTCTCCGCAATGGGAAGAAGCCGTTTGTCATCGGTCTGAAATGCATGACGTGTTGCGGTGGCAAGACTGGTGGCCATGTGTCTATATGATATCGAAAATAAAGCATGTTAGCGACCATCGGAAGCCCTTTTCCAGCAACGGCTTTGCTTTAAGACATCACTTAGCCGCTGCCGGATCTCCAGCCGGATTGTCCGGCTGAACGCGCCCTGCTCCGCTGCCAGCAAGGGCCGATCCACAATAAGCGCATGCTTTCCAGTTGGCCTCTACCGGCCGGCGGCAGTGCGGGCATGCCGGCTTTACTTCCGTTCCGCACTGGTAACAATACGCAAAGCTCGGCTTGTTAGGCGTGCCACATTTCGGGCAGCATGACATTAGCGGTTCACGCATCACGAAGTAGAGAATAATGCCAATGGCATTCGGCACGAAGATCGCAATCAATGTCCAAAGAGCCTGCCGCATACCGCGTCGTTTGGCATCTCCGGACACATAGCCCACTAGAAGGACATACGCACCGAGCACACCTGAAGCGAACGTGGAGAGACAGAGTGCGGCCGGGAACGGCCAATTCCTGACATTGGCATCGTTGGGAATCGCAAACTGCCACAGAAGGACTTCCATACACACAACGGCCAGTGCGGCAATGACCCAGGCGATTCCCGGGAATAACACTAAGCTCTTCTCGAAAGCGACTCATATCAATCTCCTCTCATTGCGATGGCGTGTCGCCATCAGGCCGGCAAACGCGATGGACGCGACTGCGGAAAAAATCATGTACCAGATAAATGCATTCACCCATGCAGAGGGTGACATCTTCAGCCATGAAGCAATGTCCTCTGCCAGATACCTGCCGGCCACTGCTGTTAGTGCTGTCACAATCCATGCAAATGCAATCAGTAATGCGATAGAGCGCTGGTTTTGCCGTCGCTCCGCCTTCGCCGCAATTTCAGCCACGATCCGCGCGCGCGTCCTTTGGGCCAGACCAAGCCGAGGCTGCGGCTCTGGTATAGATTTCAGGTCGGCGGCCAGAGTACGCAGACTCGCAAGCTCTCTCCGGCAATCACTGCACTCCCGCAGGTGATCGTCAAGGCGGGCCTGCTCTTCCCTGCTGATGCCGCCCGCGACCTGCAGCGGAAGCAAGCTTCGAATTTGATTGTGATCATTCATAGCCAGTCCATTGATATTGTTTTTCGAGCTTCAAACGCAGGCCGTCCAGCCCGCGACGCAGTCTCGATTTCACGGTCGAAAGCGGAATTCTTAAAAACCCCGCGATTTCCTCAAGCTTCATTTCTTCCTCAAACCGCAGCGACAGCACTTCACGGAAAATCAGCGGCAGCTCAAGCATTGCTTGTGCCACCAGGATCGCCCGCTCTTCCGCCAGTAAGTTATCCATCGCTCCCGGCGTCTCGTTGGGGACCATATCTTCACGCGAATCGCCGGACGGCAGAGTTTCATCCAGACTTTCAGGCTGGTAACGGCGCAGATGGTCGAGCGCCAGATGGCGCGCGATAGTAAAAAGCCAGGGGGCAAAATCGCGAGCCGAATCATAGCTCCTGATCTTTTCCATGACCCGCAGCCACGTCAACTGGAACAGGTCTTCCGCTATCGCCTGCTCTTTTACCAATCGCACCAGATAGCGCAGCAGGCGTCCCTGATATTCGTCCATGACCACGGCAAGTGCTTCCAGATCGCCCTTACGCACTCTGGCAAGGGCCGTGACTGCATCTGGGCTTTTCTGATATTTATCCGCGGCGGACATGGGCGAAATCATAGCGTCTGCTCTGGGCATGACGTTCATACATACGTATCGCCGGGCAAGAAAGACCCCATCTCTAAGGTTCTAAGTTAGTAAAAGAATTTCATGGATTTTTTATATTTCATATTTGGGCGATATGAAATTTTGGATTTTGTGGCTTTTAGCAATCATGAGGGTTGCTGACCTTCATCTCACAATGTCTTTTAATTCAGCATCTTACAAGCATAAACATACAGCCCGAATACCCGGCCCAAAAATTGCCATAAGAAACGTTAAGCAGTGACAAAACGCAAAGAAAGACTAAATTCTTTGCTCTTTTGGTATAGGGCCCTGTAGATCCGTCGCCATTATTGGACAAGTGTTTCATTTTCAATAAGCTTGATCGACTCGGGACGGGTTCTTTCAGGGTGGCACTGCGTCTGGCGGGAAATTAGTAGGGGATTCGCCGGTGGGCTTCATAATCGGCGGTCAATTTTCGAACTGTCAGAGATATTGTTCCAAAAAAAACACACGCAGAGTTCCTGAAGAAGGACCAAAGGGCCTGGTTGATTAGCATTTGCCGGTTCCGGTGTTTCTTCACACTTAAAGTTTGGATCCGTGGTGATTGAGGAATCCAATTTTGACGGCGTCGTCACTTCCGTCTCTTGCTCCTCAACTCATTCATGGATCAGGCTCCAGGCTTTTCTTCCGCACTTTGGGAGTAAAGGATTTGGCGGCCAGAACGTTATCGCGGCGACCGCGCGTCGCCGGCACATCACGAGGAGAGAATCACAAATGAGACAGATGAACCATAAGCAGCGGCTTATCGCGCTGGCCCTTGCTGGCTTCATGCTGTTGGGTTGCGCCAGTATGTGGGCGCAGGTCACGGCATCATCCAGTTTGCAGGGAACCGTCACAGACAAAACACAGGCTGTGATCAAATCCGCAGAAGTAACTATAACCAACAAAGACAATGGCGCCACCCGCACCGCACAGACCAACGCTGCCGGCGAGTATCGCTTTGAGGCTATTGCAGCCGGCGTCTATACCGTAAAGGTAAAAGCAAACGGTTTCTCCACCGCAGAAGCCAAAGATATGGAAGTTGCGATTGGCAGAACCGCCACGCAGAACTTTACGCTGGTCCCTGGCGGAGTGAGCGAAACGGTGGAAGTCACCGCAGCCGCTCCTCTGGTTGACCGCGAAAAAACGGATGTCAGCACCAACATCACACCGCAACAGATTACCGACCTGCCACTGATCGGCCGTGACATCGCCGACTTGGCCTACCTCTCCCCTGGCGTAAAAGCCGCGGACTCATATGATCCGACCAAGAACCGTTATTCGATCTTGTCGGTAAACGGTGAAGGTGGCCGCAACGTGAACGTAACCGTGAACGGCGTCGACAACAAGGACAACACGGTTGGCGGACCTGTAATGCAGCTTCCGGCTGAAGCAGTGCAGGAGTTCCAGATTTCCACGCAGCGCTTCTCGGCCGTGAATGGCCGTTCGTCCGGCGCGGCGATTAACGTCATCACCAAGTCAGGCAGCAACAACTATCACGGTTCGGCTTTCGGGTTCTTCCGCGAACAGAATTTCAACGCTGACCAGGTACAGGCGGTCGGCGACGGTACCACCGAGAAAGCAAATCCCCCTTACGAGCGCCAGTTCTTTGGTGGCTCCTTTGGCGGACCGATCCAGAAAGATAAATTGTTCGCCTTCTTCGCCATGGAGCGTCAGCGCGAGCATACATCGCTATCGGAATCACCCCAGGCGTTCTCGGAACTGTCACTGGTGAAAAACCTTGGAGCGCAGCCGATTTCAATCGTCCCAACTCCATTTTTCGAAAACCGCATCAACGGCCGTCTCGACTACGTCATCAACAGCAAGAATTCTGCCTACCTCTCTGTCTCCACGCAGGCCAACAACAGCCTGAATGACCAGAGTGGCGCCACATTTGACGCGACAGAAGGAAACTTTACCAAGAACCACCTCCAGGTGGCCAACCTGACGGTGAACTCCGCATTGTCTCCAACCCTGGTCAACCAGTTCACCGCCGGTTTCCAGTATTGGAACAACCTGATTGACAGCACAACGCGCGCGCCTCTGTTCACGTTCCCGCACACCATCCAGTTCGGCACCAACACCAACGTTCCGCAGAACTCAATCCAGCGCAAGTTCCAGTTCAAGGATGACGTCAGCAAGACGATTGGTAATCACACGTTCAAGACCGGTGTTGACTACATCTTCACACCGTTCATGGGCGGCTTCTTCGAGTTCAACCCCACGCTGGAACTCGATTTCAACCAATTGCCCAGCGCAATTCTGGGAGCATCACCGCAGGGATTCCAGGCGCCTGGCTTGGTCCAAAGCATGAGCATCGCGGTTGGCGATCCCACATTCATCATCAAAGACGCCAAGCAGCTTGGCCTGTATTTCCAGGATGACTGGAAAGTCAGCAAGCGCCTGACCGTGAACCTTGGACTGCGTTGGGACAAGGACTTTGACTTCATTGGCGGATCTGATATCACCAACAGCCGTACCTTCCAGGAACTTCAGGCAGCAGCCAAGTTCAGCCCGCTGGCAGCGTCACTGGTGGCTAAGCCAGCCAACGATTACAGCAAAGGCTTCAGCCCGCGCATCGGCTTCGCCTACGATCTGACCGGCAACGGTAATCATGTTCTCCGCGGCGGATTTGGAATGTATTATGACAACACTTTCCAGAACATCCCGCTGTTCATGGAGCAACAGGCAAACTCAACCATCTTCCAGACTGCCTTCGCGATCAGCCAACAGAACGGTGACACCGTGCCTGGTACTGGAATATTGCTAAGCAACTGGCGTCTGGGCATCGATCCACTTCCGACGATCCCACCGGCATCTTCGCAACTTACGCCTGGTTCCACCGGTCGCTTGATGGACCCCAACTATCGCACCCCGGTCACCGAAGAAATGAACGCCGGTTACACCTGGGCGATCAACTCCAAGTCAGCCTTCGAAGTGGAGTACGTTCACGTGCTCAGCCTGCACGAAAACAAGACCATCAACCTGGATCCGAACATTCCTGTTGATCCCAACAACATCACCACGCTCAGCAGAACCGGAACTGCTCGGTGGATTCTTCCGTCCGCTGGATGCCGCTTTCACGGCGGCAGGTGTACCCAAACTGGGTAGCGTGCGTGATGAAATGTCGATTGGCCGTTCGCGTTACGATGGCATGAACGTGAGCTATCGCCAGCGCAGCTTCCACAAGACGGACCTGACCATGAACTACACCCTGGCCCGTGCAGTCGGTTACAACGAAGATGGCGGCTCTTTCCGCTACTATCCTCGCGATCCGCAGACCCCGCTGGCGGCAAGTGAGTTTGGTCCTTCGTTCAATGACGAACGGCACCACCTCACCATCGCTGCAACCGCACACCTGCCATGGGGATTGGAATTTTCTCCAATTCTTCAGGCAGGATCGGCGCGCCCGTACAATGCGATTGCCGGCAACAACATGCTCAACTTTGGCGGCGGCAGTGATGCCGGAGCCCTGGTTGTAACCAAGGCGAATCCGGGTGATCTGGCTTCCGCAACCAAGTTGACACCCGTGCATGATTCGCAGTCGGCACCGACGGATCCCGATAGCCTGGGCCTGGCGGAAACGAAGTGCTTCTACAGCGGCAATTGCGTCATTTCGCCGTATAACTCCCTGCGTGGCAATCCATACTTCAATGTGGACGCTCGCATCGCAAAGAACATCAAATTCGGTGAAAAACGTAACCTTCAGTTGATGTTCCAGGCGTTCAACCTGACAAACCACGCCAATTATGGAAACAACTTTGGCAACCAAGTGGACGATCCGTCATTCAAGCAGCCAATTGGGTTCATCAACCCGACGAGCAGCTTGTTGCCGCGCGCGTTCACCGGTGAGTTCGGAGCCCGTTTCAGCTTCTAAACTTCAACGCACCATTAACAAAAGGGCCGGTTCGCCGGCCCTTTTTTATTTCTGTCATGTTGTCAAAATGAATTGGCAATCAACCGGATTTCCCTGTTTCCAGTTTCAGGCGGATATTCACAAAATTATAGGGCGGCCAGGGTCCGGTATATCTGAAGTTCAGCCGCTCGCCAAACTTTCTGGCCACACGCGTCACCGCGGCGTCAAATTCGGTCTCACGTTCCTTCTCTATCAGAAAAGACGCATTGAGAATCATCTTGTCGCCGATCGGCTTATTGTCTTTGGAGGCTACGCAAACCGTACGCAGCCCTTCATAGATATCACGGACGTAGCTGGCTGAAAGTTCGGTCAGGGCTTTGTCAATCATGCGGCCCAGTTGCATGCGCGCGAAATATGTTGATTGCAGGTGCTTACGGGTAAGCTCCTGATGAAAACGGCGGATCTCTTCGTGCTCGCGCTTCAGCTCCTCGATAATGCGATCACGGTCCCATGTGACCTTGAGTCCGAATTCCTGCTTGCCCGTCATCTGCCGCAGGACTTCTTTCAGAGAAGTGTAAATACTCCTGAGCACTTCCTTGATATCGTCTTCCGTGCGGAACACCGTGCCAAAAGCCATGGGCACCACGGTATGGCTCTTCATCACGGTTTCCACGACATGCTCATGGGCCAAAGCATTGTCCCGGGTGGGATCAAAAATGAAAACAGGAGTGCGGCTCACGATGGCGGCCACATCACCATAGTGAACGGTAAAGACATCTTCATGAAATGAACCAATGCTGCTGCGGCCGAAGCTGCCGAATGCCGGCATCTCAATCACGCCATAGACATAAAGGCCATGATGTGGCGAAGAACTGCCGCTTTCCAGCCTTCCAGGGACTGGCTCCAGCGCCAGGTCCTTCGCAGTGCCGTTCCTGGTCACTGGCTTAGAGGCTGGTTTGCGAGCCACTGTTTTTTTGGCCGCTTTCTTCGTTACACTCATCATCTCTCCTGATCATCTTCGCGGTGGTCGCCAGAAACTCCTCAATTTCTATTGGTTTAAACATGATCACAATCTGTCTGCTGGCCGCTTCATCAGCGGTGTCCCTGGTTGCATATCCGGTCAGGAGCGCTGCGGGAATGCAATCATCCCGCTTCCTTGCCGCTGCAATCACTTCAAATCCGGTATGCTGTTCTTCCAGCGAGTAATCGCACAAAACCAGGTCGTATTTTTGGTTTTCTTCAAGAGCACGGATGGCGTCAGCAGACTTGCTGAACGCGCCCACGGTATATCCCTGCTGCTCAAGAATCAGCCTATAGGTGATGAGCACAGACGCTTCATCGTCCACGACCATGATCCGGCGTTTTGCGTTCTCGCTCACGATTTCACGACTGGCAGATCGATTCTGAACACAGTTCCCTTACCCATCCTGCTCCTCACAGTGAGCTTGCCGGCATGATTCTGAATGATCCCTTTTACAATCCACAATCCAAGGCCAGTTCCCTTTTCTCCCTTGGTAGTTACGAATGGTTCGAAGATGGCACGTGTCATCTCTTCGGAAATTCCCGTACCGGTGTCTGCGATCACCACTTGCACCAATCCCTGGAGTTCACCTCTGCGATGTATGTGGCGCGTCCGGATGTGCAGCCGCCCTCCCTTCGGCATGGCGTCCTTGGCATTGATAATCAGGTTGGACAGCACCTGACGAATCTGGTCGGCGGCAATAACGGCGTCTGGCAGCGGCCTGAGGTTGGTCAGGAGCTCCACGTTGGCCCGCTGCAGCTGGCGGCTCAAAATCAGCAAAGTGTCTTCCACAATCGTATTTACGTTGACCGGTTTGACCTGCTCAGTATTGCGATACAGTCCCAGCATCTGGCGCACAATGCGGGCAACGCGTTCGGTTTCTGACTTGAGAATGTTGTAAACCGGTATGGCGCTCTCTGGAACCGCCCCCGCCAGCAGATAAATCGCGTTCTTGATTGCCTCCATGGGGTTGTTGACCTCATGAGCAATGGTGGCGGCCAGGCGTCCGGTGGCGGCGAACTTTTCGATCTCCAGCATCCGACGTTCCACTTTGAGCTGCTCAACTTTTCGCAATGCCGTCAGGTCGCGCAAAACCGTCACTGTATACGACACTTGACCGCGTTCATCAAAGATCTTCCCGGAGCGTGCATCGTATTCGATCACCTGTTTAACGCCGGGGTTGTAAATACGAAGCGGGGCAGTCTCGCGCTCCGCGAAGGAGAAGGTGAATGAGCTGATGTAGTTGGTGAAATCGTTCTGGTTCCTGACCAGAACAGGATCTCGAGGCGAGTCCGAGGAGGCCCCGAACAGTTCCTGGGCAAGCGGGTCCACCAGAACGATCCTGGCAGCGCTATCGCACACTACGATCGGGTCGCCGACATTCTCAATGATCAGGTTCAGCCGGTCCCTGTCCTGCCGGACCATCTCTTCAGCTTCACGCAATTTATCGTAGTTGAGCCACAATTCCTGGTCTGCCCGCCGGAGATCGGTCACATCGCGCATTACCGTCACGGTCCCGATCTGGTTCCCGTCGGGTCCATAGGTAGGGCCGGAAACGGCTTCAAACAGCATCTCATCGCCTTCAATCGCGTCCACCAGGGTGAGATCACGATGGGCGTCACTTCCCAGGACCAGCATGGAAGAAAGGGCGGCGGAGAAAAGCATGTTATTGAGTTCAACCGCGCGGATCAGCCCTTCCGTCATGTCATCGGGCACTTTAAAGAAGCGCTCGGCGGCACGGTTCTGCATGATGACCCGATGCTGCGTGTCGGTAAGGATCACGGGATCGGCCATGCTTTGCATGACCGTGCCCATCTGCGCAATCGTGATCTCCATATCACGCATGCGGTTGTAATAATGCTCAACCTTGAAAACGCGCGACAAACAGCGATTGGCCAGCTCGATAATGGTCGCCAATTCCGCCAGGGCAGCTTCAGTGTTGTTCCTGCCCAGCTCCACGACGATCACGGAAGCGTAGGCGCGCATCTCGCAGGTGGCGCAGGTCTGTTCCTCCAGACGAAGGCGCTTCTCCCTGCGTGCATTCTGCACCGCCAGGCAGTTGGCCGAGCGGACGCGCTCAGCTTCCCAGCACAAGGCCTTGTTGGAATAGAAAATGGGATGAATATACAAAGGCCGGTTATGGATGCTGCTCCTGGGAAAGGCAGCGGGTCGACCAGAGTTCAGTACGCCGGAAATGGGATTATCGGTTGCCCAGACCTGGGTCGCGAATTTGGCAGTCTGGGGACGCGGCCATTTGAGAGCGGCTGACGGAGTGATTTCCCCGGTGTCAAAGTCCACGTCCAGCACCATGGCGCGAGCGTGGCCGAGTGCTACTATCTCCTCCAGAAGAATGGGGAAAATCGCCTCTGAGCGTTCTGCCTCCAGCAACCGCAACGCCGCAGGACTGCGGCGCAGTATCGCGCGCCTTCCATTGGGCTGAAATTTCATCTCGGCTGTCGCCACGCTTCCCCCAAGAGGACCCGGATCTTTATCGCCGCCGGCGAGATGGGCGCGGCTCCATGGCAACAACATCTTTTTTCCGCGCATGCCCCTCAACCAGAGACGGATAGGGTATCGTTCCTGACAACCCGCCCAAATCAGCGTATCTCAGATATGTTTCGCTCGACGCCACCACCACGCGTGCTCGTTCGCTGATCAGATCAATGCCAACCAGCGATATCCGCACCCATGCGTCGATCACTATGCCTTTGTCTAAAACCCGGTCCAGCACATCAATAAGGCTCGATACACCAGACACCCGCTCAATGGCCATTCAAGGCCTCCCCGTCCTTAAAGACAAGCATACCCGCCTGAGGCAGCTTCACCGTCAGGCCTCCGCAGAAATCTCCGGCAACTCGGACTGAGCTCTTTCATTTTGTCGCCGGCATCCCAGAAACAGTCGCGATGAAGAAGCAGTTCAAACGAGCGAACGAACAATGCATGCCGCGGCTGCAGACTCTATCTCAAAAACTGATCCTTTAACATTCATCAGTTTGGCGGTCTCGGATACAGTCAAACTTCTTGCATGTACTCTGGGGAAAAGTTAATGAGAGGACCGTCATGGAAGATGCCCGTATTAAATCCGTCACGCATCCTAAATAGACTCTTCAAATGCTGTCAATCCCAACTGACTCAACTAATTAGCAAGCGATCTCCATTGAACACGCCAAGAGTCTTATGATGCAAGAAGCCGAATTCAGGGTTGGCTCAGGGAGTCTGCCTCCTGGCCCAAAAGTTGAAGCCGGCTACTTCCCCTCGAGCCGGAAACCAGCTACCAGTGGCAAATGGTCTGACGCCATGAGCGCCTTGCGGCTGCGATGAAGCAGGAACTCTTCCAAGGCCAGTTGGCGGTCGAAATACATGTGATCAAGATGCATAAACGGCAGAACGCCAGGGTAAGTCCGGCGACGATTCAGGTGCATTTGAATGTCAACGCTTTCAAAACGCTGCCGCAGCATACGAGAGACTAGCCCATTGGTCCATTCATTGAAGTCGCCAACAACCAGCCGCGGGTGTTTCAATTTGGGTGATAGCAAGACTTCTCTGCTGACCAGCATGTGCGCCTGTTTGCGCCGTTCCAGATACCCTGTTCCAAGGTGAACATTGAAGATGTGCACAATCTTCCCCGGCGACACTTCCACGTCACAACGTATGCACCCGCGCGCTTCTCGCCGGGAAGCCGTTAAATCATAGACTTCCACGTCCTTTACCGGCAGCCGGCTCAGCACAACGTTGCCGTAAGCGGCCCCACGGAGCTTGCGCGTCTCGCCAATACGAAACTCAAATCCGATTGCGTCCGCCAAGTATTGCGCCTGGTTCTGCTCGCGGCGACCTCCGCTCAGACTCACAACCTCCTGCAACGCAACAATGTCAGTCTCCAGCTCACGCAAGACCTGCGCAATTCTGGGTGGACGAATGCGGCCGTCCATCCCCCGGCCCTTATGCGTGTTGTAGGTTGTGACCCTGAAAACCGGCTTTTCTTTCATTTCTCTTTGTTTGTTAGCGGCGTTTGTTCGTGGCCTGAGCAATTCGATGCGAATTCGCCCGGCCTCACTCGTGCTTTTTAACCGCCCAAGAACAGGCTGCCATTCCGGTAAAATGGAGGGTGGCTACCGTGACCAAGCAGCGCAACCGTAAGACTATATCGCGATCATCTCCAGAGACCTTGAAGCCAATCCAGATTCCGAAGCTCAACCAGCTTCCGTGGCTGGTGCACGGATTCAGCACCCGAAATGGCGGGGCAAGCACGTGCTATGGCGGGCGATCCCTGAATCTGGGATTCACTCAACATGATAAACGGGCAAATATTGAGCAGAATCGGCAACAGCTTCTGGCGGCGTTGGGCGCCAGCTCTGCTGAAAGCACGGGTAACAATTCCAGAGCTGCGAATTCAAAGACTTGGCCGCTGGTGACGCTTCGCCAGATACACTCCGACCTGATCCACGTAGTCACTGAGCCCGCCGGCAAACCTCTTGTGGGAGACGGGTTGGTAACCAATGTTCCAGGAATCGCGCTGGGAGTGCAGACCGCGGACTGCTTCCCTGTGCTGTTAATTGATCAAAAGAACAAAGCTGTAGGAGCTTTTCACGCCGGTTGGCGAGGCACCGTGCAACGCATCGCTGAGAAAGGCCTTGGACGGATGCGACGCGAGTATGGAACCCTCCCGGAAGATACGGTCGCTGCCATCGGTCCGGGAATTCAGGCGTGCTGCTACGAAGTGGGAGAAGAGCTGAAAGCCAACTTCGAGTCACAATTTGAGTACGCGCAAGAGCTCTTTCGCGATTCACAGGAGTCTGATCCGGTACGCGAAAAATACCCAATGCTTTTCATGAACCAGCGCGCGCCTGGCCATGGCGACCTCTGCCTGAAGCTTTTCCTGGACTTGCGGGAGGCAAACCGCCGCCAATTGATGACCGCCGGCGTACCCGAGCAAAACATCATCGCCCTGAACGACTGCACGGCATGCGATCCTAAGAGGTTCTTCTCTTACCGGGCTGAGAGAGGCGATACCGGGCGAATGCTTGCCGTGGTAGGAATCAAACCTTAAGTTTCCCAAAAAGCGTATGGATGTAATCCCAGCAAGTCAAAAAGCTGGTTTCTGCGCATGGAACTTCAGGTACAGGTCTGCGCTAATTGGCTGTAAGATGTTCCCGTCGATTGGTCCTGGGCCTATGAAAAGCGCCGCCGGAGATTCGCAAATCCTGAGGTTCGGCCAGTTTGAGGCCGATCTGGTTCAGAGCACGTTGACCCGTAAAGGGGTGCGCGTGAAGCTTCAGGATCAGCCTTTTCGCGTGCTGGTTTTTCTTCTGCAACGCCCGGGCGAGCTCGTCTCCCGCGAGGATTTGCGGCATCTGCTGTGGCCTGAAGGGACGTTTGTCGATTTTGACGGCAGCCTGAATGTGATCCTGAAGCGACTCAGGGCCACGCTTGACGATGATTCCGGCAATCCGCGATTCATTGAAACTATTCCTCGACATGGATATCGGTTTATCGCGCCCGTGTCAGGTAATGGCATCGCCAGTTTTTCCGTAAACGGCTCACCGGCTTCCACCGACACGGAATCAGCGCCGTCCATGGGCGAAGCCGGACGTCATGGACCCGAAGAATTCGCGGATCCGAACACGCGTGTTTCTGCCCCGAATCAAACCACGGCCGGACGGGAGCAGGCTACTCCGATCGTAGAGAAGCGCAAACGGCTCGCTCCATTACTTTATACAGCGGGCGCGGTGGCCATTCTGCTGGTGAGCGTTGTGGCATGGAAGCTCTGGCACGGTAAATCATTGGATACGAAAGCAGGCCACACATCCTCCACAATGGCTCCGGTGGTGCTGAGGAAATCGGTAGCAGTGCTTGGGTTCCATAACGTATCCGGCAACGGCAAAGACAATTGGCTAGGCACTGCATTTTCCGAAATGATGAGCACGGAGCTGGCCGCGGGTGAAAAATTGCGGCTGGTGCCAGGTGAAGAAGTCGCCAATTTGCAGCGTTCATCACCCTGGTCGCCCAGCGTATCACTTGATCAGCAGACCACCGCGCGCATTGGAACTGCGCTGAATAGTGACGTTTTAGTGCTGGGCACATACACCATTGTTGGTGAAGGCCGTGAACGGCAACTGAGACTGGACGTCCGTTTACAGGATGCTAAGAGCGGAGAGATATTGACACAGCTAGCCGAAGTGGGCGCCGCTGAGGATTTGTTTCATTTCGTCTCAAAGGTGGGAGGCAAGCTCCGCCAGCAATTGGGCATTCCTCCGCTGGAAACTCCTGGGGATGCCAATGTTCTCGCCTCGCTACCGTCAAACCGGGAAGCCGCGCGTTTTTACTCACTGGGCCTGGCGAAGCTTCGCGAGTATGACTATCCGTCGGCACGCGGTCTCTTTGCCGAGGCGACGAAGGCGGACCCGAAATTTCCTCTCTCCTACTCCATGCTGTCGCGCGCGGACATTCACCTTGGCCACGACGATCTTGCCAAGGTCGAAGCCAAACGGGGGCTGGATCTTGCCGGCGGCCTGACCCGTGTGCAAAAAATGGAGATTGAAGCCAGTTACTACCATGCGAACGCGGAGCGTGCCAAGGCAGCTGACGTGTATCGCGTGCTGCACAATCTTTTTCCGGACAGCCTGGAGTACGGTCTGCAATTGGCCAAGCTGCAGCTTGAGTCATACCAGCCGGATGCGGCACTGGAAACCATCAGGCAACTGCGGTCTCTTCCTTCGCCCGATCGGGATGATCCTATGCTGGACTTGCGCGAGGGTTCGACCAGGTTTGCGCGCGATGCGTCGGCAGCCTATCAGCTCACTCTTTCCGGGGCAGCTAAGGCCAAGGCTCAAGGGAAAAGCCTGGTTTATGCGAAAGCTGAACAGAACCTCTGCTTTCTCAACCGGGAGCACGCGCAAAATCCGCCGCAGTGCCGCGAGGCCTACGACATTTATCTGGCAGCCGGAGACCTTAATGACGCAGCTTCTTCCTTGCAATTGATGGCCGAAGCTAACCGGCAGACCGGCCACGACGAAGAAGCTGTACCTCTGTATGAAAAGGCGTTGGCCACGTTCAAACTGGCTGGTGACCGCGAGATGACCGGAGTGACACTCAATAATCTGGCACTGGTGCTGGAGGCCAGAGGTGAATTTGCACGAGCGGAAAAATCCTATCGGGAGGCCTGGGCGAATTTCACCATCGCCAGCGACCGCGCAAATACCGCGGAGGCGCTGGGCAACATTGCCGGAATTGAAATTAGCCGCGGTCATCTGGTGCAGGCTGCTGATCTGTTCCGCCAGAAATGGGAGCTCACGGAATCCAGCGGCAGAGGGCGCACGGAACCAGGACACGTTGACCATGCGTCTTTATTGCTGGCACAGGGAGAGTTGCAACAAGCACGCCGGGAAGTTGAACCCCAGATAAAGTCACTCCGCGCGTATGGTGGCGATCCCTGGAACATGGCCAGCGCTTTAAGCGTACGCGGAGACATAGAGCAGGCAGCGAGTGAGCTGGAATCGGCGCAACGGGATTATCAAGAAGCAATCGAGATCCTGAAAAAGGCAAACGATACTCCCAACGCCACACTGACGGAGGTCTCCCTGGCTCAGGTAGATATTGCGAAAGGTCATGCGGATTCCGCGGAATCTCGACTGCGTGAGACCATAACCACGCTCTCCATCGAGAAACAGGCTGCCAGCGAGATAGCCGCTTATGCAGAGCTCGGCCGCGCGCTGCTGGCGCAAAACAAATACCATGAAGCGCGAGAAGCCGCCAACCAAGGCTTGAAACTGGCCGACCTGCACGAATTCCCTGTGCTGCGTTTGCCGTTTGAGCTGATTCTGGCCCGTGCTGACTCCGCCGAGCGCCAGGGCGGGCGAGCAGTGGAACCTCTGGTATGAGCAAGCAAAGAGCGTTGGATGATGCAGCAAGAAAGTTGCGGATAGTGATACAGGATTCGCATCGGATTGGGCTATTTAGCGTTGAATCTGAAGCGCGCCTTTATCTTGGAGAACTGCAACTGAGGATGAGTCAGCCGACCGGCCGAACCGAGCTCGCCGCGCTGATATCCCAGGCGCGTGGACATGGCATGGAACTGATTGCTCGTCGTGCTGAGAAATTGATCGCCGCAGTGACGCAGGATGAATCCTCAGCCCGTCCACGGTAAGCCGATTAGCCAAGCTTTGTCGAACGTTTCATCTCTTCTGGCAAAGTATTCATTCAAAATAACTTAACAGGTCAGCTCAATATCAGACGCAGTTCCTTTGACCGTCCTGCAATTCGGCTTTATTCATTTTCGCGTGGCGGCAGAGCCGTCTGGCAGCCTTCCCGCCAGCGTGCCTGCGAATGCGGAGGATACGAATGAGCAGACTAGCATCACAGCGACGGACCATTCTTTCGACCTTGTTTCTGATAGTTACCATCCTTGCGTGGAACATTGGAGCCTGGGGCCAGGCAGCAGGGCAACCGGTAACCAACGCAACTGTCATCAGGATGGTTACAGATAAGCTTCCTGAAGCAACGATCATTACAAGAATTCAGTCAGGTCCAGACCGATTTGACCTATCACCTGACGGATTGGTGGCCCTGACCAAAGCTGGTGTAAGCAAGAACATCCTCCGGGCGATGATGGCCAGCAACAATCAGCCTGCCCAGAGCTCTAATCCTTCTACTCCTGGCGGTTCAGGCGCTATTTCCGGTGCTGGAAACAACCCAGCCCCGCGTAACAATACGACAGGCACAAAACGAATACCGAATGTGGCCGCTCTCAAGTTGACGCCTGGTCCCAAAATCAAGATTGCCGGCGGCACACAACCAAGTGTGAACCCAGCGGTTTCGCAAGCACTTCAGCAGCAAAGCCTGCAGACGCGTACAGAGAAAACAGCTACCCCGGTGACGGGCAGCGGGAACAAATCCAACCGGCGGGTCGACCCCGGGAATGCTGCCGCCTGGCGGCTCACCAGCCGGTGGCACCACGCCGCGGACTAATCCCACGGGCGCGGGGGTAATTCCAGTGCAGCGCGCGGGAGTTGCGCCGGTGCGAGTCATTCCCCCCGCTGCAGCCGCTCCACCGAAGACTCTTGGTCAGAAAACAGCCATGCCGGTCAACGGATGCACTCTAACCGTGTCAACGACTATCACTTCCGTGAGTGGCAAGACCAGAGGCATCGTCTTCACGCCGGATCCTGGCAGCAATTCAGCAGCTCCCAATAACCAGTATTCCATCCGAGGCTGCAACTTCGGGCCGCGCGCTGGAGAAGTTCATTTGGTTGGTGCATTCATCAATCATCCCAGCCCACTGAAGCTAGGCATTGATTCGTGGACTGACAATCTGATTATCGCCACGGTGGATCCCACCATTCAGGATGAATACGATCTCAGCAACATCACGTTAACTGTAGTCGCAGTGAATGGGCCGCAAGCCCAACTGCCTGGCCAGACATTCCTGGCGGCACGTGAGTCACGGCATTTGCTGCGTGTTCCCCGATCTGTTGTGACATTGCCTACCACTGCATTGGAAAAGGACGTGTTTGTCTCGCCCGTGGATCACGCCAATCTAACGGCAGCAAAACTACCTGCGCCGTCTCAATCAGCCACGATGGTTTTCTTCCAGTATGCCTCGCTATGGGACAGCAAGACTTCTGATGGCTACCCGCAAACCCGGATCTCCTGGGGTGAATTCATTGATGTGAGCAAGATGCGGCCCGGCTTTGTGCTTGATACCGATGTTCAAACTCTGATCCTGGGCAGTCCTGACCTGAATTCCACCGGCATTGGCGTGGACGGGGGCAGCTGCAAGTTCAGTGACGTTCCCATTGGCGCTTCCATGCAAGGGAACAAGCTCGGCATTGGAGTCCAGCCCGCAGAATGTGACAACAGCGGAAAGTTTATCTACGCCTACTACGGGCTGAACTTGTCAGTCACAGGGCCGAAAGGCAGCAAGCTGGATCCGTGGCCCAGCAACTTATAAAAACTTTCATTTAGCAATAGAGGAAAGGTCATGCATACATTGAAGCAAATCCTGAAAATCGGCATGGTTCTTTTGAGCGCTTGTAGTCTATTGATGGCGCAACAGAACCAGAAACCGCTCACCAACGCGGATGTGATCAAGATGGTAAAGGGCGGCGTGCCGGAATCAGTAATCGTGAGCGCCATCCAGGCGAACAAGGCGAAGTTTGATACCTCACCAGGCGCGCTGATCGCCATGCAAAAGGCGGGAGTAACTCAAGCGGAACTGGATGCGATCATCGCATCAGGCAAACCTTCTTCGGCGTTGACGCAACCGCCGGCGAATACACCCGTGGCGCAGATGGCGACTCCGGCGCCGGAAGCCGCGTCTACGGGTGCAAAATCTCGAATGCCCAAAGTGGCAGTGATTCAGGGCACCGCTGCTCCGCAGCCGCTGGCGTTGGAAAAGACACAACTCGCGCAGACCAAGACCAAGCCCTCATCGATGAAAAGCCTGGCTGGAGACTCCGTGGTCACGCAGGCGATGCAGGCGGGGATCGGGACAGCGACAGCCAGCGCGACCTCACGTATAGGGGCGAATATGGGCAGCTCATCCTTGCAGCAGGCAGGAGGGATATTGTCCGGAATGATGGCTCGCCGCAAGGCCACGGTCACTTACGTCTGGGGCGTTCCAGGTCCAGCGTCAGCTAACGTGCTGCAAACCAGTTCGCCCAAATTCACTGTGGACTTTTCAAAAACTCCTGGCATCAATCCCGATGACTATGAGCCGGCCATCGTAAAACTAACGCCCGCGCAAAATACCTGCCGTCTGGTTGGCGCGAGCGAAGGCAAAGAAGACGTTCGCTCCACGCCCACAGCCGAGTGGCAGGTCTACTCGCATTTTCTGGAAGAAAAAGTCCCCGTGAACTCGACCAGATCGGCTTCCGGAAAGTTCGAGGTTGCCACCAAATCAGGGCTTTTACCAGGTGAGTATGCACTTGTGCTCAGGCCGATCTCCAAGTCCAAGAATTTCTCCGGTGGAGACGTGGCGCGCGGCCAAGGGGATGGAATGATGTTTGACTCAGCCTGGACATTCCAGATCTCAGAGGACGCGGAATAAACAATTCAACCAACATTACGAACCAGATTTCCTGGAAGGAGTTTTTTATGGCATTTTGCGCGAATTGCGGTACCGCACTGAATGAAGGCAGCTCATTTTGCGTGAGCTGCGGGCACGCGAGCAAGCCGGCGGCCGGCGGAGGAGCGGCCGGCGGAGTAACAGTTGCGGCAACAACTTTGCCCGTCACGACTGGCGCGACCAGCGTAAATCGCGGTCTCACCAGCAACATGGCCGCCGCGCTCAGTTACATCCTCGGCTTTATTTCCGGCGCTGTATTTCTGGGTTTGGAATCTTACAAAAATGACCGCTTCGTTCGGTTCCACGCCCTTCAGTCTATCTTCTACAGCGTGGCATGTATCGCCTTCTCCTTTGGCTGGAGAATTTTATGGGCGATGGTAGGCGAGGTGAGCGGACTTGTTTACGTCGCGCTCATACCGGTGCGGATGTTAATCTCCCTGGCGATGTTCCTCTTCTGGCTGTTCCTGATGTATCAGGCCTATAACCAGCGTGAGTTTCGCATCCCCATTATCGGCCAAATCGCGGCCCGGCAGCTTGGCGCCGCCTCCAAAGCCGCCGCCGCATAGCGCGACGGGATCTGGCCCTTTAAAGGCTAACGAGCGGGGTGAGATACCAATTTGAACGCGGCGAAGGATCGGCGTCGGCCGTTCGACGCCAGGCAGAATGCGGCCGTATCCAAGGGTGCTACTCGCAGGTGAGTAGGCGATCACCAGCTAGGATTGCGGCTGCGCGGGTGGCTCGGTGGCGCTGGGCGTGGCTGCTGCCGCCGATGCGTTATCGTGGTTGATAACGTCTTTCAACTCCTTGCTGGGCTTGAAGTAAGGGATTTTCTTGGCTGGTACTTCCACGCGCGCTCCCGTCTTGGGGTTACGTCCCACGCGAGGTTTGCGCTGGCGGGTTCGGAAGCTGCCAAAGCCGCGAATCTCAATCTTGTCACCAGATCGTAGAGATTTGACGACACTGTCAAAAATCGTTTCCACGATGATTTCGCTATCTTTGCGCGTAAGTTCTGCCAAGCGTGAGACTTCCTCGATAAGGTCGGCTTTGGTCATGGCCTTATTCCACCCCAAATAGAGTTCCGCGTCAAGAAACCTTTTTAGGTCAAGGATTTGAGGGGGGTAAAGGAGGGGCAAGATGGAAAGCAGCCGTCCCGAGCCGGCGGGCTAATTTATACTGCCCCAAAAAAGCGCAGCCGGGGCGGCTGCGCTCCACAGATCATTTCTTACTTCAATACAATCCGCTTGATCTTTCGTCCTACCTGCAGGTTGAACTCATTGATTGCAAAGATACTGGCCTCCAGGCGCGCGTTGGATTCACTCATCACCTTGCCGTTCACGCGAACCGCGTTCTGCTTGATCTTTCGTGCCGCATCGGACGTGGAATCGGCCAGGCCTGCATCAGCCACGATCTTGTTCAAACGGACCATGGTGCCGTCACGCTGGAGATCACTCATCACCATGGCGGGCGACATCAAATACTGTTCCAGTTTGATCTCGTGAGTTTCCACATCTTCAGGCACCTGGTCTTTCTGAAATTGTTTCGCCCAGTTTTCTCCTGCCGCAAGTGCGGCGGCCTCGCCGTGAAAATCCTCAACGATCCTCCTGGCCAGTTGCTTCTTCAACTCCATGGGATGTTGCTTTCCGGAAGCGGCATCGGCCTTCATCTGTTCGATCTGGTCGACCTTCACATCGGTCAGCAGTTCGTAATAGCGCCACATGAGTGTGTCAGAGATCGACATCACCTTGCCGTAGATCTCCTGTGGGGGCTCGTTGATGCCGATGTAATTCCCATAACTCTTTGACATCTTCTGCACGCCGTCTGTGCCTTCCAGCAGAGGCATGGTCAGCACAATCTGCGACGGCTGTCCGTAATCACGCTGAAGGTTACGCCCCATGAGTAGATTGAATTTCTGGTCAGTGCCACCAAGTTCCACATCGGCTTCGAGCGCCACGGAATCATATCCCTGGCAAATGGAATACATGAGTTCGTGCATGTGCACCGGCTTTTCCTCATGGAAGCGTTTGTGAAATTCTTCGCGCTCCAGCATCTGAGAAAGCGTGAACCTGGCGCAGAGACGCAGAAAGTCTTCCACCGTCATTTTCGAGAACCAGCGCGAGTTGAAGTCGATGACCGTCTTCTCGCGATCAAGTATCTTGAAGACCTGCGTTTTATAGGTTTCGGCATTGCGATCAACGTCCGCACGCGTCAGTGGAGGACGTGTGACGGAACGGCCGGAGGGGTCGCCGATCATGCCGGTAAAGTCGCCGATCAGAAATATCACCGTATGGCCCAGGTCCTGAAAGTGTTTCAACTTGCGCATAAGCACCGTGTGGCCCAGATGCAGGTCCGGAGCCGTAGGATCAAAACCGGCCTTCACACGCAGGGGCTTGCCCGTTTTCAGGGAGTTCTCCATGCGCTCGCGCAGGTCAGATTCGCGTATGATCTCCGCCGCGCCCTTCTTGATATATGCCAGTTGTTCGTCAACAGGTGGGAAGTTTGCCATCAGGAAGATTATAGATAGAGCGATTGTTCGTGGGCTTCATGGCCAGAAACTAGCTTCTCTGATTTTAATCCCGAGCACCGCAAGGGATCGCTACGGCCACGATACTGATCCGGGAAGACCTCACGCTTGCTGGGACGATCGCTTCCGATTCTAAGGCTAACGCAAGGCACCTTCACGGCATAGCGGATCCCTCGCTTCGCTCGGGATTAAAAGAAAAAGCTCGGGATTTAAGAAAAAGAGCTACCTTCCACTCGATCCAAAACCGCCCGCCTTGCGCTTCGATTCCGCCAGGTCAGGCCACTACTTGCACTTCTCCTGTGAGCACCGGGTACGGGATCAGGTTGGCGATCTTGTCGCCCGCTTTGATCACCGCATGTGCATCGCCCAGATTTTCCATCAGGACTTTAATCTCGCCGCGATAACCTGCATCGATCACACCGCCAGTTAGCGCCAGGCGTCGTGCAGCAACGGAGGATTTATCCCGCAGCAGCGCTCCCATCGGTTCCCCGTCAGGCGAGGTGACTTCCACAGCAATGCCGGTAGCCACAATCGCCTGGCCGCGCGGCGGTATGGTCACGAGATCGAGCGCATACACGTCATAACCCAGGTCTTCCCCTGGATGCGCCACGGTTGGCGCCTTGGCTTGCGGAGAGAGTAATTTCACTTTGAGCATGTTTGGCTTGTCAGCTTTTCAAGATTTCGATTTGTTATTGTGACTGCGCACAACTTTATCGCCCTGCACTTCAATTTCACCCGACAGCACCAGTCCTATCGCTTCCGAGTAGGCCAGATGCTCCTGCTCAAGAATGCGCGATGAGAGAGATTCTTCGTCATCATCTTCCAACACGAGTACCGTTTTTTGCAGGATGATTGGCACCGTGATCAAGATGTTCGTCAACAAAATGCACGGTGCAGCCGGAGACCTTGACGCCATAGTCCAGCGCTTGTTTCTGAGCATCGAGTCCAGGAAATGCCGGCAGCAGTGAAGGATGGATATTCAGTATACGGTTGGTAAATGCGCGCACAAACTCGGGCGAGAGCAGCCGCATGTAACCCGCAAGGCACACCAGATCGACATTCGCCGACTTGAGAGCCGCAATCACTTCCCGATCGTGATCCTCGCGAACTCGCCCCTTGGAAGGGATCAACTGGGTTTTAAGGCCGCGGCTTTTAGCCGACTCCAACCCCCGGGCTTCGGCGCGATTCGAGATGACGATGGCGATCTCAGCCTGCAGACGTCCTGCCTGGATGGAATCAGCGATGGCTTCGAAGTTCGAGCCCCGGCCGGAGAGCAGAATACCAATTTTTTTGAGCGCAGCCATGCTCAGGCGTAAAGGACCTTGCGGTCACCCTTAACGATACGTCCCATCAGAAAGGCCTTCTCGCCCGCCTTCTCGATGATTCCCTGCACGCGCTTGAATTTCTTGGCCGGCACCACCAGTACCATGCCAATACCCATGTTGAACGTGCGCATCATGTCATCCTGCGGAACGTTGCCGATCTTCTGCATGTGAGAGAAGACGGGCAAAATCGGCCAGGTTCCCATCTCCACAATCGCAGCCATGCCTTTCGGGAGCACGCGGGGAAGATTGTCCGTGATGCCGCCGCCGGTAATGTGGGCCATGGCGTGGACGAGTTCGGCATCCATCAGTTTGCGTAATACCGGCCAATAACTTTTGTGCGTCTTCAGCAGTTCCGCACCGGCTTTGCCATGCAGATCATTGATGTAGGTATCAGGCGTGTATTTGGCCACGTCAAAGAACAGCTTGCGGGCCAGCGAATAGCCGTTCGTATGCAACCCGTTGGAAGGCAGTCCGACGAGTACATCTCCGGGAACCACATCTTTGCCGGTGATGATCTTGCTCTTGTCCGCCATGCCGACGATGAAGCCGGCGAGATCGTACTCGCCCCTGGGATAGAAACCGGGCATCTCCGCAGTCTCGCCGCCGATGAGTGCGCAACCGTTGTGCCGGCAAGCTTCGGCAATGCCTTCCACAACCTTCTCAGCAATCTCCGGCTCGAGAGTGCCTGTGGCCAGGTAGTCCATAAAGAACAGCGGAGTCGCACCCTGAACGGCAATGTCATTCACGCAGTGATTGACCAGATCGCCGCCCACGGTGTGATGGACGTTCATCATGAAGGCCACCTTCAGCTTGGTGCCGACGCCATCCACGCTGGAGACCATCACGGGCTCGCGAAACTTCTTCTTGTCTACGGCAAACATGCCGCCGAAGCCGCCAATTTCGCTGACAACGCCCTTGGTGAAGGTGCGATGAGCAAGATACTTGATGCGCTGTTTGGCGCGGTCCGCGCGGTCAATGTCAACACCGCTATCTGCGTAGGTAATTGGTTTTTTCAAAATACGTCCGTTTGATGTACTTGCCGCAGGTATCTTTTTAAGAAGTCCAGGAACCAGAAGTCCAGAGCCAGAAGCCCAGGAACCGTTATTTTAGCATTGATCGTCAGGGCCTAAACGCGTCTGGCGGTGCTTCATGCTTCGCGACCTTCGTTACTTCGTCATTATTCGTCAGTTCTTTTCCCACCGAATCAAGCACTCCATTGATGAACTGGACTGACTCCGGAGCGGAGAATTTGCGCGCGATCTCCAGCGCTTCATTGATTACCACAGGTCGCGGCGTCTCGCGGGAGCTTAGAAATTCGGCAACACCTGTCCGCAGCACGTTACGGTCGACGGCCGCCATACGCTCCATGCGCCAGTGCTGTGCGTGTTTCTGAATCAGTTCATCGATCTGCGTCTGGCGGTCCACCGCGACATTGAACAGGTCATCGGCGAAGCCGCGGGTGTCACTGTCCACTTCGTCGCGTTCGGCCCAGAACGTCTTGCGAACATGCTCCGGGGTTTGCTTGCCCATGTCCCACTGAAAGAGCATCTGCAGGCAGAGCTCGCGCGATTTACGGCGTGTTCCCATAATTTATATTGAACCGGTCTTGCGCTTCAGGCTGACCATTTCAATGGCTGAAATGGCGGCTTCGAACCCTTTGTTGCCGGCTTTCAATCCGGCACGGTCCAGCGCCTGTTCAAGGTTCTCACAGGTAAGAACGCCGTAGGTATGAGGAACGCCGGTCTCCTGCGCCGATTGGCCGATTCCTCGAGTGACTTCCGTAGCAATGTGTTCGTAGTGCGTGGTTTCACCGCGAATCAGGCAGCCGAGAGTGATGATGGCGTCATAATCTCCGGTTTCTGCCAGAGTGCGTGCCTGCGAGGGAATTTCAAATGAGCCGGGTACGCGAACAACCTTGATGTCGGACGACGCACAGCCGCTGCGGCGAAGCGCGTCGATTGAGCCCTGCAGCAGACGTTCGGTTATGAAAGAATTCCAGCGGGCAACGACAATGGCAAAACGCATTCCCTCCGCGTTCAGGTCGCCTTCCATGGCTTGATCTTTGGCTTCGTCGTTTTGCCAGAAAGCGACTCGCATCCCTTTGGCCGGCTCGACAACCAGGACGCGAGAACCCCAGCCAGTATCGGCGATATCGGAGACAAGTCTGGTTTTCTGCTGCTTGAGCAGAACGCTGACTGTGTCCAGATCGGAGACTTCAATCCAGAGGTCGGCCGGGAACTTCTCCTTGCCCTCTACTAACTCAACTTTGCCGATCGGAGCCAGAAAGTATCTGCCCCGGCTACGCTTGTTTTGCCATTCCTCGCCAGGCTCAAAGCCGAGTGAGGTAAAAAGCGATGCCAGCGCTTCATAATCCCTGGCGCTGACGGTCTGCCGGATTGTGGTGATGCCTTTAATCACGCTTTGTCGTCATGCCTCGTCTTCAGTAATCTGCCATGCCGTACGCCCAGGACTCACATTTGCACAGGAATTAACCTACAAGGCGCCAATGCACGCTCGTTAATGGTTCGAACCCACGTCCAACGATCCGCACTTGGGGCAGGCTGGTTGCTGGTAATCCTCACCGACCTCCTCAGCCGTGAAGCCGGCGGGGATTTCCTCACCCAAGATGGCTAGAGCGGCTTCGGCATCCTGGGCTGCTACCTGAAGTTTGCACCCCACCGATCAGGTTGGACCAGAACCAGTCCATTCGGACGATATTCTCGTCGGCAAGAAAACTCTCCACACCTTCGGCCTGCAACTTCCCTTGTGCGATCAAGGCTTCGGGCAGGTCGCGATAAGCCCATAATGTGACGATTTCGTCAGGCATAGATTGATTATACGGAGAGACTCTCTATTTGCCCTGAAACTTTGCCGGACGTTTTTCCAGAAACGCCCTGGTGCCTTCATTCTTATCTTCTGACGAGCAGCAAACTGCGAAAAGCGTAGCTTCCAGGAACAGCCCTTCCTGCAGGGTCATGTTCATACCTTCATTCACGGCTTCCATGCAGTACTGAATGGCCAGAGGCGACATGCCGATAATCTTGGCGGCAAGCTCTTCCGCGCGAGGAATCAATTTATCGGCGGGACAGACTTCATTCACCAGCCCGATGCGATGCGCTTCCTGTGCTGAGATCATCTCGCCGGTGAGCACCAGTTGCATGGCCAGGCCTTTGCCGACCAGACGGGGAAGGCGCTGCGTTCCACCATAACCGGGAATAATACCCAGCTTCACTTCCGGCTGTCCGAATTTGGCGGTTTCGCTGGCCAGCCGCATGGTGCACGCCATGGCAATCTCACAGCCACCGCCGAGGGCGAATCCATTGACGCATGCGATCACAGGCTTGCCGAGGTTTTCGATCAGGTCAAGCACAGCTTGCCCGCGATGGGTGTACGCCTTGGCTTCAACGGCGTTGTTCTTTGCCAGTTCGTTGATGTCTGCGCCGGCGACAAAAGCCTTCTCACCGCCGCCGGTGAGAATAACGACACGAGTATCCCTGTCAGCAGCCAGGTCCGTGAAGACCTCCTCAAGCTCGCCCATGGTCGCCATGTTGAGTGCGTTGAGCACCTTGGGCCGGTCAATGGTGACGTACGCGATGTTGGTTTTTCTTTTCTAGTCTGACGTTCTCGAAAGCCATGCAAAAACCTCTCAGCCGCGAATACACGCGAACAAACACGAATCCAGAACAAATCTAAACAAAAGCCTTTGCCGCTAGAATTTGTTCTCCACAGGATTATTCGGATCAGCATAATCGTAAAAACCCTTGCCGGATTTACGCCCATACCAGCCGGCCATCACCATCCGCTTCAATAGCGACGGTGACGCGAAGCGGCGTTCGCGGAACTCGTCAAACATCACGTGGGTGATGTAGTAGGTGGTATCGAGTCCGACGAAATCGAGCAGCGTGAATGGACCCATCGGGTAGCCGCAGCCGAGCTTCATGGCGTTATCGATATCGGAGATCGATCCCACGCCCTCTTCGTAGGCGCGAATGGCGTCGAGAAGATAAGGGACCAACAGCCGGTTGACGATGAAGCCGGTCTTGTCACTGGTGCGGACAGGGACCTTGCCCAGGCTCTTGCCGAATTCATACGCGGCGTCAAAGGCAGCGTTGCTGGTTGCGATGGTGCGCACCACTTCCACCAGCTTCATGAGCGGCACGGGATTGAAAAAGTGCAGGCCAACGAATTTGTCAGGACGCTTAGTGGCCGCCGCGACTTCGGTAATTGAGATAGATGACGTGTTGCTGGAGAAGATGGCGTCTTTCTTCACAATGCCGTCAAGCGCGCCGAACATCTTCTTCTTCTCTTCCACGTTCTCAATGATGGCTTCAATGATGATGTCGCAATCGGCGAGAGCCGACTGCGTGGTGGCCCCGCTGATGCGCGCGCGCGATTCTTTGGCTTTTTCCGGTGTGATGCCGGTCTTGTCCGGCTTTTCTGCAAACTTGTTGAGAGACTTCTCGATTCCGGCAAAGCCTTTATCGAGAAACTTCTGGTCCTGTTCCAGGACCACAACGTCATAGCCGGCAACGACGCTGACCTGAGCAATGCCTGAACCCATCAGGCCACATCCGAGTACACCAACTTTTTTGATCGTCATCTATTCCTCATTTTTTCACCACAAAGGGCACGAAGGATCACGAAGGTTGAACCACAGAGGACACAGAGGAACACTGAGTATTTCATTTCAGAAATTTCAACCAGTCGATCCGCCCGTGAGACAAAGATGTCGACACCTTATGACGCCGACCGGCGAAGTATTTGTCCTTGGTATCCGCCTTCTGTGTTCCTTTGTGTCCTTTGTGGTTACGGTTTTCCTCTGTGGCCCTCTGTGGCCTCAGTGGTAAAGGCTTACCTTTGCAGATTCTCCACAATCACGGCGATGCCCTGGCCGCCGCCGATACATGCTGTCGCCAGGCCGTACTGGGCTTTGCGGCGACGGAGCTCATACAGCAGCGTAATCACCAGGCGAGTTCCGGTCGCGCCCAGAGGATGCCCCAGAGCGATGGCGCCACCATTGACGTTGACCTTGCTGCGATCGAGTCCCAGTTCTTTTTCCACTGCAAGATACTGTCCGGCGAAGGCTTCATTCACTTCGACCAGATCGATCTCGTCCAGCTTCAACCCGGCTTTCTTCAGCGCAAGGCGTGTGGAAGGCACCGGGCCGCTGCCCATGATTCTGGGATCGACGCCGGCGATGCCCCAGCTCACGATGCGTCCCATGGGCTTCAGGTTCTTCTTCGCAGCCTGATCGAGCGACATCATGACCACCGCCGCGCCACCATCCACAATGCCGCTGGCGTTGCCGGCGGTAACCGTTCCGTTCTTACCGAAGGCAGGCTTGAGCTTGGCGAGAATGTCCATCGTGGTTTCGGGACGGAGATGATCGTCTTTTTCAAACTTCTCGCCGGTAGGCTCGCCTTTGCGATTCTTGAGCGCGACCGGCGTGATTTCATCCGACAGGCGGCAGGCCTGCTGGGCGGCGCCGGCCTTCTGCTGTGATTGCAGTGAAAATTCATCCATCTTTTCGCGAGTAATTCCCTGCTGCTCCGCATAGAGTTCGGCGGTGTTCGCCATGTACAGGCCGCAATATGTGTCGAGGAGTGCGACCATGAGCGAATCTTCCATCTTGCCTTCGCCCAGGCCCAGGCCCCAGCGCGCTCCGCGAATCACGTGCGGAGCCTGTGACATGGATTCCATGCCTCCGGCCAGAACGGTGGTGGCTTCGCCGAGCTGGATCATCTGAGCGGCGTTCACCAGTGACTGCATGCCCGATCCGCAGAGGCGGTTGACGGTCAGCGCAGGGGTTTCAATGGGAAGACCGGCTTTCAGGGCCACATGGCGAGCGCCGTAAAGGGCGTCGCCTGAGGTCTGCTGAGCATTGCCGAAGACGGCATGGTCGAATTCCTTAGGATCAACGCCGGCGCGGCGAATGGCTTCCTGGCTGGCGACGGCGGCCAGGTCCATCGCGGTAAAATCACGCAATTTGCCGCAATAGCGGCCCATGGGCGTGCGTGCGCCACTAACGATTGCAATATCTGTAGCTTGTGCCATGAGAGAACCTTATATGAGAGTCTGATCGAGCAGGGGCAAACCCCTAAGTTTACCAGCGGCGAGGAAAAGCGGGCAAATGATGGATGATGAATGACGAAGGAAAGGGCTGCTCCGTGAGCAGCCCTTTATTCTCGATGAGTGGTATCAGGGCCTGTTTCAGGGCCTGCAAGTACTTCTTTTTCGCTCGGCTTTGCAGCCATGTACGATTAGAAACGATTCTGCACTGCCTTATATCAACACCACACCTGGGAGAGGGAAAATTGCCTTAGGGCAACGAGATTTTCTTGTGAACAGACCCGCTGCGCCAAGCGGTATTTTGGCCAGCCGATTGCTTTATTTCAGGTACACTGAACCGCCTGAATCACCAACTTGCCAGTCTGGAAGGAGTTTTTCATGAACGCCACTTTGCTCTACAGAATTGCGTCAATACTGCTCATTCTTTTTGCTGCGGGCCACACCACAGGCTTTCTGACCTTTAAGCCGCCAACGGCGGAAGGCATTGCAGTGCGCGACGCCATGCAAAACGTACAGTTCAAAGTGGGCAGCGCGACTACACCTACGATCGGTTTCTATCAGGGATTCGGTCTGTTCTGCACGGCATATCTGTTGTTCGCGGCGTTTCTGGCGTGGCAACTGGGCGCGATGGCACGGAGCAATCCGCAGGCGATCGTATCACTGGCGTGGGTATTCTTTGGACTTCAGGTGGTGGGTATCGTACTGAGCAAGATGTATTTCATTCCGCCGCCGGTAATCTTCTCGACCTTGATCTCAATTTGTACCGGTTGGGCTGCGTGGCTGGTGCAGGGAGCAAAACCGTGAGCTTCGTTTTCAGACGCGGCATGCCGCGTCTCTTCGCCATGATTTTTCCCTTTTAATCAGTGGAGTGGTGCGAACATTTATTTCATTGGCGGTTTAACCCCGAAGCGTGGATCTCTATCCGAACAAACAAAAGCCGCCCCCGAAGGAGCGGCATCTTGTTTTTGCGAAGATTGAATTTACTTCAGGAAGCTATCGGCCTTTGCCAGGCGCTTATTCACTTCGTCCCAGTTGACCACGTTCCACCAGGCTTTCAGGTAGTCGGGCCGGCGGTTCTGATACTTCAGGTAATACGCGTGTTCCCAAACGTCATTGCCGAGCAGTGGGAACTCGCCGTTGCTGATGGGATTGTCCTGATTGGGAGTCGACGTAATTTTGAATTCGCCAGACTTGGTCTTCACCAGCCAGGCCCAGCCGCTGCCAAACTGATTGACACCGGCGGCTTCAAACTTTTCCTTGAACGCATCAAAGCTTCCGAAAGTCTTAGTGATCGCGTCGCCAATAGCGCCGGTGGGATTGCCGCCTTTTCCAGGCGCCATGATCTGCCAGAACATGGTGTGATTCACGTGTCCGCCGCCATTGTTGCGGATGACCCCGCGAACATCTTCCGGCAGCGAATTCAGATTTCTGATCAGGTCTTCCGGGCTTTTGCTGCCCAGCTCAGGATGTTTCTCAATTGCACCGTTCAACTTGGTGACGTAGGCAGCATGGTGCTTGTCATGGTGCAGGTGCATGGTTTGCTCGTCAATGTGGGGTTCCAGCGCGTTATACGCATACGGCAGCGCGGGGACTTCATGGGCCGTTACGGTTCCTTGTGCCATTTTTAAATCACCTTTCCTCGAAAGTTATGATGACCGGTATGAAAAAGGCGTCGCAAACATTTTAGCAATTTAGCGGCTAAGAGGAGTTGCGGGACACGTGAAGATCCTTCGCCGCCGCAAAAAACCAGAGACGTAGCAAGCTACGTCTCTACATCGACCTTATCGAGCAGATCAAAACGCCTTGAACGCCAGCTCCAGCAAAGTCTTCTGCTCCATTTCATGCGCCGTGTGCGATCCGGTAGACGGGCTGGACGAGGCCGAACGCTTTACTGACCGCAGAGGCAGCCCGCGCGTGAGTCGCTCCAGCTGCGGCGCCAGAAAATTCAGTGCACCCATGTTTGAAGGCTCTTCCTGCACCCACAGAAATTCACGAGCGTTGGAATGCTTCGCAATCGCCGCCTCCAGATCAGCTTCCGGAACGGGATAGAGCTGCTCCAGAAACAGAATGGCTGTCTTGGTGTCATTGCGGCGCTTGCGTTCCCGAATAAGCTCATGCCCGATCTTGCCGGAACACAGAATCACGCGCTCCGCATTGGTGATCTGGTTGTCCTGAATCACGGTCTGGAAGCGGCCATTGCTCAATTCACTGATCGGACTGGCTGCATCAGGATGGCGCAACATGCCTTTTGGCGTAAACACGATTAACGGCTTGCGCCAGTTGCGCAGAGCCTGCCGGCGCAGCATGTGAAAATACTGCGCGGCCGTGGATGGCTGGCAGACCTGAATGTTGTCCTTGGCGGCGAGTTGCAGGTAACGTTCAATGCGTCCGCTGGAGTGCTCCGGACCCTGGCCTTCATAGCCGTGCGGCAGCAGCATGACCAGACCGGAAAGCAGTCCCCACTTGTCTTCACCCGCAACCAGAAATTGATCGATGATGACCTGGGCGCCATTGGCAAAATCGCCGAACTGAGCTTCCCACAGCGTAAGGCCATCAGGATAATCACGGCTGAAACCGTATTCAAAGCCGAGTACGGCCGCTTCGGAGAGGATCGAATTGTAGGCTTCGAACCACGCCTGATTAGGCGCAATGTTGGAGAGCGGCACAAATTCGCGCTCATTTTCAGTGTCGATCAGCACGGAGTGACGCTGGTTGAATGTACCGCGACGGACGTCCTGTCCGGAAAGTCTGACTGGAATGCCTTCCACCAGCAACGATCCGAAAGCCAGGGCCTCTGCCATGCCGAAATCCAACGGCAGCCCACCCGAGCCCATCTTCTCACGCTGCTCCAGCAGCTTCTTGATCTTGGGATGGATGGCAAAATCTTTGGGATAGCTGGTGAGCTTGCCGGCAATGTGCTTGAGCTGGTCTTCCGCCACATTGGTTGGAACTTCAAAATCAGGGTTGTAACGGCCTCCCACGTACTTGTCCCAATATCTGGGAAGCACGCGCAATACGGGAGTCTTCTGCATGCTGGCAGCTTTGTCGTAAGCCGTGTCAATACGCTCACGGAACCGGGCCGACATCTCAGCGGTGTCAATCTGGTTTTTTTCTGCATAGATCTGGTAAAGCGGCGGATGCTGGTTGATTTTCTTGTAGAGCAACGGCTGCGTGATGGTGGGATCGTCCACTTCACTATGGCCGTGGCGGCGGTATCCAATCAAATCAATCACCACATCCGTACCAAAGCGGTAGCGGTATTCAACCGCCATCTTGCCCACACGCAAAACTGCTTCGGGATCTTCAGCATTCACGTGGAAGATTGGAATCGGCTGTCGCTTGGCCAGATCAGACGAGAAGAGCGAGGTGTGCAGCTCTTTCGGACCGGTCGTGAAGCCGATCAGATTATTGACGATGATCTGGATCGCGCCGCCAACGTTGAAGCCTTTCAGTCCGGCAAAGTTGAGCGTCTCCGCCCATATGCCCTGGCCCGCGAATGCGGCGTCACCGTGCATGATGATCGGCATCACCTGCTTCACGCCTTCGGAACCTGAATGGCGTTGTTTGGCGAAAGTACGGCCGAGAGCCACCGGGTCAACCGCTTCAAGATGGCTGGGATTCGACACCAGATGCATGCGCAAGGTCTTGCCATTGCGTGTGGCATATTCACCGGTTGCGCCCTGGTGATATTTCACGTCGCCACCACCCAGCACGCTGCGCGGGATCCACATCTTCGAATCCGGCAAAAACATTTTCCGCCGGGATGCCGACCGTCAGGTTCATCACGGTGAGACGTCCGCGATGGCTCATGGCCATCACAGAAGTGTTGGCGCCCAGGTCAGCACCGGTTTCCAGAACTACGTCGAGGAGCGGAATCAGCGAGGTTGCGCCTTCACCCGAATATCGCTTGGTGCCCAGATAACGCGTCTGGAGGATCTGCTCAAAAAGATCGGCCTGCATCAGGCGATCAGCCAGCCAGCGCCGGTCTACCTGTTGCTTCTCCGGCTTTTCCATATGCGCCTGGATCCACTCACGGCGATCACGCTGGGGCAGGTGCATAAACTCAGCGCCAATCGTGCCGCAATAGGCCTTACGCGCGTCTTCAATACCTTCACCCTGGATGGGAAGATCAGGATAGCCACCACCAACCGGCCCTCCAAAAGGATTGAGGTTGGCATTCAGGTATCCCCAGCGCCGGAAGGCGTTAAAGAGACGCTCACGGTCGAGGGACTGCTGTTCAGTTCTGGTCAATTCTGCGCTTGTACTCATTGTCAGGTTCTATTTCCGGATCAAGAAAATCGAGTCCTACTATGAGGATAACACTGGCGAGGCTTCTCTCTCCTGAGGCTGCAGAGAGGCCGTGGCAGACAGGAATGATCTCTATCCGATTACAGGAATCACATTCCTTCTGGCGAAAACGGATGTAATTTCAGGGAATAATTCTTTGGGCAGAACGAGCCTCAGGCGATGATGGTCCTTGAATGAACCTCAAAGAGTAAGCGTCCTGCGAAGTGAATCGCAGGACGCCAGGCAGCCCTCCCCCAGAACTGCCTTACCACCGTGGAGGAGAATATCGCCACACTGGCCCCTCGTCCATGTCACTTTGGTAACGAGATTTCCGCTTTTCCCGATAAATCCACCGTAGAGATCCGTTAGCTGCTATGTGGTTCAGGTGCAATCAGTTAGGGAAAGATGCGACTTGTGCATCTCAGTTACATCTAATGTTTTGTTACGATAGGTGGGGAAAAAGAACACCGAATCTTAAAAGGCGACGAACATTTATAAAAAGGCGGGGCTGAATGGCGAGCGAGAGCGTTTTGGAAATAACTGACGGGAATTTTGATCAAGTAGTACTGAAGAGCGACCAACCGATTTTGATTGATTTCTGGGCGGCGTGGTGCGGCCCGTGCAAAGCGCTGGGACCGGTGGTGGATGAAGTGGCAGCTGCCTATCAGGGCAAAGTACGTGTCGGCAAAATGAACGTAGACACCAGCCCGATCACCCCGCAGCGCTACGGTGTAAGGGGTATTCCTACATTGCTGATCTTTAAGAACGGCCAGGTGCAGGAGCAGATTGTTGGCTATGTTGGACGCGACGTGATTGAAAAGGCCCTCAACAAACAGGTGAACGTGCTTGAGATGCCGAAGGCGAAAGAAGCGCAAAAAACCAACGTCCAGTAAGACAAGATTATTGATTGGGAAAAAGGCCCGGGAAATCGGGCCTTTTGTATTTTTGCCGTAAATGTATCGGTGACTGCCGTGCGTTCCGCGATTAATACTTGCGCAGCACCCCTATCACTCTGCCCTGAATCTGGACCGACCTGGCGGGCACGATGATGGGCTTCATGGCGGCATTCGATGGCTGGAGGCGAATGTTGACGCCTTCGCGGTAAAGGCGTTTCAGGGTTGCGTCCGTGCCGTCAACCAGGGCGACAATGATTTCGCCGTCGCGTGATGTATTCGTCTTCTCCACCAGGACGTAGTCGCCATCCACGATGTGCTCGTCCTTCATACTTTCGCCCTTCACCTGCAGCACGAAAACATCTTTGGAGCGAGTGATGTCACCCAGGGAGATGGTTTCAGGGGTCTCAATGGCCTCAATGGGCTGGCCGGCGGCAATACGGCCAAGCAGCGGCAAGGCAAGTTCGGAAGGAGCCTTCTGCACTTGCCGCTTGAACAGGCCACGCACAGGGAGAACATCAATGGAGCGGCTGCGATTGTAGTCGCGCTTGATCAGCCCTTTTTTCTCCAAATTGGAAATATGCTTGTGCACGGTGGCCAGAGAGCTCAGGCCCATACCGTTGCCTATCTCTTCAAAAGACGGCGAGTAGCCGTTCTTCTGCACAAAGCCATGGATAAAGTCGTAAACCTGACGTTGCCGTTTAGTAATAGCCATCAGGCGAAGTATTCACGAATAAAAGGCGAACTGTCAAGAGAAATGTGCAAGATTTATGGTGCAGGGTGACAAGTAAGGTTCGGCGGAAATGCAATTGGCAAATGGCAATTGGCAAATAGCCATTAGCCAGTTAGCCAGCTTGACCATTAGCCTAGGATTCAATCAGATTCGGCGCAGGAGATATCTGCGGTTCGCGGCCTTAAGATTCTGAACGCGAGTAGGCAGGATCCCTCTGCGTTCGCTCGGGATAAAAACCCTGATTACTTCCCCGCCGGCACGCGCATCGTGCTCAGGATCTCATCCACCGTAGCGATTGCCCGATCGATCTCTTCCATGGTGTTGTAGAAGTGGGGTGAGAAGCGGACACCGGCTTTCGGGCGAAAGTCCACCAATACGTCACGCCGGAGCAGTTCAGCGCAGACCTCTTTCGCATTCGGCATATCGATAGCTACCGTCCCGCCACGCTGCTCTGGGTCCCGCGGAGCATTCACCTTCCAGCCACGCTGGTCAGCCAGTTCAATCAATCTTGAAGTCATCTTTTTGGACTTGGCACGGATTCGCTCCACACCGGCCTCTCGAATAATCTTCAGTCCCGGCATGGCAGTATAAAAACCGGGAACATTCGACGTGCCCTGCATGAATCGGAAGGGCGGTTCGGCGTATCGTGTGGGGCCGATTTCGAAAGCAAAAGGATTATCGTGGGCGAACCAGCCCGTGAATCCGGGCTCAAGCTTCGCACCCAGATCAGGCCGCACATATAAATACGAGGTCCCAGGGCCTCCGCAGAGCCACTTCAACACTCCGCCAACCACGAAGTCGACATTGAGGGCTTGCACGTCCACGGGAACATTGCCCAGCGATTGAAAGGTGTCCATGACCACATGGGCGCCGACACGATGTGCCTTTTCGGTAATCGCTTTCACGTCCTTGATATACGAGCTGCGAAAGACGACATGAGAGATCGGCACCAGCAACGTCTCTTCATCAATGGCATCAATGATTCGCTCGATGGGCACGTGGATTCCGTCATCCGTCTTCACCATCTGCACGCGCGCGCCGCGAGATCGCTGCCCTTCCCAGAAATACATGACCGAAGGGAAATTCATGTCACTGTAGACAATTTTGTTGCGCTTGCCGCTGAAATCAAAGCAGCTGGCCACCACCGCCTGACAACTGGTCACGTTGAGATGAAGGCTGACCGAGCCTGAAGGCGCGTTCATGATGGCGCCGATGGTATCTCCCACTTCACGCGCCTGCATCCACCAGTGCTCTTCCCACGCGCGCACTCCGCGGGTAGCCCACATATCGCAATAGGAATGTACGGAGTCATACACGCCGCGAGGCATGGCGCCGAGCGAGTTGCTGATCATGTAGGTGGAACGTTCCAGAATAGGAAATTCAGAGCGGAAACGAAGTAAGTCGTCGGTCATATATCAACCAATTCTGCCTGAAACCTTGAGGTTTGCCTACCTTTTGCCGAGAGGCCGTTTGTTATTTGTGACGGAACTTCGGCTATCCGTTGCCGCAGTTCAGACTCTGCGGATCCGGGCAAAGATTTTGTTAACTCTCCACGCGCGCTGCCGCAGCAAGATGCTATATTTCGCATCACGACAATGCAGAAAACTCAGGTTGGTTCGCGCCGCAAGCTGAGTCTGATTTCTCTTGCTGCGGCAACCTACTTCATGGTGTCAGGCGGCCCTTACGGAGTCGAAGAACTGGTCCAGGACTCCGGCTACAAGCTGGCCCTCGTCGTTCTATTCATCATCCCCATTTTCTGGGCCCTGCCTACCGGCCTGATGGTGGGCGAGCTCTCCGCTGCCATGCCGCAGGAGGGCGGCTTTTATGTATGGGTCCGTCGCGCCATGGGTCCGTTCTGGGGCTTTCAAGAGGCATGGCTCTCACTGGTGGCCAGCATCTTTGATATGGCCATCTATCCCAGTCTCTTCGTCGCGTACCTGGGCAAGCTCTTTCCCGCAGCAACAGTGGGCGGCCGTGGAATTGCCATTGCCGCAGGCCTGATCATCGTTTGTCTGATCTGGAACATGATGGGCGCAAAAGCCGTGGGGGATAGTTCCGTGGTCACAGGTATTTTGTTGCTGAGCCCTTTCGTGGTCATCACGATCATTGCGCTCCTGCGTCACATCACTCCGGTTGCATCCACCGCGTCTGACGGAAACTTCCTGACCGGCGTTCTGGTGGCCATGTGGAACTACATGGGCTGGGACAACGCAGCCACCGTCGCCAACGAAGTTGAGAACCCACAGAAAACATATCCGCGAGTGATGATGGTGACGCTGCTGGCCATCGTGCTTTCTTATGTGATCCCGGTTGCGGCCGTGTGGCATACGCATATCCCGCAGGACGTCTGGAACAACGGCAGCTGGGCCAGCATTGCCACCATCGTGGTGGGGCCGTGGCTGGGTGTGGCGCTGGTTTGCGGCGCCATGATGACCGAGTTCAGCTCGTTCAACTCACTGGTGATGTCCTACTCCCATATTCCCGTGGCGATGGCCCATGATGGACATCTCCCGAAAATCTTCACCCGCAAATTGGGCAATGGCGCTCCCTGGGTGGCAATCCTGGTGCTTGGATCGGCCTGGGCGCTCTCGCTTGGCTGAAGTTTGACCGCCTGGTGATGCTGGACATTCTGCTCTATGGCGCCAGCCTTTTACTGGAGTTTGCCGCATTGGTCATACTGCGCCTGCGCGAACCTGATATGCCGCGTCCCTTCCGCGTGCCGGGTGGCTTACCTGGCGCGATTTTGTGTGGTGCAGGTCCGGCAGCACTGCTGGTGTTCGCCTTGATCCGCAATCGCTCTGAGCAGATTGAACTGGGCCGACTGGGAACCGTCAGCACTCTCACATTTGGTCTGGGCCTGATGGCTCTCGGAGTAGTGTACTACGCCATCGCCGGACGGCCGAAAGCGATGGTGCCAGAAGTGGTTGGTGGGGATTAGGTTTTTGGTTATTGGTACTTGGTTATTGGTTATTGGTAGTCATTCCAGAATCAACCGCCAGAACTCCAGATTTATTCCATCTCCACTGGCTGTCAGTATCATGTCCAGAATGCGGTCACGTTCTTCTTCAGACAGAGGATTATTCTCCAACGCAGCCGGGTGTTCACGGCTCGTGGATGCCCGCTGGATCTCCTTCAAAGCGATTCCGAAAGCATGGAGTGATTTTGCAATCGGATGGGGCTCCCATGATCCCTCGCCGTGCATGGCAGTCATGATTTGAGCATTCGATGTATCCAGGATGATCGGATCGCCAAGCGAAGTATCATAGCCAATGGCTATCCATTCAGCTTTCCAGGATCCGGGTTTGCCGTCGCACAAGGCTTCGCCTGCAGATGATGACGAATAACCCGTCTGACCTTCTTCGAGTTCGTCAGGAGACAGAAGCTTCAGACCGGCATAGCCAAAGGCGATTTCGTTAAAACCAAGTGATTCAAACCAAGTCGCGTATTTGGAAGGAATGATCATTCGCGTGATTCGCGGCTAAATCGCTTTTTAGATGGCAGCTTCGAGATCGTAGGGATCTCTCGCTTCGCTCGAGACTAAAGGCAAGAAATTAATCGTCCGCACTAACCTCTTCGCCGGGTACGCCCAGCTCCTGGTCTTTATACTGCAACTGATAGAGCTTCCAGTAAATCCCACGTTCGGCCAGCAGTTCCTGGTGCGTGCCGATCTCGCGCACATGGCCCTTGTGCATCACAATGATCTTGTCTGCACGCTGAATGGTTGAAAGCCGGTGGGCGATGATCACCGAGGTGCGCCCTTCCACCATGCGGCCAAGCGCCTCACGCACGCGTATCTCCGTCTCGGTATCGACGCTGGATGTGGCTTCATCCAGAACAAGAATGCGGGGATTGTGCGCCAGCGCGCGTGCAAATGAGATCAGTTGTTTCTGGCCGGTACTGAGCGTGCTTCCGCGTTCCAGCACCGGCTCTTTGAATCCGTTCGGTAGCGTGCGGATAAAATCAGCCACGTTCACATTGGCCGCCGCGGTTTCCACCTGCTCATCCGTAATCCAGCTTGAGCCCAGACGTATGTTGTTTTCAATGGTGCCGCTGAACAGAAATGGATCTTGCAGCACCACGCCAAACAGGCGGCGCAGTTCCTTCAGGTCCATGTGGCGGATATCGACCCCGTCAATGCGGATGGCGCCTTTCTGGATATCGTAGAAACGCATCAGCAGCGAGATGATGGTTGTCTTCCCCGCTCCGGTATGTCCGACAATGGCTACGCTCTCACCCGGTTCGATGGTGAAAGATACGTCGCGCAGGATCCAGTCATAGCCTGAGCCATCATCGAATACATCACGTGCCTCAACCAGGTCTGGCGTGTGGCCGTTGTTTGACAACGACAACGGCACCACTTTCTTCTCCGCCGCTTCCTCCGGATCAAGCTTGCGATAGGCAAACCAGACGTGATCAAACTCCACGCGGCCCTTGCCTTCGGCTCTCACCGGATGCGCGGCGAGACACCACTTCCGCGGGCGTATCCAGCAGCTTGAACACACGCTCACTGGATGCCATGGCGGATTGCAGGATGTTGTACTTTTCGCTCAGGTCCTGGATGGGACGGAAAAATCTCTGCGCATACTGCATGAACGCGGTCACCGTTCCCAGTGTGACTGCGCTCCCGGCAAGCACTTTCAATCCGCCAAACCACAGGGCCGCCGCAATGGCGAAAGTGGACAGAACTTCCACTACCGGGTAATACACGGCGTAGGCCATGATTGCGTCTTTAAACGCCTCCATGTGCTGCCAGTTGATGCCGGCAAACTGCTTGTACGCGCGCTTCTCGCGATTAAAGAGCTGCAGCACCACCATGCCGGAAACGTGTTCCTGAAGATAAGAGTTGATGCGCGCAATGGCCACACGTATGCGCCGGTAAGATTCGCGCACCGACTTGCGGAAGATCATGGTGACCCAGAAGATCAGCGGCAACACAGAAAACGTGATCAGCGCCAGCCACCACTGCATACGCAGCATGACGAAGACGATGCCGCCCAGAATGAAGATGTCTTCAAAGATGGAGACCACACCGGCCGTAAACATTTCATTCAAAGCATCCACGTCCGTGGTCACGCGTGTGACCAGGCGGCCAACGGGATTCTTATCGTAGAAGCCCACGTGCATGTGCTGCAGGTGGCGGAAGATCTGGCTGCGCAGGTCAAACATGACCTTCTGGCCGGTCCACTGCATCAGGTACGTCTGCACAAATTCCAGCACGAAGTTGAACAGTAACGAGATGAAATAAATCATCGCGATCTGCGCGATACCGACCAGAGGATTGGGGCTCAACCATTTGCTGAGAATGCTGTGACTACTGCCATGGGCAAAGGTGAGATAGCGATCAATGACTGTGGCTGTCAAGAACGGTCCAATCACATCCGGGCCAAGCACAACCTTGAGCAGAATGGACGCCAATGCGATGGTGGTCTGCCACCAATAGGGACGCAAATACACCAGCAGCCGCTTCATCAGTCGGCTGTCATATGCTTTACCTAATACTTCTTCTTCCTGCGCCATGAATAGAGTTCTATTTTACAGTGCCCTGCGGGAATGGCACGCGTGCGTTGGGATATGCTCCTTATCATCAGATGTTTAGGTGGGTATTTAGGACGCAGAATGTTAGGGCTAGCTACGCTAGAGAGTAAAAACGGAACAAAGGGTCTCTCGCTATGCTCGAGGTTGTCCGTTAAATCTTTGCAGACTGTAGGGATCTCTCGCTACGCTCGAGATTTCAGAGCAAGTTACGCTCGAGTTTGAAAGCAGGCGAGCGAGGCACAAATCGAAACACAGAACATCTTAGGCATTTACCCGTGATTAGCACCTGTTCACGCCCTAGATTCATCCAGTTTTGCCCGATTGTACTCGGCTTGCAACCCGCATATAATCCGAACACTCTGGCCCTTTCTAGTATCGGGATGTAGCAGAAGGTGTTGGCCCTTCAGGAAGCTAGCGTTGGCCGCAAAAAGCTGGTATCAAGTAGCGTAACGCGATGAAAAAGCACCTGTTTGCCATCCTGGTAAGCGCCACGGCGATGGTGACAAATCAGCAAATGAGCGCCCAGAAAGTAGTGGCCCAGCAAGACGTTAACGGCCACATGGTCTTCTCTGAAGCCGCTGACGCCTCGTCTCAAACGCCGCAGGCCAAGCCTGCAACTACTTCAACTCCTGAAGATTCATCGCGTTACAACGGTCTGGTCTATTGGAGCAGCAAAGACCATCGTTGGAAACCTGTGCCATCTGTTTCCTCATCCACTCTGAAAGCAGCCCGCCAGGCTGCGCAGGAAGTGAACACGCTTGCTTTCCCTGTAAGGCTGAAAGGGCAAACCGGACAGACTGCGATTGGGCCAGTGAAGATCGGGTCGCAGCCGGTTGATCCTACGGCGGGAGTGCCGGCGGTTTCATCTTCTGAATCAGTGGATAAGGCCATTGAAGAAGCGGCGAATCGACATGGAGTGGACCCTAATCTGGTCCGCGCCGTGGTGAAGGTGGAATCAAATTTCAATCCGCACGCAGTATCGCGCAAGGGAGCCGTTGGGCTGATGCAACTCATGCCTTCCACTGCGAAATCACTGAGTGTGGGAAACGCATTTGATCCGCACCAGAACGTTGACGCCGGCGTGCGCCACTTGAAGAGCCTTCTGGAGAATTACAATGGAAACCTGGAGCTCTCACTGGCGGCTTATAACGCCGGCAGTGGCGCCGTAAACAGAAACAGAGGCATACCGCCCTATCGGGAAACGCGCGACTACGTGAGAAAAATCACGGACATTTACCTCGCCAGTGGAGTCAAACAACGGGTAAAAGAGTCGCGCGACGAAGAAGGGCACCGCGTTTTTACCAACAACGAGTAACGCGGAATCGGGTTTAATAAGTAAGGTGCTTTGCAGCAGTAAGCAAATGAAAATGGGGACAAGGATCGCGAAGCGGATGGCGCTGGCGCTGGCATTGGCGTTTGCCCTGACCCCTTTTGCGCACGCGCGCACCGTCAAGCAGAAGAAACAGGCAGCCAGCCAGACGCTGGAAAATGCCAACCGCCTGCGTGACGATCTTGCTGGGCACTCCTGAAGCTGACCGCGAACGTCGCGATTACAACAAAGTCATCGACCTCTACCGCAAGGTTTACTACACGGCGCCTTCGCTGGCGAAAGCTGACGTGGCGGTACTGGCTGTGGCTGAGCTGCTGGACGACCAGGGCCGCGTTTTCAACGATCCCAAAAGCTTTAAAGATGCAATAGGACAACTTGCCTTCCTGCGCCGCGAATATCCCGGCAGCAAGCATCGTGTGGAAGCGTTGTTTACCATCGGCGAGATTTACCGCGATGATCTGAAGGACCCGGAACAGGCAAAGACTACCTTCCAGGATTACCTGAAGCATTATCCGCACAGCCAGCTTGCGCCCAAAGCCATGCAGGCGATTGCCGAAATAGAAAATGCAGGCGACGCCCCGAGCCCCTTCAAAAAGAAAGGCAGTAAACCACAACATGCACGGCTTGCTTCAGAGCCGAAGGCAGCGTGGGCTGACGTGATTGCGAGCCCCAAGCCGACCACCAGCACCAAAAAGATACAGGCCAAGACTGAGGCCAAGCAAAATAAGCCGAAGGCAAATGACAATGCCGCGAATGGCGATGACGATGCAAGTCCGGCCAGTGAAGATGAGGCTGCCGCGCCTTCTCCGCAGGCGCAATCTCAACCTGCACAAGATGTCTCCATCCCTAAGCCGGGATTGCCGCCGCTGAATCGCATGCCTCGGCTGACGAGCATTCGTTCGTGGTCAACGCCAGACTACGTTCGCGTGGCGATTGATCTGGAGCAGGAAGTGAAATACCAGGCAGGCCGTGTGCCCCACCCTGACCGCATCTTCTTCGATCTTTACGGCGTGAAGCTGGCATCCGATCTGGTGGGCAAGACATTTGACGTGGAAGCCGGCTTCCTTCATAAGATTCGCGTGGCCCAATACAAGGCCGACATGGCCCGCGTGGTGCTGGATGTGGACGACGTGGCGGAGTACTCAGCTTTCCTGCTGCCGAATCCTTATCGCCTGATTATTGACATCCACGGCAAGATGCCGGCGCGGCAGGTCGCTTCCGCCAATGCAAACAACACCGTCAATTCAAACAACACGGACAATTTAATTCCTGACACTGCAAAGCCGGCCGGCAACCAGCCCTCGAGCTCTGCTAAAAATCAGCCGGAATCGAAGACCGCAGTACAAGATGCGATGCAAGGCGGCACAAACACCAGGAATTCCAGTAATGCCGCCAATAACACAACAAATAATTCATCCGTCGCTGAGCCCGACGTAACCGTTACCAACATACGGCCGAATTCCAACGGCACAAAGGCGAGCGACAACGCCGCGTCCGCATTACAGCGCGCTGAAGAAGCCAAGGCCGGTCCCTTGAAGAACTCTCCCGGCGGCAGATCGCAAGCGTCATCTTCAGCGAACACGCAGACTTCACCAGCAACATCAACCAGGCCTCAGCCGGCAACCATTACGGATATGGCCAAGGCCGATGCTCCGAAGATCGTGGTCGATGACACGCTTGATCAACCGGATTCGTCATCCGCCAAGCCGACCACCAAGATCACCAGCGGCCCCACTTATCAGGCGGTTGCGCCGCAACAGTCCAGCCGCAACAAAAAGAACAAAGTCGTCACTGAGACCGCCACCGGGAAAGCGCCCGCCGCTGCCACAACTACACACACCGCAGCGCCCACGGCAAACGGCGAACGTTCTTTGATTCGCGCGTTGGGCCTGAAGATCGGCAAGATCGTGGTGGATGCAGGCCATGGCGGTCACGATACCGGCACCATTGGACCCAACGGTCTGGCAGAAAAAGATCTGGTACTTGACGTGGCCCTGAAACTCGGCAAGGAACTGGAAGACCGTCTGGGTGCAGAAGTGGTTTACACGCGCGACGATGACACTTTCATTCCGCTGGAAACACGCACCGCCGTTGCCAACAAAGAGCAGGCAGACCTCTTCATATCGATTCACGCCAATTCCAGTAGTGACCAGACAGCGCGCGGCGTGGAAACTTATTACCTGAATTTCACCTCATCGCGCGATGCACTGGAAACCGCCGCGCGCGAAAATGCGGTGTCTGAAAAATCGATTCACGAGCTTCAGGACCTGGTGAAGAAGATCGCGCTGAAAGAAAAAATTGAAGAATCGCGTGAGTTTGCCGCGGACGTGCAGAAGTCACTCTACGTCGGATTAAATTCCAGGAATCCCGGCATCCGCAATCGCGGCGTGAAGAAAGCGCCGTTCATTGTGCTGATCGGGGCGAACATGCCGTCAATCCTGGCTGAAATATCGTTCGTCAGTAATCCCAGTGACGAAAAGAAACTCCGCACCAACGAGTATCGCCAGCGCATCGCCGACTCGCTGTATAAGGGCGTCTCCAGCTACATCAATGGCCTGAGCGGAATCAAAGTGGCGGCCTCGAAAGTGGATCGCGGCGAAGTGCCTACTTCGTCCGTGGCGGCAAAGTAAGACGTCAACTTTAGGGATCGTCGAATCCCAAGAAACAATACTCTCAAGACCTTTTCGTCCTTGCGGCTGTCACTTTATTACTCCGATAAATACATAGATCCTTCGACTCGAGCTCGCATTCGCTCACGCTCGCTCAGGATGACAAATTTTTACGCTATTCCCAGCACAGCGATGATCGAGGGCGTAAAGGATCAGCAGTTCGAAAGTCCGGCGAGTTGAGCAACAGAGCGAAAAGGAAAAGCGGCCAGATAAATTTTCCTGGCCGCCCGAAAAGCAGAATTGAATCGTCTTATTTTGCCGCCCCGGCCACTTGCAGCACCATCTGAGTGCCGGCATCCAGCTTGATGTTCTGCGTGGCGGAAGTGATCACCGAGCCCTGCGCGCTGCCAGTTGAGACGCTATTCAGCGTCAGGCCCTGCATGCCAACCACGCCATGGCTGGTGCTGTTGACGGCCCCATTCACAGCCGTGCCAGCGGTATTGTTGACTGCTCCGCCCACCGTGCCGGTCGCAGACCCCGTAACTGAACCGGCCGTATTACCCAGTCCGCTGGTAGCGCCGCCTACTGCACCCGTCACACCACCCAACGGCGAGCCGCCTCGACCGCCGCCCATGGCACCGCCGCGGGCCATGCCTGATCCCGCCAGGTTGCTGCTCTCGTCGCTGGCCGCGGAAAGCGATCCCTGCACCGGTGGCGCCAGAGCTTGCACCGCGCCGTTGAAGGCAACTTCCTGTCCGCCCTTCAGCACTGCTTTGTCGAAAACGATTCCCAGTTTTGACTCTGCATTGTCCTTGCTCTTGGCCTGGGCCTCCGTTACATGGCCGACCAGTCGCGAACCTTTATGCAATACAACTTTGCCGTCTTCCTTCACGTCCTGAGTCAGCTTGGCGTTAACTTCGTCGCCGGGCTTTGCCTTCTTGCAATCCAATGATTTGGCCAGCTCAGCCTGCAGCGTTGTGCCGCTGCTGAGGGCCCCGGAACCGGTGACCGGCGAAGCGCGTTTGAGCCTGCGCTGCCGTTGCCTTTGTTGCCAGAATCTTTGTCCTGTTTCTTGCTCTCGTGCTGATGCGACGCAGCGGCATTCGCCGAAGCATCAGCATCGGCTGACCCCTTGGGCGTCTGCACGCTCTGGCTGGCACTGGCGCCGGCACTCGCCTGACCGGGGCTAACCGAAGCATTACCAGAAGCGGAACCGCCTGCAGCAGTCTGCGCCCCGGCAGAAAGGGTCATCAAGAACACCGAAAATATCGCAGCGATTGCGATCATCCAATTCTTCTTCATTGTCGTAGCAATTCCTTTTCTCTCATGGATTTAGGAAACTGAAATTCTTGATTCAGGAAACCCTGATTTTCAGGAAACTGGGGAAACTTGCGAAATCGAGTACTCTGGATTTTGAGATGCAGTTTTATCGCATGACGGCTACTGTTCAGGCGAAAACAACCTGTCTCGTTTTGGTTACCGAAGACGTAGAACCTTTATTGTGGCTTTTCCTCCACACCAACTGGAGAGTGGGTTTGTTGGTCACGGTTAGCATGGTCCTATTGCATCGGGCTCGGGGCGCAAGTCCGCGCCCGTCGTGGAGCAAAGCGAACAAAAATCAAGCCGGCTTCACTTCCCGACCTCAAGCCATTGCTTTACTTCGTCCGCGACAGCAAATGGCTGGGCCGGATCCGCACTGAATCGACGTTCCAGTTCGTACGCATTCTTCTCCAACGGAATCCCGTCATATCCAGCCCCAGCAACAAAACCGTTGACGTAACGGGCGCCAAATTCTTTCACACCGAGTTGTGCATACTGCACCACATGTACCAGTTCATGAAAAAGCAGTTCGTCTGTAAATTCCTGGTGAGAGACAATTACGTCTACGAATGTCACCGCGGAAACATCTGAAAAGCTTGGCAGGTCCTTGAATCCCATCATCCGCGCCATGGTGTAAAAACCTGGATCCTGAATACGGTCATCCCGCAGAACCAATAGGCGCACCTGATCAAGGATTTCAAAGGAAAAGAACGGCTTCATGGCGGCCCGCTGCTCAGGCGTGAGAGGCACTGCATTTGCCGCGTATTTCTTGCGACTGCTGGTGATGTAATCGGCCACCATGCCCGCGACCTGGCCGATCAAGCCAGGAGAAATTTTTGTGAGGTCCATGCCGAAAGTTTAGCAAAGGAGGAGCGCAGGGTTCCGCGTCGAACTTAAGGGCGAGGCCGACTCGCGCGCCGAGCCCGCTGCAACAGGAGCCTACTAAAAGCCGCCACAAGAATTGCACCCAAGGCGGGTTGGAGCGAAGCGACAAAAAAGGGACGCGGCCAAAGCTGCGTCCCTTTTCAAATTACCCAATTACAAACTTACTCAATTGCCCAATTTGTTTACGCGACTCCCATTTCAGCCGCGATACGCTCGGTGACGAAGGCTTCAATCACGTCGCCCTTCTTCACGTCGTTATAGTTCTGGATGTTGATACCGCACTCCATGCCGTTACGCACTTCGCTGGCATCATCTTTGAACCGTTTGAGCGAACCGATCTTGCCTTTGTAAACCTGGACGCCATCGCGCATGAGCCGGACTTCCGAATCACGCTTGATGGTGCCGTCGAGTACGGCACAGCCTGCCACAGTGCCGACCTTCGGCACGCGGAAGGTGTCACGCACTTCGGCGCGGCCCTGATAGGTTTCCTTGATGATGGGTTCAAGCAGGCCGGTCATGGCTTTCTTGATCTCATCCTGGAGTTCGTAAATGATCGAGTGCAGGCGGATATCCACTTTCTCCTGCTCCGCCAGCTCCTGCGCCTTGCGTTCAGGACGCACATTGAACCCGATGATGACCGCGTTGGAAGCCGAAGCCAGCAACACGTCATTTTCGGTAATGGCGCCCACGCCCGTACGCAGGATCTTGATCTTTACTTTCTCGTTCGACAGCCTGCTCAGCGTGTCAGACAGCACTTCGGCTGATCCGCCCACATCCGCTTTCAGGATGAGTGGCAGCTCTTTCATGCCGGCCGTCTTGATCTGCTCTGCCAGACCTTCCAGAGACAGTTTGGAACTCTTGGCCAGCGTGGCTTCGCGGAACTTTTGTTCGCGATACTCCGCCAGCTGCCGCGCTTTCTCACGGTCGGCAACCATCAACTGGTCGCCGGCTTCGGGAAGACCGTCAAGACCCAGCACTTCCACCGGTGTTGACGGCGGCGCCGCCTCCACCAGTTGTCCGCGATCATCAAACATGGCGCGAACTTTGCCGAATGTATTGCCGACAATGAAGCTGTCACCGATGCGCAAGGTTCCATTCTGTACCAGGACGGTAGCCACGGCGCCGCGACCACGATCAATCTTGCCTTCAATGACAGTGCCGCTGCCCGGACGCTCCGGATTTGCCTTAAGATCGCCCAGATCGGCAACCAGGCAGATCATTTCCATCAGCAGGTTGAGATTGGTGTGCTTCTTGGCCGAGACGTCAACGAACACTGTTGTGCCGCCCCAGTCTTCCGGCATCAGGCCGCGATCGGCCAGTTGCTTCTTCACGCGATCAGGCTGTGCTTCCGCCTTGTCGATCTTGTTCACTGCAACAATGATCGGCACCTTGGCGGCCTTGGCATGGTCCATGGCTTCCAGCGTCTGTGGCATCACGCCGTCATCCGCTGCAACCACCAGGACAACAATGTCCGTGACCTTGGCTCCGCGTGCACGCATGCGTGTAAACGCTTCGTGACCCGGGGTATCAAGGAATACAATCTGACGGCCAAACGCCGGAGAGTCTTCCTTGGTAATACGCACTTTATAAGCGCCAATGTGCTGCGTGATGCCACCGGCTTCGCCGCCGGCGACATCGGTTTCACGGATGGCGTCAAGCAATGAAGTTTTACCGTGGTCAACGTGACCCATGATGGTGACAACCGGAGGCCGCGTAACTGCAGCGGCCGCGGAAACTTCCACGCCACCGGACAGCGTGGCCATCTCTTTAGCTGCCTGATCTTCAAAGCTGATGGCTTCAGATTCAGCGCCAAAATGCCGCGCCAGATCTTTCGCCAGTTCGTAATCCAGACTCTGATTCACCGTGGCCATCACGCCGCGCATGAGCAGGCGTGCGATCAGGTCCTTGGCGCGAACGCCCAGCTTTTCCGCCAGATCTTTCACGCTGGTGCCTTCGCCAATAGTGATGCTCCGCGTAATCGGCAGGGGTTCGTTGGAAAGCCCCATGCGCGGTGGCGGAGTAAAGCCCTTCATTGGACCTTCTTTAGGTCCGTGCTGATAACGCTGTCCTGGACGGCGTGATTGCGGCCCTGGGCGTCCTGCCGGTTTGGTCGGCATGCCCGGAGGCGGCCCACCCGGTCCCACACCCATTCCTGGACGTGGCGGGAATCCCGGCCGGCCAGAGCTGGTGGGATGCGGACCTCGGCGGTTATCCATTCCCGGACGATTGAACGGCGGACGGCTTCCCGGCGCGCCACCACCACCTGGGCCAGACGGTCTTGGGCGCTGGAAAATCGGCTGACCACGAACCGGGCCTTGTCCTGGACGGCCACCCGGGCCACCCATGGGACGGCCACCCGGCGCACCTTGTCCTTGATAAGGAGTGCGCTGTTGCTGCGGCGGCTGAGGCGGAGGCGCCACTGGCGGACGCGGCGGCGGCGCGGCGTAAACCGGACGCGGCCCCGTCTGCGGCGTAATCATGCGGCGCTGCTGCACAATCGGCTGCTGTGATTTTGGCGGCGTAACTGGAGGCGCGGGCTCGGCGCTTGCCGCTGCGGACGGCGGTGTTGCTTCAGTCCTGCTCGGCGGCGCACTGACAGGTGATGCAGTGCCAGCGGGCGGCGTGACTACAGCTTTTGCCGGTGGCGGTGTAACCACCACAGCCGGAGGCTGAGCTTGTGCTGGAGGCGGGACCACAACTACAGCGGGAGGCTGCGCTGCCTTGGGCGCCTCAGCTGCTGGAGGCATCGACACGATGGGCGGAGCCTTCCTGGGCGCGGGCATCACCACGGGGCGCTCGGATGCCGGAGCCGCGGGCTTCGTCGCCGCAGGCTTTTCCACCGCGGGCGGTGCTGCCGCGGGTTTCTCCGCTTGTCTGGGCGGAGCCGCCGGCGGCGCCGCTACAGCCGTGGGTTTTTCTCTTGCCGCCGGTGGCTGTTGATGCTCCTGCTCACGCTGGCGGAGCAGTTTCATCACATCACCGGGCTTGGAGATCTTCGAGAGATCGATCTTCGGTTTGATATCAGATTGCGTCGCTTTTTCTCTGGAGGCAGAGCCCGACCGGGCAGAGAAATACTTCCTTACCTTCTCCGCTTCATCTTCTTCAACAGAGCTTGAATGTGTTTTCTTTTCCGTAACGCCAACTTCCTGCAATACATCCAGAATGGCTTTACTCTTCACTTCAAGCTCTCTGGCTAAATCATTAATTCGAATTTTCATTCGTTCTGTGTTTCCTCCAGGTATTTCCGCTACGCGATCATATCGACCTCACGGCTTTAGCATTCACGCACATTGCTGCGCGCGTCGTTCTTGTTTACGAATCCTTATCGCCGGATTCCTCCGGCGCAACTTCTTCTGTTCCCGCAGCCTTTTCTTCCGGAGCCGGCTCGTCTCCAGTCTCTTCAGCCACGCGCTTCAACCTCTTCAGCGGTTTCCGTTTCGACGGCTTCAACCGCAGGCTCACCTTCGGCCGCGGCAGCTGCCTCGCCGGTAGTCTCACCTGAAGCCGCTTCCGTATCGGAAGGAACTTCAGCGGTGGGTTGGCCATCCAGGGTTAAGAAATAATTATTCACCGCAATACTTATTTTTTCCACCGTTTTAGGCCCAACTCCCGGCAATTCTTCCAGCTGCTCTGGAGTCATGTCTGCCAGGGCCTCAACCGTGGTAATTCCAGCTTCATGCATTTTGGTGATTAAGGCCTCACCCAGGTCAGGAACACGGTCCAGAGGTGTATTGCCACCACTGGTCAGGGTGGTCATTTGCTGTTCCACTTCCTGCCGCTTCTCTTCTTCACTCTTAATATCGATCTTCCAGCCCAGCAGCTTGGCCGCCAGCCGGACGTTTTGGCCCTTCTTGCCGATCGCCAATGAGAGCTGGCTGTCATCTACTACCACTTCCAGATGTTTGCCCGATGCATCAACCACGGTCACTCGGCTGACTTTGGCCGGCTGCAATGCCTTCTCGGCGAAGGTCACCGCATCTTCGTGGTATTCAATGATGTCAATCTTCTCGCCACGCAGTTCGCGGATGATGGACTGCACACGCATGCCCTTCATTCCGACACATGCGCCCACGGCGTCCACATCTTTATCACGCGACATCACGGCAATCTTGGTTCTCTCGCCGGCTTCGCGAGCGATGGCCCGAATCTGAACAGTACCGTCGTAAATTTCAGGCACTTCGGTCTGGAAGAGGTTCTGTACCAGCTCCGGCGCTGCGCGGGAAACCACCACCGCAGGGCCTTTGGCATTTTTGTCCACACGGGTCAGCACCACACGAACGCGCTCTCCCATGGAGAACGATTCCAGCCGCGACTGTTCTTTCTTTGACATCTTGGCTTCCGCTTTGCCGATATCAAAGATCACATCCGGACCTTCAATGCGTTTTACCGTGGCATTGATGACTTCACCCACGCGTCCGATGTACTCGTTGTAAACCGTATCGCGCTCAGCTTCGCGGACCTTCTGGAAGATGATCTGCTTGGCGATCTGGGCAGAGATGCGTCCCAGGCCTTCGGTGGATTTCAGAAAGCGTACTTCCCCGCCAACCTCGGCATTGGGATCCAGGGCCTTGGCTTCCTCCAGCGAAATTTCCAGCTGCGGGTCTTCAATGTCGTCTTCCGACGGCATGATCTCTTTCACTGCATACACGCGGATCATGCCGGTTTCCTTGTCCAGCTCTCCGCGCAGGTTCTCCTGGCTCTTGTCCTTTTTGCGCGTAGCCGCAACAATGGCGTCTTCCACCGCACTGACGACAATCTGCGGATCAATCCCCTTCTCACGGCTCAACGCATCAATGACGTTATAGATATCACTTGCCATATGAGTTCCTTATGAAATGCGTGCTAAATTTCCGGGACCAGATTTGCCTTTTCAACGTTCTCCAGCGCAATCTCCACCTTTTCACCCTGCGGCACCGGGTGGCCCGGCTTAGGCTTCTTCTTGCTGATAATCGTCTCCAGCGTGATCCTTCCTTCGCTGAAGCTTTCCAGCCGGCCTTCAAAATGCCGGTTTCCATTCACCGGCTGGCGTGTCATCAACTTCACCCGGCTACCCACAAAACGCTCATAATCTTTCGCCTTCAGCAGCTTTCGATCCAGCCCCGGCGACGATACTTCCAGCAGATAGGCACTCGGGATGGCGTCTTCAACATCCAGCACCGTTCCCAGGTCGCGGCTCACATTCGCGCAATCCTCGTGCGTTACCCCTTCCGGCTTGTCAATGGTGACACGCAATGTGCGTGCCTTGCCGCCGCCACGTAGTTCTGCTTCCACCAGCTCTACGCCGTGGTTTGTGGCCACGCGTGTGGCGATGGTCCGAATTGCGTCCAGGTCTGCTGCCATCAATCAGTTCTGCTGCTGAAGCCTTTGGCTCAATCGTTCTAAATTGTTAGGCCCAAAAATAAAGTGGGCCTTTCGCCCACTGGTACGTTCGCCATCGAATTGGGGAATTACAAACCCACTCACGGCAAGTGCAAGCCTAGAGCCGAAACCAGCCACACCAACTTCCTAATGATACGCTCGTTTGGAGCAAAAGACAAACCGGCTAAACTACGCTAAGTAGTCCAAATTGAGGCATTTGCCGTTCAGACATCGGCCGATGATTAAGTCCAGACCATTGCCGCAACCTAATGATTAGATGCAGCCTGGATCAATTTCGCATCAAAACCAGGACGTGTCCGAGCCTAAGGTCATAGCCTGAGTTATCGGCCGCCAGGCATCAGGCCCACGCGCACGGCTCCCGCAGCACGCGTCAAATCGACAGCCTGCGCAACAAATTCAAACTCCACGTCAGGGTCGCCTTTCAGGAATACCACTCGCTGGGCTCGAGGCAGAAGAATGTCTTTCATGCGCGCCGGCAAATCTTCCCATGACACTTCAGACGCGTTGATCTTGAGCGCGGGCCTTTTTCCTTCGCCGCGATCAAGCAGTTGCACAACAATATTATTGTCAGGTGGCAGGACGTGCGAATCGGTGGGCGAGGCTTGCGGGATATCCGCTTGCTCACCCTGAGAGTGGTGAGGACTCACGACCATAAAGATGATAATCAGGACAAGAAGAACGTCAATCAGCGGCGTGACGTTCATATCCGCCGTTTGTCCGTTGCGCGAACCATAACTCATGGACATGGAATCTCTCCTGAGACTGCCCTGGGCGGCTCATGTTTGTATTCGCGCGCGCTGAGAGATTTGACACTGCGGCGATGGCGTTAGTTCCCGCGCAGATCGTTTGGCGTGCAGATCAGTTGGCGCACGGCAGATGCGCAACCTGCTTTCGGCGCGTTTCTACCGGGCGGGCACGGTGATCACGGCCGTGGCTGATTCCACGAACTCCTGGCTGCCCACAAAATGCGAGACTTTCTTCCATTGAGGGTCATACGGCTGGCCGTTCAATCGAAATTCGAGCTCGGAAAGTTTTGGATGTGCGATCATGATTTCGATTTCTCGCCTGGCAGTGACGGTCAAAGGACGTTCTTTGTAGAAGGTCTGGGTTTCCTTTGGAACGCCATCTACTGTTAAGTAGGCAACGCTAAGGTTTTCTGAGGAAAGCTCAAGGATCAGAGGAGTTTGTCGCGACTGCAAGACTAACTGTTGGTCCTTGTTCTTGCTGAGCGATTCTTCCGTGATTTTCTCAAGTACTTCGCCCGTACGCGAGTTGTAAATCCATAATTGTTCGGGAACAACTTCAAGATAGTTGACATCAAACAATCCACCGGAACGAACTGACCCGTGACCAAAGACGTTGCGCCGAGTCCACGGAGGAGATAACCGGCACACCATGAGGGCCTGGAGATCTTCCTTGAGGAATTTTGCCTGCTCCGGCGCCACATCCATCAGATGGCTGAACGATAACTGAGATTTTCCGGGCTGAAAGAGCCAGTCTTTTGCGAGACTGATGCTGTAAGTAGTCAGGATGACGATTCACGCTCGACGCGGATCCGCGGGTGGCGCTCCCTGGCTGCAGACCATTTTCCACTTGTCTCATCAACACCGCCGTGCGTCGCGCCTTGTCCGGATCAATTGAGAAATCCGCATACTCAGCCGAGAAATCAGCTTGCAGCAGACGCAAGTCTGCATCATAGGTAAGCTGCAGAGGCCACGTGCCCATAATCATCTCTCTTGAAATTACGAATCCAAAGTGATCATTGGGGCCAATGGATCCAAGTATCGGCTTCTTCGCCATTTCACTGGCCCGCTGTTCAAATTGCGCGGTAGTCTCAAATTCTCCCTTGGGTGCGATGCTGGGCGCACCCTTCAAGGCCATGTATATCCGGACAACGTCATGTCCGGCAAAGCCCGGACCCAGGTTACTGGTGCTGATATCGAGAGGAACAGTCAGGAAGTTTGGTTGGGCCGTTCCCACCGCTGCTTTTGCCGTTGCATGCGAACTGCCGGGCTTGGCAGGGGCGGATTGGTTCTGGGCGCATGCAAACGTAGTTACCAAAAGAAGAGTTGCCAGCTTTATTGTCGGACGCATATTGTTGTGGTTTAACCGCAACACAATAGCATGAAAAATGTGTTTGATAGTTTTAATATATGCTACGCGTGATAGCACAACTATCCGCTTAGTCAAGCTATTGTCTTCGTGTCCCGCAGGCCCTCCGGCTGTGATGGCAACTTGGCGGCATCGGCTGCAAATTTCTAGTATGATGGCGCGCAACTCGAATAGGAGGATTCACAACTATGCTCAAAGGATTCCGGGAATTCATCTTGCGCGGCAATGTGATCGATCTTGCCGTTGCTGTCGTGATTGGCGCGGCCTTTGGCGCCGTGGTGACCTCGTTCGTCACTAATATCCTTACGCCGCTCATCGCTGCAATCGTGGGAAAGCCGGATTTCTCCGCTCTCAACCTCAACATCAACGGAGCTGTGATCTCTTATGGAATTTTCTTGAATGCGCTGATCGCTTTTCTGCTGGTCGCGGGCGCAGTCTACTTCGCGATGGTTGCGCCCATGAATGCATGGAAAGCCCGCGCGGCGCGCAACGCTGCCCCGGCTGATCCGACCAATAAGAAATGCCCTGAATGCATGAGTGAAATTCCTATTGCCGCCCGCCGCTGTGCTTTCTGCACCTCACCGGTTGCCGGAGTTAGAGGGTAATAATGGTGCGAAGAATTGGGGTGAATGTTGTGCAGTACAGCAACTGGTTCAATGTCGCAGCGACAAAACTAAGGGCGAAGCCGACCACGCGCCGAGTCCGCTGCAACAGGAGCATCTCTAGCGCAAGCACGTCGAGTCATCTCAAGCGGTTGGGAGCGCAGCGACAAAAATGAAGCTCTAAAGGTATTTCTCGCGCAACACTGATAAATGATGCGTAACATGTCCCGCCGCGATGAAGGCCAGCGCTCGCACAGTGATGGAATTGTCACTGGCCACACCGCGCCGCATCCAGGCTTCGGGAGAGAAATTCCTCATCATGGTGAGCGTGGCGAGGCGAACGGCCTGAAAGTCTTCCACGTGGCTGGCCCAGGTATGATCATCAGCATGGGCTTTTGGAGCCCATGCCTTCTCGTCAAAACTGGGTAACGGACCGCCATCTTCCCGGGCAAAGGAAAGAGCCCGATAGCTGAGCACTCGCTCCGTATCATTCATATGGCCCAGCACTTCGCGAATGCTCCATTTATCTGGCTGGTAACGATGTAGAGATTTCTCTTCGCTGATTCCGGAAAAGAGCGAAAGAGCCTCTTCCATTTGCGCGCGCAGCACTTGCAGAACATTGCCATCACTCACCAGATCAATGTAACGAAAATAATAAGGAGCTGCTTCGTCCGCTTGAGGGATTCCGATCATGGGATCAACCTTTGCACCGAGATATTTTAAATAAGGTACTTTTCTTACATATCACCAATCACCGTGGCGATCGCCAGCCCATCATAGCCTTTGCTTCCCACCGTTTGTATTTCCGTGGCCGAGACCCGTTTTTCCGCCGCCAGCGCCTGATTAAACCGCTGTATCCCGCGGACCATTACATCGGCGCTCGACGGATCAGTGACCGCTCCATTCCTCACAACGTTGTCCGCGATGATCACCGTACCCTTTCGCGACAACTTCAATGACCATTCCAGATACTCAAAGTAACCCTCCTTGTCGGCATCGATGAAGATGAGATCGAACGGCCCTTTGCGCTCTTCCAGCAGCTTTGGCAACGAGTCATTCGCGCGTCCAACGCGGATCTCTACACGACCAGCAAGTCCGGCGCGAGCCAGATTAGCCTGCGCCACTTCAGCATGCCTGGGTTCGTATTCCAGTGTGATCAGGCGGCCGCCTTCGGCCAGTCCGCGGGCCAGCCAAATGGTACTGTAGGCGCCAAGCGTGCCGATCTCCAGAATCTTTTTCGCATTCAGCATCCTGGCAAACAACATCAAGAGCTTGCCCTGATTCGCTGACACACTGATAGACGGAAGACCAGCAGCATCACTCGCCTCCAGTGCTCCATCCAGTGCTGGATCAGCGGGCACAAAGAGACCAGAGATGTAGCTATCAACCTCAGTCCACTTCTTCTGTAGCGGGTTATTCATATCCGGCATGAGTCAGCTCTCCGTGTTTAAAGGTTACATCTTCTCAGCGGGCGCAAAGAACACAAGCACCAGCAAGTCTGCCTGAATGTCATAGAAGCGATGTTCCGCTTTGGCTTCCACGAAAATCACCGATCCCGCGGAGATCTCCGCATGCTCCGAACCAATCATCATTCTGGCTTTGCCGCTCACCACGTAATACATCTCATCTTCCTGATGCGGGGATTGCCCGTCGTTCGAGCCTTTGGGTAAAAAATAAACTCCAGCGCTCATGGCGGGAACGCGAAGAAACTCAAGATATGGGCGACCACTTGCCTGCTGCTCACGTATTAACTTTTCGACTTGATAGAAGTGGTTGTTCATTTCTCTCCCGACGTTCACAAAAAGGTAAAATATGGACCGGGCAACACGACGTTAAGTGCGACCTGGAATGATAGGAGTTTCAGCGAATGTTCGGCAAGCAGCTCTTCCATAAACATCCGCAATCGCCGCAAAAGGTGGTGAATGGACGATTTGAGCTGGACCGCGAAGGCAAGACTGCTTACCTGGAATACAATCTGGCGGACAACATACTGCAACTGGTGCACACAGAAGTTCCGCCGGAATCGCGGGGAATGGGTCTGGCATCGGAATTGGCCAAGTCAGCTCTCGACTGGGCTCGAGAGAACCACGTCAAAGTGGACGTGATCTGCCCTACCGTCGCGGGCTATCTGGAAAAGCATCCGGAGTATGGCGACTTAGTAGTTCGCTGAGCCTCTCAACTCCCCCAGGTGATATGCTCAATTTCATGCGAACTCTGGAACACAAAATCCCTCCTCCTATCGTAACCGCGGTTGTCGCAGCAGCAATGTGGGCGCTTGCGCGGATTACCCCGGCAATCGCCCTTGACCATCGTGTTCGCCCCGCAATGGCCGGCGCATTCGTGGGCTTGGGTGTATGTATTTCAGCCATGGGAATGATCGCTTTTCGCCGCGCTCGTACTACCATCAATCCGATCAAAATCGAAGAAGCCTCATCCATGGTCACAGACGGTATTTACAGCCGTACCCGCAACCCCATGTACGTTGGGCTCACCTTTTTGCTTGTGGCCTGGACAGTATTTCTGGCTTGTCCCGCGGCTCTCGCTGGACCGATCGTCTTCGTACTGTTTACAACGCGATTTCAAATCATCCCTGAAGAACGTGCGCTGACTTCAAAGTTCGGCAGCGAGTACAGCGATTATCGGGCACGCGTTCGCCGCTGGCTGTAAGCTGGCGGATGCGAAGCTCAACTCCACCATTAGAAGTTTCGCTCTCCACCCAGCTCCGCGGAAGCGTGGTCGCCGAGTTCACTGCAATACAGGCTTTCTCGCTCACATCCTTGGCACTGCCTTCAGAGCCAAGGTTTTCTCAGCGGCTTCAGCCTTGGTTTCGCTCTCTTCTCCCGCGATTGCGTCCGCGGCTGTCTTGAATACGCTAATGGTGAGAATTCCTTTATCGGTAAGAACATGCAACACGTGCCGGGCAAAGTAGGCTTCTTTTCCCAGTCCCGCTACCGGACGTATGCGCCCCTTCTTCGGCTGCATCCGCTCACCTTCGATTCTCTTGTCTTCCTTGATCTTGTTCCAATCGTACCGGGGAGACTCCACTCGAATGGTCACGTTCTTTGCAGACATAGAATCAGGCGACCCGAACATGCAGATGGACCCTCCGGCGGTGGAAGCCGGTCCTGAATCAGGTTTTTTCATTTTCTCGCCCATCACCTGCTCAACTTCCGCCTGGGTGACCAGCTTGCACGCGTCGATGTCCTTGGCGTCGCCGGTCGCTGGAACCGCCATCGCGATGCCGAGCGCAGCTGCCGGTGACTTATGCCTTCCGCGTGATGGATCCATGTGAATGCCGGCAAGCTAATTGACGTAAGCGAAACAACAAGACCAACTGACAAGATTCGACCCAGTCCTTTATGCAATGCTCTTCTCCCTTCGAGTGAAAGCTTCGCTGGATATGATAACAGCGGCGCAGAGACTAGTAACGTACGGAATAAGGTTTGCTTAATTACGGATTGCTTACGTACTTTCGTGCAGGCATTCCTGAAATAAACCAGGTTTCAATCGGATTCCAACGGATAATACTCGCTGCCAATGTCCACTTCTTTCTCATCGCAAGCTGCGGCACGCCGCCTGGCCGGATATTTTGTCCTGGTGATTGCGTTGCTTTCGACCTTTCAATGGATCCAGGTTCCGTTTGAAGACTATGTAATGGAACACCTGTGGCCGGCAGCGTCCGGCGTTGTAGCCAGCCGCCACGAAAATTCCAGAGAAGTTCAGCCGCCGAGTAGCCGGCAACATCGGTATTGGGTTTATTGGGCTGAGTTTGAGGTAACTCTTTCTCTGCCGCCCGACCACTGCCCAGGCGAGACGACGGTTATAAATGCGCAACCCGCGCAATGCGTCGTCAAGGTGGCGAGTCCTCACACCAGGTCGCGCTGCGAACGCGATTCGATGGCTGGTCCACCATCCTTTAGACTCCACCATGACGGTGCACTATGACGCTGCCACGGGACGCACCTTCGTGGGCGGCGAATCGATCATTGATCTCTATCCCTGGCGCGAGATGGGTTTAACCGCGATTATCGCCATGGTCGCAGCCGCCTTGCTGCTCTGGGAAGAAAGCGGCCTGCCGTCGCAGATGACGCTCAGAATTCCGAGCCTTTAAACAGCTTGTCGATTGAATAGATGAATAGGTCGAAACGATGATCGGCGAATTCATGCAACTCTTTTCGCAATACCTTCGTATACTCTCACGGAGGAAACCCGCTTAATGAATCGAAAACTCGCGTTGTCATTTGTACTGTGTCTCGCAGCCGTCAGTTTGGTGGTTGCTCAAAGTTCGCCGAAAGTGAACACAACTAAGTCGAAGGCAGCCAACCCCTGGGTGGGTGAATGGAAGATGGACGTAAGCCAATCAAAGCTTCATGGGACGGCGCCGCAGCAGGAGACTCTTGTGGTAGATGAGGTCTCAGCTACCCGGATCAAATACTCGATCAATACCGTTGGCGCAACCGGCAAGTACACTACTAATTTCGAAGGCAAGCCGGACACCGCGGGAGACGTGCTGGTGGATGGGAAGAAAGCGGGCAGCGCGACCTATCATCGCGTGAGCGCCCAGGAATACACGGGCAAAACCACCATGGGAGACAACATGAGCATTGACGATAAAATCACGCTCTCCCCCAACCCGAAGAAGATAACCATCAAAATTCACACCAAGGAACCGCAAGGCGAGTACGACGAAACCGCGGTGTATACGCGATAAGAGTGACAGTCGCGAAAAATCAGGAAGTTCGGGGACAGGCGGAATGTTTTCTTCTCGCGCTTAATGCGGGTGAACTTCTTGTCGGTTCCTGATTTTCTTGTCCCTGACTTTCTCGGGCCGCTTTCGCTTTGATCAGAATCATACGAGCAAAGCTGGGAACAGAAAAGCCCAGCGCAGCAGGCCGGGCTTTGTTTCGGTATTTTGAAGGCAGCCGGATCGGCAGCTCTAAGCTATTAAGCTACTTCGTCTCGGCGCTGGTCGTGAATTGCAGCCTTGACCTTCACGGCTAGCTCCATTGGTATCTCCTTCATTCCATGGTCGGTGCGTGCATGCTCGGCGCATTTTTTCATGATTTCCTGCTCGGTTTCGCCGCTAGCTACGAAATCGCAGTCCATTCCAAGATCTCTACAAGTGACAACCTTTGCCATCGGAACTCTCCTTTTCGCTTTTGGGCATTTTAAAGATACGGGCTTCTCTTGCCATGATGGCGGCAACAACGCACGTGTTGCCCTGATTCGCGAGGTGACGGTTCGTGAGACGACGGTTCGCGAGGTGATGATTCGCGAATGATTCGTGAAAGATCGCCCACACCCCACAGATGCAGCGATTGGCAAATAGCAATTGGCACTTAGCAAAACCCCAACCGCTCAATCTTTGCGACGAAACATATCCAGAGTCTCGCCACACTGAGGAACTTAGTAAGCTTTAAAGCTTCACAGGCTTTACATCTTCAGAGCTTCAGATTGCTGGATTCCCCCGCTTTGGCGGCCAAAGGCTTGGGCACTGGCTTTTGCTTCGGATTTGCTTTTGTTAATTGCCAATTGCCATCTGCTGGGTTTGCTCCCTCCTCAGCCGCGTCGCGCCGCCTCGATCTTAGCGACATCGATTTTCTTCATCGACATCATCGCCGCAAAGGCGCGTTTTGCCTCAGCGCCACCAGCCCCAAGCGCATCAGTCAGCGCGCGTGGCGTAATCTGCCAGGAGAGGCCCCAGCGGTCCTTGCACCAGCCACATGCGCTTTCCTGGCCGCCGTTGCCGATAATCGCATTCCAGTAGCGGTCCGTCTCGGCCTGGTCGTCCGTCGCAATCTGGAAGGAGAAGGCCTCGTTGTGCTTGAACGTCGGGCCGCCATTGAGACCGAGACACGGAATGCCCACGACCGTGAACTCCACCGTCAAGACATCGCCCGCTTTGCCGTTCGGATAATCGGCAGGCGCCTTGTGGACGGCAGTCACTTCACTGTTCGGGAAGGTTGCCGCGTAGAAGCGTGCCGCGTCATGTGCGTCTTTGTCGAACCAGAGGCAGATCGTGTTTTTCGCTTTCATCTACGTGAGTCTCCTTGTTGTCATTCACCTACGTGAGTTTCGGTGCGACAAGGCTATCTGCTAATTGCCAGTTGTGTCCTCCACCCGTTTTGCCTTGTTCGATCACCGCGGTCCCCCCGTACCTCAACTAGGATTCTAAAGTACTTAATCTGGGATATCCCAAGGAGTCGCATTTTTGATTCGTACGATTCGCGAGATTCGCGGCTGGCTTGGTTTTCCAATTACCCGATTACCAAATTACTCAATTACTAAATCTGCCTGGGTACCCCTCCCCGGGTCATCCCAGATTGGCGTAGACTTCCGCCACATCACCCCAAGTCATCCCAATTTGGCGTGGGTTTGAGCATTTAAGCCTTCAGCGATTTTGCCTTCTCCGTGTCTCCGCGCCTCCGTGGTGGGGTTCCGGTTTTTGCTCTTCCGATGTCGGCGATGACGTGCGATCACGGCGATTCGCAAAGTGCTCTCTCACTATGTGACATGCTGTTGCCAAAAACAACAAATCTTTAGTTTGCTTTCATGCATTTCGGGAGTTTGCCCCATGCAGGTCTTCAAAGCCTGTCTTCACGATCAAATTTCTTGTTTTGGCGTGGGATGAGCGAAGCGAAATGGGCGGATAGCTTTCCTTAGCTTTTCACTTTTGGTCTTGCCAATTGCCATTTGCCAATTGCCAATCACTTCCTCGCGCCACAGACCGCATAAAAACATTTGAGATTCGTTAATTGCTGAGTATCCTAACTGCTTCTTATGTCCAGAGACCCGAAAGACCTCAACGGCCGCAACGATTTCGAGCAGAAGTTCCTACGCATCATCGACGAGTTTGGCTGGTTCGTTATGGGCGTCGTTCTCTGCGCCGGCGATGAGGGCGACACGTGGTCTTACTCCACTGGACTCTTCTACCACTACCAGCACCCTGAAATCATTATCTTCAACGAGTCGAATGACCTTCGCCTTTCCATGATCAACGCCATCGGAGAACGCGCTCGCAAGGGCGAAAAGTTTGAGCCCGGCAAGGGCTATTCCGACATTATCGGTGGGGGCTTTGCCGTGCAATTCCAGCCCGTTGACGTGAGCCACTACGCTGACTGGGTCAACTCCGCCATCTGGTTCTACGATTCCGATCCGGCGAGCTTCCCTCTGCTGCAATGCTTCTATCCGGACATGAATGGCAAATTCCCCTGGGAACCCGATTGCGAAAGTTGGGCCGTCGAATCTCAGCCGCTCCTCTACAAGCCAAAGAAAGAAAGCAAAGTGAATTGATCGACGCTCTTGGTTTTGCTATTTGCCAAATGGCTGGTTATCTCCGGTATGTCTCGTCAGGGACAGAGAATACGGGGCCCCTGCGAAACAGTCTCGTCAGGGACGGATGAGAATCCATCCTCCGGATTTCGTTCAGCCTTTCATTGGAGTGTCCCGTTCAAGGATAACTTCCATGCCTCTCGCATAGTCCTTGATCTCTTTCATCCCTCCACGATCCAGATCAGCGCAAACGCCCATCGCGCCGGGGCTTTCCGAGGTGGCCCAAAACTCGTAGTAAGTATCATCTGAGAATGCGAGAAACACATGAGTACGGGCAGGTTTGGCGTCTGAAGGCGTTTCAGTAACGTAGAGTCCTGTGATCTGCTTGCCAACAATTTTCAGGATGCCATTCTTCATAGGCAAGAATTGTACGCCGGGCGATCATCACGAAGAGGTCCCTGAACAGTTGACATATCTTCACCCTCTGTCATCGTCGGAGCGCATGCGATAGAAGAGGCGGAACACCCTGCCCCGCAGGGGCAACTGACAATAGCCCGGCACGCCGCGAAGCAAGTGCCGGGTCGGCGCGTGATAGAAAGAGTCCCGCCAGGGACGGATGAAAATGCATCCTCCGGATGTACCCAAAACCGTCGCCATACCCTCACCCCCTGTCATCTCGACCGGAGTCGGAGCGCATGCGACGACGCAGTGGAGAGATCCCGAGGATGCAAATCGTGACGAAACCGCGTCAGGGAGTTTTCTCGAGACATAGGCTTGTGTCGGGTTTAATCCCAAAAGAGCGCACAGTAAAATACCCATGCATGAGCCGCCTTGAAAAGCTCATCTCGATCAGCACTGATGCATTGGCTCCGTTGCCGGAAGTCATGCCACGATTCCTCGCCGACTGGGCCCTTGGACCAGAGCTCTACACAATGCTCACGCTGAGAAACGGCTTTTATGCTTTCGAATCCGCTCTCCATGTCTTCCCTGTCACATCTGACCCAGCGTCAGGACTGGAAGCGTGGAACGCTGAATCGCTCTGGCGCCATGAATACAAAGACCTTGCCGACGGCCTTCTCTTCTTCGCCGAAGACGTTTTTCAAGACCAGTTCTGTCTTTCCAATAAGGGAGTCATGCGCTTCGATGCCGAAACCGGTCAGACCACTCCGCTTGCCGATTCAATCGAAGCCTGGGCTGACCTGATTCTCTCCGACTATTCCGTCCAGACTGGGTGGCAACTCGCGCATGACTGGCAGGCTCTCCACGGTGCTCTTCCTCTCGGCAAGCGCCTCATGCCCAAGATCCCCTTCATCCTGCAAGGTAAATACTCTCTGGACAATCTCTATGTTGGCAGTCCTCTGGAAGGCATGACCTTCAAGGGAGATTTGGCAATGAAGATACGCGATCTGCCCGAAGGTACGAAAATTGAGCTGCGGGTGATTGACTAGCGGGATATAACGCAACGATCTCGTGATTTAGCTCTTGCTTCGATTTGGCTGTTTGGTTTTGCTAATTGCTATTTACCATTTGCCAATTGCTTCCACGCGCCGCAGGCTCGCTCGCAGCGAAGCGGAGCGCATAAAACAAGAATCATTGAGGCATCGATGTGTTCTTCTTATTACTAATCTGAGCGGTATAGCGGCGAGCCGATTCAAGCGCGTGGATCGCTGATTTCCTGTCAAAAAAGTGTGGACCATCACCAGTGTGCAATGCGCGAACCTTTAAATTATCCAGAATATCGGGAATCACGTTGATCACGGCCTGGCCACCGCCCCGCACAAAAAAGGCGACGTCCATACAAGGGTCATCGGTCGAAATCGATATTTCGACACTAAAACCGTCTCCCTCCAGGCTTGCGTGGGCAAAATCGGCTTCGAACTTTACCGCCGGCGCCGCTTGAAGGATTTTGGCAATCACGTCTGCTCGGGCGCCGATCGGCTTGGGCTTAAAATTCTGTGGAATGTCTTCGATGCTTTTGGCGTCCGCGGGCAAGTCCTGCGCAAATATGTCCCAGCTCATAAAGTAGATTCTGCTTCGACTCGACCCTACGCAACAAGACACGATAGTACCATTGGGAATCTCGCCTGGTGATTATCGGTTTTAGTTGCCAATTGCTAGTTGCCATTTGGTTATCCGCACCTCTGCTATCATGCCTCGCATGCCAATCGATCCTGACAAGCTTCACGATATTCAGGCACAATGCCTGAAAAGCATCGACGAAGTTGGCTGGTTCATCATGTCAGTTTTTCCAACAAAGAGCGGCGAGGGACCGCCCTGGTCTTATTCCATCGGCCTCTTCAATCGGTTTCACCATCCGGAAATTGTTGTATTCGGTGAATCAAACGCGCTCCAACAGAGCATGATCAATGCAATTGGCGTTCGCGTCAGGGCTGGGGAGAGCTTCCGGCCTGGGCCGAGTTATGCGGATATCCTCGGCGGCGGGCACTATGTGAACTTCCGCGCTATGCATGTCGATCACTGTAAAGAGTGGCTCAATCTCGCATGCTGGTTCTATGACCGCGTCAATGCCAACTTCCCGGTCCTGCAGTGCTTCTATCCCGACATGAAAGGCAAGTTCCCATGGGAGCCCGATTGCGAGAGTTGGGCCGTCGAATCTCAGCCGCTCCTCTACCAGCCTAAGGATATTGATAAGCCAAATTGAATTTGGTTCTTTGTTTGGCCAATTGCCATCCACTGATTGCCAATCGCTGAGTTTCCACGAATCCCACCCTCTTGCGCGCTCGCATATCAGCACAGTTCCTTTCAGTGTAGATCAGGTCTGTGTGGATCAGGCACTCTTGCACAGTTAAAACCCCTTAGACACTTTTGTGAAGTGAATAATCCTTTGAGGTACGGAGCCCCAAATGTCCGCCAGTACGGACCCGGACTGTACCAATGCCGACTCTGAATTTCCGCTCCGACTACTTCACGTCTATCACGCTCTGATCCGCATCGACTCTACCCGAAGATACCTGAAAATCATATCTACTCTATCGGCCTACTTCGCAATTTCCCTGAATGAAAAGATGTGGCAACATGGCGGCGTGGCCCCAGGGCTGAAGTAAAAGATCTTTGAAAATTTAAAAGCAGCCAGCATTGCGAATCGCCGAGATCGCCGTGATCTCACGTCATCGGAAGAGCAAAACCGAAACCTACCACGGAGACACAGAGACACGGAGAAAGGCAAAATCGCTGAAGGCTTAAATGCTGAAACCCACGCCAAATTGGGATGACTGGGATCGGATAGGGTGAACGAGGGGGGTACCCCCTGGAGATCGGGTAATTGAGTAATCGGGTAATTGAAAGGCAAAACCGAACACCCACCACGGAGGCACGGAGACGCGGAGAAAAGCAAAGCAATTGGGTGGTATATCGCTCAAGTCTACGCCAAATTGGGATGACTGGGATCGGGTGGGGTGAACGAGGGGGGTACCTCCCTCGAGATCGGGCAATTGAGTAATCGGGTAATCGGGTAATTGAAAGGCAAAACCGAACACCCACCACGGAGGCAAGGAGACAGAGAGAACAAGCAATTGGGATGGCAAGTCGCTCAAACCTACGCCAAATTGGGATGACTTGGGGTGATGTGGCTGAAGTCTACGCCAATCTGGGATGACCCGGGGAGGGGGAGGCAGATTTAGTAATTGAGCAATTTTGGTAATCGGGTAATAGGAAAACCAAGCCAGTCGCGAATCGCCGTGATCGCGGGATCGCGCGACATCGCCGACAGCGGAAGAGCAAAAAAGAAAGCCCGGCTTTTCGCCGGGCCAGGTAGTTCGATTTGTAGAGATGTAACAGGCTATAGAGGCTTAGCTGCACCCACTCGTGCTTCCGCAGCTCAGGGGAAGGCGCTTCGCGCCGATCTGGCTCCTTCGGTTTGGGCGCCAACAGCAGGCGCCCGCACTCAGGATGACAATCGGTGCTGCGGCTCTTGCGGCTTAAGAACAGCCGCTTGTTGAGCCGCAGGTCATACACCTGTAGCAACTGCCATTTCTGGTCATGATTGCGCCGCAGACGTGGCAGGAGGGTGCGTCGCCCATGTCGACCAGGTCTTTCATGGCGTCAGAGGCATGGTAAATCCCGCGATCGGTGAGAGGCGGTACTTGGTAATTGGTAGTTGGTATTTGGGGTTCCGGCGCAATCGCTCCCGATGGTGCCGACGTATAGCCCATCCCGGCATCGCCCTCGTGCGCAGGCGACGACTGCACTCCACGATTCTCCAACCCTCGATTCTCCAGCCCACCCTGGCCAATCGCCAACTGCTGCGCGGGCGCCAATGGTTGAATCATATCCTTGAACAGCGGGAACTGCTGTCCTGAGACGAAGCGGATTTCCAGCCAGCGGAAGATGTAATCCATCACTGACTTGGCAATCGGGAATTTCCTGGTTGCCGGTGAAGCCCGAGGGCTCAAAGCGCGTGTGCTGGAATTTGTCACACAGCAGCTTCAGCGGGACGCCGTGTTGCAGCGCCAGTGAAACCGCGGTGGCAAATGAATCCATCAGGCCGGAAACGGTGGAACCTTCCTTGGCCATGCGGATGAACAGTTCACCCGGCGTGCCGTCCTTATATAGACCCACGGTGATGTAGCCTTCATGCCCGGCGATGGCGAACTTATGCGTGATGGACGCACGCTCACCCGGCAGCCGGTGACGCAGCGCCTTCGGCGGCGCCGATTCCTGGGCCTCACGGCTCGGGTTCATTAGCCGTTTCAGCGAATCAATCACCGCGCCCTGAAGTTCTTTGATCTGCGCCACGGCCATGTTTTGGCCTCGCGCCAGTAATGCGCAATATCTCCAGAGCAAAGGCCTGCTGTTCCGGAGTGAGTCGCGCAAAGGCTGATTCTTCTTTTGACATGGGAGCCGATACAGCAACTGCGCCTGCGGCGGTTTTCTCACCTTTCGTCCCGCGACGCGCCGCTTCCTCCTTCTTAGACGCGGCCATCAGCGGCTGCGCTTTCTTGGATCCGTCACGATAGATGGCCACCGCCTTGATTCCCATCTTCCATGACTGGATGTAGGCGTCCATGATGTCTTCCACACTGGCGTTCTCCGGCAGGTTCACCGTCTTGGAGATTGCGCCGGAGATGAACGGCTGCGCCGCCGCCATCATCTGCACATGGCCCATGTAATGAATGCTCCGCGTGCCTTTCTGCGGCTTGAAGCTGCAATCAAATACCGGCAGGTGCTCGTCTTTCACGCCGGGCGCTCCTTCAATGGTGCCGGTGGAATCAATGTAGCTGACGATGGAGTTGACCTGGTCGCCGGAGTAGCCCAGCTTCCACAGCGCCAGCGGCACGGTGTTGTTGACGATCTTGATCATGCCTCCGCCCACAAGTTTTTTGTACTTGATGAGCGCCAGATCAGGTTCAATGCCGGTAGTGTCACAGTCCATCATGAAGCCGATGGTCCCCGTGGGAGCCAGCACTGTGACCTGCGCGTTGCGATAGCCAACTTTTTCGCCCAGGGCCAGCGCTTCATCCCAGCACTGTTTGCTGCCTTCGAAAAGATGGTTCGGCACACTTTCCCTGCTGATCTTATTAACTGAAGCCCGGTGCATGCGGATCACATTCAGGAACGGCTCCTGGTTCACGTACCAGCCAGGGCAAGCGCCGCCGGTGATGTCCTGCGGCGAAACCTTGGCCGATGCCGGAGCCAGTCCGGGGCACTGCTCCGCAATGCGCGCCGACTGCAGATACGCTTCTCCGCACATGATGGCGGTCACGCAGGCAGCGTAGTCGCGGCCCGCGGGTGAGTCGTACGGAAGGCCGCTGGCCATGAGCAGCGCGCCCAGGTTGGCATAGCCGAGTCCCAGCGGACGATAATCATGCGAGTTGCGCGCGATCATCTCCGTGGGATAGCCGGCGTTGTCCACCAGAATTTCCTGCGCGGTGATCATGATGTCCACGGCGTGGCGATACGCAGGCACGTCAAACTCACCGTTGCCCTTCATGAACTTCATCAGGTTGAGCGACGAGAGATTGCACGCCGAATCATCCAGGAACATGTATTCGCTGCACGGATTGCTGGCGTTGATGCGCGCCGTGTTCTTTGACGTATGCCACTTGTTGATGGTGGTGTCGTACTGCATGCCCGGGTCGCCGCACTGCCATGTGGCTTCGGAAATCCTGCGCAGCAGTTCGCGAGCATTGTGGCTCTGCACCGGATGGCCGTCTTTTACGGAACGCGTAAAGAACGTCTCGTCGCGCTCCACGGAGTTCATGAATTCATCGGTCACGCGCACGGAGTTGTTGGCGTTCTGAAAGAAGATGGAGCTATAGGCCTCGGAGTCGGGACCAGAACCGTCATAGCCGGCTTCCACCAGCGCCCATGCCTTGGCTTCTTCTTTGGCTTTGCACTCGACAAAGTCAACGATATCCGGGTGATCGACATTGAGGATCACCATCTTGGCTGCGCGACGTGTCTTTCCGCCCGACTTGATCACGCCGGCAAAAGCGTCAAAGCCGCGCATAAAGCTCAACGGACCAGAGGCCGATCCGCCGCCGGAAAGCACTTCCATGCTGCCACGCAGAGGAGAAAGGTTGGTGCCGGTGCCGCTGCCCCACTTGAACAACATGCCTTCTGTCTTGGCCAGCGTGAGGATGGAGTCGAGCGAATCCTTTACCGAGTTGATGAAGCACGCGGAGCACTGCGGATTGCGATATCCCGTGGTGGAGAACTCCACGGTTCCTTTTTCCGCCAGCCAGTGCCAGTTCTGCGCGTCAGACTGTGGTTCCAGGCGATCGCAGCCAACGTTGAACCATACCGGAGAATTGAAGCTGGCTTTCTGCTGCAGAAGAATGTGGGCAAGCTCATCATGAAACGTGTCACGGTCTTCAAGAGTGGAGAAGTATCCCTGCTGCCAGCCCCAGTCGCGGATGGATTCCGCCACGCGCTCAATCAGCACGCGCACGCCGCTCTCGCGGCCGGGAGTTCCAATGGCGCCGTGCAGATATTTGCTGGCCACAATGTTGATGGCGGTCATGGACCAGTCTTTGGGAGATTCAACATCCTTCTGTTCAAAGATGCTGTTGCCCTTGGCATCGGTAATGCTGGCGGTGCGCAGCTCCCATTCAATTTCGCTGTACGGCGAAACGCCGGTGCGGGTGAAGTAGCGTGAAAACTTCAGTCCTGCAGCGGTCTTGCCTGTGAACTGCTGGCCCGTGTGGGGCTGTGCGCCCGCTTGTTGTGCGACCGGTTGCTGTGCGCTGGTTGTGGTGACTTCATTCTTCGTCGTGTCGTTTGCCGTGTAATCCGCCATCAGTCCTTCTCCATGCTCTTGCCCCGTCACCGGGAGCTTGCAGGCCCGGGCTTCCACCGTGCCTATACGTTATTCGTTCGTCATTCCGCGAGCGCAGAAAGGAATCTGCTTTTCATCTAATGTGCTCAGATAAAAAGCAGATTCCTCAGTTTGCTGGGACCCCGAAAAAGGGCGCCCGGAATAACAGGATTGTCAAAAGATCTTTTTGCTTACCGCGCTGGCGTCTGGGCGTCAGCCGCTCCGTAACTTGCTTGCCAATTTCAGTCGTACATGGGAATCATTTGATCCCGAATCTATTTGCCCTCGGTCTTGAATACGCCGGCATAACCAGCGCCTCTTGCCACGCGATCCACCGCGCGCTCAGCCGTTGTCTTGACTATGCCGTCTTCTTCGTCGTCATCTGACTGATCAACGTCCACTTGATCAGTGGCGCTGCTGCTACCCTGGCGATTTGTGCGGCCGCAACCTGCGGTTCGCTCATTGCCGGAGCCGCGCCAAAAACCTGGCCTGCAACTTCACGCTTGGAATCCAGCCAGTGACGCAGTGCGTTGGCTGCGGCATGGCGCTTTTCTTCCTCCAGCCGTCACCGCATAGCGCACATAGCACACAGATTCATGCAACTTCTGCTGCCATGGGCTGCCTGTGGCAAACATACGGCTCAAGGCGCGCGCAAGGTCTTCCGTTTCGTCCACGGCAAAAACAGCCAGCATGCGTCGCGATCCCGGACTGGCAGGTTCAACTACTTCTTCAGCAACGGCAAACACGCCCGGCTGCTTCGGTACCAGAAGCAGCTCGAAACTGGATTCGCATCGAAACCACCGCGACCAGCTCATTTCCATAGCACAACTCCCAGTCATTTGGTTGTTCCGCCGAGGCCAGCCGGCGGATATTTGATTGTGTTTCCGCGAAGATCACCGCGATTAACTACCCCGGTGTCACCTCTGGCACCGGTCTGTTGCTGCGAATCGTTTTGCCTCAGTTTTTCTTCTACTTCCCCGAGACATCCGTTATTCGAATACTGCGGGTGAAAGACAAGTTACGCCTGTATATGGGGCCTGTCAAGACTTAAACACTATATATTGTAGCAGTTTTCCACTTCGCATTGTCTCCCCTTAAGTTACTGCATACGCGAGTTTTAGCCGCTACTCAGGGGTGAGTTCGCCGGATTTTGCTCTCGTTTCCACAGGGTTACGTTGGAAGTAATGGCTCTTGTCCTGGAGTCTTCCGCAAGCATGTCCCTGAACCGATCTTGTTGAGTGGCTGGAAGTACAATCTGCCGCTGAAGTGACCGGCAAATCGTGTAATTGAATGCAAAATGCCCGAGCGCAGCAGGCATTGGCATCAAAACTTTAACCTGAATTTAAATCTATGTTGCGAATAGCGTGGGGTCAACGCCCTAGATTCGTGCAACGCTGTGGATTTGTGTGGAGAACAAGGAAAACTCGTACACTCATAACTGGGCGCTTTCATCAGCGCGATCATTTCAGGAAAACAACATGCGTAGCCTTCTTATCTCCCTGACTTGTATTTTGGCGACCTTTATTTTGGCGACCTGCACTTTGGCTCTAACCTCTGTTTTCGCTCAAGATCCGGCGCCAACGCCGCGAGCCAAAACCTCCCAGCAGGATTCATTCGAAAAGCAGCTGCGTGACGTCGATCTGGCCTTTGCCAAGGCCACGGCCGAACGTCGCCTGGATGGCTGGATGGAATACTTTGCCGCTGACGCTGCCGTACTTCACGACGGCAAGACCATCACCGGCACAGAGAGCCTGCGCGCATATTATGAGCCCATCTTTGCCGACAAAGATTTCAATCTCAGCTGGACGCCCACGAAAGCAGAAGCCTCTAAAGACGGTACAATGGGATACACCTACGGTGATTACGAAGATAAACGCGGCAGCAAAACTTCTCGCGGAATGTATCTCACCATCTGGCGTAAAGAAGCAGGCAAGTGGAAAGTGATCATGGATACGGGCAGCTCGCCGGCCAAGCAACCCAAAGAAGCCAAAACACCCAGCTAAGTTGGCGACGCCAGTGCGTGTTGGTTACACTTTTTTCTTCAAAAAGTTGCCTGGAAGTGCCCGTGGTTTTCCGGTTAACGATTCGCTGGTTGATTATTCGCCGGTAACGGATTCGCAAAAAATAGCATCTATTTATTCACGACATGAAATTGACTGAATTGAACAAGCAAAACCCGAAACTCGCGCGGCTGAACAAGTACGTTGCCATGGTCGCATTCCTCTGGTTCATCGCATCACTCGCATTGTTGCTGTTTGCCGGATCCAGTTCCGCTCATGCTTCACAGCCTGCACACCCACAGCTCAATCCGCCACAGCCCAATCCAACGATGCGCCAGCCGGAACTCACCAAGCCGGCACAGCAGATGACCATGCGTGTGCATCTGGAACGTTCGGCTCGCGGCTGAGTTTGCCCGAATTCTAAAACCAGCTGGTCTGGCACACGGCTCTTCCTGTACTCTCAAGCCATGAAGATGCCGAAGCTGCTGTTTGCACCGCTGTGTCTGCTGGCCGCGGCCAGCGCGTCTGCGCAACACCTGGTTCCTCAAAAGACATTTGATGCCATCGCCACGGAGTACTCCGGCGAGGCCGCGCAGGAAAATACCCGGCGCATTGTGGAATACCATCGCATACAGGGCAGTCCCATGATGTCAGCCGTGGCCGAGCAAGTGGTCTTACCGCGGCTCAAAGCAGCAGGACTGGAAGCCGGCATCGAACAGTTCCCTTCCGATGGCAAGATTCGCTACGGCACATACATCTCTCCAATGGGCTGGGACATGCGCAGCGGCGAACTCTGGGTTGAAAGACTCAGTGGGGCAAAGAGCTTTACGCCCATCATGCTCTGCCGCTACGCTGACGTCCCGATGTGTGTCTCCACTTATTCCAAAGGCGGAGAATGGACCGGCGACCTGGTCGACGTCGGCAGCGGAACCAGCGATGCCGATTACAAATCGATCGACGTGCACGGCAAAGTTGCATTGGCTTCCGGCTACGCGGCCAACGTCGTGCGCGAAGCGGTAATCAAGCACGGCGCCGTGGGAGTGGTCATCTATCCCGCGGCCGGCGATCGGCCTGACCATCCTGACATGATTCGTTACAACGGCATCTGGCCGCGCGCCGAAGAGCTCGACAAGACCAGCAGCGGCTTTCAGATCTCACGCAATCAATACGACATGCTGAAGGGCCTCATGAAGCAGGGTGCTGTGCGTGTTCATGGCAAAGATTGACGCCACGCTCGCTCCCGGCAAGCTAACGCTCGTCCACGCCTACATTCGTGGCACGGAACATCCCGAACGCGAAGTGCTGATCAGCGGTCACCTCGATCATCCCAAGTGGAGCGCCAATGACAACGCTTCCGGCTCCGGCGCCATGATGGAAGCTGCTCGCACGTTGCAGAACCTGATCGCGGAGAAGAAGATCGCGCCGCCGAAAATCACGATTCACTTCATGTGGGTGCCGGAATATTTCGGGACGCTCGCCTACGTAAGCAATCATCCCGAAGCCCGCCGCTGCGATTCACCCTGGGACGATCCGCGCAACAAGCCGCGTAACAACCCGATGCGTTTGGCGACAAGAAGCCATGCATCGTCGCGAACATCAACATGGATATGGTCGGCGAAGACACGGTCAAGACCAACTCTCGCTTCTACTTCACCAAGTCACCGGACTCAGTTCCATCTTTTCTCGATGGCCTGTTGACCGACGTGATGGCGCAAACTCGTGAAGCCAATCTCTACGCTCAGACCGGCACGCGCAACTATTGGCTCCCTGAAGCGATTCCATACGCGCAAGGCAGCGACCATGATGTCTTTCTCGGTCTTGGCATTCCCGCTACCATGTTCGGCCACGATCCCGATTGGACCCACCACACCAGCGACGACAAGATCGACAAGACGGACGCAAGTGAATTTCGCAGAGTAGGAACGATGGCATCGGCCGCCGCTTATTTCGTCGACATTTGACGATCCTGCCTCGTGGCGTGGTCTCTAGAGCAGGGAGGCTGCGAATAGAGTTTCAGAACTTAGTACGCGTCTTGCTCAAAACCCTGGCTTTGCGCAGAACGACCGGAGAACAGGTAAAAATTGGGAAGAGTTTCAGAATGAGCTTAAAGCACTCAACGAAGCGCTCAAAGCTCCTGGTGAGGTTCTTGACATTTCCGCAGCATCCGGCATCAGTTTGAAGCCCGGCCCGCACCGCCTCACCCTTCTTCCCCTCGACGCCTCTGTCTTCGAAAACCTCAGCCCCGACGACGCAAAATGGCTCGCCGAGCAGGAAGCGCGCTTCGCCAGCGACTCAGAAGGTCTCGCCACCAAACCAAACTTTGGCCTCATCAGCTTTGAGACGATCAACTTTATGGATGGCCACCGCAGCACCAGCGAGATCGCCGATCTCGTTTCCGCGGAATATCTCATCGATATCGATCAGGCCTGGGTTGATCGTTTAGTGAACATTTTGGAGAAGCAGAAGCTGGTGGGGAAATAGCAATCAGCGGACGGCATTCAGCAGACAGCACTCAGCATTCAGCCCGTAAGCGGATTTTAGGGTGCTCACGTACATCTAAGATCATCGGCCAGCGATTTTCAAGTTACCGGTGTGTCAAAAGGCTGAATGCTGAGTGCTGAGTGCTGCCAGGAGCCAGTGGCTAGTAGCCAGCAGCTTACTTAAACCTCGCCACGCCCTCGCTGATAATCTTGCGTGCCGCTTCCGCATTGCCCCAGCCGGCCATTTCTGTCTTCTTGTTTTCCAGGGCTTTATAAACAGAGAAGAAATGCTCAATGCCGCGCAAAGTATGTTCATAGACCTGGTCAATGTCATGTATGTTGCGATAAAGCGGGTCGTTATCCACTACCGCAATAATCTTCTCGTCGCCTTCTCCCTGGTCGAGCATACTTAACACACCGATCGGACGCACTTCCATCAGGCACCCGGGAAAGCTTGGCGCTCCCACCGCCACCAGCACGTCCAGCGGATCGCCGTCGAGCCCGAGCGTACAGGGAATAAATCCATAGTCTCCGGGATAATGGACTGGAGAAAATAACGTGCGGTCCAACCGGAAGACGTGCAGTTCCTTGTCATACTCATACTTGTTGACGGAATCGCGAGGAATTTCGATCACGACATTCACACGCTCCGGACAGCGTTTGCCAATGGGAAGCCGCATATAGTCAGGCATGTCTTGTCTACTCTCCTTCTCGATTCGTCTCAGAAAATTCTAAGATGCACATTGGGAAGCATTGCCATGTGCTGTTAATATTTTATTCACGCAGACGTTTGAGCGAATTCGGAGTCTCTACGCCGGCCCCTGCGTATGCTGACAGTCGGGAAATCACCTTCAGCGCTGTATTTTCACACTAGGTACTCTTGATTTGAGCTATGCTGCTGCCCCCGAGAGGTGCGCCATGCGCAATTTGCTTTGGCTTTCCATCCTTTTGTTTTCCACCTGGGCTGCCTGCCAGGAGTGCACCACATTTGTGGTTGTCGCCGCCCTCGATCACACCACGGGCGAAGAGTTAGACATGCTTAAAACAGGGGATTTCCGGGTAACCATTGGATCAAAGCCTGTTGAAGTCATCAGTGCCACACGACCGTTCAATAATCGGCTGCTGATTCTGGTGGAGATGGATGGCGCCCTGCAAAGTGAAAAACTGAGCGAGACGGTCGAGATGATTACGCGTTTCGCCCGCGAAGCTCCAGAAGGCAAACCTGTTGCTTTCGGCATTTACGCTGATCGTGCTGTTTTTACAAAAGGCTTTTTTAGCGATCCACAGGAACGTACTCCTGCGATCAACGCTGTGGTGGAAGAATCCTCTTCGCTGGGAAAACGTGTTGCGTTGATGGATTCTCTGCACCAGGCTTTGAAGCTTTTTAGACACCACCAGGCCGGCGATACTGTGCTTCTTGTTGCCGATCCGTTCGACGATATGAGTAAAACCTCAATCGATGAGATCGAAAAACAATTCATCTCCAGCGGAACGCGGCTCTCGGTGATGATTCGCCAGCAGATGAGCCGGGTTGCGCGAGACTTTCTCTGGACCAGCCATGAACGCGAAAAGAAGCTGCTGGAAAATCTCAGTTACAAGACCGGCGGAGCATACACCAGCTTTGAAGCACATGTTTTCCGCTTTCCCTGGAAAGGTTACATGTTGGGGTTGAAATTGCCAGAGGGCTCAAACCACCTGGAAAAGTGGAAGATACAGTTGCGCAGCAGCACGGCAATTAACAGCATGCATCCCAAGCTCTACTTTCCGGAACAGTTGCTGCCCTGCGGGGCGGAAGACGAAGACCGCTGAGCTTACCTCTAATATCTTTTATCTTTTATCTTTGATTTTTGAATCCAATCGGCGCCTTGCCTAAGGTGTTTGCCCATCCGCTGCTTCCCTTATTCCGTAACCCACAGATTTAGGCTACGGTACGGGCAAGCCTATGAATATTCGCTTGCTTTGCATCCTGGTCCTTGCTTTCTCCTCGTACGCCAAGACGCAACAGTGCACCACATCGGTGCTTGTGAACGCATTTGATGCCAGGACGAAGGCTTCACTCCATGGCCTGCGCGCCTCTGATTTTGCCGCTTCAATCGGCCGCGACGCCATCACTATAGAAAGCGTGCGCCCTGTTTTTCGCAATCGCGTGCTGGTCCTGCTGGATATGAGCGGTTATAAGAATGATGCTTCTCATAGTGCGCTGCTCCAGCGCACCGTGGACTACCTTGAAGAATCCCCTGCTGGCATGCCCGTGATGTTTGGAGCGTTTGCTGAGCGCGCGGTTTTTACTGCCGACTTTTCCAGCGATCCGGAATCATTGGCTTCTGCTGTGAAGTTGATCGTGCCACGCGCCGACTCGCTTGGCGGCAAATCGAATCCGGCGAATGCCCTGCATGAGGCCTTAAGGAAGTTCGGCCGGCACCGGCCCGGGGATACCATCCTTCTGATCAGCAATGGCAATAGTCGCCCCGGCAAATCACTGGCACGCGACTTTGCCCGCAGCGGTACAAGGCTTCAGTTGTTGATGAATGCTCCAGCTACGTCTGCAAGTACCTCAACTTCGCTCTTTGCTGCTTTTGCAGCCGCGGACCATATCAGCCCAAACCTGATCAAGTTGGCGAACAGCACCGGAGGCGTGCTGATGGGGTTCATGAACTCCGAGTGGTATAACGCGGCGGCAAGTGGATATTTACTTGAAGTCCGTGAATCTCAAAGTAAAAAGCCGAAAAACTGGCGCTTGCAGGTTCGCAATTACGATGAGGAACTAGGCGTAGAGTCTGTACTGTTCTACCCGCTGCAACTGCCGCCGTGTTCCGTTCCTTTGCTGGCGTCAGCCGACCTGGAGAAATAGCGCCAGCGTCAGCTAATCGCACAAAAAACCGCGCCCCTGAGAGGCGCGGTCGTATGACTTGATTTTTGGGACAGGCTACTTCTTTTTATCTTCTTCTCCGCCCTGTTCAGCGACCTGTGCCTGCTCCTGTTCCATCTGTTTGCGGACTTCCTCCTGCCGCTTGGTGCGGACTTCAGCCCGCTTGGCGCGCTTCGCTTCGATCACCTTTTCGCTGCCTAACAGTTCGATAAAGCATTTATCGCCGCCATCGCCCTTGCGCCAGCCAGTGTGAATGATGCGCAGATAGCCGCCATTACGATCACCAAATCGCGGCGCCACGGTATCAAACAGCCGCTCCACGGATTCGCGCGTCATCATATAGCTGAGCGCCAGGCGTCGCGCTGCAACATCGCCGCGCTTGCCCAGTGTGATCATCTTTTCCACGTGCGGACGCATGGCCTTGGCCTTGGTCGGCGTGGTCTCAATACGCTCTTCCATAATGAGCGAGGTCACCAGGTTGCGCAGCAATGCCCGCCGGTGGCTGGTGTTACGTCCAATTTTCTTGACTGATCCGCGATGCCGCATGATTCAAATCCTTGATTTCGTAAATATGTTTCTTAAATAAAAGCTCTAAGCAAAGTTCTTTGGTCGGCGATCGGGAAAGGTAATTGGGTTTTAAATCACCCAATTACCAATTTTCCCGATTACCAAATGACTAGAAGTCCTGCTCGTCTCCGTTACCGGTCAGCATACCCGCCATCGGAGATGGCAGTGAGCTGGTCGGTCCGGGTACGGCGTTGCCCTGCTCGTCAATCTTCATGCCGAGCGAAAGCCCCATCGATGCCAGGATTTCCTTGATTTCGTTCAGTGACTTGCGGCCGAAATTCTTCGTCTTCAGCATTTCAGCTTCAGTCTTCTGCACCAGCTCGCCGATCGTCTGGATATTCGCGTTCTTCAGGCAGTTATAGCTGCGAACGGAAAGCTCCAGCTCTTCCACTGAGCGGTTCAGGTTTTCATTTTTGATCTGCGGCTTCTCTTCGCCACGCGACTCGGTCTCCAACTCCTCTTCGAAGTTGATGAAGATCGTCATGTGGTCTTTGAGCAGCTTCGCGGCCAGGCCCAGCGCATCCGCTGGAGCGATGGATCCGTTGGTCCAGATTTCGATGTCGAGCTTGTCGTAGTCAGTAATCTGTCCCAGACGCGCTGCTTCCACCGTGTAATTGACCTTGCGGACCGGGGAATGCACTGAATCGATCGGGATGAATCCCAATCCCAGGTCGTCATCGAAGTTTTTGTCGGCAGCCACATAACCGCGGCCGCGTTTCAAGCGCATTTCCATGTCCAGCTTGCCGCCTTCGGACACGGTTGCGATGTATACATTCTTGTCCAGCACTTCCACGTCGCCATCGGCTTCAATCATGCCGGATGTAATCACGCCGGGCTGGTCAGTCTTGAGGTAGATCGCCTTTGGACCATCGCCGCTCAGTTTGAACGGTACCTGCTTGATATTCAGGATGATGTCGGTTGCATCTTCCACCACGCCTGGGATTGACTGGAACTCGTGCAGCACGCCTTCAATTTTCACTGCCGTGACGGCAGCGCCTTCAATCGAAGACAACAGCACGCGCCGCAGCGCATTGCCGATGGTGGTGCCAAAGCCGCGTTCAAACGGCTGGGCATAAAAACGTCCGTATTTGTCAGTTAATGTCTCGGTATCGGTCGCGAGACGCTTGGGTTTTTGAAACCCTCTCCAAAGAGCCATGTGTTTCTTTTCCTTTCAATTCCGCTCCGTTTGGCCTTGCCCGGTCTTTTGCGCAAGAGCTGATCTGGTGCGGTCAATTGTTTCCAGCGGCTAGCCACTAGCTGCTAGCCCTCTAGCTACTGCGGATTCCTGATGGGTTGAGCCATCCGAATCCGATTAGATTCCAGGAACAAGCCCGGGATTCATTCTGGCTGCGCACCGCCGCTAGCAGCTAGTCGCTAGCAGCTCACAGCGATTTACTTCGAATACAGTTCGACGATGAGCTGTTCGTTCACCGGCGTTGCGATATCTTCGCGCTTCGGCAATGAAAGAACGCGGCCTTTCAATGCATCGCGATCAACTTCCAGCCAGCCGACAACCGGCTGATGGCTGGAGAAGTCGCGTGCGCCTTCCACAGTCGTAAACTTTTTCGCTTTGTCGCGGACCACGATCTCATCTCCGGTATTGACGGAGAAGGATGGGATGTCCACCCGGCGGCCATTTACATCGATGTGGCCATGGCGGACCAACTGGCGGGCCTGGCGGCGTGACGTCGCGAAGCCAAGGCGATAGATCACGTTGTCCAGACGGCGCTCCAGTTGTTGCAGGAGCAATTCGCCTGTGACACCGGGCTTACGCGCGGCTTTTTCAAAATAATTGCGGAACTGGTTTTCCAGCGTGAAGTAGATACGCTTGGTCTTCTGCTTTTCACGTAACTGCAGGCCGTAGCCCACAACTTTGGCTTTGCGATCCTTGCCATGCTGGCCGGGAGCAAAATTGCGCTTTTCCACCGGGCACTTATCGGTAAAACACTTTGCGCCCTTCAGGAACAACTTCATGCCTTCGCGCCGGCAGAGCCGGCAGACTGCACCTTTATAACGTGCCATTCAAATCTCCTTTACTTCAGGTGACGATCGGTTTACAGGTTGGTGCGCCCTTCGTCCCGATCCGTTTATTCTAGGGCTCCGCAACGCTTCGCTGCTTCGCCCTCATGCTACGTTCGCGCGGGCCAGCGCTCACTGCGCATTTCACCCGCTACAAAATTACGATGATCAGACGCGCCGTCTTTTTGGCGGCCGGCATCCGTTGTGCGGAATCGGCGTAACGTCCTTGATCTGACGTACATCGAGCCCAGCTGCTGCGAGTGCACGAATTGCCGACTCACGTCCTGATCCCGGGCCGTTCACACGGACTTCAATCGAGCGCATGCCATGATCGCGCGCCTGGTTGGCGGCGTTCTGCGCAGCCTGCTGTGCTGCAAACGGAGTACCCTTGCGCGATCCGCGAAAGCCGAGCGAACCAGCGCTCTTCCATGAGAGCGTGCGGCCTTCACCATCGGTGATGGTGACAATGGTGTTGTTGAAGGACGCCTGGATAAAGCACACGCCATGCGGCACGTTCTTGCGTTCCTTCTTCTTGAAGACTTTCTTCTTGCCTTTTGTACCGGCGGCGCTTCCGCCGGCTGCTGCTGGTTTCGCCATGTGCTTTTTTCCTTCTGAATCTCTGGCTGGAACAACCGAATCCCGGAAGTTCTCAGCAAACCTGGATCGTCGCTCTGGTTCGTCGCTAAGGGCTGCTGTTTCGCCAGTAGCTGAAAGCTAGCGGCTAGTAGCTGCTTTTTACGTTTTCGCCGCAGCTTTCTTCTTGTTAGCGACCGTGCCTTTGCGCGGACCCTTGCGGGTACGGGCATTGGTGTGCGTACGCTGGCCGCGAACCGGCAGGTTGCGACGGTGGCGATAACCACGATATGAGCCGATTTCGATCAGCCGCTTGATGTGCATGGAGATGTCTTTGCGCAGATCACCTTCCACGTCGCCCTGGGCTTCAATCACCTGGCGTATGCGGTTGACTTCGTCTTCATTCAGGTCTTGAACTTTTTTCATCGGCTCAACTTTGGCTTCGCCCAAAATATTCCTGGAGCGAGCGTTGCCGATGCCGTAGATGTAGGTCAGCGCGATGTTCACATGTTTGTTGCGGGGAAGATCGACGCCTGAAATACGTGCCATTTTTTCTCCTTGATGTTGCTCTGATCGGTTTACAGTCCGGCAAAGGCCTTCATCCCGATCGCGGTTCCTGAAATCTAAAATTTCAAATTTGAAATCTCAGATTCCTGACTATCCCTGTCTTTGTTTATGTTTCGAATTCTCGCAAATCACGCGCACCACGCCTTTACGGTGCACGACTTTGCACTTATCGCAAATCTTCTTAACGGAAGCCCTGACCTTCATGATTTTCTCTCTTTAACCTTCTTGGCCAACCGGTTTTCAATTACCCGATTACCAAATTACTCAATTACAAAATCTTGTTTACTTGTAACGATAAACTATTCTGCCGCGCGTCAGGTCATACGGTGAGAGTTCCACCGCGACCTTATCGCCGGGAAGGATGCGGATAAAATTCTTGCGCATTCTGCCGGACACGTGTGCCAGTACCTGATGTTTGTTTTCCAGTTCCACCCGGAACATGGCATTGGGCAGCGGCTCAACCACCGTTGCCATTACCTCAATCGCGTCTTCTTTACTCAAGCAGCTCCTTGAAGCCAGTTTTTGCCATCTGACTTGCTGGCTTCCAGAAAAATTTTGCCTGACTTCAGCCTTCCAGCTACTCAGTCAGAACGAGCGGTCCGTTTTTCGTGACCGCCACGCAATGTTCGAAGTGGGCGCTATAGCTGCCATCTTCGGTCACCGCGGTCCATTTATCTTCTAAAACCCGCGCTCCCGGCTTGCCGATATTCACCATCGGCTCAATCGCCAGCACCATGCCTTCACGCAACCTGGTGCCATGGCCGCGCGTTCCGTAATTCGGGACCTGCGGATCTTCGTGCAACCGCGTTCCAATACCATGTCCTACAAAGTCACGCACCACGCTAAAGCCGTTGGCTTCAACGTATTCCTGCACTGCCGCGCCCACGTCGCCCACCGTCTTACCCAGCCGGACTTCCTCAATGGCTTTCTTCAGCGACGTTTCAGTCACTTCCAGCAGCTTCTTCAACTCGTCTGAAACTTTTCCGCCTACCGGCACCGTAATGGCTGAGTCACCGTAATAGCCATCCAGAACCACGCCGCAATCAATGGAAACGATATCGCCTTCCTTAAGAACCCGCTTTGCGGAAGGTATCCCGTGGATGATCTCGTTATTCACTGACGTGCACAGCACGCAGGGATAATCGTAATAGCCCTTGAATGCCGGCTTGGCGCCCAACTCTCTGATCTTGTCTTCAGCCGCGCGTTCCAGGTCCATGGTGGAAACACCCGGAGCGACCATGGCTTTCACTTCCTGCAGCACCTGCCGGACAATCTGCCCGCTGCGCCGCATCTTTTCTACTTCAGCTTGAGACTTGCAATTAATCATTGTTATGCTGCAGCTGCTTCAACTTTGGCCAGCGTTTCCGCCGTTACCTCTTCCACTGGACGATCGCCATTCAATCTGCGTAAACGACCCTGTCTGCCGTAATAGTCAACCAACGGCAAAGTCATGCGCTCATAACTGTTCAGGCGCTCGGAAATGACTTCCTTCTTGTCGTCTTTGCGCTGGACTAACTGCGAGCCGCAAATATCACATTGCTCGTCATTTTGCGGCGGCTGGGAGTAAACGTTGTAGATCGTGCCATCGACCGGACATGTCCGGCGGCCCGTAAGCCGTTGCAGTAATTGATTATAACTGACCTCGATGCTGATCACAACCGGCCCCATCCGGTGGCCGCCGAAAGTCACCGTTTCCAGAAATTTATCCAGCCATTCCGCCTGTCCTATGGTCCTCGGGAAGCCGTCCAGGATGTACCCGCGGCGGCAATCCGGCTGCTTCAAACGCTCCTGCACCATCGGCAGCATCAGGTCGTCAGATACCAGGCCGCCCTGCTTCATAATCGGGTCAGCTTTCTTCCCCAGTTCGGTCCCGCGCGCCACGTTGATGCGCAGTATGTCTCCCGTTGATATCTGCGGGATGCCATATCGGGCTGCGATCGTCATGGCCTGCGTACCCTTGCCGGCCCCGGGTGCACCCAGCAGAATAATGGGACCCGGTACCGCAAGTTCGCGGGCCTTGTTCGATCCAGCGCCACCGGGCATCGCTATGTCCAGAGCTTCCGTCCCTTAATGCGTCCACCTTTGGAGGTAAATCCTTCGTAGTGCCGCATCACCAGCTGGGACTCAATCTGGTTGACGGTGTCCATTGCCACACCCACAACGATCAGTAGCGAGGTACCGCCAAAGTAAAAGTTCACTCCCAGACCGTTCAGGAACCAGTTCGGGAAATTTTCAAAGATACGCTGTCCCAACCACCACGGCAGGTGATTGAGGTGGATACCCATGATCATCCACTCTGGAATCAGTGAAATCAGGATCAGGTACAAGCCGCCTACCAGCGTGACTCGCGTCAGCACTTCGTTGATGTAATCGCGCGTGCGGTGTCCCGGCCGGATGCCAGGAATAAATCCGCCATGCTTACGCATGTTGTCCGCAACATCAGACGGATTGAATACGATTGAGACGTAAAAGTAGGCGAAGAAAATGATACCGGCGGAGTACAGCACGGTATAAAGCGGCTCGCCCCACTTCAACTGGTCCATCAGCGGTCCGAAATACCGGTGCAGCGTTCCACCTGATTTGAATGCCGCTGAGTAGGTCAACATCTGCGGAATGCTGAGCAGGGATGACGCAAAAATGACCGGCATGACGCCGCCGGAATTCACACGCAATGGCAGGTGTGTAGCCTGACCGCCCATGATGCGCCGCCCGACCACACGCTTGGCGTACTGCACAGGGATGCGCCGCTCTGAGCGCTCCATGAACACAATGAACGCCACCACCAGTACCATGATAATGATCAGCAGGGCCATGGCTGGAATGGTGAAGCTGCCCCAGGCCTGCTGCCTGGCCAGTGTGTAAAGGTTCTGTACCGCGCGTGGAAGTCCGACCACAATGCCGGCGAAGATCAACAATGACATGCCATTGCCGATGCCGCGCTCGGTAATCTGTTCACCCAGCCACATGATAAAGATACTGCCAGTGGTCAGCGTGATGATGGTGAGCAGAATGAATGACGGTCCCGGGTTGAGTACAAAGTCCTGACTCTGCAAGGTGAACGCGATGCCAAGACTTTGCAGGAAGGACAATATCAGGGTCAGATAGCGAGTCCACTGCGTGATCTTGCGCCGGCCCAGCTCGCCTTCTTTCTGCAAGCGCGCCAGCGGTTCCCATACCACCGTGAGCAACTGGAGAATAATGGATGCCGTGATGTAGGGCATGATGCCCAGGGCGAAGATCGTCAAACGGCGAAGGTTGCCGCCGCTGAACAGATCATAGAATCCCAGCAGTCCGCCGCTTTGCTGTTCAAACGCCTTTTGCAGCCGGTCCGTATTAATGCCCGGCGTGGGAATGAACGAACCAAAGCGGTACACCGCGAGCATGGCCAGCGTGAAAAGCACACGTTTACGCAGGTCCGGTACGCGAAAGATATTTGCCAGTTTCTCAAACATTAGGTCACTTCTTCTTGGATTTCGGTTCGGGCTTCTTCACTTCCGCGGCTACAAATCCGGCGAGTAACTCCGCTTTGCCTCCGGCTTTGGTGATTTTCTCCTGGGCTGACTTGGAGAACTTATGCGCATGCACGGTGAAGGCGGCTTTCAATTCGCCATCACCCAGCACCTTGATCAAATCATTCTTGTGCACCAGTCCGCTCTTCACCAGGAACTCCTGGGTCACGTTCTTCTCACCCAGCTCCGCAATGCGTTCCAGGTTGATCACGCGATATTCCGTGCGGAAGATGTTGGTGAACCCGCGTTTGGGGACCCGGCGATGCAATGGCATCTGGCCGCCTTCAAAGCCGCGCATCATTCGCGAACCTGAACGCGAACGCTGGCCTTTGTGGCCGCGAGTTGAAGTCTTGCCCATTCCGCTACCCATACCGCGGCCCACACGCTTACGGTTCGCGGTGGCTCCCTTGGGGGGCTTTAAGGTTGAAAGATTGGTTGGCACTTTGATTTCCTTGTTCGCACCCTTCGCTCATCTTTCATACTTCATCTTTCGCGAAGGCTACTCGGT
>CAVWJV010000006.1:0-634791 GCA_963755365.1 Terriglobia bacterium | reverse complement strand
GATAGAATCTAGTTGCTGGAGTAAAGCTGCAGAGCGCCCCAGTAGTAAGGGCGCTTCCAGAAGGAATTTGAGTGCAGCAACTCTAGTTTTGCTGTGCGCAGAGCACCAGCCAGATCGTCTTTGCTGCTCATCTCCTTATAAAAGGTCCCCATCAGCTTAACGTTTGCTTCGTCATCGGTTTCCCATAACGCTCCAATGACGTTATGCGACCCCGCGCGCAGGAATGCCCATGACAGTCCGACCAGTCCTTCCCCCGAGTACTGCCTGGTTCCCGCGCCATAGCAGGACGAAATAGTGACCAGCTCGGGATGGATCGGGATCTTGATAATGTCCTCGGCGTAAAGCTTGAACCCATCTTTACCGCGCGAAAGGACGATCGCAGATTCGAGAGGGTTAAGGTCGCTGGCTGTTCCGTGGGTCACAAAGTGCAGAAATCTGAACTGTGCCGGCTTGCTGGCATCGTAGGCTTCGGGTGTTGCGTCACCCCGTGCGTGAATTGTTTCGCCGAACGACTAGAATCGCCCAGCAACGGTCTTCATTTCGTCAGCCGCATGGGCAAGCCCCGGAAATTCTTTCGTCGCCTGCACCGGATTGCCCATCAGCAGTAGTTGCTTTGGATAAACAGGCTTGGCGCTTTTCGGGTTCTCCAGCGCAGCAAGAAAGCTGGTGTTCTGGATGCAAACGTCTTCAATCCAGAAATGCGGTTGATCTCCGTCCGTGACCAGCGTCTCGAAATTGAGCTTGTGCAGCCGGCGATGCGGCACAATGATCACCCGGGCATCTTTCGGAATGAACTTCGTCGCAGGAGCTACCAGCATCTTGTAAAGGTTCTTGCCTTGCGGCGTTTCATTAACAGATTGGTCCTGAGTTGCGCGGTTATAGGCTTCAATCTCTCTGACAATGTCCATCTCGGGCGTGAGAGTAAATGTCTTGAATTCTGTCGGGGAAATCAACCACAGGTAAGATTCTTTCGGAGTGAGCCAGTAGGCCAGGACAATCTTGTGGCCCTGCCGGGCGAGGTTTCGCTGGATCGCGCGAATGTTTAAGGAACTTCCCAACGGATGCCGTTTACGTCCTTCCGCAAGGGCACGTGACCTGCCGCGCTCAGAAACATTCAGAGCATCCAACTCTCGACCCTGCGAAAACAGAAATGAAATGTAGGCATCATAGAGAGGCTCCTGGTCCAGGAAAGAAATCTTGTATTTCTCCTTCGATATCCGTTCGAAGCCGCGCTCAAACGATGCAATTGCTCTCTGAAACATCCGATCTGCGTCCGTTGGCCGCTTTTCCGCGACGAAAGTCTCAGCGAGCTCTGATTCTGCGAACCATTTAATATCGTCGCCTGGCCTGGCCGCCATGACATTATTCAGCAGCAGCTCTGACGCGTTAGCTTCTCCTTCGAGCCGCAAGAACCTGGCTTTGGCGAGGGTCAGGAGAAGCTGCGATTCTTTTGAAATTTGAGCTCGCTCTGCCGCCTCGATCTGCTCCTTGGCGTGGAGCAGATTTCCCTGTTTCATCGCAGTCACGGCTGAGTTGATCAGGCAAATGCCCGCTAAGTCAGGCCTCTTTATCTCATTGGCAAGATCGAGACCTTGACGGAACGATTGCTGAGCATCCTCGTATTCCATCTGCGAAACTTGCTGCCTTCCGAGATCGATAAGCCAGAGGGCTCGATTGGCTTTCGCGTCTTTTACCTGAGAGGCAATTTCAATGGCTTGCTTCAGGTAGATGCCCGAAGCAATCCATTCTCCCAATTGACCCATCGAGTAGCCCTTGTTGCCGAGGAGGGTACGTTTCAGGTAAGGGGAATCAGTGAGAGACAAAGCCCGGTCAAACAGTTCAATCGCTTTGTCGTAGTAGTTTGCCTGCATAAGCAGGTAACCTTGATAGGCGAGCGACCTCGCTTCGAGATAGCCGTCTCTCTCATGCGCCAGGGTAACCGCCTGCGCGAACATTTGCATCGCTGCATCCGGGTGATTGTAAGATGCACAATCTGCTCGCCCGTAAAGCAGTTCTGCCTGGAGAAGAGGATTGTCGACCGGTGCAAATCGCTGGGCCCCATTCAAGTGTTGATCGGCTTCCTCAACTTTTCCAATAGAACAGAGCGCTTCGGCTGCAAGGAACTCCCTTCTTGGCAGCAATTTCATCTGGAAGCGCTGTTGGAAACCTGGAAAGGAAATCTAAAGCCTGGGCAGGTTGACTCTGCCGTAGAAATAGTTGCGCCCTGAGAACTCGAGCACGCCAATACCATATGTTGGCATTCGCATCTGGCGAAACTGGCAGGTTACCAACAAGAACGAGCGCGGCTTCCGAGTTGCCATTTCGGAACTCAGTCACTGCGCTCGAATAACGCTCTTTCCAGTCAGGCCGATGGCAGCCTGTAAAAAGCAGAGCAGTCAGCAGACAGGCCGAACAGACTAGCCCCCGCCGGTAGGCCTTGTCCCGCCGCCCCCGACTCCCCCGGCGCTGCCACCACCAGTACCCGTCGAGCACATGTCCACCCGCAACATCGTCAGCGTGCAACGGTGATAAAAGAAGCTCAGTTCGGCGAGGCGAACCACGCCAAATTTGGGAATACAGATGATCGACCCAAAGCCGCGCAACTCGGTGTCTTTGCCCGCGTGGTCCCTGATGTCCATGTGATTCAAAGCCGAAAATGGAATTTGATCTGTTGCTCTCTTTGCTGGCGGCTTTTTCCATACGTTGACCACCTCTGACATGCCTTCCAGAGCGTGATATTCCTCTTCCAGTTCCGCAATTTTGGCGGCACTCAGGTTTTTCAGCTTGTTCCCCAGAAGCCATTCATCCAGATCGCCCGCTTTATGCCGGGCTGCCACCCTGGAATGGCTGTTGTTCTCGTGGAATACGTGAGTAGCCAATTTTACATCGATCCTGTTTCCGGCGATTTTCAGGTTCTCGAAGTGGCTACCTGTGATGTTATAGGTGTTCTCGTCGACCTTGTCGCCCGCGTTTCCTGAATACACTGCCATGCGGGAAACTATTTTGTCAGCCGTCACCACGTTAAGAATGTTGAGATTTTCAATGGTGGCGCTGGCAAAGCTGGTGTGGCGATCATGGCATTCGTCATAGCTGCCACCCACTTCAACATAGGCGGCGTCAAAGGAAATGATTCCTTCATGCCGGAAGCCGTCTACACGGTCATTTCCCTGGCCTCCATGCGTGCCGAGGACAGTAGTTGCTTGTGTCGGAATGATGTGACGGACAGGCCGTTCAAGCAGACCGGCGAAACCGTATGCATGATTGTGATAGGTGTACTGTGAGTGGTTGCGCTTAGCGCACTTGTTCATCTTGCTCTCCCTGGGCCAAAGGAATCGCGAACTATTCTTTTTTTTGTCGAACGGAAATGCGAGGCGGTCGTTCACCTCAGGAGGTCTTGATGCAGGGGATTGTACTACTCTCGCGGCTACTTGCAATCAGGCGGCTGGACTAAATCTACTTTAGTTTTTCTTAATTTACCAGCTTCACCTCTAACGATCCTGAAGCCAACTTCGTCTCATCCCCAGCCTGGGTTCTACCCCAGAACGCTGCCTCATATTCTCCGCCAACCAGTGCTGCAGCGGGCAAAGACACCATGACTGAGTAATCGCTTTCCAGAATACTGTGGAAGTTCAGTATCGGCTTCGGAAAGCGATTACTCAGTCACGGTGTCTTTGCCCGCTGCAGCACTGGTTGGCGGAGAATATGAGGTAAGGTTCTGGGGTAGAACCCAGGCTGGGGATGAGACGAAGTTGGCTTCAGGATCGTTAGAGGTGAAGCTGGTAAATTAAGAGAAAACTAAAGTAGATTTAGTCCAGCCGCCTGATTGCAAGTAGCCGCGAGAGTAGTACAATCCCCTGCATCAAGACCTCCTGAGGTGAACGACCGCCTCGCATTTCCGTTCGACAAAAAAAGAATAGTTCGCGATTCCTTTGGCCCAGGGAGAGCAAGATGAACAAGTGCGCTAAGCGCAACCACTCACAGTACACCTATCACAATCATGCATACGGTTTCGCCGGTCTGCTTGAACGGCCTGTCCGTCACATCATTCCGACACAAGCAACTACTGTCCTCGGCACGCATGGAGGCCAGGGAAATGACCGTGTAGACGGTTTCCGGCATGAAGGAATCATTTCCTTTGACGCCGCCTATGTTGAAGTGGGTGGCAGCTATGACGAATGCCATGATCGCCACACCAGCTTTGCCAGCGCCACCATTGAAAATCTCAACATTCTTAACGTGGTGACGGCTGACAAAATAGTTTCCCGCATGGCAGTGTATTCAGGAAACGCGGGCGACAAGGTCAACGAGAACACCTATAACATCACAGGTAGCCACTTCGAGAACCTGAAAATCGCCGGAAACAAGATCGATGTAAAATTGGCTACTCACGTATTCCACGAGAACAACAGCCATTCCAGGGTGGCAGCCCGGCATAAAGCGGGCGATCTGGATGAATGGCTTCTGGGGAACAAGCTGAAAAACCTGAGTGCCGCCAAGATTGCGGAACTGGAAGAGGAATATCACGCTCTGGAAGGCATGTCAGAGGTGGTCAACATATGGAAAAAGCCGCCAGCAAAGAGAGCAACAGATCAAATTCCATTTTCGGCTTTGAATCACATGGACATCAGGGACCACGCGGGCAAAGACACCGAGTTGCGCGGCTTTGGGTCGATCATCTGTATTCCCAAATTTGGCGTGGTTCGCCTCGCCGAACTGAGCTTCTTTCATCACCGTTGCACGCTAACGATGTTGCGGGTGGACATGTGCTCGACCGGTACTGGTGGTGGCAGCGCCGGGGGAGTCGGGGGCGGCGGGACAAGGCCTACCGGCGGGGGCTAGTCTGTTCGGCCTGTCTGCTGACTGCTCTGCTTTTTACAGGCTGCCATCGGCCTGACTGGAAAGAGCGTTATTCGAGCGCAGTGACTGAGTTCCGAAATGGCAACTCGGAAGCCGCGCTCGTTCTTGTTGGTAACCTGCCAGTTTCGCCAGATGCGAATGCCAACATATGGTATTGGCGTGCTCGAGTTCTCAGGGCGCAACTATTTCTACGGCAGAGTCAACCTGCCCAGGCTTTAGATTTCCTTTCCAGGTTTCCAACAGCGCTTCCAGATGAAATTGCTGCCAAGAAGGAGATCCTTGCAGCCGAAGCGCTCTGTTCTATTGGAAAAGTTGAGGAAGCCGATCAACACTTGAATGGGGCCCAGCGATTTGCACCGGTCGACAATCCTCTTCTCCAGGCAGAACTGCTTTACGGGCGAGCAGATTGTGCATCTTACAATCACCCGGATGCAGCGATGCAAATGTTCGCGCAGGCGGTTACCCTGGCGCATGAGAGAGACGGCTATCTCGAAGCGAGGTCGCTCGCCTATCAAGGTTACCTGCTTATGCAGGCAAACTACTACGACAAAGCGATTGAACTGTTTGACCGGGCTTTGTCTCTCACTGATTCCCCTTACCTGAAACAAACCCTCCTCGGCAACAAGGGCTACTCGATGGGTCAATTGGGAGAATGGATTGCTTCGGGCATATACCTGAAGCAAGCCATTGAAATTGCCTCTCAGGTAAAAGACGCGAAAGCCAATCGAGCCCTCTGGCTTATCGATCTCGGAAGGCAGCAAGTTTCGCAGATGGAATACGAGGATGCTCAGCAATCGTTCCGTCAAGGTCTCGATCTTGCCAATGAGATAAAGAGGCCTGACTTAGCGGGCATTTGCCTGATCAACTCAGCCGTGACTGCGATGAAACAGGGAAATCTGCTCCACGCCAAGGAGCAGATCGAGGCGGCAGAGCGAGCTCAAATTTCAAAAGAATCGCAGCTTCTCCTGACCCTCGCCAAAGCCAGGTTCTTGCGGCTCGAAGGAGAAGCTAACGCGTCAGAGCTGCTGCTGAATAATGTCATGGCGGCCAGGCCAGGCGACGATATTAAATGGTTCGCAGAATCAGAGCTCGCTGAGACTTTCGTCGCGGAAAAGCGGCCAACGGACGCAGATCGGATGTTTCAGAGAGCAATTGCATCGTTTGAGCGCGGCTTCGAACGGATATCGAAGGAGAAATACAAGATTTCTTTCCTGGACCAGGACCCTCTCTATGATGCCTACATTTCATTTCTGTTTTCGCAGGGTCGAGAGTTGGATGCTCTGAATGTTTCTGAGCGCGGCAGGTCACGTGCCCTTGCGGAAGGACGTAAACGGCATCCGTTGGGAAGTTCCTTAAACATTCGCGCGATCCAGCGAAACCTCGCCCGGCAGGGCCACGAGATTGTCCTGGCCTACTGGCTCACTCCGAAAGAATCTTACCTGTGGTTGATTTCCCCGACAGAATTCAAGACATTTACTCTCACGCCCGAGATGGACATTGTCAGAGAGATTGAAGCCTATAACCGCGCAACTCAGGACCAATCTGTTAATGAAACGCCGCAAGGCAAGAACCTTTACAAGATGCTGGTAGCTCCTGCGACGAAGTTCATTCCGAAAGATGCCCGGGTGATCATTGTGCCGCATCGCCGGCTGCACAAGCTCAATTTCGAGACGCTGGTCACGGACGGAGATCAACCGCATTTCTGGATTGAAGACGTTTGCATCCAGAACACCAGCTTTCTTGCTGCGCTGGAGAACCCGAAAAGCGCCAAGCCTGTTTATCCAAAGCAACTACTGCTGATGGGCAATCCGGTGCAGGCGACGAAAGAATTTCCCGGGCTTGCCCATGCGGCTGACGAAATGAAGACCGTTGCTGGGCGATTCAAGCCGTCGGGCGAAACAATTCACGCACGGGGTGACGCAACACCCGAAGCCTACGATGCCAGCAAGCCGGCACAGTTCAGATTTCTGCACTTTGTGACCCACGGAACAGCCAGCGACCTTAACCCTCTCGAATCTGCGATCGTCCTTTCGCGCGGTAAAGATGGGTTCAAGCTTTACGCCGAGGACATTATCAAGATCCCGATCCATCCCGAGCTGGTCACTATTTCGTCCTGCTATGGCGCGGGAACCAGGCAGTACTCGGGGGAAGGACTGGTCGGACTGTCATGGGCATTCCTGCGCGCGGGGTCGCATAACGTCATTGGAGCGTTATGGGAAACCGATGACGAAGCAAACGTTAAGCTGATGGGGACCTTTTATAAGGAGATGAGCAGCAAAGACGATCTGGCTGGTGCTCTGCGCACAGCAAAACTAGAGTTGCTGCACTCAAATTCCTTCTGGAAGCGCCCTTACTACTGGGGCGCTCTGCAGCTTTACTCCAGCAACTAGATTCTATCCAACATTCCGTAGTCGACGTTCCGGGGCCTCAGTCCTCTGCAGGCGGGAAATCTCCAGAAGCGCAGTAGCCCAAGCGTCTTCCTTGCTGATGGCATCACGGCGAACAAGGATTTCCTGGGAGCCATCGCGACGAATCACGCAATGCCACAATGTTTCTTTCGGCACTGGCTGGGGGACGATACTGGCTTGATAAGGGTGGCTGACGATCTTCATTATTCTCTGCGATCCTTTCGGGGTCTAGGGGGTCGTAGTGGACAGTTATTGATCGCCTTTATGCTAGCTGGGGAGCACGCCGGCATATGTTAAAAACAGGTTAAAATCCCGAGCTGTTGGAGATTACTGCTGGTGTTAAAAATCGCATTAAATCATTTATTTTCAAAAAGTTGAGCTTGCCTTAACACTACTCAATTATTCCACGTTTTCCACTGTTGATTGACCGGGTTATTGAGGTTTTAGGGACGTTTGGATTGCTGATCCAAAACCCCTTTCTGCAATGCCTGGGAGTGCCACCGGCAGGCGGCCTCTGAGTTTCAGTTCACCGAATAACACTTTCACAGCGCTTGCCTCAGAGGTGCCGGCATTGGAAAAAGTGCAGATATAGTTCTGGATCTGGGGAAAGCCCTGCGCCAGATAAGGACTGCCCAATGCCACGACTACAGTCTTGGTTGGAGCAGCGGTCAGAATCTGGGCGAGCAGGTCTGCATCCGGCTGGTCCAGACCGACGCTGTTGGTCAGTTTGCCGTCCACCAGGATCTGCTTCCCTGCTATGGGCGAAAGGTAGCCTGCCACCACAACTTTTCCCGCGTCCTTGACCGCTTGTAACACCATGCCGGACAGAGAGGCAGCCACGCTGCTATCGACATAGAAGACCGTAGCGTCAGCGCGACGGGCCTTGAGTGCTGCTTCGAATCCGCGTCCCCAGGAGCCGTGTGCATTGTCTGAGAAGATGATGGTCACAACGTCAGAGGTCGGCTGCACAGGAGCGCGGTAAATCTCACCTTCAGTCCTGGGAGCTAGAAATCGCGTCAGCGGCACTACCTGATGATTGTCACGGACGACGGTTACGGCATCATCCGCCACTTGTTGCGCCAGTTGCATGTCTTCCTGCCGGCTCACCAGATAAGAAACCTGCTCCAGATCGACCAGGCGGGCTTTGTTCAGATCCACTGAGGCCTTCATTTCCAGAATTCGCTGCACGGATTCATCTATACGCGATTCCGGGATTTCGCCGCGGCGCACCGCTTCGAGGATTCCACGAAAGGCCCCATCCAGATCAGTTGGCAACAACAGAACATCATTGCCGGCTTTCACGGCGTCCACGGCCGCGCGGCCCGCAGGATTTCCCTGCTGAGGCGGATACAAGCTGGTCAATCCCCGCATTTCCAGGGCGTCGGTAACCACCACATTTTTGAAGCCAAGCTCCTGTCGCAGGACTCCGCCAATGACGTTGGTTGAAATGGTGGCGACCTTGTTCGGATCAGGCTCCAGGGCCGGGACTGCCAAGTGGGCGACCATCACCGAGTCCACACCTGCCGCAATCGCCTGCTTGAATGGCGGTAGCTCTACCTTATTCAAGTGTTCGCGATCCCCTTCCACTCTGGCCACGCCAAGGTGTGAGTCAGTTCCTGTGTCTCCATGTCCGGGGAAGTGTTTAACAGTGGTCAGCATTCCCTGAGACCGCGCTCCGCGAATGAATGCAGCCACCATATCACCCACCAGAGTGGGATCTTCGCCGTAGGAACGCGTATTAATGATGGGATTACTGGGATTGCTATTTACGTCCGCAATGGGCCAGAAGGTCCACTGAATACCGACAGCGCGCGACTCAGCGCCTACGATGGCGCCGAACTTTTCCTCATAAGCAACGTTACCGGCCGCGCCAAATGCCATGGCGTCAGGGAAAATTGGTACTGAGTTCATGCGTGTGGCCAGACCGCGCTCGAGGTCGCCGGCGATGAGAAGTGGAAGCTTGGAATCCTGTTGCAGGCGGTTGCTCATGGCCGCAGCTTCGAGTGGAGGATTCTTCAGCAGCCCGGCTGCGTCCACATGGACTGTCAGAACGATGGACCCGATGCCGTATTTCTGCATTTGATCGCGAAATTGGCGGTAAGCGTCGCCATCAAAGTTCTCAAAATCCATGAAATAGCGGACGCTCAGCATCTGACCGACTTTTTCTTCCAGTGTCAGTTTCTTCAACGTGCGAGCAGCCCACTGCCGGCCTTCCTTGGTCAACTCCACCGGGCGCGGCTTGGCAAATTTATCAGCCGCAGTTGCTGACACGGAGAAAACAAAGGCCAACAGCAGGAATAGCGTAGTCGAATATCGCCTCATGGAGGAACGATATCAGACTAACTGTTGACCAGCTATCTTTGATCGAGGGTGGAGCGATGGAGGATGGAGCGCCGTCCTCTGGCAGCACCGAATTCTAGTTGCCGGTAGAGGACCGGGACTCCATTGCGGGTCGAGTCTGGCGGACGGGCCCGATCGTGAAATAGAAGGTAGCGCCCTCACCGACTCTGGCTTCCGCCCAAATGTCTCCACCATGCCGCTGGATGATGCGTTGCACGGTGGCGAGACCCACTCCGGTGCCGGGAAACTCTGATGAAGAGTGGAGACGCTGAAAGGGCTTGAAAAGCCTGTCAGCATGGCGGCTGTCAAACCCTGCTCCGTTATCACGCAAAAAAAAGACCTGTCCGGACCGCCTTTGCTCACATCCGAATTCAATGCGGGCGCGCTCGCGCACAGAGGTATATTTCCAGGCGTTTTGGAGCAGATTATCGAGCGCGATTTGCAGCAGACGTGTGTCGCCATCCGCAGGGTAACAATCTGCGACTACCACTTCAACCTGACGTTCCGGGTTACGACGCTGAAGGTCCTGCAAGGTCAGCCGGGCTAATGCGGACAGATCCACTTTCTGACGGTGCATGGCGGTAGTGCTGACCCGCGAAAGATTCAACAGGTCTTCAATCAGTTCTGACATGCGGCGGGCTGCCGACCGCACATGTTGTAGATAGTCCCGCCCATCACTATCAAGGATTGCCCCGTACTTGGTGAGCAGAATGTGAACAAACCCGTTCATGGTTTCCAGAGGGCCGCGAAGATCGTGAGAAACGGAATAGGAAAATGCCTCCAGCTCCTTGTTGGCAACAACAAGCTGATTGGTGCGCTCTTCAACGCGCTGCTCCAGTTCACTTTGGGCTTTTCGCAATTCCTGGTCACGGAACTCGATCTGTTGCAACATTTCATTGAATGTTCTTATGAGCAGGCCGATTTCCGTGCGATCAGGAATTGGCTCCGCCCGAAGAGAGTAGTTTTTCTCTTCTGATACGGTTTGCGCGGTCCGGGCCAGGCTGATGATTGGCTGCGCCACACCGCGCCGATACACTGACGAGATCAGCAGGGCGGCGATCAAAGAGATGATCAGCACCGCGCCGGCGATGAGAATATACCGCGACACTCGATGCGAGAGTTCACTCAGGCTGGAACGAATGAACACGGCCCCGAGCGTTTTGCCCTGGAACTTAATGGAGCGCACCAGGAACACGTCATCGCCTGTGAACACTGAGACTTCATCACTTCCAGCGGGCACGGGAGGCACGGCGACAACATGCTCGTTAGAAACTTGTGAGAAGCGCGCAAAAATCTTTCCGTCAGGGGTTACGATGCCCGCCGATTTAATCTGGGGGAAACTGGCCAGGGCTGTGAGCGTGTTCTCCGCCGCTGCGGGATCATTGAACGTGAGAGCCGAAGCGCTATTGGAGCCGATAATCTGGGCCTGCGCGGAAAGGTTCCGAACCAGGTTTTCGCGGAAAGTGTATTGATCGTAAGCGAGAAAACCGACGCTTGCCAGCAGCAACGCAGAGGCGCTGACCAGAAGGTTCATCCAGGTGAGGCGGCGGGAAATGGAGGAAGGCTGAACGCCGGGCACAATCATCGCGCTGCCCCCCTGACTTTTCCGTGAACGGAGCTGGCAACTTTCAACAATTCTGAGCTGAGTCCGAGGCCGGCATCCTGCGCAGCATCCACGTTTACTTCAAAGCGAACGCGGTTACCGGACAAAGTAAATTGAATGGCGCCGCCCTGGGCGATGAAGTCAGAACTATCACTTACCGTGAGCACGCCTGATTTATCGAGCGAAGACGCAATTTTGCGCACCTGGCTTTGCTCGGAGCGGCTTATATAAAGGATGTGGCAAGTGGCGGCTTCGCGAGAGTTCCGGATTCGCCGGACTAAGACGGGCCGTGCTTCAATCTTTTCTCCGCGCACCGTGGAATCAAGAACGGCTCCGAACGGATCTTCCCCGAGGACACAGATAGAAAACGCTTCGAGACGAGCAGGAACCGTGGATGCTGGCCAAGTGACAAACTTGCCGAAGTTAAGCAGATAAGCGGCTTTCACCTGGTATTCCGTGGCCGCCGATTGCGCGTGCAGATGCAGGCACCATGCAGAGGTCAGCAGTGATGCAATCCCGAGCAACGTCAAACCGCGTCTGCCGGATTGAACGATCCTGGTGATCAGGCCGACCTTCCCCGCTCCATGTTGAAGAGTGCCATGGCGAATCTCTATTCGCGTTTCCATGTTAGTTTGGCATACACGCCGCGGCGAATACCGATCAGGTTGTTGCCCTCAAGGTGATGTGGTTGAAGAAGGTTCTGCCCGACAATTGACAGATTCAGTCTAGGTCCCAACCGCCTGCCCAGCCGGAGGTCCAAAGTCTGGTAGGCAGGAATAGGGTTGTTGGCGTCCGGCGCGATGGCGCCTTCAAAGCGGTATGTGGGATCGATTTCAAATTTTCCGGACAACTCAATTCGCGGCGTGAACACAACGCGATGATGTGGACCGGCATGGACGAGGTTCTGCGCAACCGAGGCACCGATTGGCCCTGCCGTGCTCACAAAATTCATGGTCAGGTAAGAGTACGAGCCGGAAAGCTGCATCCAGCTTCGGACCCGCCAGTTGGGACTGAATTCCGCGCCATCAGTAGTTCCCGCGACTCCATTTAAGAAGAAGAGATCAAGCGCCACATGCGGCACCGGCGGCGTAGCTTCAACGGCAAGCGTGGGATTACCTATGCTTTCCAGCCCGTGAAAGCTGTTATGAAAGGCAGCGACATCAAAATAAACATTGGATGTAATCAGCTGGCGGTATCCAGCTTCATAGTCCACCGCCGGCTCTGAGTCGTAAGATTTCTGCCCAATCAACCTGATAAATGTGGGAGGTGTGGCGGCAGCGAATGAAGCGATATTGATGTCCTCATCCAACCGAGAGGGCGTTTGTACCGCACGTGTGACCGCAACCCAATATGACTGGTGCGGCCTGGGACGGTAAAGCAGGCGCCCCGTGGGCTGGAATTCAAAACCACTGTAATCGTTGTGCTCCAGCTTGATTCCAAGCGTCAGGGAGAGCTTGTCTGGGATGATTTTGACCTCATCCTGAATGAAGCCCGTATAGAGCGCGTCCGTACGGTTTGCAGGGAAAAAATCTACCGATCCAGGATTGTGGGTAATGATCTTGTCTGGATTGACTCTGACGCCGGCGCCAAGAACAACATCATTCCAGGAGTTGACCACTTTGTGAAAAACAAAATCAATGTCAAAGTTGTCGCGCTTCTCCTCGGCCTGCGGGCGGTCGCGATCAACGCGGTCATAGTACGTCTGGACCCTGAAGTCAGAAGTGTTGCTGAGGATATGGCTCCAGTGCAGCAGAAGGTTTCCGCCGGAAACAGTGTCCCTGAAAATAGGAGCAATTTCAGATGGAGGATTGAAAACAGCAATGGAGGTCTGCTCACCTTCACGCGAAGAGAAGATGTCACCCTGGAAGGTCAGCGTATCGCGGGGGCCAAGGGTCCAGTCTGTGCGGAAGCCTCCGCGAACAGTCCACCAATCATCGTAATTGTTCACAGGTACGGGCCCGAGATGGAATTCTGGTCCCAGAGAAAAAGACTCTTCATACACGCGATAAGCCATCTTTCCGTGCTTGCCGCCGTAGCGCAGAGTGTTTCTGAATTGATCAAGGCTGCCACCGCCCGCCAGGACGAGCCCGCCCTGCGTGTCACTGGCCTGCTTACTGATAATGTTGATGACGCCGTTCACCGCGTTCGCGCCCCATACTGTTGCTCCGGGTCCGCGAATGACTTCGATACGGTCAATGTCATCCAGGGGATAATCCGGAAGGTCCTGATAAACGCCGCCAAACAGCGTGTTGTACAGCGAGCGGCCGTCAATCATCACCAGTAGGCCTTTGGAAAATACCGTTTCGAATCCCCTTATGCCGACCGAATAGCCGATGGAATCATTGCGGGCCATGTCCACGCCCGGCACCAGACGCAAAGCTTCAAGAATGCTGGTGGCGCCGGAACGACGGATATCTTCATTGGTAAGGACGGTGATGGCGGCAGGCGTATTCCACACCTGCTCAGGTTCTTTGTTGACGGTGGTAACTTCCACGTTTCCCAGTTGTTCCAGACTGAGTTTCTTCAGCGGATTCTCCGGCTGGGAATCATTTGGTCCCTGCGCAGAGACTGCCGGTCCCTGGGCAGAGACCGCTGCGGACAGAAAAAGCAAAACAGCCGCCAACATCGCAAAGCTCTTAGGTCGCCTGACCATGAGATGCATGTCGAGGTATGTTCTCCTTTGACATTCCCGAGAGAAACCAGACTTACAGTTTGCGAGACTGGCAATTTCCGGGATTCGACTGATTTTTAGGGCTTGTCCGCGTCCAAAAGACGCAGGTTGGATGCAGAGACACTGCTTTCAGGTTGTCAAAATGGAACGCCCAAGGCTGTCTTGGTTTTGTAAAGTTTTGTAAATTCAGCTATATTTTCTGCCCGGCACGAACTCTCTTATAATTCAGCTACTTTAGTTCTGCGAGGAAGCTTTGCCCGACCAGCCCAGTGTACTAATCATCGATGACGATCCGGACCACTTGAAACTTTACTCGTGGATCCTTGAAGGCCAGGGCCTTACGGCCTTTACCACTCTTGTGGGCACGCAACCGCCTACTTTTGACGATCATCCCGACGTTGACCTGGTCATCCTTGATTACACTTTTCAGACCGGCGTGAAAGCAATCGAGGTGGCGCAAAACATCCGCAAGCGCTGGGCCTATATGCCAATCGTTGTGCTCTCTGACATGATGTGGATGCCGGACGATATCGCTCCGCTGGCAAATGGTTTTGTACGCAAGGGAGAGCCGGAACAGCTGGTTGCGAAGGTGGCCGAAATGACGGGAAACAACGCGAGCGCCGCCGGTGGCTAGCGTAACTCGGTAAGTTTGCGTAAACCCGCAAGTTAGCATAAGTCACACCGTAGTCTCGAAGTACATCAAGCCCGCCATCGGTCGCTAAACAAACCTGCCTGGATTTCCTCAGTTTGACTGCCAACGTAAAGCTGCATTCATCGAAAAGTAACATGGCATTCACCGTTCAACTACACATAACTGTTATCCGTATAGCGGGGGCGCAGTGGTCGTCAGTGCCGCATCATCAGGTGGACTGAACCAGATTCCAGCGTGCGCCTCACATCTTCTCTATACGGAGCTTTGAATGTCGCACGTAAGACGTCTCCTCACGTTGTCCGTCTTTGCATTGTTGATCACGCTGGGCCTTTCCAACGCCAGCGCGGAAGAACTCAAAACCGTTTTTGTGATCTCCATGGAAAACCATAACTGGACGCAGCCGGCCAACCAGTTCACCGGTCCGATCCAGCAGATTTTTCATAACCCGAATGCGCCGTTCATCAATAGCCTGGTAGACGGAACCGCCGTCACAACCATCAATGGCCACGATGTCCGCATCAGTGAGCAGGTCTCCTTCGCCAGCGCTACCACAATGTACTGGCGACTCCAGGCGGCAACAATCCGCATATTCATCCATCCGAACCGAACTATCTCTGGGCGGAAGCGGGCACCAACTTTGGCGTGGCCAATGATAACGATCCCTTTGCCGCCAACGGCCCAACCAACCAGAACACCACGCAACATCTGGTGACTTTCCTGACCAACGCCGGACACACCTGGAAGTCCTATCAGGAAGATACTGACCTTACCACCGTGAACGGCCAGCTCACCAACGTGGTTCTGCCCCAGGACCAGTGGACCGTTCCACTCAAGAGCTTCTCCGGAAAATTTGCGGCAGGCGTAAATCAGTTCAATGGCTCCGCCCAGTTCAACTATGCAGCCAAGCATAATCCTCAGCTGTTCTTTACGGACAGCAATGGCGGCAACGATACATCCACCAACAATCCGCTGCGCCTGCAGTATGCGCCGTTGCAGCAACTGTTTGATGACCTGGCCAACAACACCGTGGCCGACTATAACTTCATTACTCCAAACCAGTTCAATGACATGCACACTGCTCTCACGGGCGGCTTCCAGGGACTGACCGGCGACGCGGCCAACATTCGCCAGGGAGATAATTTCCTGGCCCAGATCATTCCGGTGATCATGGCCTCCAAGGCGTACAAGGAAAATGGCGTGATCATCATCTGGTTTGACGAATCCGAAGGCGACGCAGCAGGCGATAACGCTGACGACTTCAACCACACCATTGCTGAGATCGTCATCTCCAAAAAGGCACACAAGAACGTGAATGGAGTGCCGTTCGCAAGCGCAGTCAATCTGTCACATTCTTCTGATCTGCGCACCATGCAGGAAATCTTCCGCACCTCAGGTCCATTCCTTGGCGACGCCGCCAACGCCACGGACCTTTCTGATCTATTCGACAAAGGCGTGATTCGCCAGCGGGACAACGACGACAATGACAACGACAAGTAAGTAACAGCCCAATTGACGAAATGATGTTTTAACGACGCAGGGATCGCTGTAACACCCGAAACAGCGATTTCTGCGTCGTGTTTTTTGCGGAAGAGCAAAATCTCACCACGGAGGCACGGAGAACGGCAAAATCAGATGGAGGAAGAGAGGATTATTGGTCGGGGAGAGAGGATTTGAACAATTCTCCCCGCGAGCTGCCAAATTGACCGGGAATCAGAAGAGAGCGTCTTCTGTCGAGGTCATCAGAAAGCAGGTACAGCCGGTTTCACTCCACACACGATGATCGACGCTGTCCGCCTCGCTGTGGATGAAATCGCCGGGATATAGTGTTCTGTCATCGACCTTCAGATATGCCGTGGAGGAGGTGCAGTTCTTCAACGCCCGCATGCGTGTGTCCGGGATAATCGGTTCCCGGATCCAGCCGGACCAACATGCTCACGCTGTCATTCTCCGCGTTCCTGGCGAGTATTTTGACGTGGATTCCTGGCGCAGCTTCTTCCCACTCTGGTTTAAGCGGCGCTTCCAAAGGAGGTACGAACGGCCGCGTGTCCTCTTCACTGGCGATTCGCTTCGCGAGCCGGCCCCATAGCGATTCCGCGGGGCGCAACACATCTGTGGACCAGCCAACGAACGAGCGGACTATAGGCCGGAGCGTCTCGATTTCCTGCCGGCAATCCTCGCATGACGAGATTTGAGCTTCAACCGCAGCCATCTCGCGCGGAGAAAGCGCCTGCAATGCAAACAGGAACACCTGATCAAGATGCTCTTGGCTGTGTGTGCCTGGCTTTGAGTTCATCCGTGGGTTCAATTTCCTTCCCAGCGCCTCTCGAAGTTTCCCCAGTCCGGAGCGGATTCGCGTCTTCACGGTTCCGAGAGGTTGATTCAACTTCCTGGCTGCTTCCTCATAGGTCAATTCAGAGAAAAATGCGCTTTCGATCACCTTTCGTTCTTCTGGAGTCAGGACTTCAACCGCATTCCGCAATAAACGGCTCTGCTCCTCAAACAGACAGGCCTGTTGTGGATCTACCACGTCCGTTGTCGGCCCCAAGCTATGGGGATATGTGTTCACTCGTTTTTTTCTCTGATCGAAACGCAGGCGATCAATCGCCCTGCTGCGCGCCTGGTTCATGATCCAGCCGACAACCGATCCGTTAGCAGGATCATAGGTCGAAGCTTTCCGCCACACGTCATAGAACACATCGAGCGTGACTTCTTCGGCAGTTTCTCGATTCATGGTTATTCGCACGATCAACGTAAAAACAATTCGATGCGTTTGCTCGTAAAGTGCAATGCAGTGCCTGCTGGTCACCGCCGGCGACCGCCTCGGACGAGCCGTAGCCACTCATCCTCGGAGACGCGAAGCTTTGCCTTATCGGCATAGAGAATATCCCCGAGCGTCTTCTTATCTTTATCCAGCGCAGCCACACGAAGATTGTGCCCGACGCAATTCTGCCAGTCAAGAACCGGAAACCGATCCAGGACCTCTATATTCCTCTATATTCCTCGAATGCAGCATGCGGCGTTTCACTCATATGAGAATAAACGCCAAAACTCTGCCGCCGGATTTGAATGGAGGCAAACAAAATGTCGGCCAAAAGAAAATTGCCTGCAGTGCAAAATCCGAAATCTGATCATTGACGTTATTAGAGGCAAAGCTTCGTCAGTTTTGCGAGGGCCGCGTTGCGTGGTTTTGCCCCCATGAAGCCGCCAGGAGCAAGGTTCGGAGGAATCCATGAGCAAGCGAATACTTTTGGTCGATGATGAGCCGGCAATTCTGCTGACTCTGAAAGCGATTTTGGAGGTCAACGGCTTTGAGGTTGTTACCGCCGCTTCATCTGCTGAAGCCAAGATCCGGCTCCAAGCGGACAGCTATCACCTGGTTATCACCGACTTGAATATGGAGAAGGAGACTTCCGGTTTCGACGTTGTTCGGTTCGCGAGGGAACAGCCGTATCGTCCCGCGGTTGCAATCCTGACTGCTTACTCCGATCTTGGCAGCGATTGGAAGGAACAGGGAGCCGAGAGTTTTTGGATAAAGCCCACACATCTGCCGGAGCTCCTGGAACAAATTGAGGCCCTTCTGGCACGGCAACAGATAACCACGCGGCGGGGGAAGAAAACCTCTATTGCCGCCAAAGGCGAACGACTTCCATCTGGAGCGACGACCTAGCTTATGAAAGCCAGCCGGAAATCACAAAAGGAAAACGCAATTCATTCTGAGAACGCCCAGGCAGTGATTTCCCCCGTCCAATGCGCGGCCGGGTCGCGCGTACCACAAACTGGCATTTACATTTTTCGGCACACATGTTCGCGCCCCGCGCAAGAGGTGGTGGCCATACGTGGATGGCAATTGCCAGCCTGCGCCGAGTGCATTGGTGGCGGCGGGTATCTCCTGCAACGCGCGGTGCCAGGGCTTGACGACGACCCCGATTTTAAAACGGAGAAGAAGTCCGGCTAAGCTTGAGTTGCATGTCTTCAAAGGGCCTAAAACGCATCCTTCTAATTGACCGGCATGACCCGCGTCGTGACACTCGTGAGCATCTGCTTCGAAAACAAGGATATGAGGTTGTCACGGCTGACAGATTTGACCTGGTCGAAGGGTGTGCTCAGGAGGCTACGTTTGACTTGGTGGCGGTGTCTGTCGCCGATTGCGCTGCTGGCGTAGAGATGGTTGCATACAGCCATCGCCTGCGCGCTGACAATGCCGCTCTTCCTATCCTGGCTTTATCCGACAATGGTCTTTATCTGCCCCCAAAAAGCCTCATCGCATTGATGCAGAGCGGCTCCCCGTTAGAACTTGTCGCGGAAGTCGGAACGATGCTGCTCGAAAGCACTCACATCCGGGACAACAAAAGTCAACCTACGGGGATCGAGAATGATTGACTTTCGTTGCCAAGAGCTACGGTTTGCGGCTTTGTCAAAAGCCCGCCGCACTCAGCTCGACGAACCCCGAAGCCAATGTCCGGGCAATGAGGGCATCGCAGCATGGTCCCACCCCGTTTTTTTGAATTTGTTGGGTGCGAAAAGAGTAAATTACGTGTACCGATGGTGGCTTTTCGGGTGCTTGGATCGATTGAAAGGTGGTAAGACGTCATACCGTGATGGTGGAGGACCGCCATGAAACAGACTGCACCGGGTAGCAAGCAGGAGACATTAGAGCTACTGGAACTGGTGACGAGGCAAATGGCCGTGGCTGTTACGCGCTGCAGCCGTGATTTTCATTACCTGTGGGCTAATCAAGCGTATGCCGACTGGCTTCAGCGCCCTTTGGACGCGATCGTGGGGCAACACATTGTGGATGTGCTGGGCAGTGGCGCATTTGAAACCTTGAGGAGCCATTTCGAGCGAGTGCTCGCGGGCGAGAACGTCAGTTACGAGCAGGAACTGGATTTACCCGGCATCGGGAGAAGGTGGATTTCAGCAAACCATACGCCCCTATTTGACGGTGGAACCACAACCGGATGGGTCGCGGTGGTGTTCGATATTACTGAACGGAAGCGCGCGGAGGCGATCCGCTTCCAGCATGCCGTGATCATCGAATCATCCGAGGACGCGATTATTTCCAAAGATCTGGGTGCGATTATCACAAGCTGGAATAAGGGCGCAGAGCGCATATTCGGCTATACCGAAGAGGAAGTTGTTGGAATGCCGATTACCATCCTTATCCCTCCTGAGTTACGGGATGAAGAGAACGCGATTCTCGAGAGGCTACGCGCGGGAGGACGCATTGAACATTATGAAACCACGCGCATTGCCAAAACTGGGAAGCTCCTCGATGTTTCTCTGATAATCGGCCCGATTAGGGACTTGACGGGCAGGGTGACAGGCTTTTCCAAGATCGCCCGCGACATCACGGAGAGAAAGCAGGCTGATGCAGCACTCAAGGAGAGCGAACAGCGTTTCCGGCTGGTGGCTGATACTGCTCCGGTGATGATCTGGATGTCCGGGACAGATAAGCTATGTAACTACTTCAACCAGCCCTGGCTGGAGTTTACCGGACGATCTTTGGAACAGGAGCTTGGCAACGGCTGGGCAGAAGGCGTTCACCCTGAAGACCTGAAGCGATGCCTGGACACGTATATAACTGCGTTTGACCGCCGTGATTCCTTCAGGATGGAATATCGCCTCCTGCGGCGTGACGGAAACTATCGCTGGATCCTTGATCAAGGAATACCGAGATTCAATGCCGACGGTTCATTCGCGGGCTTCACAGGTTCCTGCATTGATGTGACGGAGCGCAAAGTGGCGGAAGAATCTCTGCGCGATATGAATCACACTTTAATGCAGCAGACTGCGTTACTACAGTCGCGGGAAGAGCTGCTGAAATCCTTCGTGAAGAACGTACCCGCAGGTGTGGCCATGCTCGACAATGAGATGCGTTATCTGCAGGTGAGTGACCGGTGGTGCTCCGATTATTCGGTCAATAGCTCGGAGGTACTCGGTCGCTCCCATTACGAGCTTTTTCCCAATATCCCTCGACATTGGAAGGAAATGCACCATCGCGCACTTGCTGGAGAAACACTGCGTTGTGAGGAAGATCCCTGGGTACGTGAAGCCGGCACTAGTTGGATACGCTGGGAACTGCTTCCATGGAAGACATCCTCCGGCAGCATCGGGGGTGTTGTCATCTTTGCTGAAGATATAACGCAACGAAAGCAGATGGAAGATGCGCTCTCAGGTATGAGTCGAAAGCTGATTGAAGCACAGGAGCAGGAACGCGCCCGCATTGGCAGAGAGCTGCACGACGATATTGTGCAGCGGCTCTCTCTATTGACATTGGAACTTGAGCAATTGCAGAACGATCCTTCTGAGGTTCGCAGCCGCCTTGAGGCACTTCAACAGCAGACGATCGATATTGGCAAAGACCTTCGGGGTTTGTCGCACGAGTTGCACTCGTCCAAGCTCAGATACCTGGGAGTAGTTGCGGCCATAAAAGGTTGGTGTATGGAATTCGCGGAACGGCAGAGGATAGAGGTTAACTTCAGGGATGATGTATCCAGTGCTGTGCCGCTCGAAGTGGGACTTTGCCTGCTTCGAGTTCTGCAGGAAGCGCTCAACAATGCCATGAAGCACAGTGGAGCAAAACGAACCGAAGTGCGATTGACGGAACCCTCAGGCGAGATTCATTTGATCATTAGTGACTCAGGCGCTGGTTTTGACGTGGAAGCGGCAAAGCATGACAGAGGTTTGGGACTTGCCAGCATGCAGGAGCGAGTCAGAACGGTACATGGATCGATCGTGATTAACTCGAAGCCGATGGGTGGGACGAGCATCCATGTTCGTGTGCCGCTTAACTCAGAAGAGACTCCTCAAAGAGTAGCTGGTTAAAGGACGTTGGCGGAATCCCGCACCCCGGGACAGGGGATTCCGGCAACATGCAACCTGCAGATGGGAAAGGCAAAGCGTAAGCACGAAGAGGAGGAGACAGAAAAATCAGGTGGAGACAAACGTTCGATTTGCACGCAAAACGGCGCACCCATCAACCAGCGAATGCCTCGAGTGCTTTCGCCGATCTGGGCTAAAAGTGCGGCGCGGTTCCTTGCGCTATTCGATCACGTAGCCTTGTTTGGCTCGAATCCGATAATTACTTTGTCCCTTTACTGCAACCTCGATCTTGCGCCAATGACCCTTAGCGACTCCTGGTGGCGGATGATAGCTCAGCAAGTAAAGATGTTGCAGGTTCCGGGAAATCTCCCGGAAGACAACTTCGGTGTCGCCCGCCTTCTTGACCTCATACGAGACGCCACCGGTCGACTCGCTGAGCTCTTTGAGCAACTTCTTCAATTGTGGCGAGCGCAAAGCCTCTCCCTCGGCGATGGTGTAAAGCGGCAGACCAAGTTTCCTGGCTCGATTCACCGCAGATGTGGCGTTCAACTCGCTGGCATTGTCGTCGCCGTCAGTGAACACAATCAGAGCTTTCTTGCCTGGCTGTGCGGCCACCTCCTGCGCCGTCTCCGTGATGGAGTTAAACAGAGCCGTCTCACCCTGGGCACGCAAACGCAGCACAGCACGCTTTGCCCTTGACTTGTCGGTGGTGAACTCCTGAACAGTAGTAACCTGGCGGTCAAAACTGTAGACCGCAATGGAGTCCTCGGGTCCCAACTCGTCAATCAGCTTTATGACCGCGTTCTTTACGCCAGGCAGGGCGTCCGACATGCTTCCCGTCGTATCCAGAAGGACGGCGCATGAAAGCTTGTTCACGTTGGTTTCAAAGTTCGAAATCTTTTGTGGCATTCCGTCTTCCGTGACCTCGAACTGGTCCTGGGCAAGCCCGTCCACATAGTGGCCTCCACTGTCATGCACGGTGGCATACACTTCCACCAGGCGTGTCTCAACCCGCAGAACATTTGGCGCTGATTGCTGTCCATGCAAGAAAATGGCAAGACAGAGCATCACTGAGAGTCGAAATACAGTACGGGAGAAGCCATGATTCATTGTTGTAAAGCCCTTTCGACGTCGCCGCTGGTGATCGATGCATATCCCGCCATCAGCGACCTCCAATCATTGAAGTCACTCATTTGTGCGGAACGATAAGCCTTTGCAGCCAGTTTTTCTGCCACTCGAGCCAACTCTGACGGTTCCTCGCCCGCCACGTCGGCCTGAAACGCCAGAAAGAGTTTAAATTGGGCCCAGCGCTCCGAACTCTCAGGCGGGAAGAAGCGGTGCTCGTACTCCTCATACGGAGCCATGGAGATCCAGTGTGGATGCGAGCAACCGAACGCGTGGTATGGCAGCGAGCCCAGAGACTGCCAGTGGATGTTTTGGGATTGGGCTGTCACAGTACGCAGGGTCGTAGTAACCGGCGAGGTCCACACGTCGGATTTGAAATATTGAAGATAAACGCTGCCCAGGGCAAACAAATCAGGCAGAGTAATCGTCTCCCACGCTTTCTCCCAATTGCGGGCAGCAACCGCGTTCAGCAGATCAGCCCGCCGCGATAGCGACAACAGCCCCATGGTAGCTTCGCCCAAAGCGTACTGAGCCTCGGGATGCACCGCTGCCTCTACGATCCATTCGCGGGCCACGGCGACTCGCAGACCCAGCAGGCGGAGTTCGGATTCACCGATCAGGTCCCAGGAGGTGCTGCGAAGAGCAGCCAACTGCGCGGAAATTGCCTGACCACCAGATTCGCCGCCGCTCTTCAGCAGCGCTGCCGCGGCGTCGCCAACAGCCAGCGGGAACTCGGCGAACCCGCCAGAAAAATAACTGCCGCCGCCTTCGCTGTTGGCAAAGAAATTTGAAACCATGTTGCTCTGATCTTTATCTTTTGAGTTTTCTATATAGTTCGCGAAACGGTGCTTTCGCAATAACAAAGGATCTTCGGCAATCACCAGATCGGACGGGCGCAGATAGTATGCATAGACAACACCGGCCAGGGCCAAAGCCACCTGAGGCTCCAGAGCGTGCATAAGCTCATGGCGCAATGCATCCAGCTCTGCTATTTTTCGCTTGCCAGTCTCTGACTTTTGCGCCAGCCGTGAACAGATTCGCTGCACCGACGCCGGTTGATAGCGAAGGATCAGGTCCTTCTCCTTACCTGCCAGCTTGACTTTGGGCGGAATCTCGACCAGTGGTAAAGCGGCAGCCATTTTATTGAGGACCGCGGTGTCAACTGTAGCCGTCCCGACCGAGCCGGCAGCTGCCTGGATGGAGAATAAGGTCTCTAATCCTGGAGCCTTTTGCAATTCCAGGACGCGCTGAAATTCCTGCTCTCTTCCAGGAGCTGTCCCGGCAAGACACTGCCTGATCATGTCATCATGCGAACCGTTGTCCCCTGCGCGGCGACAGGCCTGGATGATGGCGTTTGCGGAATCAAGGGAAACCGCGGCATAGTCGGATGCGTTAGCAACCGCGCCCAAATGCATGACAGAGCGAAAGAGCATCGTGGCGTGTTCCTCGGAAACTCTGTCTCTTTGGCGCAGGAGGCAGATCCACTGCACTAAAGCGTGCAGCTGGCCGAGGCGAAGATTGGCGTCGATGGGCGGCAGGGAACTCAGTTGATCGAGCAAAGTATAAAACTGCCGGAAATCGTTCAAGGTAAGACCCGTCAAGTCGGCAAAATAGGGGTAGGTCGCGGAACTATCAGTGTAGCGCTGCGCGAGCAGGAGAGCTGACGCTTCATCGAGTGGCGTAGGGCGATGAGCATCGATATGTGAAACCGCCAGAAAATTGTCGAGCTCGCTGTGCGCGCCCGATTTTTCGCGATAACGAGCTTGCGCCAGTCGTAGCATCACTTCATCTTCTACGTCGCTACCGGCCCAGCGTGAAGACGCCTTGGAGACCTGGGCCATTTTGCTGTCGGCTGAGGCGTGACCTTTTGCCACCATCCATACTGCGGGTGATCCGGGGAAATTGACGTGCCCGTTGGAGGCCAGCGGGACCGAGCGCAAAAAATCTTCAAACGACGTGTCCCGCATGGTGAGCAGCCCGGGTTGCCCCTCTTTGGATTCAACAAAGAGCCGGTAAAACTGACTGGTGCGCGCGGTGCTGGCGGTGAAGAACGCCTGCCGGGAGCGGTCAAGATGCGAAAGTGTATAGAAGAAGAACAGCAGCTTGCCCTTGTCTTTCTCCAGCAATGCGCGAAAGAACTGCCCAGGTTTTTGCGGGCTGACGCCGACAAGCGCCTCCCAAATCGGCTCCGCGTCTGCTCCGCCTGCACACACAGCGCGGCCATTGTGGACGGCAAAGGCTGGGGCAAAAACCGAGAAAAGCTCGGCGTAACGATCATTCAACGTCCTGAGATCAGTGGAACTGAGGAGCTGCGTGATTGTGTCCCGGTCGAGAAAACTCATTCCCAGATACAGCCGCGCGACTTTGGGTGAGTGTAACAAGGTCCCGACAAGTCCTCCGGGCTGGCTTTCACGGGGATAAAACGTTTCCCGCCACAGCTTTTCATTGGGGTAGATTCTGGCTGTGTCGTAGGGAATCTCCAGTATGTATGGTTTGCCAGCCTGGAAGGCCTCCTGCATTCCAACCTGATCAATGGCAAGTGCGGCCAGTGTTTCCTGCTTTTTTGCTTGCGATTTACTTTGGCCGAAATCAAGCTCTATGCCGTTCTTGCCCGATCCTAACTTTATGCCCAGCAGGTTTAAGACCTCCACGGTGCGCTTGCGAGGCTCCTTCCCCTGCAACGAGAGGATTATTTTCACGCCGGCGGCATCACGTTTCCCCATGCTCTCCAGCGACGCGAGCTTTTCCAGATATTGGTCGACGCCAGACACATAGCTTTTGGCTTCTTTAGCTTCGGCGAGCGAAATGTGGTCAATCAAAGCACGAGAAAACTCAACGAAGAACTTATCTGCCTGAGCCTTATCGGAGGCGTGCGCCATAAAGGCCAATGCCGACAAGCCCCCTGGTATCGACGCAAGCTCGCCGGAGTTTTGCTCTTTACCCACCAAGTCGCGAATGTCCGGATGTCCGGAACTGGACAGCGAATTCACAAAGGTCCGCGCGCGCTTCATGTCACCATCGCGCAGAGATACTTCCAGGCCGCGCTGCAACACGCCGACCCGTTCCGAGGGCGACAGGTTTGCTGCTTCCGACCACTTTTCATAAGCGGGAGCGCCCCGTCCCACAAAGGTCTCTTCCAACAACGCCAGCCGTTGCAAGAGTTGTGTTTCCGGGACCAACTCGGCAGCTTCTTCTGTCAGTTTTCTTGCTGCATAAAGATGACCCTGCTTTTCCAGTGCTTCGGATTTGACGATATAGAGCTCCGAAGAATGAGGCGCAACGGCGAGACCGGCAGTGGCAGCCTCTTCGGCACTGGTAAAATCGCTGGCTTCAAGAAGCAGTCTGGCAATGCGTTCATGCGCCCGCTGCGACTGGGGCTGAACTTCAATCACACGGCGCCATACAGCAAGCGCTTCCGGGCCGAGGTGAAGGCCATCCATACTGAGCGCAAACTGTGTGCGTACCGCAGCATCAGCGGGCAGTCTGCGTATGGAGTCATTGGCCAGTATTACAGCCTTGCTCTTCTGCTGCGACTCAAGATAAAGCTTCAGTAGTGAACTGATAGCGTCCAGATTCAGCCCACCCAGCTCAAGTCCATGCTCGTAGGAAGAGATCGCCAACGCTGGTTCAGCCAGCCTGACTGCCACTTCGGCTTTGACAAACCACAGATCCTGCCGTTTTGGGTCAACCTGCAAGGCCTCGTCGAGGTAGGGCAGTGCGCCACGATCATCTTTGCGCGCAATCTTGAGGCGGGCAAAATCCTCAAGGACCTGTTGCGTACGAGTATTTAGACGTAGAGCACCCTGCAGAGCGTTTTCACCGTTCTCAAGATCGGAAGCCAGCAAGTAGTCGTGCCCGGCGAGGGCATACGCTGCCCCATCTTGAGGGAAGACTTCCAGCAGCGAGGCGCGACACCTGGCAGCGCCGGAATAGTCGCCAAATTTTTCATAGAGCGATGCGGCTGCGGTCAGGCTCTCAGCGTCACGTGGATTGATGCCCAGGGCGAACTTCAAAGCATCGCGCACCTGGTCCACAGCCTCGGCGGACAGAGCCGGCTGCAGCAAGAGTGTTGTTGCGGCAGCGGCTTTGGCACGGAGCTGGCTGTAAAGAGCCATGGTTGGAAAGCTTGCTTCCGGCCGAGCGCTGAGCTCTGGAATGCCAGCAAGGATTGCTCCCGTCTGGTCCTTCAGGGTTGAAGTCCCCAGAATGAAACCAGCTGAAGGCAGCGGAAGGGTCCAATCGCTCTGCTGGAAAGTCCCTGAACTATCGAAAGCTTTCTGCAGGTCGCTCAGACCTGGCGCCAACATCTCGCCTCCGGTGGCTTGGATCAGGGGCAGCCAGGGATCCGGCAACGGAGCCGGGCTAAGCCAGCTTGCACGGATCTGATGTGCCGTAAACTCCCGCAGCAGAAGAGCTACGCCGTATTCTGTGACGAGAGGATCGAGGGTTGGGGCGTTACCCACCAAGACTGCGCTGGACCAGTTCGCACCCAATTGCGCGACATTATTAAAGATGCTTTCAACGATGGTTTCGCCTGAGACCGGTGATGCCGCTGGGCTGGCGGCGGGACTGGGAAGGTGAATCTCATCCAGAACAGATTTGAAGCGGAGGCGTGTTTTGAAGGGGCCGGCAAACACCAGGTTGCTGCCCTGCAACAAACCCAAACGCAGCCTACCTCCACGAGCCACAGTAAAAGCAGCTAATAGATCATGCTTTAAGCTCGCGAGCTGCTCCGGGGCGATGGTGTCCATCAATAGAAGGATGGTTACGTCTTGAGACGGCTGCACCGAAGAGAGCTGTGCCTCGACGGTTCCCGAATAGGTAGTGACCGTGATCGATCCTGGCGCACCAGTCGCAGGCACCCGAAGTAAAGCGGACGATGCCCACACCGTCCCTGGCGCGGTTAAAAGGCAAAAGAACAACGCGAAGAAACGCACAGCCTTTTCTCCTAGTCTTTGTCGTTAGCGAATGCATCGCCCGACTAGCCATCGACTGAAGCGCATGCTGGCGGAATCGGTGATTTTTACAACCTTTGATTTTTACAACCTGGCACTGGTGGATACTCTGGGTGGGGCACATGATAGTACAAAGTCCCGTCGCGGCGAAGCAAAACCAGCTCCAGCGTCTGTTTTTGTCGGCTATCACCATCACCGGAACTGGAAAGGCAAAGTCTCACCACGGAGGCACGGAGACATGGAGAACGGCAAAATCAGATGGGAAAGATTGAAAGATTGGTAGAGTTTGTGGGCTGCTGGTGTTCGCCAGTAGTGAATGGCGGCCGTTTGAGACGTCGGCGCCGGTTTTCTCTAAGTTTTCTCACCCTTGATGTATGCTGGCCACACTCATTCTTAACTCAGCCGTCATTCCATTTAGCGGAGATTACGTTATGCAGATTTATCGTGTGTCGATTGTGTTCTGCTTTTACGCGATGCTTTGCCACGGTCAAGCGACAAGGACGGACCAGGCACTGCTCAGTCAAGCGCGCGAGAAATACGATGCTCCGTTCAACAGGAATTTGCAGTCCTTCAATTGCGCTGTCGATTTCAGCTGGAAGGAGCACTTCACTGAGACGACGCGCGTAGGAGATGAGGGGACAGACGAGGAACTCGAAAAGATCTTTCAGCCGATCCGGAACCGCGTGGTGGTGACGCGACAGAACGTTACGGTTTCCTCCGGACTCACCGAGGACTCAATAGGCAAACTTCCCCACGGTGGCATGGCTGAGTTCCTGCTGGAGCACGCGGTGCAGAAAAGCCTCTATGTCTGGTTGCCCGCAAGTACGAACAAGATCCTTCCGAATCCCGCTACGCCGGTCTCCTTCGAGCAATCCTCGTCCGGCTACAAACTTGCTTTCAAGATGCAGACCTCCGATATCGAGATGGTTCTTACTCCTGATATGCGCCTGCAGGGCGCAACCTCGAAAGCACCTCAATCCGAGCACTTCGAGACAGAATTCGCGTCTGGCCAGCACGGGTTCCTTTTGACCTCCTTCATTATGGGTGAAGACGGGAACTCCAAGCAGGGCCACCGTCTGATCTTTACCTATACCTACCAGACCGTAGATGGTGTGGAGTTGCCCGAGCACATTGCCGTAATCAGAGAAAGTCACCATGAAGTGTGGCGATACAGACTGCGCGACTGTATTGTGAAGACCAGTAAATAAGTCAATGATTGCCGATCAGCCTCGCCACTCACGATGGGTAAAAGGCAAAACGAAGGGACGCCTGGGAACAGGGAAATTTGGCGTATCGAGAAATTTGGCGAAACAAGGAAACTATTGAAAGGAATAAATGGTCGGGGAGAGAGGATTTGAACTTGAGGCGTTGTGGCGGCGTTCGAGCCGCCAGCCGAAATCCTGAGCGAAGCCGAAGGACCTGAAGCTCCGACCCCCTGCGCACCCATGCGCGCACGGATAAACGTCCCGAACCAGAGTGAGGGAGCAGGGGAAATTTGGCGTACCAAGGAAATTATCTAGAGGAATAAATGGTCGGGGAGAGAGGATTTGAACCTCCGACCCCCTGCGCGCGAAAGAGCGCACGGATAAACGTCCCGAACCAGAGTGAGGGAGCAGGGGAATTTTGGCGTATCAAGGAAATTAGTGGAAGGAATAAATGGTCGGGGAGAGAGGATTTGAACCTCCGACCCCCTGCGCGCCCATGCGCGCACGAATAAACGTCCCGAACCAGAGTGAGGGAGCAGGGGAACTTTGGCGTATCAAGAAATTTGGCGAAACAAGGAAATTATTGGAAGGAATAAATGGTCGGGGAGAGAGGATTTGAACCTCCGACCCCCTGGTCCCGAACCAGGTGCTCTACCAGGCTGAGCCACTCCCCGACGAAGAAAGAAGCCGGCGCTTCATCACGCTCGGCGTTTCGGTAGACGTTGATTATAGCAGAGTTTGGCGTCGCCTCTTTTGCGAGTCTTGGGGCGCAAAATGACCGAGGTAACCGGGGGCGCATGAGAGCGCGCCCGTCAGGATCGCAAAGATGGCACGACACAGACCGTCAGTGGTAAGTGCGGCGTTAACAAATCAGCAATTTCAAGAGCCACAAGGTAAACGACGCGTCTGCCGCCGAAGTCCCCGATGCTGGTAAGATGTTTGCGCGTCGAGGAATCACGTGCCAGAAAAGCTGAGCAAGCAACAAAGAAGTCACATCATGTCGCGGATTCGCGGCAAAGACACGACCATTGAGTTGATGCTTCGCTCCGCACTTCATAGAACGGGGTTCCGCTTCAGGAAGAACGTCAAAGGTTTGGTCGGTACCCCTGACATTGTGTTCCATCGCGCCAAGGTCGCGGTGTTCGTGGATGGTGATTTTTGGCATGGATACAAACTCCCGCAATGGGAAAGATCGCTTTCGCACTTCTGGCGTGACAAACTCCGGCGTAACAGAGCACGTGATCGCAAATACCATGCCCGGTTGCGGCGAGCAGGTTGGAAGGTAGTACGGGTTTGGGAACATCAGATACACACTGATATCGATCAGATTATTGTGAGGATTTCCGAACTCCTAAGAAATTGAGCGATCCGCAGAAGTTCTGAATTTAACTAAACTCTCCCAATATGTAAGTCTTGCTAAGATACGTTTCCATCAGGAGCACAGCCAAAATTGTCCGATCAATTTATCGAGTTTAGTGACGAGGACAGCGCCCGACACTCTGTCGCCGAGAGATTTGTTTCTTGGCTCGAGGATAGGATTATCCGTGAGGCTAGAGGAGATGATGTCTCAAACTCTTCAGTGGATCCGACGGGCCGTTTTTGGCTGGGCAGGCTTGGGCCCAAGGATGACGTCATGCTTCCGGACGATCGCGGAGACCGACTGGAACCGTGTGCTATCGGACTGAGGCTTAGACCTTCAACTCCTGGACCTTGGACTTTGAAGGTAATCTCAAGCTTCTCATTCTGGAAAAGAAGTCCTTCCGAGGGCGCACGGGAACTCCGCTGGAAGTGGGATAAAGTCTCTGTCGCCCCAGTCACCATAGAAATAACCGTCCCAAACTCTCCGCAAGAAACAATCTATGGCCAAAAGGAGTTTGCCACACAATTGAAATCTGCTGGCGGAGACGGGCTAGCATTAGAAGTAAGGGTGCGAGTGTTTGGGAAGTCGGCAGATCAAAGAACAGTTGAAGTGACGCTCGTCAATACAGGACCCAACCTAGTAGAGCTCGGGGATGGGCGCCTCTTTGAGTGCAGTCTCCGTGTTGAGGGGCTTGATCGAAAACCATTCGTGTTGGAATCTCTGCCCGATAGTTTCAGGTTCGATCGCCGGGTTAGCGGATTCGGAATCAACTGCGGCGTAGTTGAAGCGGGCTCCTCAATCAGCACGTCCGATTCGCCAGCAAAGTCGAGAAAGAGGCCGATTTACTGGGCTTCAAGTGAAACTGCTCCCGATCTCAGATTCGCTCGTTTGGCAGACGACCCTCTGCCATCAAGTGTTCAGTTGATTAATTCCCTCGAGAAATGGTCGCGGGATCAATGGTCAGAGTCTGTGCTGGACGAGCGAGCAGAAATTGAACAATGGTCTAGTTCGATGCGCGACGAAGCTCGCAAAGCGGCTTCAGAGTTCCAAGAAGAATTATCACGCATATCTGCCGGCTTGCTGCTCATTCAGAATGATCTGAGTTTGAACCGCGCGTTCAGGCTGATGAACAAGGCAATGGAGGTCGGATCAAGGGGGCGCTACGATTCCTGGCGTCCTTTCCAGTTTGCATTTCTTCTGGCCAATATGAAGAGCCTTGTTGACAAGAAGGCCGAACGCGATTTGGTGGACGTGGTTTGGTTTGCGACAGGAGGCGGCAAAACTGAAACATATCTTGGCCTGCTGATTACAGCGGCATTTCTAGACCGACTCCAGGGCAAGTTATCGGGAATTACCGCATGGTCCAGATTCCCACTTCGGATGCTTTCTTTACAACAGACTCAGAGGTTCGCAAACGCACTTGCTGCTGCGGAATTAGTGCGAACCGCAGAGAAGTTGTCAGGGGACCCATTCTCTTTAGGTTTTTTGGTTGGGGGTTCAGCAACACCGAACAAAATCAAGAAGGATGGCAAAGGAGATGAGATAGACGCGGATCAACTCGAAGACCAAGTCAATCCGTACCTGCTCCTCGAGATATGCCCCTTTTGTCGGGAGCGCGGCGTGCGAACACGGTTTGACCGGGTTTCTTGGCGGTTGCTCCATGAATGCCCTAATCAAAATTGTCCTCGCGCCGGGCAACCGATTCCTTTGCTCGTAGTCGACGATGAGATTTGGCGGTTCCTGCCAACTATAGTGATTGGAACACTCGACAAAGCCGCAAACATAGCACGTCAAACGGGGATGAGAGGCATTTTAGGTCCCCCTTGGGGACAATGTTCGAAATCCGGACATGGCTACACGTATGCTCGTCGCAAGCAATTTCCTAACGGGTGTCTGGTTCCTGATTGTCAAGGTGGGGAGGCTCAACCGCTCAAGATGACACCTTCATTGTTTGCGCCAAGTTTCCGTTTACAAGACGAGCTGCACCTTCTGAGGGACAGCTTGGGGGCTGTGGACGCGCACTACGAATGTGCCCTCGATGCGCTGCAAGAAGAACTGAGCGGCTATAAACCTAAGATTCTAGCTTCATCAGCGACTCTGTCGGGCTATCAAAAGCAAGTCGAAGTACTGTACCGGCGTAAAGCTCGAGTATTTCCGCAGCCCCCACCGCGCGAGGGTGGCGGATTCTGGACTTCCGATTCCGAAACTCTAATGCGGAGATATGTTGCCCTCGCGCCGCGCCGACTTACGGTCGAATTCGTGGCGGATCGCATTATTATCAGTTTGCAAAGTGCAGTGAGAGCTTTAATTCAGGACACCTCAAAAACTTGTGATGAACTTGGGATTTCGGAAGCTTACAAGGATTTCTTGGTCAGCATGTATGGCACGAACGTGATTTACGGGAATACGCTCCAAGATATTGATGCTGTCGTCAGGTCGTCTGAGACTCAGTACTCTGAGCTCTCTCCTCCACCGAAAGTCGCAACGCTGACAGGAAAGACTGACTTCGAATCTGTCAGAGAAACGTTGGATCGGCTCGAGAATCCGGAGACTAATTTCGAAGATAGACTCCATCTCATCGCGGCATCCTCAATGATGTCGCACGGTGTTGATATCAATCGTCTGAACATCATGCTTATGCTAGCGTTTCCCTTGGGAGTTGCAGAATTTATTCAGGCCACAGCTCGCGTCGGACGTCAGTGGCCCGCGCTCGTGATCGTGATACCAAAGATGTCGCGCGAACGGGATGCCAGCCTGTATCGCTCATTTCCAGAGTTCATCACACACGGAGATCGGTTCGTTGAGCCGATACCAATCACGAGAAAAAGCCGCCGCGTTTTAGAACGGACTCTGGCAGGGTTGGAGATGGCGCGCATTGTCTTGATTCATGAACCCAAGGCGACCAAGTCACTTGTCCTAAGGCGGGAACTCAACTCAATGCTGAAGGACATGCCCGGTTTGCTTGATGATGATCGCGCCAAAATTTCGGCAGCACTAGGATTTTCTTCAAGCGACGAATTCCTTGACGATCAATTACGCTCGTGGTTTGCGGGTTTTCGCAGGAATTTGTCAGAACCATCCGCAGATTCCAGTTTTATATCGGAGCTCTCTCCGACTGGCAATGCAATGACCTCCTTGCGTGACGTCGAAGAGCAAGTGCTGATTAAAGGTGATAGCGAACAATGAGGGAGTCACGCAGCGCTTCGCAAATACTTTTTAACCATCTTCCCGAGCAGACTGTGGACGCAGCAGGCGGTATCTGGAAAGTTAAGCGTTGGAACGATCCCGGAACAGAGACCGGAGTCGATCTCGTTGCATTGCGGGACGAGTTAATTAGAGCGGCGAGCCCATTGGCGGAAAAGGGTCAAGACGGGGGCTTCGTCGCCGATCTTCGCCAGCAGCGTCCGCTGAAGGTCAAAAAGATGAATAAGGAGGAGGGAGTCTGGTGCGAACCGTTTCCTCGTTTGTACCTTTGCCGAACTTGCAATCGTTTACATGATCGACCTTCGGGACGTTGTGAGTGCGGCTCGAAGTCGCGAAGGGGACAGCTTCCGTTTGTCGGCTACCACGAAAAATGCGGATCTATAAAGACGCCTTACGTCAAAAAGTGCCAGGTCCATTTTCAGCGTGCGGTCAGGTTCCCAGGAACCGCGTCTGCGGCAGAATTGATTTTTTATTGTCCTGTTTGTAAAGGAGTTATTCAGCGAGGATTTGGCGCAGCGTGCGACTGCGATGAAGGCGGAACCCTCTCCTTTACTGTTCATCGCTCCGGCACGGTTTTCAAATCCCGAGGAGTCGTTCTCATAAATCCTGCCCGACGCGAAGTCCTAAATCAGGTGGAGCTTGCAGGGGGCGGTGCGCGTGCACTGGAGTGGCTGCTATCGGGAATGAATGAAAATCAAATCACGGACTCGAAGGCAAGTAACGACCCTGAGTCGATTCGTACTCTCCTCAAGTCCCGGGGTTTCGAGGATTCACTTATTGAGGCCATGGTCGCGGCCCTACCGCGACCGGAGAAGCAGGAATATACTCTGACGAACATTTCTTCGTCAGTAAGGGAGAAGGCCGAATTTCAGGCGAAACAAATTGCGTTAGCTATGTTTGAAAGCCGAAAGCGCATCTCGGATTTGAAAGCAAACGCGGAGTCTCTCACCTTGAAATCGTTGTATGAGCGTGACTATCCTGTCGCGCTGACAGCAGCTAGATTGGATCGGGTTGAACTGGTAGACCGCTTTCCCGTGCTTACTGCCCAATACGGATATACTCGCGGAAAAGCTGCAACCGCGAAACTACGAACATACAGAGAGGTCAATGGTGATTACCTGCTATATGGCGAACTTGCGCAAACGGAAGCGCTTCTAGTTCGTCTCGGACCATTGCACATTCACAGATGGTTGGCCAGCTTGGGGTTTCCTTTGCCAGTTGCAGTTGATGATCGCTCGGCTTCTATAGCAATACTCGAATCTACACACATTACTGCGAAAGCAGGGACGCTCGATGATTCTTTGCTTAAATTAATACACTCTTACTCGCACGCCTTCATAAGGCGCGCCTCACTATACGCTGGTATCGATCGCAGTTCTTTATCTGAATTGGTTTTACCCTATGCATTTAGCTTTTTTGTATACGCCCCCGCAAAGGGAGATTTTGTGCTTGGCGGCCTCCAAGCGCTTTTTGAAACAGAACTCAATTTGCTACTCCGCGAGCTGATTGAGGACGACCAGCGTTGCGCACTAGATCCGGGGTGTAATGACAACGGGTCAGCGTGCGCCGTTTGTTTGCATTTGGGTGAGCCGTCATGTCGGCTCTTCAACACTGCGTTGTCCCGGAAGGTTCTCGCAGGCGGGAGTGGCTATTTTGATTCGGCAATGGATGGACCGGGGTAGTGCCGTTCTCAAACTAACTTATCCTCAGGAGGGAAGGCCCCGATCATCCTTTTTGCGTTTCTTGAGAATCATACCTTTTAAGATTCGCCCTAGCTTGCCGAGAGCGTTGTCTTGGATCTGTCGCACTCTTTCCCTGGTAAGACCCAACCTGCGGCCAACTTCCTCCAACGTCAGCTCGCCTTTATCACCGAAGCCGAATCGTTGCAAAAGAACCTCTGCCTGTTTGGCGCTAAGCTTTTCCTTGATCATTAGCTTAAGCTCTTCACGGAATGCCAAGTCGAATTGCGACGATGCTTGTGAATCCCTAAGAAGAGAGAACAGTGACGTCCCGCTGTTTTCCATATCAGGAGTTGCAGGCGCATCGCCGTCGAGGCATTCGCTTTCCGCAGCAGACCACATCAGACGTGCAAGGCGCTCGGTTTCGATTCCAATTACCTCAGCAACCTGATCGAGGCTCGGCTCTTGCCCAGATTCTGCAGTCAGGCGCCTGGAAGCTCGCTTCGCCGCCCGAATTTTGTCGGACACATGTACCGGGAGCCTGATGGTCCTGTCAAAATCGTCTATGGCTCGTCGGATTCTTTGTGTAATCCACCACGTCGCATAGGTACTAAACCTGAAACCCATCTCAGGATCGTAAGTATCAGTTGCACGCAATAAGCCGAGGACACCCTCTTGAAAGAGATCCTCCTCGCTCATATGTCTCCTGCTTGCATATCGAATCGCGATTTTTCTGACATAGCGAACGGTCGATTGTACGAAACGTTCCTTTGCGGCTATGGACTCCTTCTGCAATCGTTGCACATACTCTTTAGGCGATTGTGGATCCTCGGCATGCGTCCGAAGCGCGAGCTGAATTTTGCGCCCAAGCTCCCTTTCCTCACTATCCGTAAGGAACTTTGCCATGTTTGAGAAGGGAGATCGCGGTTTTGATGACTCTGCGCCACTCTCCTCCGACTCAGGGTCGTCATTCGAGTGAATAGAAATGCCGTCCTCTGAAAGGAGGCTCTCGACGCGTATGCATTCAGCAATTGTTAGATTGCGCCGAAAGCATTGTCGCTGAAGGTCCTCGCGCTGCAGCTTACCTTCCATGCGCTCCGCGTCAGCCCGGAGTACATTTATCACTCGGCCGACGACTTCAGGGCGAACATCTTGGTCAGAGAGTTCCTCCCCAACGCCGTCGTCGATTTCGTCCACGGGCGTGGGGTCAACCTCAGATGGCTCGCTTTTAACGTCGTCGCGTTCATACGCGAACTCTGCCCTTGCACCTCCATCATAGTTCGTCTCAGTAGAGGGTGCCTCATCGTCCTTCATCATTCAGACAGTTCCCCGCTACGGCTCACTGTTGTCTGAGTACTGCATTCATCAAAGATAGGTAACGCACTGATTAGGTCAGGTTGTCCAGGCCAGCGGGTATTGTTGAGCCCAACTCTAACTTTGCGCCTTAAACCTATTTCCCTAAACTCGCAGACGTCACTGCAATTACTGACAGAATGAGCGGTATTCATATTGAACGCGCTCCCAACGATAAAGCCGGCAAGGACCGAGGCCGCATTTCTGAGAATTTTAGGCGGTATTTTTTTGTCGGTTGATGAGTAACCTAAAATCCGCAGAACAGTAGGGGTTACCCTATTCGAATCAAAAGACTGTAATTCGCTCGTTATCTGGCTTGCAATTTGTCCTAATGCGGCAACAACGGCAAAAGGGCCGGTCCCGTTAGCTCGGCGCGTCCACACCTGTTGAAGCAACGCGCCGCTGCAACCATGCTTAATCACGTCAATGGCTTTTAAGCTGTTGCCTACTGCGATTTGACTAAGCCGTTTAGATCGCAGAATGCGCCGATAGAGAGTACCTTCCAAGGCGATAGTTCGAATGTCCTTGGATGAACCGTAAAAAAATTTTACTTTCCAAAGTGTCGCCTCTCCTTTGAACTCATTTCCTAGTTCGAATCGCATTCCGGTCTTAAACCGAAGGCCAGGAATTGCTGACCGGAACTTTCTCTTCGCTGGGTACATACGTGCGACCTTATTGGGCGGGGTGACGGGCGCTGATTTGGCAGCACAGAAACCCTTCACCATTCGCGGTGTGATTCTTAGGTGATGCTCAGCTTGAGAGGCAGTCATGCCAAGAGCAGCCATCCCTACTAGTAAAGAGAACGTGGGCGGCAGCGCGTTACCAATCATCACTACCTTCGACGAATGGCTTTTTGCAAAGAATTGGTAATTGAGTGGAAAGCCCTGGAGCGAGGCTCTTTCCCTCACTGTCAGGCGGCGCAAGCCTTCAGTCTCCGATGGCTGAATAACGATGCTTTCACGAGAAACACGGGTGCAAGTCGCTGTGACAGTTCGAGCGGGTACATCAAGCCGATCTGGGAAGGCCATGTCGTTATAGACAGGATGAAATTGTTTGGCGTCCCTGTTCATCCGAAGTTGCTCGGCGTCCATTTCCGGCTCTGCTTCGTGTTCCGTGAGGCTGCTTCTGCTTATGCGCGTGGACCAAATCGGATCTGTAACGATGCCAGGCTTTGCTAACGCGTCCACGACATCCCTAAGCGTGCGGCGCTTCGCAATACTCTTATAGGTGTCAAGGCGATCGAATGGGAGCCTTCCGACAAGGCAGCGTCGCCTTGCCTGGGGTAGTCCAAAAGAGGCAAAGTCAAAGATGCGAATCTCAGGGTTCAAACCTCGAAACCTATAAAGTGGATGGCCCTTGGTCCGCAGACCTTCTTGGATTATCGATGCTGTTCGGGGAACGTTCTCAAGCACCCAGTATCGTGGACCGAGGAATTGCACGATTTCAAGAAACCGAATGATATCCTTGAGCCCCTCTGACAAATTGCCCTTTCCACCCTTGTTAGAAAACGAAAAATCTGTACAGGGTGGGCTTCCCGCGATTAACTGTATTTTCCTCGGCAGAGAGCTGAGCGTTAGCGTCCGCACATTCGTGGCGGCATGAGATGTCGACAGGTTGGCATTGTATGTTGCTAGTGCGTCAGGCCAGATTTCATAAGCACGTAGTACATTAATGCCTGCTACCCTGAGCCCTAGGCTCCATCCACCGATTCCCGCATATAAATCTATTGCATTCATTGACTTAAGCCCGCAAGGGATGGGGCTGAGTGAAAGAGTTCGGAATGGTACTTTAGCACAATCAATCGATTTCTCTCTTAGCAAATCTAGTGGTTTTCAATCAGAAGTAATGGTTAGTCCGCCACCAACGCACCCAAAGCGGACGAATTTGTTGTGTGGTCAGATAAAGCCGGATGCGTCCGCATGCTGGGATGAAGTTACCAGATAAAGCCGCCGCGCTCAGCCATTAGCACTTAGCAAATAGCCGTTAGCCAAAGCGAAAGAGAGCCAGAAATCGCCGAGATCGCCGTCATCGCGCGACATCGCCGGCATCGGGAAAAGGCTTACCGCTGATGAACACTGATCGCGCTGATTTGCGATGATCGGAAAAATAATTTGCCGCAGATATACACAGAAAATCGCAGATAACGCACAAGGGTTCCGGAAGCGACTGGACTGTCTTGATTCGCGCGACAGCGGGAAACTAAAGATTAGTTGGTTACGACAAGAAAGCGTGCTATGTAGGTGGTGAAAACTAAGCAAATGGCAGCGAATAGCCATTAGCACTTAGCCTTTAGCCAAAGCGCAAGACAGCAGTCAGCCCCTGACCGAACACCTACCACGGAGGCACCGAGACACGGAGAAGGGCAAGGGCTTGTCGGGGACCCCAGATCCTTGGGTGACATTGGGTGACCTTGGGTGTAATTGGGTGAAACCGGGGGGTAGGGGCACCCCCCTCCCGAGATGCCAAGAGGTTAACCACAGAGGGCACGGAGGAACACGGTGGAGAGGCACCGGAGGAGAAGCAATGACTTCGGGATTACCGGCGGCCAGTCATCATCGGCGACAGTAAACAGGTATATACCTGATTGTGAGTACCCGGTTTACGGACGAAGAATAGACACAAGAAGCGCACAACAACTCTTCGTCAACTATGACTACGCTGGGTCTACTCGAGAAGCCACAAACGGAACAGCCACAAACGCCGGTGGCTACTGTCGCAGAAGCGAATGCGTCTATTTCAAATGCGGGTGTTACGACGGAGGCCGTTGAGGCTTCTGACGTTCAACTTTCTGGTGTTCAAGATCGCAAGGCCTGGCGTGGGCGCGTTGGGCACTTCCTGCGGCGGTCCACCGGACGGCTGGTCATCCTGGCTTTGATAGCCATGACGGTCAGGATTTTTATCGGCGAAGCATCCGTGGTCCCTACCGGGTCCATGGAAGGCACGATTCTGGTGGGCGATCACCTTTTCATGGACAAGCTGCTGTACGGTCCGGAAATTCCGATTGTGCACTGGCGGCTGCCCAGGGTGAAGAGCATTCATCGCGGCGATATTATCGTTTTCCGCTACCCTAAGAATCCCGCTGACACCTATCTGAAACGCGTGGCTGCGGTTGGCGGTGACACACTGGAAATCCGCGATGGCGTGGTCTACGTGAATTCCAGGCCGGTGATTGAGCCTTATGTTGTCCACAGTTTCCCGGCATATGCAAGCCATGAACAGATGGCCGCGCGCGTGATTCCGCAGAACAAGTTGTTTGTGATGGGTGATAATCGCGATAACTCGAGTGACAGCCGCGAATGGGGACTGGTGCCGGAGAAAAACGTTCTGGGCGAACCGATGGTTGTTTACTGGTCTTACGATGCGCCCACCGCTCTGTGGCTGGACGAAACGCCTTCACATCGGGTGGCGTTCTATGCGTCGATTGCGGAAAACTTCTTTTCGCGCACGCGCTGGAGCCGCATGGGAATGTGGTTGTAAATAGCCATTAGCCATTAGCCTTTAGCCATTAGCAAAGTCAAAAGCAACGGCAACAGAAAAACCGGGTAACCACAAAGGTCACGAAGGAACACGAAGAAGCTGCGCCGAGAGCGGAAAACAACACCCTTACCACGGAGGACACAGAGGACACCGAGGAAGCGACACTCAGCAAGCAGCAAAACCAAGAGCAACCGCAACAAAAAACCGGGTAACCACAAAGGTCACAAAGGAACACGAAGAAGCTGCGCCGAGAGCAACACCTTAACCACGGAGGACACAGAGGACACCGAGGAAGCGACACTCAGCAAGCAGCAAAACCAAGAGCAACCGCAACAAAAAACCGGGTAACCACAAAGGTCACAAAGGAACACGAAGAAGCTGCGCCGAGAGCAACACCTTAACCGCGGAGGCAGAGGACCCCGAGGAAGCATGACTTTCAGTCATGCCGAAAGCGTGAGCGATCGTGGTATGTCTGACGAATGACAAAATGCATAGATCCTTCGACTGCGTCGTTGCTTACGCTCCGACTGCGCTCAGGATGACAACAGCAATTTGCCAAATGCATTGCCAATTGCTGTTTGCCAACTGCTGATTGCGGATGCCATTTGCCAATTGCTATTTGCTATTTTACCGTTTGACTTCAAAATTCTGGTTCGCGCAGAAATCGATAAAGTCAGGTGTATAGCGTTCTCCCACGGCGCTGGAGAGATCGTTCCTGGTGACTTCCTTGAAAGCAAAGTCCACGGCGCCATCCGCAGTGTGTACCGTTGCCAGAAGATAGCCGTAGACTTTCTCACGTTTCTCTTTGGCCACGGATGCATTGGGAGGAAGCGGATAGCGATAAGCGCCGGCGGTGCCGATAATCCAGCCGGGAATCACGCCGCCATGAGACGTCCAGAAGTCAGTCTTGTAGATGTCACTCATATAAAAATGCGAATGGCTGGCCAGAAGGTAAACATGCTTTTTCGTCTTGCTGCGAAAGTCGAGCAGATCCTGGTAAACCTGCTCTCCGCTTTTGACTCCCGCAGGCCAGTCATTCATGCTGTGTCCCGAGGCCAGGCTCCATGGCAGCACTTCATGCATGCCCACAATCACGCCGCGCACCTTGTCATTGGCGCGGGCACGCACCAGCACAGCTTCAAACCATTTGAGCTGCGCCGGATCAAACTGGTCTTTGCTGGCGTTGTCCAGGTAGATGAAGTCGATGCCGCCCTGAATCCAGTGGTAATAACTATGCGCACCGGCATCATGAGGATCATCAGCCATACGCTGCTTGTGCAAGGTTGGCGAGTCAAGAAAGCCCTGAAACTTGGTGACGAATTCCTGACGGGTCTTGGGCGCAATCAATTCGTGGTTTCCGATTCCCACGAAGAAAGGAACAGGCTCAAATAGTGCGGCCTGGTGGGCGATGAAATCATTCCATGCATCCTGCAGGTAGGCCTGCATGTCTGGAGGCTTTCCACGATGCTCAGGTTCGGCCTGATAGTCCTCGTCAATTCCATAAATGGCGCGCAGATCGCCCAAGTGCCAGTAAAAAGCCGCATGGTCCTGCTTCACGCTTGCTGCAATCGCCGGCATCACTACGTTGCCGCAGTTACGTGAATCGCCGGAGACGGCAAAGCTCCACGTATTACCGGCGGAAGGTGATTGATCCTGAGATCGCAGAAATGGTGTGGATGCGCTAAAGAAGATAGAAACGATGACGAGGTAGACGACTGCCAAAGCTGGATGCTTCCCAAACACAACGCGCCTCTCTGTTCCATGTTCCATGGCCGCGGGATTATAAAAATTCGCGAAGCCATTTCTCGAACACATTTTCTTGAACACATCTTTTCGAACATCTGGGAACAAATCTAATTGCGCACCATGATGGGACGCAACCATGCGCGGAGAAATGGGCTTTGAGAATGAGCTTTGAAATGGGCTTTGAAATGAACTATGGAATGGGCTTCGGAATCGATTATGGATTGACTGCGGAGCCGGTCACAATGGCGGTTCGTCTTTTCAGCGGACGACTCTGTACGCTCTGTTCCACATGGTGGTACTCAAGATCACGCGCCACCATTTCGTACCTTCCTTTGAACCGGACCGTGGCCACTGCCTGGGTAAACGTGCGCAGCCACATTCCGTCCACTTCTGAAAAGCTCATCAGGATATGAAGATCACGTATCCACCACGATGGATTCTTGGAAGGATTGCCTTCAACGCGGCGGATATTGAAACTTTCAGCGTCCACCCAGACCCGGCCGCGAAGCAGGTCTTTACCGTCATGCCGCGGATTCATCTCCAGCACAAAGCATTTTCTGCCGTCCAGGTTTTCGGAACCTGCCAGAGAAAAACTGTAGTTGTCCGGCGAGAATTCTTTCCGCGCGGTTTCCCTGGCGTCTTTCGTCTGGGTTTCATGGTCCAGCACATCGCGCAGGACTTTCTCGCCCATGCCTCCGTGGCTGCTTTCAACTTCATACTGCTTGTGATCGGGAGGAAGATAGGTAACGTTTGCGACGACGTGCGCTTTCTGCGCGGACTCTTTGTCCAGGAGTTGATAGTCTCTCTTTACGGTGATTCCCCGGGAACTAACCTTGTTTTGCTCCTGGGTCTGCATCATGCGTGAAACAATGGTTTGCAGGTCTGGGGTATGACGGTCAGAGTTGGCTGGGGTCGCGGCACGCGGGCTTTGGGCCATCGCAAGCGATGATATCAGGCAAACTAACGACGCGAAATGCAAGAACCTGAGTATCATGCCCCTCTACTCCAAAACTTCCCGATATCTGTTGGAAGCAGTTTGGCAGCAAAAGGAGGCTAAGTAAAAGGACTAAGACAAGATAATTCGAACCCTTTGGCCCAAACACCCTCGTAACCCACGGCATCTCATTTAGCCTTGCAGGAAAGTTAAGTATGAAGCAGTCCAGTCCTGGTTTTCTGATTCTGTCGTTGCTCTCTCTTGGCTTCTTAAGCGGATGCGGAAGCGGAAACGTCTCGTCTCCATCCCCCGCGCCGAATGGCAGTACCGCGATCGCTCTACAAACGATTGCCACAGGCTTGCCGGCTCCTCTCAATCTTGAACAACCAAGTGACAATTCAGGCCGCCTGTTTGTGGTGAGCCAGGCAGGTCTCATCCAGATCATCCAGAATGGCGCCGTTCTGCCCACCCCTTTTCTCGATATCCGCAGTCTGGTCATTGACAGCAGTGAAAGCGGCCTGCTGGGCCTTACTTTCCACCCTGGTTTTCCGCAGAATCCGCGCTTTTACGTGAACTACGTCCGCTCCAATCTCGGGCAAATTCAATCTGTAATTGCGGAGTTCCAGGTTTCCGCTGCGAACCCCAATCAGGCGGATCCGGCCACACAACGAATCCTGCTGGTGGTAGATCAGGTACATAACTTTCTCAACCACAAAGCTGGACAACTCGCCTTCGGGCCGGATGGATTCCTGTACTTCGGTCTGGGCGACGGTGGAAGTGAAAACGATCCATTCGGCAACGGCCAGAACACGCAGATTCTGCTGGGCAAGATGATGCGCATCAATGTTGATGCAGCCAGTCCCGGTTTACAGTACAGCATTCCAGCGGACAATCCGTTTGTTGCTGGTGGCGGCCTGCCAGAGATTTATGCCGTTGGCTTTCGCAACCCGTACCGTTTCTCATTTGATCAACCCACCGGCAGGCTTTTTGTCGGTGACGTGGGCCAGGATTCTTTTGAAGAGATTGACGTGGTGCAAAAGGGCGGCAATTACGGATGGAGCATCATGGAAGCAACCCACTGCTTCAAGCCGCCCATAGGCTGCAACATGGCGGGTCTGATCCTGCCGATTGCCGAGATTCCGCATCCGGAAGGCGAGGCGGTGATTGGCGGCTTTGTCTATCACGGCTCCGCCATCCCCGGCCTGCAGGGTCTTTACGTCTTCGCCGATCTCAACGGGAAGATCTGGAGCCTGCAGACGTCCGGAACATTTACCCGCAACTTGCTGCTGGCTTCGCCGCAATCCATCAGTTCCCTGGGACAAGACCAGTCCGGTGAACTCTATGTGGTGGATATTCGCGGGCAGGTGCTGAAAATCGTTCCGCCATCCTAAGTCTGGTCTTACCGTTCGCTCTTACGCAACCGGAACGGCCGTTCTTAGCTCGGGATAAAGCGGGAAAACATCCGCAAGTTCCCTTACCTGGCGTCTGATGCGGCCCAGAGCGGTTGCATCCTTATAGTTGTTCAATGCGTCAGCAATGAACGCGCCCACCTGCAACATGTCTTTCTCTTTCATCCCACGCGTGGTCAGCGCCGGAGTTCCAATGCGAATTCCGCTCGGTTTCAGCGGCGGATTGGCGTCAAAAGGAATGGCATTCTTGTTGACCGTGATCCCGGCCTGCCCCAGGGCGTTTTCAGCGTCACTACCCAGCATGCCCTTGGCGAAAACGTCCATAAGGAAGAGATGGGTGTCAGTGCCGCCGGAAATTACGCGGAAGCCTTCGTCCATCATCTTCTTTGCCAGGGTCCTGGCGTTGGCGACGACCTGGTTCGCATAGTCCTTAAACTCGGGTTGCAAAGCTTCACGGAAGCAGACCGCTTTGGCGGAGATCACGTGCATCAGCGGGCCGCCCTGGATTCCAGGAAAAACGGTTTTATCTACCGCGGCAGCAAACTCCTGCTGGCAGAGCACCATGCCGGCGCGCGGACCACGCAACGTTTTATGCGTGGTGGTGGTCACGATATGGCAATGCGGCACCGGCGAAGGATGCGCTCCGCCTGCCACCAATCCGGCAAAGTGCGCCATGTCAACCATATATCTGGCGCCAACCTTATCGGCGATCTTTCGCATGCGGGCGAAGTCGATGATGCGGGCGTAGGCGCTCCCGCCACCCACAATCAGCGTTGGATGTTCTTTCTCCGCGATCTGTTCCAGTTCGTCATAATCAATAGTCTCCGTATCTTTGCGGACGCCGTACGGAATGATCTTGTACATCTTGCCGGAGAAGTTCAGCGGATGTCCGTGCGTGAGGTGCCCGCCATGCGCCAGATTTAACCCCAGGATGGAATCGCCCGGCTTCAGGATCGACATGTAAGCCGCCATGTTGGCCTGCGACCCTGAGTGTGGCTGCACGTTGGCGTGATCAGCGCCGAAAAGCTGTTTGGCACGGTCGCGCGCCAGATTCTCTACCACGTCGGCATATTCGCAGCCGCCGTAATAACGTTTGCCCGGATAGCCCTCCGCATACTTGTTGGTAAAGACCGAACCGGCTGCCTGCAGCACCGCCTGGCTGACAAAGTTTTCTGAAGCAATCAGCTCCAGCCCGTCATGCTGGCGCTCAGCTTCATGGGCTATGGCTTGGGCAATCTCAGGGTCAGCTTCCGCAAGAGAACGGGACATCCAGGCGTTTTTCATACAAGAATCTTACTAGCATGGCGCGCGATTGGGGAGAGGCTGGGTTTTTCTTCGACAAGTGGTCATTGCCATCCTAAAGCGTTGATCATCTCGCTGAGACTATGAAACGCCCTGGTCATCCTTTTCATGGGAGATCCCGGCGCCGGCCCTTCCTGCCCGATCACAAACTTGCACGCGTACTTTGAGCTTTCATCCCCCGTGACCAGAAACCGCATCACCACTTCCGAACCTATGCCACGGGTGGCAGACACGGTCACGCAGGAAAATGATCCCTTCTTCAGCGACTCAACATTGGCCGAGCCATCACACGCCTCAAGCTGGTAATTCACTTGGGCGTCTTTCGTGTGTTCGCCAAACCATGTTGCAAAATCCTTGTTCGGAAGACCTTTCTCTATTTCCGACAACGGTGTGGACTTGAGCGGCTGAATCCATTTCGCGTCATCAGAGCTGTTCTGAAGCGCGTTTGTTGAGTCACTCATCATGACAACCATTGAGAATGCTGCAACTGTCACAGCAAGCCATCTTCCCACCAGCCACCTTCTCATTGGAGAGCTCCTTATCGCTTCTGAACGCTTGCGCCAGCATCCCTTGCATAGACATCTGGATCGTGCCGCTCCATCCATCGCTGTGGTGACCGGATTTCTTCGAAGCCAAATTTCCGGTACAGATCATGCGCATCACGCGTAATCAGGGCCCAGCGACGCAATCCCTGCAACTCCGTATGCGCCATCATGCATTCCATCAGCCACGTGGAAAGACCCTGGCCACGATGTTCCTGCAGAATAAAAACGTCGGCCAGGTAAGCGTAGGTCGCATAATCAGTAATTACGCGGGCAAATCCCACTTGCCTGTTGCTGCTATAAACCCCGAAACAAAGTGAATGTTCTATCGATCGCCGGACCGTTTCCAGCCGTATGCCTTTGGCCCAATAGGAATTGGTAAGGAAGTGATGCACCATGCCGATATCGATTTTCCCGGGATCGGTGCTGATTTCAAATTCACCTCTCATCCAGTGTTCAGGATGGAAGCTCAAGCGCGCCTGCTCATTGCCGATTTCGATTCGGCTTCCTCGATTGCACTGATCTTTTCCACGCGCCGCTCATGGCGACCGCCGGCAAACGGCGTTTTCAGCCACTTATCCACCATGGCCAGGGCCTGTTCCGGTTGCAGACTTCTGGCGCCCAGCGTCAATACGTTTGCGTTATTGTGCTCGCGGCACATCTGCGCCTCATATTCGGTGGAGACGTTGGCAGCCCGCACTCCAGCCACCTTGTTCGCTGCAATAGCCATGCCGATTCCGCTGCCGCAGACCAGAATGCCCAGGTCCGCTCGCCCCTCATGTACGTCCTGGGCCACAAGCCGGGCAAAGTCCGGGTAGTCCACCGACTCACCGGAATTCGTTCCCTCGTCGCGGACCTCTATCCCGCTCTGTTGCAGATGTTCCTTGATCTTGTTTTTAAGTTCGTAGCCGGCATGGTCGGCGCCCAGGGCAATTTTCATGGCACCAATTCTATTCAACGCCGCCTTCCGCGCAAGCACCGTTATGCATGCAGCGTTTCGTCCAATGCTGGTCTAAAAAACAAGGCCGGCGCAAGGCCGGCCCTGGGAGCTCAATTTCTGATCAGCTTATCTAGTGATCGTGGTCGTGATCGTGATCCTTGTCCTTGTGATTGTCAGCGAACTTCATGCCCATCTCAGCGTGTTTGATGGCGTCATCCGTAGCTTTGATTGCGGCGGCGCGGTGTCCGCCTTTATCGGCCTCGGCCTGTTGCAGGTGCTCGCGGGCTTCTCTCAGAGATTTCAGCGCTGCCTCCATGTGGGGCTGTTCTTCCACGGCTGCGGCTGCTGTGGGAGTTGGGTTGGAAGCGGGCGTTTTGGCCGTTGCCGCTGTCCAGCTGATTGCGCCTAAAACCAAAGCCAGTGCAAATATCTTGGGAATCGCTTTCACGTTTTGGAACTCCTTTAGGTCTTAAGACCAGGCTGCAAATTAGCTTTCCGCACGAGCGAAGTCAATCTTCTTACGCTTCTCAGGAACCCAGAAGGTCACCGCCTAACCCCGTACCTGCTACTCACGCCGGCCCCAGGGTTGTGGCACTTGCGAGTAACCGGTAAGGCGTTTGTTCTCTTGTGCCAGGGTTTACTTTCGTCAGATAATCACGCCGCAGAACTCTGTAATTTCCAACCTGACTGAGGTGAACCATGGCCACACAGCCGGCGGCAACCGAGCCCGATCTGACGGGGGACACACGCGTACCCGCGCAACCCCTGAAATACATTCAGTTTGAGGTCTCGAACTTCATCGCCCGCCTGACCATGAATCATGCACCGCACAACGTACTCACCGTGCCCATGATGAAGGAAATGGCGGAAGCCATTGAAAGCCTCAACGGCCGCAGTGATGTGAAAGCCATTCTGCTGCAGTCATCGCAACCGGCATTTTCCGCCGGCATTTCACTGGAAGACTCGCGCCCTGACCGTGTCTTTCAGACCCTGGACGCCTTCACCCGCGTTTTTCAGGCCATGGTGGATATCTGCAAGCCGGTTGTAGTCGTGGTCAACGGCGCAGCCATCGGCGCGGGATCAGAGCTGGTCGGTTTTGGCGATGTGGTGATCGTCACGCCCAAGGCAAAGTTTGCTCAGCCGGAAGTGAAGCTGGGTGTGTTCCCGCCATTCGCCGCCGTGATGTTGCCCCAGATCATCGGCCAGAAGAAAACCTATGAACTGATTCTTACCGGCGAAGCGCTCAGTGCTGAAGAAGCCCTGCACTTTGGCTTTGTCAACAAAGTGGTGCCCGAAGCCGAGTTGAAACAATACGTGGAACAGTTGATGGTCCGCATCTCCGAATTCAGCGGCCCGGTCCTGGAAGTGACCAAGCGCGTGATTGGAAATTCCATCGGACTGCCACTCAAACAGGCCATGAAGACGTCTCAGGACCTTTACCTGAACGAACTGATGAGCCTGGAAGACGTGCAGGAAGGCCTGCGCGCCGTTATCGAGAAGCGCAAGCCAATCTGGAAGAACAAATAGCCTCTTCAATTCTTGTCGCTTCGCTCCAACCCGCTGTGAGAGCGAGGCTTGTGGAGACTTTGTACAGCACCTGTTGCAGCGGCCTCGCCGCGCGTGGACGGCGCGAGGCCTGATGTTGGTGTATTCTTGTCGCTTCGCTCCAACCCGCTGTGAGAGCGAGGCTTGTGGAGACTTTGTACAGCACCTGTTGCAGCGGCCTCGCCGCGCGTGGACGGCGCGAGGCCTGATGTTGGTGTATTCTTGTCGCTTCGCTCCAACCCGCTGTGAGAGCGAGGCTTGTGGAGACTTTGTACAGCACCTGTTGCAGCGGCCTCGCCGCGCGTGGACGGCGCGAGGCCTGATGTTGGTGTATTCTTGTCGCTTCGCTCCAACCCGCTGTGAGAGCGAGGCTTGTGGAGACTTTGTACAGCACCTGTTGCAGCGGCCTCGTCGCGCGTGGACGGCGCGAGGCCTGATGTTGGTGTATCGGCAGCCTTACCTTACCGCCGGCCCTGACCGCCTAATCTTGATTACCTGACCTTAACTAAGACGCGCGGTAGACGATCTTGTCTTTGATGGTCAGATAGACGTCATTGGAAACCACCATGCGTCCCAGAAGATCGAGACGGCTGGGATAAGGGCGATGCTCAACAATGCGCTCCGCCGTTTCTGCATCCAGGCCCAGAACCTGCATGATTTCCCGCTGGCTGGCTTCGTTGATATTCAAAACGCCATTAGAGCGCGGGCTTAGATTGAAAGTCTTCCGCTCGCCCTGTATGGCCAAGCCTCGCCGTTGCAAAGATGCCAACCATGATGCGGCAAAGATCCCGACTCCCATCGCGCCTAAAAATGACAGCAGCTTCATCAGAACCCCTCCAGCAATTTCTAACTTTCATTGATGTTGAAGAGTTGGATGCGCAAACTCTGCACTATGTTTGGAAACCAAGCACTGAATGCAGGCAGAAGATTCGAGAGTGGAAAATTCGGCAAGTCACCAGAGACTTTGCGCTCAAAGCGGGTTGGAGCGAAGCGACAGTACCTAAATGAGGAAGGCCTCGCGCCGTCCACGCGCGACGAGGCCGCTGCAACAGGAGCATAGCAAGCGTAACCAGCAAAATGCCCTGGAGCGGCTTTGGAGCGAAGCGACAAGAACCTAGAGGTTTTTGGCCAGGAATCTGACCATATGGTATGCGTCCATATATTTGAACGGCGTTTCACCGGTGGTGTAATGCCCGCAGGGCAGGATCACCGTCTTCAGGTCAATGCCGTGCCCACGGAATGCAGCAATCGCCTGCCGCGAGAGTTCCGGAATGAACGTGAGATCGTATTTGGCGTAGATCATCAGAGTCTTGCGCGGGAAACGCGCAAACTTGTCAAAATATGCCATGGGGCTGATGCACAGCCATGCCTGACGCAACCTCTCCAGGGTCAAACCATCGCGTTCCAGACCTTCGCGCACATGGCGCGTCGATTGTCCGGTCCAGGTCACATCAGCAACATACGTTGAGGCATGATTGAATGCGCACGCTTTGAGTCGCGAATCATGCGCCGCTGCCAGAAACGCATAGCAGGAACCCAGGCTGGTTCCCAGCACGCCGACCTTGGTTTTTCCCTGGGTATAGAGCCAGTCAATGCAGGAACGCAGGTCCACAATCGCCTGGCGCGCCGCGTCGATGGTGCGGCAGATATTCGGAGACACAGCATAATCAGAGCGCGCGGTTTCCACCGGCCGGCGAATATCGTGATAAGGCTTGCTCATCCTTAATACCGACATGCCAAAGCGGTTGAGCAGCGGCCCCAGCGCGTTATACGCGATGCCGTTGGCGTTCCAGTGCGGAAGGATAATCACCGCGCGGTCGCCTTCCGTTTCAAACCAGCGCGCATTCACCAGATCATTTTCCGGATATGGCGTGCGCACCGGCGAAGTGAAGCGCAGGAACGTGCCATCACCCTTGGGAACTTTATCGGATGCGTTGCTGCCGGTTGGAAAGAGCTCAATCTTGCGCTGCTCCAGACGGAAGTCCGTGGGCGTGACGTAAGAGAAGAAATGGTCACTGCCGGCCACAATGCGGTCATTCAACTCATGCACGTAGCGCTCATAATCAGCTTCCGAGCCGGGAGCGTCGCCGTTGATCTGCGGCCAGCGTTTGGCCCAGTCCAGCCCCCACTCCAGCGGACGCACCAGCCGGTTCGTATCCCGCATGGTGAGCCTGGTTTCCCACGCGTACATCAGTTTTTCGTAGAGTCCTGGCATGAATGGCTGAAAGTAGTCTGCTTTAAGTTTAAATGATCCCTTGCGTATTTCGCTTAAGCCGCTTAGGTACAGTGTGACTCATGGCCGCGGGAAACGGCCATGCCAATGCAGTGAACCTGCTCAATGCTGGACTGACGCGCTCTGTTTGCATCTTGAATGGAAGTGGTAGATCATAGCTGGTTCTCACCCTGAACCTATGCTTTCAGCGGCTTACATTCGGCAACCGATCCACCGCCAACACGGAGTTGCCGCCGATTGATTCCCACTCAGCTTGAACGGCTCGCAAAGATCACAGGCGGAGAGTTGCGTGGCGGCCCTTCCGGGCTGCTGATCGATCGCGTATGTACTGACTCTCGCGGCGCTTCTCCGGGAGCAATCTTTGTGGCGCTTCGCGGTGAACACGCGGATGGTCACAGGTTTGTAGAAGACGCTTTTCGCAACGGAGCCACGGCCGCTCTGGTTTCCACACCAGCCGCAACCTCGGCCGATCACCCGGTGGTCGTTGTGCCGGACACTTTACGCGCACTGCAAAATCTGGCCGGCTGGCATCGTCGCGAATACATAAAAGACGTCCTGGCCATTACCGGAAGCAACGGCAAGACCATCGTGAAAGACGCGCTGAAAGCGTTACTCGCCGGGCGGCAGGTGTTAGCTTCGCCCGGAAGTTACAACAGCCAACTCGGATTGCCACTCGCCATTCTGGGAGCGGAGCGGCCAGAGACGCTGGCGATCCTGGAAGTCGGCATCTCTGCTCCCGGAGAGATGGCGGCCATGACGAAGATGGCTGCTCCGAATTTCGGGATCCTCACCAACATCGGAATGGCGCATTTTTCATCTTTTGGCAGCCGCGAAGCCATTGCTCGCGAAAAGATGTCTTTATTTGCAGATTTGAATAAGGACGGATGGGTACTGCTTCCTGCCAACGAGCCGACCATCGATGAACCCATCAAAACCCTGCAATGCCGCGTGTACCGCATTGGAGCCGGTTCAGAGGCCAACTCCCATTCCCAGCCACTCTCAATGACGCCTGCTGGCTTATCGCCAGATGGCCAGCTATTCCGTCTGACCACACCTGAAGGCGAGCAAACGGTGAGATTGAAAACGCGATCACCTGAAATTGTCTCTGACCTGCATTATGCGGCTACCGCGGCGCTGTTGCTGGGCGTAAGTCTCATGGAAATTGCTTCCATCCTGGACGCCTACTCGCCCACGGCAACGCGCATGGAGATGTGGTCTTCACCGCAGGGCATACGCATCATCAATGATGGCTATAGCGCTGACCCAATCTCCGTGCAGGCTGCACTTCGGTCGACAGCGCTCGGCAACCCAAACGGCCGGAAGATCTTTGCCTTTGCCGGAATGCGAGAGCTGGGCGCCAGCTCTGATCGCGAACATCGCCAGGTGGGATCGCAGGCCGGCGTAAGTGGGTTCACACATCTTTTTCTGGTCGGCAGCGGCGAACTCCGCAGCACCGCTGACGGCTTCAAGTCCACCAGGCCGGAGGGCGAGGTGCTCACCGTCGCCAATCCGGACGAATTGAAAGACCGGCTGCTGCCGCTTCTCCGCCCGGGCGACACGGTGCTGTTCAAAGGCCCGCGCAACGCCGGCATGGTGAAGGCGGTCCGCGATCTCACTGGCGCCATGGCGCAGCGCTGCCTGTGGGTGAACCTGGCAGCCATCGAAGGAAACATCGCGCGCTTCCGCCGCCATTGCGGGCCCGGCACACACGTTCTTGCCATGCTGAAAGCCATGGCCTATGGCACAGAGCTGACTCAGCTTGCTTCATGGATGTCACGTCTTGGTATTCATCACATTGGCGTATCGTCGGCCAATGAAGGCGCGGCGTTACGCAACAGCGGCGCCGACCAGGACATCTTTGTCTTCCTGGCAGAACGTGAAGACCTGGACAATCTTCTGCGCTACCGGCTCATCCCGGTCATACACTCGGCGGAACTGGTGGAAACCCTGGCTGCTGCGTTGAAAGATAGCGGGAAGAAAGATAGCTTGAATAAACCCAGCGGGAAGATCCTGGACGTGCATTTGAAGGTCGATACTGGCATGCATCGTCTGGGCGTGTCGCCGCAAATTGCACTGGAGCTCGCCCAGCGAATTCGAAGCAGCGGCGTGCTGCGCCTCACCGGAGTATGCACGCACTTTGCGTCCGCCGACGATCCAGGCTCCGACGCATTCACGCTGCAGCAGATCGCCACCTTCGACAAAGTTGTGAGCGCGCTACGCACTGCCGGCTTCAACAACCTTCAGGTGCATGCCGCCAACACCGCCGCTGCCATGCGGTTCCCGCAATCGCACTACAACATGGTGCGCATCGGTCTTGGACTTTATGGAATTTATCCTTCTGCTGCTGCCCAACAGGCGATGGAACTGGAGTTGGCCATTGGCGTGACCAGTCGCATTACCAGCATTCAGGAATTTGAACCCGGCGCGACGCTAGGCTACGGTCGAAGCTATGAAGCCACGCAAACCATGAAAGTCGGCATTGTTCCTTTCGGCTACGATGACGGCCTTCCCTGGCGGCTGGCCAACGTGGGCAAAGTAATGGTAGCGGGAAAGCTTGCTCCCATCGTTGGCCGCATCAGCATGGACCAGATGCAGATCGACCTCAGCGGCATCCCGGGCGTTACCGCCGGAACCGAGGTCCTGCTTTACGGGACGCATAACGGCCAGGTCTTGCGTCCGGAAGTTGTTGCAGAACAGGCAGGCACAATCGCCTATGAACTACTCACCCGCGTCGGCGAGCGCGTGCACAGGATCTATATCGAGCCGTAAGAAGTTGCTTGAACTAGAAGATGACCGTAATCGCAATGGCTTCCCCTCTGTCATCCCGAGCAAGGGCGAGCCGCGCAGCGGTAAGCTCGACGAGAGTGACCCCGAGGATGTTCATTGTGACGATGCAGCGTCAGGGAATTTCCTCGAGAATGCCGTGCGCTTTTGTTTCGGACGAACGGAGCGCCGGCACACGGGGAACAAACCTTGTCTCCTGGAAATTCCCTGAAACGTCCATCGTTACAACCTGCATCCTCGGGGTCCCTCTTTCCGTCGTCGCATACGCTCCGACTCCTCTCGGGATGACATTGGGAGAGAGTGATCGCTCAGACATCAGAATTTCGAGTGCGGCTAGTAATCGCTCGGCGGTCCTGACTCTGCGGCCATGTTCTCAAAGCGTGTTGAACGCTTAATGAACGCCAGATGCACCGTTCCGGTTGGGCCGTTACGCTGCTTGGCAATAATGATTTCTGCTTTGCCTTCCAGATCAGGGTCATCCTGCTTATAAACTTCTTCGCGAAAAATGAATGCCACCACGTCGGCATCCTGCTCAATGGCTCCTGATTCGCGCAAATCAGCCAATTGCGGGCGATTATTGCCGGTGCGGCTTTCCGGTGCGCGACTCAACTGTGAAAGTGCAATCACCGGGCAGCGCATCTCCTTGGCCAGCGCCTTCAATCCGCGCGAGATCGCCGACACTTCCTGGGTACGGTTTTCATAACGCTTGCCACCACCGCCGCCGGCCGGAACTCCAGCCACCAACTGGAGGTAGTCGACGATGATCAGGTCCAGGCGTCCATGCGCCTGTTGCAGACGCCGGCACTTGGCCCGCATTTCTGAGATCGAAATTCCCGGCGTGTCATCGATGAAAATAGGCGCTTCCACCAGGGCCGCAAGGCCGTTGACCAGCTTGTTGTAGTCATCACGTCCCAGAAAGCCGGTGCGCAGTTTGTGAGAGTCCACCATCGCCTGCGAACAAAGCAGACGCATGACCAGTGACTCACGTGACATTTCCAGCGAGAACACTCCCACCACCTTGTTGTCACGAACTGCGGCGTTCTCTGCGATGTTGATGGCAAAAGCGGTCTTTCCCATCGACGGGCGTGCGGCGATGATCACCAGATCGGACTTCTGCAAACCGCTGGTCATGTTGTCAAGCTGTTCGAAGTGTGTGGCAAGCCCGGTGATGCGCTGGCCCTGCTCATAGAGCTTGTCGATGGATCCGAAAGACGATTTAACGATCTCCGGGATGCCCATGAAGCCCTGGCCAATGCGCTTTTCGGCTACCTGAAAGATCGCGGCTTCAGCGGCGTCAACAATTTCTTCCGCAGGTGCATCCTGTTCATAAGCTTTTTGGATGGCGCTGGTGGCTGCGTGTATGAGCCCGCGCAGCAGGGCCTTGTCCTTGACGATGCGGACATACTGCTCAATGTTCTTGACACGCGGCAGGCCATCAGTGAGCGAAGTTACATACGCAACGCCGCCGACGGACTCGATCTCTTTATGCTGCCCAAGCTGCTCGGTGAGGGTAACGAAGTCGATGGGACGGCCGGTTTCGGCCAACTCCATCATGCGCAAGTAGATGCGGCGGTGCGAATCGAGCGAGAAGTCGTCGGCACGGAGAAACTCGGCTGCCTGAGGATACGAAGAGTTGTCGAGCAGGATGGCGCCGAGGATGGCCCGTTCGGCTTCCACACTGGCGGGCAAACCGCGGTCAAGACTGTGATCGATTGTCGCCATGTCACCTTGATCCTGGATCTTTGCTTTCTATTCTAGGGCGAAAACCAGGAGAAAGCGCGGCTAAAAAATCGCATGGCAAACCCGCCGCGGCAAAAGGGCGGCACATCACCATGAGTTTGAAGAGCTTTGGCTCCGATTTCTGGATTCACCACTGACCGCAATAAAGAGCCCGGTTTGTACCAGCCATACAAACCGGGCACTTGCGGGGTGGATGTTCGCACGTTGCGTGTTGCCTCGCAACGCTTCAGTGACTCACGCGAGCTTCTCTCACGCTCAGCTCTTACGAGCTGAGATTCGATCATTGCTGCCTGGCAGCGTGACCACCGCAGATTAAGCTCAACCGCGACTCGCGAAGAGTGCGCTTTCCGATCTTTAAATCAGGCGTGCTTCTCTCCCAAGCGAACATCGCACACTTGAGTATTAGCAATATCGATCAATTGGCGAGTGCACGGCAATAGCGGAAACCGACTTTCTCAAAACGCCCGGTGGAATGCTTGTGGAGAACGGGTTTTGTCTGTGGAGCGCGGTGGAAAACCGGGACGGAATCTCTCATTCTTGTGCATAGGATTTCGGCAAGGAAAATTTTGCATAGGCGGCAACCTGCAATTTGTCGTCGAGTTCCAACGAAGCAACAAGACTGAGGGTATAAAAATGGCAAAGTCAGGGAACTTTCCGGCATTCGCAGCCGGCGCCGCATTTGGTGCACTGGCAATGGCCGGAGCGATTTCATACAAGAGAAAAGACGAATACAGTGAGAGCAATGACAGCCGCGTAGTCCATATTGAGCGCAGCGTAAATATTGGCAGGCCGGTTGACGCGCTCTTCTCAACGTGGATGAACCTGGAGCGAATCCCCCAACTCATCAGCCTGGTAAGGAAAGTTGAACGCATCGGCTCAGTCTCGCGCTGGGCGGTTGACGTGGATGGTCACGAGTTGGAATGGGACGCGCAGACCACGCAGGTGATCTTCAATGAATCCATTGGGTGGAAATCCGTGAGGGGGCCAAGACACTCCGGACGCATCAGCTTCTCTCCGCTGGGCGATCAGACCGTGGTGCACGTGATGATGAGCTACGCGCCGCGCGCGGCAAGTGCGAGCTCTCTCGCCGGGATCGAGATGATTGTTGACCAATGGATTGAGCGCGGGCTGCGTGAGTTCAAGGCATCCATGGAAGATGACTCTCTGCGCGGGGAATCTTTAAAACGCGAATCTTCAATACGCGAGTCTTTAAAACGTGAACCCATGGCGCGCACCGGAACGGAATCGTCCTGGAACACTGGCGGTGGTCCGATCGAAACTCCGGGAAAGCCGGGAGTTCCGGGAACGGTTGGTTATACGCGTCCACCAAAAGAGCGGCGATAAAGGCGTCTTATATCAATGAAGGCGCTTAGTCTTTATTCTTCTTCGCCGGCTCGGGATCGTCCGGCGGTTGGGCCAGAAGTTTGAATTCAACTTCTCGACTGCGAGAAGTTGGCGACTTGTTGGCATCCGCGGTGAACTGAATCAAGGTACCCCGAAGGACATAAAATCCGTCTTCCGCTTTAGTCCTGGCCTTACCGCGTTCAAATCGTCCGCTGAATTCAAACCACACTCCGTGCAGCAGCCTGGTGGTAAAGCTCACGTCATGTCCTTGTACCGCCGCTTTACTGAAAAACTGGTCCAGGAAGGCGCCGCGGTCGCTGTCCAGATCTCCGCGACGCGATATATATCCGGACACGCCATTCTCTTCCAGGTTGATCTGCACGAACTCGCCATCGCCCAGAAAGCTGTACATACCGGAGATGTCTTCAGCGGGCTTGGCCGGCGTGGATTGTCGACGGCTGTGACTCTGGTTTCACTGAGCCTTTCATTGAGTCACGAGCTTGCGCCACAGCAAAAGTGTTAAGGCATGCCAGTAACAAGAGCAGTGTACTTAAACGTGAGTTGATGGTTGGTTTGTCAAACATGAATCGTCTGATGTTAATGCAGATATAATTCTTCTACTTGCACTGAAGTACACGCCCATGCAGTCGGCTTTCAAATCCGCATTGGAAGGGCAAACGCCATCCGCCGATCGCGAGATGCGGTTACTGGTGGAACTCGCGCCCTGGCCTCAGATTTTTCTTACCAATATTGCCGATCTCTTCCGGCCCGATCCCCCGCCCGTATGGGTGACCGCGATTCCAGCACCCTATTGGCCGGACGCTTTGGTGAATCGCCCGCCTGCCTGGAACCGGCTGCGAATCTCTTTTCTTGCCCACATTCTGGTTGCGCTTGCCATTCTCTGGATCAATTTACTTTGGCTCAATCGTCCGCGCATTGTTATTTCGAAAGAGATTCCGCGCACCACCATCACGCACTACCAGCTATCGGAATATCTTCCTTCAGTGACCAAGAAGGAACAGACAGTGCCAACGCGACCTAAAGCCCAGAAAGCCGATCCCGAATACGCGCCGCAGGAGATTGTCTCCATCCACTCAAATCCCGATAGCCTGAAGCAGACCATTGTTCATCCCAGTCCGAATCTGCTCCGCGAAGACGTAAAGATGCCGAACCTGATGGTGCAGACGCCGATACCTGCGGCGCCGGTGGCATCGAATCGTCGCATGCAATCTCTGCCGATGGATGCGCAGCAGGTAGCGCCTCCGCCGGAAGAAGTTGCTCAACGCAGAATCAGCCAGCTGACATTTCCTGCTGCACCACCAGTCGAAGTGGCCGCGCCGCCTTCCGCGACAATCACTCGCCGCTTACCTGCTTTGCCCGGCGAGACTCCGCAAATCGCACCACCCGCAGGCGCGATAGCAACACGACGAAGATCGCGCGCGCTGCCGGAGAATGGGCCTATCGTGGTCGAGCCAAGCCAGGCGACCATGGCACGCGACGCGCGGCGTATCCTGTTGCCGCCGCAATCACCTGAAGTCGCCGCTCCCGCTCCCGGAATGGCCTCACTGCATAGCCGGCAACCAATAAGCATGGCGGAACCTCAAGTGGCTCCGCCGGCACAAACGACGAGTGCAAGAAATCTTTCAACATTGTCCACGTCCATGCAGCCGCAAAACGTAATTCCACCACCGCAGCCAGTGGCAAGCGGGCCCAGTGAAACGCAATCACAAGCGGCAGGACAGTTACTCGCGATCAACATCCAGCCATTGGCGCCGGCGGGTCCGGTGAGCGTGCCTGAAGGTAATCGCAAGGGAGAATTTGCCGCCAGCCCTGAGGGCAAACCGGGCGCAAGCGCAAGACCGGAGATCAAAGCCGGGGAAAGCTCCGCGAACCAACCCAGCACCAGTCACGCCGCAGACGACTCTGGCTCCGGCGACGTTTACATCGCGGAACCACCGCGGAAGATCACTGCCAATGCAGTTGTGGCAGCGCCTGCATCGCCACCCATTCACAGCCGGCCAGCTGACATTCCCACGGGGGACCGTGTTGACAGGCAGATCTTTGGGGCGCGCAGACAATTTTCCATTCGCCTGAGCATGCCCAATCTCAACTCCGTGACCGGAAGCTGGATCATGCGCTTCGCCAAACTGAATTCCGAACCGGGGCAGGAAGAAGACATCAGCGCTCCGGAGCCGCTGAGCAAAGTTGATCCGGCGTATCCTGCTTCGATGATGCTGGACCACGTCCAGGGAACGGTCACTCTCTACGCGATCATCCGCGCTGATGGTACGGTCGGCGACGTGCGAATTCTGGATGGCTTTGATGCTCGGCTGGATGAGAACGCCCGGCTGGCCCTGGAGAGGTGGAGGTTCCGACCGGGAACGAGAAATGGAATGCCGGTTGATGTGGAAGCCGTAGTGAGAGTGCCGTTCAGGCCGGCGAAACCGGCATTTTGAATTAAAGCGTTGGCTGCGCTTATTTCACAGACACCGCTGCTGTCTGGAAAGATTCAATCGCTTCATAGATTCTGGGATGGATGCAGACTTCATAGTAGGTCTGGTCGGTGGTCTTCTTGAGCGAGAAGTCACGCGGATCCACATGCGCAATGCGGCCTTCACGCACGATAATGCGATGGAACAAGCCCTGCCCCAGCGGAACCATGCCGGTATACACACGCACCTGGCCGGTCTTCCAGATCATGGGCACCTGAATGTCATAGGCCTTCAATGAGATTTCTGATTTCAGTTTTTCAAACGCTTCGCGGCTGATGTGGATTCCGCCAATGTTATAGCGAATCACAAATTCATCGGGATTGCCGCCTATCTCCGCATCTTCAACCGTCTTGAAGGAAAATACGTTGAAGAGCAGCTCGCGGTTTTCCAGCAGCGCGCGCATGCCCTTGTGACAGGAAGAAAGCCTGTCACTCTCATTGATTGCTTTGGATATCATGATCTGGCGATTACCGTCCATCAGATACAGAGGCGGTGAATCCTGGAACGAAATTCCAATGCCGAGTTCCAGACTGGGCAAGCCGGATGCCAGCGACCGGTCATTGTAGGCCGTTACCACTTCAATAATTTCCTTGGCCAGAACGCAGGTCTGGGCCACGCCCACGGCAGGTTCGCCTTCACGTTCAAACATGGCCAGAATGATGGCGTCGCCTTCAATGAAAACTTTGCGCGCGCCATACCTGGGCAGAAGCTTGTTGATGGGATCGTAGAAATTCAGGCTGAAATAGGACGCGGGGTTCAACCCGCGCTCAAATAAAGTCCGCGTAAGCGTTGTGGATTCCCGTATGTCCGCCTTAAGGATAACGTGGTCAACCACCTTCTCTTCCGCGGGCTTTTGTTCTTCCGGCAGCAGAAATTCATACAAGGTGTTGTTGACAGCGGAGAGTTCGCGAAATTTCTCGCTGGCCAGCACGTTGACGGTTTCCGTGGCAGCAATCACCGCTTCCATGCGCTTCAGGTCGCGATGGTAGCGGACAAAATCGGTAAAGAACCTGCCTGCCAGCTTGGTTTTCTCTGCCGGCCTGGCGCTCTCCACTTTCTTCACTGCCTGGTGCAGATTGTCGGGAGAGAGCTTACCGTGCTCCACCAGCAGAACCTCCACTCTTTTGCGTTCGCTTTTGGAAATCAGCGCGGCCTTCAGCTGCTGCGGATTGAGCGGCGGTGAGTATTGGGCCAGCAGTGACGCTACTTCATAGGAGGCGAGCACATACTCCATTACTCGTTCTTCTTCCAGCAGATCAACCCACGCCGAGAGCATGGCTTTTTGTGCTTTGCCCTTGGGCGAGTCGTCCGGCGTCCCGCCGGCCAGAATTTCCTGAGCATTCTCCGGCACATTCAGCAGTCCATCATGCGAATCCAGATCAGTGCCCACTTCCAGCGCGGTAAGAAACTTTTTTGCAATCCTGGAAATTACTTCAAACCGGTCGGCATCGCGCTCAAACGTCCCCAGCATTACGTAGTGTTCAGCATTGAGAACGTTGTCCTGGCCATCTTCAGTAAAGTCAGGCGGTTCATCAGTAGATCGTAGACGTGAGATTCACCGTCACCAAACAGTGACCGCCTGGTCTTGCCCAGGGTCTCTCTTTCCGTGTCACGAGTGATGTTGAAGAGGTCCTGTCCGGCACGTCGTAAAACGCCCTTTTTGTTGATCTGAAACTGGGAAAAGCGTTCCCGCAGTTCCATGGTCATGTTGGTCCCAGACTGGCGCGGACCTTCGTACATCTTCATGCGCCCGCGGCAGCGCTCAAGAACCAGGCTGTACTGGTTCACAAGCTCCACGCGCTGGAACTTGAGGACAGCCAGGCGGAAGAGCACATCCAGGGCGACGGCGTTTTCTGCCTTGGCGCGATTCAGCGCGGCAACATGAAGGTCAGCGAGTAATTTCTTGAAGTCATTAGGTTCGGTCTGCCTTGGGGAATGGGCCTGCAATTCACGAATACGGGCCGGAACATTAGCTCCAAGACGTGATGAACGGGCTTCTTCAGCGGCAAGATCTTCCACGTTGCCATGGCGGGCAATCAGCCGGAAGATGAACTGGCGAGCGGAATCAGTAAATTTAGGGCTGAGAAAAACATCATGCCGGACATTATCAATGCCGGTAACCAGGCCCTCCAGCGCAAGCGAAGGCTCATAGCTCGTCAATGATAGCTGGCGGGCGAACTCCGTCAGGTTTCCGCGTTGAAGAAAAGAAAATACCATCGCCAGCCGGCTGTCAAGGGAAGCTGGATTTTATACCAGAATGCGCGGTTCGCTACATTACCTTAGGTACTTCCCCCTGAGAGCGGTTGGTTTAGAAGTTGGCTTTCGCCGACTGGTTTGATTTGCGGGCCTTCTCAAACTCATCACCCGGCTGCCATCCGGCCAATTCAGGTTGATTGGCCACTTCCCAACCCAGCACAAGACCGACCTTGGCCAGTTTGGCGTCTGCGGTGAAGTCCATGTCAGCGCGATATTCGTCAGAAGGCTGATGGTAGCGATGGGTAACGTAATCGCGTTCCTTCTCCTCACCCCAGACCAGATCATGTCCTTTGAATAGTGCACCTTCATTCACGCTGAACGCCGGTACTCCAACGCGCGCCATGCTGAAATGGTCTGAACGGTAATAATGTCCGGCTTCAGGATGATCGTCGGGCTCAATGGCCATGGCAAAGCTTTGCGCCACGGACTGCACGGTTAGGAATACCGTGGTCCTCTCGGCGCCCGATACCACAAGTTGCAAAGGCTCGCCCAGCGGCTGGATATCGTCGAAGTTCAAGTCGAGAGAGATATCACGGGCAGGAATCGGGGGATGCTGACCAAGGTATTTCGAACCGAGAAGCCCTTGCTCTTCTGCCGTAACAGAAGCAAAGATCAAGCTGCGTTTTGGTTTAGTTGAAGAGCTGGAAAATGCCCGCGCCATTTCCAGGAGAATGCCACAGCCCGTCGCGTTGTCCGCGGCGCCGTTATAGATGTGGTCGCCGGGCTCATCGGGATGAATACCGAGATGATCGTAATGCGCGGTGTACATCACCGCTTGCTGCTTCAGCTTTTCATCTGAGCCAGTGACCTTTCCGACCACGTTGCGCGAAGAGAATGGCCGTACCTTGGTGACGATGGTCTCTTTCAGTCGAACACCCAGGTCGATCGGTTTGAAGCTGCGTGAGTTGGCTTCTTTCAACATCTGATCGAGGTCCTGGCCAGCGGACTGCGCCAGCTTGCGCGCGACTTCCAGTTGAATCCAGCCTGCTGATTTGAGCTTGGGGTCATTGTCGTCGCGGAGCAGAGAGCTCTCACCGCCCCATGAGTTGCGTACCACGTCCCAGGGATAACTGGCCATGTCAGTCTTGTGGATCAGGATTGCGCCCACGGCACCGCGGCGTGCAGCTTCTTCGTATTTGTAGGTCCAGCGTCCGTAATAGGTGAGCGCACGGCCTTTGAAGAAGGCAGGATCGTCAGAAGGCGGCTCATTCACCAGCATCAATACGACTTTGCCCTTGAGATCAATACCCTTGTAATCGTCCCAGTTGTACTCAGGCGCATGAATGCCGTAACCCACAAAAACAATAGGTGCGTTAATTTCGGATTTCTCCGAATGCGTCTGGTCGGTGGCCACGTAATCGTCGGCAAATTTGAGAGTAACTTCACTGCCTGATTTGGGCACGAAAGCAAACTGCGTCTGCCTGGCATCCGTGGTCACGCCGAAAAAGTTTACGCTCTGGAAATACGTGCCATTATCGCCGGCCGGCAGGAGCCCGTAGCTCTTGAACTGGGCGGCAATCCAGTCGGCGGCCTTGTCTCCACCTTTTTGTCCGGTGCCGCGGCCTTCCAGTGAATCATCAGAAAGATACTTCACCGTGGCGCGAATCTTTTCCGCGTCAATGGAATTCATGCTCTGCTGGGGAGCGCCGCCCTGCTGGGCAGCGTTGGCGGCGGGAGCACCGGTATGCGAGGTGTTCTGCGCCATTGCCACGGTGACAAGGGCAACAGCAAGGAAAAGCACAAAGAGCGTTAAGCGTTTCATTCAGGAACTTACCTTCGGCGGAAAATTTTAGTGGACCGTTACAACTGGCTTGCTGTCAAAATTGTGAAATATCACCACGACCGTGGCGCTAATTTTTGGACTCTCAACCAGGCTTGAAAACCGGCGCCTGATCAGCGGCAGTGAATATCTGGGCTGCCGCCACGCCAGAGATTTTAGCAAGCGTGCTGTTCAGCTCTTCCATCTCCTCCTTCGACCAGCTCACAAGACTGGCTTCAATCTCCCGCTGTGGCGAGATCAAAAAAATGGTAGGGACGTTGGTTAAGCCATAGGCGTTCGAAACCGGGTAGCCTTTGGCATCGAGCAGAACGGGGAACGTTACTCCGAACTGGCGGTTAAATGCCTTAGTATCAGCAGCATCATCCTGCGAGACCCCGACCAGAGTAAACTTTCCAGCCGCTTTATAGGCCTTGAAAATGCGCTCAACATAGGGAAAAGCCAGCTGGCACACTGGACAGCTCACTTTGTAAAAGGCGGCCACAACCGGCCCTTTCTTCAAGGCGCTTTCCAAAGAGAATTTGGTCCCATCGAGAGCACTTAACTGAATATCAGGCGCCTGAACGCCGGCTGCGAGTGCGGGCATGCATCCTCCAACACAGTATTGTATCGAATGAGGGCTGGCCGCTTGAAGCCGCCCAAAGTGTGTGAACTTTTAGCGCAATTGGCCGCTAACCCTGGCGGCATTCTGCCGTCAAAAGTTGATATGTCGAACTTCTAGGCGTAATATGTCGAACATCTAACTATGAGCCTGCAAAGCGAAAAATCGGAATTTCTCAAAGGCACGCTGGACATGCTGATACTTAAAGTGGTCGCTCTGGGCCCGATTCACGGCTACGCGATCGCACAGCGGATCCAGCAGATTTCAAAGGACCTGTTCCAGATCCAACAGGGTTCGCTGTATCCGGCGCTGCATCGTCTGGAAGACCGATCATGGCTGCAGGCCGAATGGAAACAGACGGACACCGGGCGGGAAGCCAAGTTTTATACCCTTACACGCCAGGGCCGGAAGCAATTGCAAACCGAGGTGAAGAACTGGGAGCTCATTTCCGATGCCGTGGGAATGATTCTGAGCACCGCCGAATGATTCAGGAGTTAAAGCATGTACTGGTTTCAGCGTTTGTTCCGCAAAAACAAGGTGGAAAGACAGCTTGATTCTGAACTCAGCTTCCATCTGGAGCAGGTGACGGAGGCTTACATTCAGCAGGGTCTTGCGCCGGACGAAGCAGCACGGCAAGCGCGCATTGAATTCGGCGGGGTTGAAGGCGTGAAAGAGGAGTGCCGCGAATCCCGCAGGGTCCACCTGGTTGAAACCTTCCTTCAAGACGTGCGTTACGGCTTGCGCAGTCTTGATCAAAAATCCAGGATTCTCGCTGGTCGCTATTCTGACCCTTGCGCTGGGCATCGGCGCCAACACGGCGATTTTTTCCGTGGTGAACGCAGTCCTGCTTAACCCTCTCCCTTTTCCGCATCCTGAACAACTAGTCTCGCTGCATGAAAGCAAGCCCAACTTTGAACATGGGTCCATTTCATATCCGAACTTTGTTGACTGGAAAAAGGGGAACCACTCCTTTGCAGCGATGGCGATTGCGAGAGAAACATCATTCTCCCTGACTGGCATCGGCGATGCAGAGCAGGTACGCGGCCTGTTCGTCTCCACGGATTTCTTCCCCATGCTCGGCGTCAATCCGGTCATCGGACGCACACTGGTGAATGGCGAAGACATGATTGGCGGCGCCCCGGTAGCGATGATCCATGATGTTCTGTGGCAGCGCAAATTCGGCGGCGCTCACGATGTTCTGGGCAAAAGCATCACGCTGGACGGCCGCAGTTACACCATCATTGGCGTGATACCGGCCAGTTTCAATTTGGCCAACCAGGAATTCGGCGGGAATGATGTATTTCTACCCATTGGTCAATGGACGAATCCGCTCCTGAATCAGCGAGGCGCCGGATTGGGAATTCACGGCATCGGCCGGCTCAAACCCGGTATTAGTTTTGAACAAGCTCTCACTGATATGGATTTGCTCTCCGCGAATCTCGCCACCGCCTATCCTGACGTGAATAAGGGCGTCAAAGCCAGTCTTGTTCCGCTGCGCAAAAGGTTGCTGGGCAATGTCCAGCCTTTCTTGATGGTGCTGCTGGGCGCAGTGAGCTTCGTTCTTCTGATCGCCTGCGTGAATGTCGCTAACCTCCTGCTGGCGCGTTCCGCCGGACGAACACGGGAATTCGCCGTCCGCGCCGCACTGGGCGCAAGCGCTTCGCGCATGGTGCGCCAGCTTCTTACAGAAAGCGTGATTCTTTCCGCCATTGGCGGCGCACTCGGGCTTGTTCTGGCCGCGTTCAGCCAGCGTTTGCTTGCAGGGACCCTGCTGGCGGCCCTGCCGCGCGGCGGCGAAATCAAAATGGACTTCCGCATTCTACTTTTCACGACGGTGGTCGCTCTGCTCTGTGGCGTAGTCTTCGGTCTGGCGCCGGCCCTGAAGATCTGCGAAACCTGATTTATCGCTACGCGCCAGAGAAGGTGGTCACGGTGCGAGCAGGAGACAGCACCGCACCCAAAATATTCTGGTGATCGCAGAAATCTCAATGGCTCTGGTTCTGCTTGTCGGCGCCGGCCTGATGATCCGAAGCTTGAGCCGGCTTTGGAGCGTCGATCCCGGATTCGATCCTGGCAACGTCCTGACGTTCAGTATGTCCATGCCGCCTTCGATGATGAAGGCGTCACCCAGTTCGATTCGGTCTGCGTTCCGCGAACTTGACCAGCAGTTCTGCTCCATCGCGGGAGTAGAAGCCTCTTCTCCCTCATGGGGCTCTGTTCCTTTGCAGACCGATGACGAAACCTTATTCTGGATGGAAGGCCAGCCGAAACCGGCGAATCGCAACGAGATGAACTGGGCGGTGAGCTATGTGACGGGGCCGGACTATCTGAAAGCCATGAAGATCCCGCTGCTGCGCGGCCGGTTCTTTGACGTTCATGATGACGAGCGCGCTCCGCAAGTGGCTGTTGTGGATGAGGCTTTTGCCGGCAAATTCTTTCCCAATCAGGACCCGGTGGGGAAACGAATCAATCTCGACAATCAAAATGAATACGGCGCCGTGCAGGCAACCGAGATTGTCGGCGTGGTGAAACACGTAAAACAATGGAGCATTTCGAAGGATGAGCAATCCCTTCAGCCACAACTTTACCGTCCTTTCATGCAGCTTCCTGATGAAGCAATGGCCCTCGCGCCCAGCGGCATAGGGATCATCGTGCGCACCAAGACGGATGCATCGGCCCTGTTCAGCACGATTCGCAATGCCATGCGACAGACCAACGCCGAAGAGGTGGTTTTTGCTCCCGAAACCATGGACCAGACGATCGCCCGGTCGCTTTCGTCTCGACAGTATTCGATGATTCTTCTCGGCATCTTCGCTTCTCTGGCTCTTGTGCTGGCGAGCGTGGGAATTTACGGCGTGATCTCAAACCTGGTGGGACAGCGAACGCATGAGATGGGAATCCGCATGGCTTTGGGTGCGCGAAGAAGCCACGTCTTGCGCCTGGTGATCGGGCATGGTTTCAGGCTGGTTACGTTTGGGCTGGTAGCGGGTGTGATCGCATCCGTTGGGCTGACAAGACTCATGGCAACTCTACTCTTTGGTGTGAGCGCGACTGATCCCGCGACTTTCGTGGTTGTAGCAGCTTTGCTGACGTTGATAGCGTTGCTCGCCTGTTATGTGCCGGCGCGGCGCGCCACGCGGGTTGATCCAACTGTGGCTTTGCGCTGTGAATAATTCTCTCCCTGATCTGACGCCATCAGTGTGCGGAGGATCTTTTTCGTTAGTCCGGTCAGAGCTACACGATCGAGCGACCGCAGGCGGAACCACTTTCCTTCCGGCTGCTCAGGTGCGTCGCCGGCAAAGACATTTACTACATAGTCCGTGACGGTGATGGAGTGCTTCAAGGTCATCAGCGGACTTCCAGGTTGAAGGCCGCTGCATGCCGGAAGCTCCCACATGGACGCCATCAATGAATCATTCTGCCTGCGCTGGGTGAGAAAGACGCGATCATCTTCCAGTGCCAGCAGATAGCGCAACTCGGCTTTCACGCGAGCAGGCTTTTTCCGCGATACCCCGGCTCCCTGCACCTGACACACCGCCATCACCGGACAGCGTTTGCACAATGGAGTTGAAGGCAGACAGACTACCGCACCCAGTTCCATCATCGCCTGATTGAAATCCCCGGGGCGGCGGGCATCAAGCAACTCATCAGCGATCTGCCAGTTGTCTTCCTCGCTCAATTCACGTCCCGTAATCCGGTGTAGTACGCGCTTTACGTTGCCATCGACCACTGCGACGGGTTCGCCGAAAGCGATACTGGCCACGGCTGCTGCTGTGTAGCGCCCGATGCCGGGAAGTTCGAGCAGCGAATCAGCAGTGCGAGGGAATCCGCCCAGTGCTTCCACCATCTTTGCGGCTGCATGCAGGTTGCGTGCGCGGCGATAGTAGCCAAGTCCGCTCCACGCCGCCAGCACGGTCTGTTCGCGAGCACGAGCCAGTCGCCCTGTGTCGGGAAACTGCGCGATGAACTGCTTGTATCGTTCTTCCACTACCGCCACACGCGTCTGCTGCAGCATGATTTCTGAGACCAGAATGCGGTAAGGATCATGCTCCCCGCGCCACGGCAGCGAACGCTGTTCACGATCAAACCAGCGCAGCAGCCGCTGGCGGAATGTGCGCGCCTGGCGCGCGGCAAAAGTTTTTGGAGAAGAAGGCAACGCAAACGATTCTAACCGCAAAACCTGCCACGGAGACACGGAGAAGATCGGGTGATCTGGTGATCGGCTGATCTGGTAATTTGTTGATCCGCAAAGCCCAGAAACAATGTGAAAGGGCTGAATGCCGTTTACTGATTGGGTGAATGCTCATGCCTCATAAAAAAACCAGCCGCGAGCGGCTGGCTTTTTCTGTTGCGAAGATTGTTCTTTACAGGGCTCAGTGCCACGAACAGGGTGGCAAGAGTACCCGGGGGTGGCGGCATCAGAAAATTTCGAGATGCCAAACCTTCGGAGCTTTCAACCTGCTGCAGCGTCTGCCGGTAGTTTTCCATCGGCCCGATTCGCTGGCTTGCCGGTCGCGATCATCGTAACCCGGAACGGAACGTTTACCCGTCGCCTGATTGTCGGTACGCGTCTGGCTGTACGCTGCCAGACAATCTGCCGGTCATCCCGTGTGCATGCCGCGCTGGCATGCGCCTTGTCTTGCTGGTTACAGGTGTGGACTCAGCGGAGCTGAGGCGGGACCAACATGGTCCTGTCCAGGTTCTTTTTTAACGGAGCGCCGGGAGGTTCCTCATCCAATCATCTTTACGTCGATGCGCGGATACGGCCGGCCAACTCCATTTCAGCTTCGTTTGCGGTCTGCTGTGCGTGCTGCCGGATTTGCGCAAACCCGATACAGCCGATTCAGCAAACGCCCACCACTTCACACAGAGAAACATTCTTACTGAACGAGATGAATTGTAGCGTTACCGGTGCAGACCGGTTAGATACCGTAGGTTCCTAAGGAGTCTCTGCTGACAGGCCCAGAGACACTCAGGGATTTGACCACTGGGCCATTGTGCGAAAACTCATCGATTCGCGGTGATCTGGTGATTGTCCTGCGGTGTACCTGTTTTGGGGGTAATTTGCACTCAGCAGTCAGCCTTCAGCATTCAGCTCATGGCGATCTTCACTCCTTGATCGGCGTGAGCGACGTGGCGGTCATCATCCAGCCTGACTTTACCTGCTGCCAGACGGAAACCACACGCAACACCTGCTTGGGCGCAACGCTTCCACTCACATTGCCACTGATATTAAGGATGTAACTCACTACCATGTCTGTGCCCGCCGGATCCACGGTGATCTCTCCCAGCGAGAACTCGCTGAAGCGTGAAGATTTCCACGAGGCCAGCCAGCCGGCACGATCATATTTTGCGCCAGCAGCATCCACGCCTACGAAAGTCGGCGCCAGATGGCTTTCCACCTCCTTCCACTGCTGGGCTTTCATGGCCTCCCACATCAGGCGCTCATGTTGCTCTGACCCGGTGGAATTGTTCCATGTGGGATGTTTGGGTGGTCCGGCACAGCCGGCGAGAAAAGCGAGAATAGCGACAAGAGGCAGCACGGTCTTGAATGGCATGGTTGCAGTCTCAGACATACAGAGTATCGAATGTGGGCTGTTACACGCCAACAGTTTGATGCTGAGAACCGCAAGAATGCCGTCGCCACCTACACCACCTTCATTTTCCACTTCCCTCTTCTGAACACAGATATCGCGATGATTGGCAGAATGATTTCCGCTATCAGCATTCCGATGTAGACGCCATTTGGTCCCATTCCCAGCTTGTGCGCGAGAAAGTAAGCCAGAGGCAGCGGAATAATCCAGTAGGAAACCAGGTTGATCCACATCGGTGTCCAGGTATCACCCGCGCCGTTGAAGGCCTGCACAATCACCACACCGTAGGCAAACAGCACGTAACATCCGCTGATAATGCGCAGACACGCCGCGCCGGAACGGATGATTTCCTGATCGCCCGAGAAGATGGCCACCAGCCATGGCGCGAACAACAGAAACACCAGCGTGACTGCGCCGAGATAAATCATGTTCAGGAACGCCGATCGCCATACGGATTGCTCCGCTCGATCCGGTTGTTTGGCGCCCAGGTTCTGACCAACCAATGTTGCGGCCGCGCTGCCGATTCCCCACGATGGCATGATGGAAAAGACGATGATTCGCATGGCGATGGTATAGCCTGCCGTTGCCGCGCTGCCGAACGACTGCACCATGCGGACCATCAACAACCAGTTGGCTGTGGCGATAGCAAACTGAAGCGCTCCGCTCCCCGCCAGCCGCAGAATGTTCAACATTATTTTCACGTTCATGCGAATGTGTTTCCGCATCACGTTGAGATGAGCGCTGCCTTTGCTCAACATGTAAAGCTGAAAGAGAATGCCGATGCTGCGTCCGATGGTGGTGGAAACTGCCGCGCCGGTTACTCCCAGCTTTGGAAATGGCCCCAAGCCGCGAATCAGGCATGGATCAAGAACAATGTTGATGGAGTTGGCCAGCCACAACACACGCATGGCGACGGCCGCATCTCCCGCGCCGCGAAAGATGGCGTTGATCAGGTAAAGCATCACAATCACGCCGGACGTGCCCAGCATGATGCGCGAGTAAGTTGATCCGGTCTGCAGAATGCTCGTACTGGCGCCCATCAGCTTGAGAAGCCACGGAGCCAGTGGGAAGCAGATAGCAAATACCAACACTGATGCGGCCACACCGATGATGATGGCCTGTACGGCGGCTTCCGCTGCGCCATCTTTGTCATGCTCGCCGGTGCGACGCGCAACCACCGCGGTGGTGCCCATGCTCAGGCCGATGGCCAGAGCCATCACCATGATGAGCATGCCTTCGGTGATGCCGACAGTCGCGGTGGCATCGGCGCCAAGGTGCGCGACAAAGAAAATGTCCACGATGCCAAACAGTGATTCCATCACCATTTCCAGGACCATGGGAACGGCCAGCAGAAAAATGGCGCGATCCATCGATATGGCGGTGAAATCCTGGCGCGAGCCCAGGACCGCTTCCTTAAGCAACGCGAGCCAATGCGTTTTGGTTTTCGACGTAGGTTCAGGGATTCCGACTAAACTCACTTGCGTTTCTCCATGCAGGCTGCTCACGACACATGTCGGACAGCGGCACACACACTGATTGCGGGAAACGTCAGTCCGGAAGAGTTTCCGGGAGACGAACGAAGCGATTTAGCTGGAGAGGCTCATAGGCGTAAATGATTTTTATCACACTTCCTTAAGCGTTGGCAAAACCTTACCCTGATAAATGATAAACGCCGATTCAAAACCTTAACCACAATTACGATGCCGTCGAAAATGTGACCGGCCATCACAGCAGAGCATCCAAAACTAGAGGGAAATTCTGGAGCCGAAATGATTACCGCCCTGAACATTGTGACCACTGTGTGCATTGGCCTGCTGATAGGAACTGAATTTTCTGTCTCCGTGTTTATCAATCCCGTTCTGCGCCGGCTGGACGAAGCCTCGCGGTCCCGCGCAGTTCGCATGTTTGCCAAGAGTCTCGGTACCGCAATGCCGTTCTGGTATGCCGCCAGTTTGTTGCTGCTCATCGCTGAAGCCATTGTTCATCGCCATGAGCCCGTGAAGTGTTGCTCATCACTGCCATCGCAATCTGGGTCGCAGTGATTATTGTCACGATCATTGTTCTGGTGCCAATCAATAACAAGATGATGCAGCTTCCGTCTGACAGTTTCCCCGCCGAGTCGCAACGCCAGCACCAGAAGTGGGACATGCTGCATCGCCTGCGCGTGGTGGCTCTGGTCGCGGCGATGATCTGTTGGCTGGTGGCTATCGGCGTGTAAACCGAGCTCTGTTCAAGGGCGAGGCCGTCCATGCGCCGAGCCCGCTGCAACAGGAGCATAGGGATTTGGGGTGATCGGAAATCATGGGCGGTTTGCGCGAAGCGCCAAAATGGAAGACAGGCCGTCCACGCGCCGAGCCCGCTGCAACAGGAGCATAGTATAAAGTCGCCACGATGAAAGACCTTCAAGCGGTCTTGGAGCGCAGCGACATAATCTGAAGCCAAGGAGGTAACCATGTCAAACCTCGAAAACCATACTGACGTTCTCATTGTCGGCGCCGGGCCGGTCGGGCTTTTTCTCGCCAATGAATGTGCGCGTCGCGGCCTGAGCTATCGAATCGTGGAAACCCACGCTACGCAATCTGAACACTCCAAAGCGCTGGCGATCTTTCCGCGCACGCTGGAGATCTTTGATATGGCTGGGCTCGTCGCGCCATTCCTTGAAGCTGCGAATCGGGTCACCTCAGTTGCCATCGTCGCACATGGGCACTCGCTGGCCCATATGCGCTTCACGCCGGAAGAGAGTCCATATCAGTTTGTCGCCATGGTGCCGCAGGATGTAACCGAGAAGCTGCTGGCGGATCACCTTCGCAGTACCGGCGACGCGGTGGAATATGAAACCACGTTCGTTTCCGCCGCTGAGCATGATGATCATGTAGCTGTCACGCTCGACCACAAGGGAGAGCGAATCAATCTCAACGCCCGCTTCGTCGTCGGCTGTGATGGCGCCCATAGCGCGGTTCGTCATGTAATGAATCTGCCATTTGAAGGAGCAGAATACGAAGACTCCTTCATGCTGGCCGACATTGAGACCAATGACGCGCTTCCCGCCGATGAGATGCAGCTATGTCCCAGCGAACTCGGGCCAGTGGCTATCTTTCCCATGAGCTCTACACGTCGACGCATCGTTGCCGTGGTAAACGATCGCGATCATGAAGGCGACGGGCGTTCATCCAACAGGCTTTCATCCAACAAGCGTTCATCCAACAAGCGGCCATCCGACAGTCGTTCATCTGACAATGCTTCACACGGCGCTCCTTCATTAAACGCTCCTTCACTCGACGCTCCTTCTCTCGAACTAGTCCGGCAGATCCTGGCGGAGCGCGCGCCCGCTGGCATTGAAGCGCTGTCCGTGCGCTGGAGTACTTATTTTCGAATCCATCACCGCCAGTGTGCCCGCTTGCAACTTGGACGCATGTTCATCGCCGGCGATGCGGCCCATATTCACAGCCCGTTCGGCGGACAGGGAATGAATACCGGGCTTCAAGACGTATGGAACCTGGTCTGGAAGCTCGACCTTGTTCTTCACGGGCACGGCAGCCATGAACTGCTGGAGAGCTATACCGCGGAACGACGTCCGGTGATCAAGAGCGTGATTGAGACCACGCATTTTCTCACCCGGGCCCTGGGCACTCCCAGCAAGCTGGCGCAACTCCTGCGCAATGCCGTGATTCCCATGGTGTCCCGCCTGGCGCCGTTTCAGCACGCCTTTGTGCAGCGGCTATCCGAACTTGGCGTTGCCTATACGGGCAGTCCCGATCGTTGAAGGAGCGGGCGAGCGCTACTTCGATAATTCACTCCGTGGCGGCAACGGCATCCGCAGCCGCTTTCTGCTGATGATCAACGACGGCGCCGATTCAGCCAAGGGCAAAGATTCAGCCACAGACAAAGATGCAGCGGCTAAAGACGCCGCCACCCTGATGACTCACTCATTCCCTGAGATCGTTGAGTTCCGCATGCGGCGTGAGCATGGCATAGCGCTCGTGCGTCCCGATGGCTACGTCGCATACTCGTCCGCCCACGACAGCCCCGCAGCCTTCCAGCATGTGAGGTCCCTGCTGGAGAGACAGACGGCGATGAGCGCGCAGTGAGCGAAGGCAAGCGGTAGGTTTTCTCCGTGTCTCCGTGCCTCAGTGGTAGGTGTTGCCTTTCCGATCAGCAGATCATCCGATTACCGGATCACCCGATTACCTCCTCTGTGTTCCTTCGAGTCCTCTGTGGTAAAAGCTCTTGCGGTTTTGCTTTTCAATTACCCGATTACCAAATTACTCAATTACCAAATCTTGAGAGGCCCCCTCCCCCGTCATTCACCCCATCCGATCCCAATCATCCCAATTTGGCGTGGGTTTCATCGCTTTTGCCTTCTCCGTGTCTCTGTGTCTCCGTGGTAGGTTTCGGTCTTGCCTTTCCAGATCTCGGGCGATGTCGCGCGATGACGAGCGATCTCGGCGATTCCTAAGTTGTCAAAGAACTTATTCCACCGCTGCCTGGGCAGCTTGTCCCTAAACTAAAGTTTGTTGCTCAGCGTAAATCAGCCTGATCACCGTTCATCAGCGGTAGGGTGGTCCCGGTTCCCGCTCCCAGAGATTTTGGCAGTTCTGGCAATCTCTTTCCTGATCTGCGTTTATCCGCGTTAATCTGCGGCAAGCTTTCGCTCTTGCAGCTTCCTTTGTGTTCCTTCGTGTCCTCTGTGGTAAAAGGTTTTGACTTTCCGATGTCGGCGATGACGCGCGATGACGGCGCCGCCGGCACCTCCCTCATCTCCGTCACCACCACTTTGTCTTTTGCGGTAAACGTCGTGTGCTTCAAATTGCTCGACGCCATCTGGAGGGAATACAACAACAACCCGGCTTTCTTCTCGCTGATCTCGTCGTCAATCAGCGCCTTCTGCACCCGCATAATCGCCATCTGGATGCCGTTCGCGTCTTCCGGCGCCGGCAATTCCAGCTTTTGTGACTGCGTTTGCAGCATCCGCTCGTGGGCGTAGCAGTATCGGTAGCCCCTCATCTGCGGACACCCGCAGACCGTCCCATCTTCGCGTACCTTCTCGCACCGCGGAGCCCGGTCCGCACACTCCAGGTTGTCCCGCAGCTTCTCGAAAAGCTTGTGTTCCCGCGCCTGGTCGTCCATCACCTCGAACGGCCGTTTCGGCAACTGCGCTATGGCCTCGACGCACGCCTGGTACGCCTCTCCCAGCTCATGAATCAGCTGACGCGCTTTTTCCCGCGCCTGTTCCTCTTGTTCTTCCTTTTCCTTTTTGTACTGCTCATATTCCGCAATGCTGTGCCGCTTTCCCTCAAAAATCCACTCTGTCACTTGCTGCCTTCACTTTTCTCAGCCCGGAGTTAAGTTGAAGTTGTTGCGACTATTTGTTCGTTTTTGGTTTTACTTTGTGTTCCTTCGTGTCCTTTGTGGTTAAAGGTTTTGACTTTCCGATGCCGGCGATGTCGCGCGATGACGGCGATCTCGGCGATTCCCTCACTATGCCTCATGTGACGAGGCGAAGCAATTAATCTTAAGTTTAGGGCTTCGTCAGTTTGTTGATTTTGCACTGGCTGATTGCTGAGTGCTGAATGCTGATTGCTGCTGCCGGCGATCTCGTGCGATGATTCGATCCTATCTCATTCTCCGTACGAAGTCGAGGCGCACGCGCGGCGAATCGAAGAATAAATGCATTCGTTGAGCAACTACAGAACAACCAGACCGTCAAAGCGCGCCCCAGCACGACACATACATACCGCCAGGGGTTTGACTTGCCTTCGCAGAAGAACACAAGAACGAGTCGAGTAGCGGAAAGTTGCAGTTGGCTTTGAACATTCGTGACCTGCGAAAATATTGAAAGACGATTTACCAGTGCTTCGTCGGAGTGCCCCGATTGCTCCAGTTCCCGATCCGGATCAGTTGACGCCCATGACCTGGTGATCCGAACTTGCGCACGTACAGTGTTGTGTGCGTTGAACCTTGTGCTGTTCATCGGCGCATTGATGATCTATGCCAGTTGTCCGTCAGCCGTCGGTGACTCTTGCGGCGGGGTTATCCTGGATGACGCTGATGTTGCTGCATGAGTCAGGTCACATGCTGGCAGCCCAGCGCAAACATTGTCAGGTGTTGAGTATTGATCTTTACCCTATTTTTGGGCTTTGCCGTTTTCAGGTTCCCTGGTCCAGATATGACCATTGCGTGATTGCCTGGGGCGGAGTCATCGCGCAATTGGTGGTTGCCATACCTCTAGTGGTTGGGTTGGAGGTATTTGGTTACTCCAGTTTCAAACCGATTGATATGGTTCTGGTCGTTATGGGGCCGTACAGCCTGTTGATGGCCGCATTCAATCTTCTTCCCGTCCGAGGGCTCGACGGTGCGGTAGCATGGCGGATCATTCCAGAGGCTATCAAGCGAGTCCGCGCGCGGAAGGTCAAGAAAGCGTCTGCCGGTCGTGGGCGGAGCTACTAAAACGCCGCCACCAGAACCTTCGTGACGTCATCAATCATGCTCAAACGACCAATCATCGCCGCAGCAATCCACTCCTCAAACATGCAATCGAAATAGGTGTCGAAGGATGCGACCCAAAGGCTTTGAATAGAGTCAGCTGGAGCAGTTGCGGCCATCGTTTATCCTGATATTTCGAAACGAGAGTAACTCAAGATTGTAGTTTTATATACTCGCAAAGACAAAGTAATTGTTACCAAAGAGTGCCTATGCTAGCGCATTTTAGTCTACCAGTAACTTGCGTTCAATAGTTCCCAACATTTGCACTTAGCGTCTTGGTATCTCGTGTTAAGATGTTGCCACAAAGACACTTCTAAGAGGGGCAATGGCCGCCAAAACCAAAGTCATTTTTGTTGCGTTCGCAATTGAGGACCAACGACAGCGCGATTTCGTGAAAGGACAATCTCTACTGACGGATTGTCCATTTGAGTACACGGATATGTCAGTGAAGGAAGCATACGCGAGTGAATGGAAGGAAAAGGTTAGGACTCGAATTCGACGTTCTGATGGTCTAATCGCCTTGGTTAGCAAGAATTCTCTAACATCGTCCGGGCAGAAATGGGAAATCGCGTGCGCCAAGGAAGAGAAAAAGAAGATTTACGGCATCTGGATTTACAAGGATGACAGAACAGAACTGGCGGGTGTCAGCACGCATGTTTGGACCTGGGACGGAATCAAGAGATTTATCGACAGCGTGTAAAGGCAGTAGGTATTGGGGATAGGAATGCGCAAAGCACTGGTCGTTGGCATCGACTACTACAAGGGGATTTCCCCATTGTTTGGCTGCGTGAACGATGCACATTCGGTAAAAAGCGCGCTTGACCGCCACGGTGACGGGACCGTCAATTTTGACGTGCGTTTGCTTTCTGGAACAGGGCAGAGCGCGGTAGTTACCCGGGGCGACTTGAAAGATAGCGTCATCGAGTTGTTTCAGGGTGATTCCGAAATCGCCCTGTTTTATTTCGCTGGTCACGGATACCTCGAGCCCACGGGCGGATATCTTTGCGGAAGTGACTGCGCGCGTGGCGATGATGGGCTATCTCTAAATGAGGTACTTATCTTGGCCAATCAGTCTAAGGCCAAGAACAAAGTTGTGGTTTTGGATAGTTGTCATTCGGGAATTGCAGGAACTCACCCGGGCGGTCAGGCAGCAGAGTTGTCGGATGGAATGACAATACTCACGGCGTCTACGGAAGAGCAATACGCCAGTGAGAACAACAGTTCCGGGGTCTTTACAACGCTATTAGTTGATGCCCTGAATGCGGCAGGTAATCTCGTCGGTGATGTCACACCTGGCAGTGTGTATGCGCACATTGACGAATCTCTTGGTCCATGGGAACAGCGACCAGTTTTCAAGACGAACGTCAAGAGCTTCGTGTCGCTACGAAAGGTCCAAGCTCCAATAGCATTGGCAGATCTCCGACGCATAAAGGAGTTTTTTCCCACCCCGGGTTTTCAATTTCAGCTTGATCCTACTTTTGAACCAGAACGCAGCCAACCGGCTGACCCGAAGCTCCCTCCGCCTAATCCTGTGAACACTGAAAAATTCGCCATATTGCAAAAATACAATCGACTCAATCTCGTTGTGCCTGTTGATGCGCCCCACATGTGGCACGCTGCGATTGGCAGCAAAACATGTAAGCTGACGGTCCTAGGAGAACACTATCGCAATCTCGTGGTGAAAAACCGCATCTAGTTTGATCGATTTTAGAGGTTGACCTTTTATCTTTCTCAGGCGTTCACCTTCATTTACGTAATCGGCCAATGCAGAGCAACAAAAAGGCTCGACAGATGGGGAAGCCTAACACTACCCCGCAAACATAAATTAATATGCCCAAACTAACAGCATTTATTGCTAGGAGCTTCTCTCGGGACGATGATGTCCGTTTACGCCCAACACTAGAGTTCCTTGGCACTTTTGAGAAGGCTGGATTTTTCTGCCAATCAGCTGAGCCGGCGGAAGTTGAATCGGTCTCGCACAAAGTCCGGCGCATCATCGAGGAAAGCGATGTTTTTATTGGCTTTTTCACAAAGAGGCACCCTATCTTCGAGGCTCGAAATGGTTTCGGCAACCTGAAGAGCTTCTTCAAACAAGAGATCCCCTCAGCGTGGAGTGCTCCACCGTGGGTATTGCAGGAATCCGGCTATGCCTTAGCGCGAGAGAGGAAAAGAATTCTATTGCGAGAGATTGGTGTTGAGATTCCTGGTCTCCAAGGTGATCTTGAGTACATCCCGTTTAACCCTGAGAAAGCATCGGAGGTTTTCTCGAGACTTAGCGAAATGATAAATGGTTTGATAGCGCAAGCGGCAGGTACCAGAATTGAACTGATTGTCAGCGAGCAGAAAGCGGCCTGAGCAGAGCGCGATGCAAGAACAGCCAGCCGCTCCAGCCGCTCCAGCGGAAGACATAGAGCAAGATGCCAGAAAGACGGATACAACCCAAACCGGGAGCAAACCTAGTTTAGTGCCCTATATTATCGAAATGATGAAAGCGGCAGATGAACATGACACCGAGCGTTTAACCGAGGCGTTTGAAAATGGTCGGGAATTGATTGCTCAGAAAAAGACAGATACAGATATTGACCTGCTTTCGTGGCAATCGATGCATCAAGAATATAGATTCAACGCTGGCGCCGTAGAGGCTTTAGAGATCTTACGAAATATGAGTGCCGACAATCCCGGACGGCCAGAGCCCTTACTACGCATTGCCGACATTCTCTTAGGGGCCGATGAAGCTGAAGAAGCTGCCCAGCTTTATCAGAAAAAGCTGGACGGCTTGCAACAAAAGCAAGCACAAAAACATACTCTCTAATCAAAGCAGCTAGAGCCTATGAAAAACTAGCGAAGTTTAAGGAAGCTAGCAGTCTGGGTTGGGAGATATACCGTGAAGGAAAACCTGAAGGACGCAGAGAAGCAGCAGCCTTATTATATGACCTCCTGAAAAGGAAAAAGAACCCCTTCTAGCTTTCGGACTAGCAGAGGCCTCGCTGAACGAAAATCCTCAACATCCCATTAGGTTCCTGTTGGGACTCGATTATCACAAAGGAACACGGAATGAGTTATTCCTCCACCACTTCGCATACATTCACAATAATGACAGGAAGAATGGAGGCGCGTTGCATAATCTGGCACTCGCTTATTCCGAATGTCAGTTACCAATATTGTCGGTAGCCCACTATCGACAGGCGATAGAGCTTGGCGAAACACTATCCGCCGGCAATCTGGCGTACAAATGTCTGGACGCCGGATTCTCCGACAATGCAAAAGCAGTTCTTGAGCCAATGGTAGCTATCCCATACCATGATCCCAGCGTCGAGAGGTGCCTCTCTGAAATTATTGACAGGCGAAATGAGGAAGAAAGAAAAAGAGAGGACATTCTTCGCTCTGCGACAGAGGCGCGAAAATTTTTTGTTCAAATTGGCCAGGCTTTGCAGCTCCCCTACACCTACGTTGACTGGGACTTGGAAACTCCCATTCGGGAGCATAGATTTGGTTCTACAAGGTCCTCTGCTTAGAGGCAGCGCCGAAATTAAGGCTGAGACGAGCACGCTCTCTTCAATTCTCGCTGGGCTGGGGCCAAACGCAGATACCCCCAAGATCTATAGATTTTCAGGATCTCTGATGGGATCAGTTTGCAAGTTTCAGCTTCTTATTCAAGACGCGAAATCTGGCGCAAGTTCCCTCTTCTCTTCGATGGAAGAGACGCGTTCAGGTTTGATTGTCTTCTCGGGTGACGGATCTTCTGGCACGTATGCGACGGTAAAGGATAACGAAATAGGGGAGAGGAGTCCGATCACCCGGATCGGCTAAAGGATAGACCACCTGGAAACCAGGGAATTCTCCCCAAGGGGCTCGGCTAGGAATAACAGAGGGATAGGATCGCCGAGATCGCCGTCATCGCGCGACATCGCCGAGATCGGGCGGTGCCAAGATGCAACGCGGAAATATTTGTTGCAGTTCCTCTGACGTTCAATGCCAGAAAATACCAACGAAGGAACAAAAAGACCGCAAAGGTCCGAATGTGCGCGAGCTGCGAGATTTCCTAAACTTTTTCGTCCCTTTCTTTTTTCCAAAACTGTGCTATGAACGAGTAGCGCCAAGGAATCGCCGAGATCGCCGTCATCGCGCGACATCGCTGGGGATCGGAAAGGCAAAGAAAGGCCAAGTGGGATGGCTTGGGATGAATCAGGTAAGTGCTTTGGAATCCTAATTGAGGGTACCCGGAGGGGGGGTGGAATCGCCGAGATCGAGTCATCGCGAGATCGCCGGGATCGGAAAAACCAATCGCCGCAGATGGACGCGGATCGACGCGATCGGGATGGCGAAAACGCCAAAAAAGCCCAGGCATTTCTGCCCAGGCCCTTTGCGCTTGAGATTAACTAGAAACTAGTCGCCCATTACTTCTTCTTTAGTCTCGTCCTTTTTGGGCTCGGCCTTGGGAGCCGGAGCGATGGTGATGGACCCCAGCGGAACGAATCCACCTTCCGGTACGGGCTCTTTCAGGATGTGCTGGCGATAGAGTTTTTCCATGCGCGCGTGTTCGGCGTCATTCTTGATCTTCTCGTCGCGGGCGCGGAGTTTCTCTTCACGGGCGGTCTTGGCGATGCCCTTATCGTCCAGCGTGGTGTTGCGTCCGGCATGAACGTGTTCTTCATTCAGGCGCAGCTTGTGGCCCTGCATCGGTGAGTCCAACGGCCTTGCCGCCGGCAAAGATTTCATGGCGTCCGTGCTCTTCATACCACTTGGTGAGGTTAGACGTCATGTGCATCTTCTCAATGATGTTGCGCCAGCCCACGCCGGTGTTATAGGCGCAGAAGCTGATTTCGCCTTCCTGCGTGGCGTACGGAATGATGCACTGCTCGGTGCGGCGGAAGTCGTAGTTATAAAGGTCCTGGAACCACATGCCGGCGATGAACAGGAAATTCCAGCGGTCCTGGCGGCGGCGCTTGATGTCTTCCAGAGTGCGGTCGCCGGTGACCTTGCCGTATTTGTCGTCAGCCTTCTTGGTGGCGCCAAAGGTCTTGTCAAACTTCTTGAGCAGATCGGTCAGCTTGAAATGCTTGGGGGCCTTGAAAGGATCGTAATTTCTGGTCAGCGCCAGCGCCATGCCGACGACGGAGAGGAAGCGTCCGCGGCCTGCGTCATTGACCTTGGCCACGTCATTGCCGATGCGGTCGCCGTTCAGGAAGGCAGTCACCGGGACGGCTTCCTTGGTTTCCTTGTCGATCATCAGGGCCATGCCCACGCCGCAGTTCGGGTGGCAGCCGCAGCTCAGTTGTCCCCAATCGGCGCTGGGTCCGTGAATCAGGTCAGCCCAGTCAGAGAAGGTGGACATAAACGAAATGGGGAACCAGTCACGCTTGGGTTCGCCGAGGCCGGTCTGGTTCTTTACGTCATGCGCCAGATGGCTCAGGGTGTAGCGCTGGGCCTGGCGGCGATCGTCAGTGATTTCCTCGTCGCGACCGGTGAATGAAACCGGCTGGAAGCTGAGGAAGCTGATGGTCCTGGGATTATCGAGCGCGAACTGGATGATGCGGCCGACCTGTTCATTATTAATGCCGTTGATGATGGTGGTGACGGGCACAATGTCCACACCGTTCTCATGCAGGTTGTGGATGGCGCGCAGCTTTACGTCAAACAGGTTGCCGACCTGGCGATGCGAGTTGGCCGCGTTGCCGATACCGTCAAACTGGAGGTAGGCATAACGCAGACCGGCTTCCGCAGCCTGGCGGCAGAACTCAGGCGACTTGGCAAACTCAATTCCGTTGGTTGCAGCCTGTACTGAGTTGTAACCGACCTTGCGGGCGTAACGCACAGCGTCAAGGAAGTAAGGTGAAAGAGTGGGCTCGCCGCCGGAGAACTGGACTGACATCTGGCGCCGCGGCTTGATGGAGATGGCGTTATCCAGCATGGTCTTGATTTCGTCCCAGGTCAGCTCATGCACAAAGCCTACCTGGTTGGCGTCCATGAAGCAGGGATCGCACATCATGTTGCAGCGGTTGGTCAGATCGATGGTGAGAACTGATCCGCGTCCGTGCTTTACCGTGCTGGTGCCGTGGTGATGCAGGTCTTCATCATTGTGGGCGGCAATATCGCGGCCGGGGAAAACCTTTTCCAGGTGCTCAAAGAACTCAACGTCAACGGCCATCACGTCTTCAAAGTGGCCGTGGATGGGGCAATCTTTCACCATCAGGATCTGGCCGTCGCGCTCAATGATGGTGGCTTTGATTTCGCCGACTTTTTCGTTGAGCAGGATCTCATGCGGCAACTTGCCGTCCACGATCTGCTGGCGGATTTCCGGAACGCACTTGGGGCACAGGGAATCAGTTGAGCGAGGCCAGCCGAGCGGCGGTTTGGTCTTCTCCCACGATTTCAGCAAAGGCTTGTCTGACCAATTGGGGGTGAACGCCGCAGCAGGCTTAATGCGATTCACGCGTTCAAATACCGCCCAGGCGCCACGCGCGGCATAGGTCATAACCTTCTCTGCGTACTTTACGGGTTTGTGCATGATGGCTAATTCTCTCCTTGCGCCGGTCTTGGGGGCGCGATCAACTGGTGTTGCTGAACGAAGATGAAGCTAAAGCCTGAATCGAAAGTAATAGATCTGACCGTTATCTTATTTGTCAGGATCAAGCCGTATTAAGGAGGTTTCCCTGAACGGCTGTATTTAGTGTCTCAGCGGCATTCTGCAGCATTAAATGGAAGCCACATAAAGACCGTAACTTATTGCATTTAAAGAGACTACATGAACTGGAAAAGAATGAGAAGATGCGGCGACGGGAGGAATCTTAAGAGTCAATTCCGACCTGCGACAGCAGAAATAGACGCCCGACCGTAGGTTTCCGGCGGCTGTTGTCAGATCCGGTGACTGAACTCAGGCATGTCAATCTCTGCTTTACAAAAAACGGTATTCATACTACCTTTCATAGTAACCCTGTGGGCGCAATGCTTCAGGCGCCGACCCTGCTTCCCTTCCGGGCCAGATTTCTGAACGAACTTGGAATTGACCAAGAGAATTGGGTGGCGTAAATGAGGGCATCGTCCTCTCTGCTGCGGATTTCCTGTTTCCTCCTTTTGCTGACATCAACAACAAACATTTTTGCCCAACACAAAGGCGAATGGTCAAAAGGCGACCACGCTAAAACCATTCCTCTGCGTGACATGAAGCCAATCATCCCTGAGGAAGAAGGCCACCGCGATAAGCCGATTCGCCTTCTGGTTCCGGCAGCTCCAACCGGCGCGCCCGATACGGCCCTTCAGACACAAGCCATCTCCGCGCCTACCGTCGGCAACGTGAACAGCTTTGACGGTATTGGCCAGGGCGCTTTCGGCTTTACAGTCAACGCCGCTCCGCCGGACACCAACGGCGCCGTTGGAGCCACGCAGTACGTGCAGTGGGTGAATGAATCCTTTGCTGTGTTTTCCAAGACCGGAGCTCTGCTGGCTGGACCCACCGCCGGCAACACGCTTTTCAGCGCACTGGGCGCGTCGCATCCCTGCGCCGTCCATAATGATGGCGATCCCATTGCCCAGTACGACAAAGCAGCCGATCGCTGGGTGCTGACTCAGTTCTCTGTCACCAGCGGCTCGACCCAGGGATTCTGGCAGTGCGTTGCTGTCTCGGCAACTGGAGACGCCACCGGCGCATACAACGTCTACGCCTTCAACTTCGGAACCGTTCAGTTCAACGACTATCCCAAGCTGGGCGTGTGGAACAACTCATATCTGGTCACGTTCAACATCTTCAATAACGGATCAACGTTTGCCGGATCCAAGCTCTGCGCCATGGACCGTGCGTCCATGATCGCGGGAGCAGCAGCAACTCAGATCTGCTTCCAGTTGAGCAACGCATTCGGCGGCGTGCTGCCCTCTGACATTGACGGCACAACCGCGCCACCCGCGGGATCGCCGGCGTACTTCCTCAACTTCGGCACCAACTCGCTGAACTTGTGGAAGCTCTCCAACATCAATTTCAGCAACGGCACTGCAACTCTCAGCAGTCCCACTAATCTGCCGGTCGCGGCTTTTGCGGCAGCGTGCAACGGTGGAACCTGTATTCCGCAGCTCGGCACCAACCAGAAGCTGGACTCGCTGGCTGATCGTTTGATGTATCGCCTGGCGTACAGAAATTTTGGCGACCATGAAGCTCTTGTGGTCAACCACTCCGTAACCGCTGGCACCAGCACTGGTGTTCGCTGGTACGAAATCCGCAGCCCGGGCGCTGCTCCAACCGTCTTCCAGCAAGGCACCTTTGCTCCCGATACCAGCTTCCGCTGGATGGGCAGCGCTGCCATGGACCACGTGGGCAACATCGCCGTGGGCTACAGCGTTTCTTCCACCGCGCTGAATCCGGCCATCCGTTTCACTGGCCGCGCTCCAACTGATCCGCTGGGCACACTGGGAACCGAGATCAGCATTCAAACCGGCACCGGCTCTCAGCTCACCGGCCTGAGCCGCTGGGGAGATTATTCCAGCATCAGCGTTGATCCCACGGACGATTGCACGTTCTGGTACACCACTGAATATCTGAAAGCCAACGGAACGTTTAACTGGAGCACACGCATCGCGAACTTCAAGTTCGCTGGCTGCGCCACCGCTCCGGACTTCGCGCTGTCCGCCACACCGGCATCGCAGACAGTTACGGCTGGTAACGCAGCTTCTTACACGGCAACCGTGACTCCTAACGGCGGCTACACCGGCACAGTTTCATTCAGCGTGGCCGGATTGCCCAATGGCGCAAGCGCAACCTTTACGCCCACCACAGTCACTACATCGGGTACGACCACAATGGCCGTATCAACCACCACTGCGGTGGCGGCCGGATCATATCCGCTCACCATCACCGGCACTGACGGAACGCTCACGCACACTGCGTCCGTCACTCTGGTAGTCAACGCACCGGTTGTGGGCGACTTCACCATCTCGGCAACGCCGGCATCGCAGTCCGTGGCTGCCGGAAGCGCCACTTCTTACACCGCCACAATTACACCCAGCGGCGGATTCACGGATACAGTCGCCTTCAGTGCCAGCGGACTTCCCGCAGGCGCATCGGCAAGCTTCTCACCGGCATCAGTTCCCGGCACGGGCAGCTCAACCATGACCGTCACCACAACAGCCGCGACCGCTGCCGGAACATATGTGGTCACGATCACGGGAACCGGTTCAACGATCACGCACTCCACCACCGTAACGCTGGTGGTAACGGCGCCGGCCAACTTCACGCTCACTGCAACACCGGCCAGCATCACCATCAGCCGCGGCGGCACGGCAACATACACCGTAACGATTGGCGCCGCAGAACGGCTTTACCGGAACGGTGAACCTGACGGCAGAGCGGCAGTACCGACCGTACAACCACCAGTTTCACGCCCACCACCGTCACCGGCTCGGGAACGACAACGTTCCGTGTGGTCTCGGCCAACAACTCACAGCGTGGAACTTCCACAATCACCATCACGGGAACCAGTGGAACCATCACCCACACAGCAACCGTGACTCTGACCATTCAGTAGATTCAAGTAAGCACTTGCCTGGGCCGCCTTCGGGTGGCCCAGTTTTTTGTATTCACACAAAGAAAATCTTTAGCTTCTCTTTCTTGCGACTGTGAGTTCAGCAAGCTACAAGAATGCTAAAATCAGTCTTCATTCAATGCCTGAAATGGAATCAATCCGAACCGGCCTGCGCAATGTGATGAAAGATTTGTTGCGCGCGCAACCGCTGGAAGAAGCTGCAGTGATGGCCTGGCCGGTGGTCTGTGGTAAGGATGTCGCGGCCAGAACTAAAGCAGTTCTTTTTGCCGATGGCGTTGTCACCGTGGAAGTGCCCGACGCGGCATGGCGCAAGCAACTCACCTCATTCGTCTCGCGTTACATCAGTGCCTATGAGGCTCTGCTGGGCCATGTGGTAAAGGAAGTAAGATTTAAAGTGCAACATCGGCGGCCAGAACTGAAGAGCAGGCAAAACCGGAATTTTGATTCAGCAATACCAGCACAATGCGCATCACTGAAAAAGACGTCCTCTACGTGGCTGATCTCGCCAACCTGGAACTCACTCCTCAGGAACGCCAACGCATGGTGAAAGATCTGGATTCGATTCTTACCTACATCGATCGGCTGAGCGAACTGAACACAGACGATGTGCCGCCCATGGCACAGGCAAGCACAGACGCGAAGAACGTTTGGCGGGAAGACATCCATAGACCTTCACTGCCGCACAAAGAAGCCATGGCCAACGCTCCCGCAACCGATGGTGATTTTTTCAAAGTGCCGAAGGTTATCGAGAGATAAACTTGCATGAACCTCGATTCCCTTACCATCCCAGCCATTCGTTCTTCGCTCGCTGAGAAGAAGCATTCGTCCGTGGAGTTGGTGAAGGAGTTTTACAAGAAGATCCAGTCTGAAGACCCTGGCATCCATGCTTTTCTCGCACTTTCTGAGGACCGTGCCATCTCTCAAGCAGCACACATGGATGATCTCGCAAGTAAAGGTTCTCCTCTGCCCAAGCTAGCCGGCGTTCCCATCGCGATCAAAGATGTCATGACCACCCGAGGCCTTCGCACCACCGCGGGCTCGAAAATTCTTGAGAGCTTCATTCCGCCCTATGACTGCACGGCAGTAGCGCGTCTGGAAGCGGAAGGCGCCATTATTCTGGGCAAGCTGAATTGCGACGAGTTTGCCATGGGCTCTTCCAACGAGAACTCAGCCTATGGGCCTGTTCACAATCCGCGGGATAAATCTCGTGTTCCCGGTGGCTCCAGCGGAGGGTCAGCAGCGGCAGTTGCAGCAGGAATGGCCGTGGCTACTCTTGGCTCTGACACAGGCGGCTCGATTCGCCAGCCTGCCTCATTCTGCGGCGTCGTTGGCCTGATGCCGACCTATGGACGCGTCTCCCGCTATGGTCTGATCGCCTTTGCTTCATCGCTCGATCACATCGGGCCACTCACTCGCACCGTTGAAGATGCCGCCGTCATGCTAAGCGTCATTGCCGGACACGATCCAATGGATTCGACATCCGCAAATGTCGCTGTTCCGGATTATGTTTCTGAAATGAAAAAGCCGGTGCGCGGCCTCAAGCTGGGAATCCCCAAAGAATATTTTGGCGAAGGCCTCGACCCCGAAGTTCGCGCCGCTGTCGAAGACTCCATTCAGCAGCTTGCCGCACAGGGTGCGGAGATCATTCCCATCTCCTTGCCGCACACTTCGTATGCGGTACCCACGTATTACGTAATCGCCACGGCAGAAGCATCCGCCAATCTGGCGCGCTTTGATGGTGTGCGTTATGGCTATCGCTCACAAAAATCGCAGTCGCTGGCGCAGATGTATCGCAACTCCCGCGACGAAGGTTTTGGGACGGAAGTAAAACGCCGCATCATGCTGGGCACCTATGCGCTCAGCTCCGGATACTACGATGCCTACTACCTCAAAGCGCAAAAAGTCCGCACACTCCTGGCTCGCGATTTCGAACAGGCCTTTCAGAAAGTCGACGCCATCGTTACGCCAACAGCGCCCACGGCGGCATTCAAGCTGGGCGAGAAATCAGACGACCCTCTCGCCATGTACCTGGCCGACATCTACACCGTCACCGCCGACCTGGCCGGCATCCCCGGCATCAGTGTCCCCTGCGGTCAGACCAAAGCCGGCCTGCCCATCGGCTTACAGGTACTCGGGCAAGCACTTCGACGAGAGCACGGTGCTGCGGGTGGCGGCTGCCATTTTCTAAAATCCGCCATTTTCTAAAATCCCGAGCAGAGCGAGGGATCCCTATTGTCTGCTGGCTCTTAAGGTTGACCATGCCTGCCCATTCCGCTCTTACGGGATAAGGTTTTCTCCGTGCCTCTGTGTCTCCGTGGTAGGTGTTTTCTTTCCTAACCGCTTCCCTCAATTCCGGTCTAAGTTATTCGAATGGAAGTAACTGACGCAGCCGTTGTGGCCCAGGTACTGGCCGGCGACAAGGAGGCATTTCGCCTGCTCGTTGACCGCCATTCCCGCGCTATCTTCCATGTCACGTTCCGCATGACCGGGAACCAGCAGGATGCTGAAGAGCTCGTACAGGAAACGTTTCTCCGCGCATACAAAGCGCTGGGCCGTTTTGAGTTGCGTTCCAACTTCAGCACATGGCTGTACCGCATTGCGGTAAACAGGACACTCGACTTTTTGAGCGCAAAGAAAATGCAAAACAAAGACACATATCAGATCGTGGACGAACCAGACCCGGAAGAAGGCCGCCAGATACAGCTTGCGGCACAGGGACCAGGGCCTGAGCGCATGGTGTTGAGTTCGGAAATGAAGAGCAAGGTCGCTCAATCCATGTCCCTGCTGACGCCGGTGGAGCGCATCGCTTTTACCATGCGGCACATGGAAGGCCGGTCGATCGACGAAATTGGAAAGACTTTGAAATTAAATACCAGCGCGGCCAAGAACAGCATTTTTCGCGCTGTGAAGAAACTCAGGCAGCAGCTTGAGGTCTATGCGAGTCCAGCACGATGAAACATTTGAGCGAAGAACAAATCGTTTTGCATTACTACGGTGACGCCGAAGACAGCGCATCCGCTGCTCAACACATGAATGAGTGTGCAGCTTGCCGCGAAGAGTTTGAACGTGTCCAGGCCATGTTGCGGCAAATTGAACCGATCGAAGTACCAGAACCTGCGCGCGGGCTTCGAAGATAAAACATGGCTCAACGTACGTGACCAGCTGTCGGAAAAACGCTCCCTGGCTGGACAACTTGTTCAGCTCGCCGAAGCAGTGGGCATTGGCCGGATCCATGGTCGCCCTGCTGGTGGCGGCGTTTGTTGCCGGCCGATACTGGCCGAAGCCGCCAACGCAGGGTCCGTCGCCGCAAGTTGCTGTCAACTCGCCAACCCCGGCGCCGCCCAATCCGCAGCAACAGGTGGTGCTGGTGGCTGTGGGTGGACATTTGGAACGGTCTGAGATGTTGCTGGTGGAGATCATGAATTCAGACGGCAGGGCGCCACTGGATTTTTCCAATGAGCAGGAGCGCGCACGTGATTTGCTGGATGCCAACCACCTTTATCGCGTGAGTGCACAACGTGAGGGTGATCCGAAAATTGCGCGGCTGCTCGATCAGCTCGGCCGTGTGCTGGCTGAAGTGGCAAATGGTCCGGAAAAGATGACCCCTGGGGATCTGAAAGAGATTCGCGGCAGGATTGAGTCAGAGGGTCTGCTGTTCAAGGTACGGGTTGTGGGGTCGGATGTTAATTCACGCATTCGCGGGCGGGAGCAGTCAGCCGTAACGAATGCAACACAGAGGCTATAAGGTATATGAAACGTTGGTCCCTGATATTTTTCTTGTTTTTCAACTTGCTGGCGGCAGTGGCTGTTATGCCACAGGCGTGCGCCCAGTCTGAAGCCCCGGGTAATTCTCTCTTCGATCCACAGGCGGCAGTTAAAGACAGCGGCCAGGAAGACGAACTGTACAACGAGGCAACGGGTGCAATGGATGAAGGCCACTATGAGCAAGCCGCTCGCACCTTTGACCAGGTAGCAAAACTGCATGGCCGCAGGGCCGACGCTGCCCTTTACTTCAAAGCGTCCGCTCTCGGAAAAGCTGGCAACAAAGCCCAGGCGCAGGCAACAATTGCGGAGTTCAAGAAGAGCTATCCGCAAAGCCGCTGGATGCGTGATGTGAGTGCGCTTGAGGTTGAGTTGCAGGGTACGGCTGTGAATCCCGCCACCGTGAGCTCAGAAGAAGACAAGCTGCTCGCGCTGAATGCGATCATGCAATCAGACCCGGACCGCGCTCTTCCCTATATTGACAAACTTCTTCATGGCCCGGGATCACCAAAGCTTAAAGATCGCGCACTATTCGTCCTGATGCAAAGCGGGTCAGATAAGGCTGCGCAGGTACTGCTGTCTGTGGCAAAGGACAGCAAAGACCCTGATCTGCAGATACGTGCCATCCGCTATCTGGGCATGGGCGGCAACAATTTGCGGAGTCGCGCCGCGTTGAAGGAGATCTACACCGGCACAAAGATCCCAGCGTGAAAAAGGCAGTATTCCAGGGCTGGCTGATGTCCGGCGACAAGGAAGACGTGCTGGCAGTAGCACGCACTGAAAAGTCACCGGAACTGAGAAGAGATGCCATACGCCACCTTGGCATGATGGGCGCACGCAATGAACTGCGTGAGATGTACAAGTCGTCACCTGATCCGGAGACGCGGGAAGCGGTGATCCAGGGAATGATGATGAATGGCGATTCCCAGGGCCTGGTTGAGATTGCCAACACGGAGAAGGACCCGAAGGTTCTCGAGAAAGCTATTCGAACCATTGGGATGGTTGGCGGGCAGGATAGCTCCACCGCTCTCTTGACCATTTACAACACGCATTCTGATCTTGAAACAAAAAAGACTGTCATCAATGCGCTGTTCATACACAATGCTGCCAAAGAAATGGTCGCAATGGCCCGGAAAGAAACCAATCCTGAGCTGAAGAAGACACTCACGCAGAAGCTTTCCCTGATGCACTCACCCGAAGTCACTGACTACATGATGGAAATTCTGAACAAGTAAATCCAAAGGACGCCATGAAGACCATGAAGCTCATAAAACTGAAGACTTTAGCAATTATTTTCGTAGCGCTTACATTGCTCGGCGCTGCCTGGGCGCAGAAGCCAAAGATCACCAACGCGAAAGTAGAAGAGGCGCCGGCGGGCACAAGTCTCAAGGCCCTTGTGGGCACCGTTGGCCAGGCAGCTGGCCCACAATGGATTGGCTATCGCATTCCGGCAAAAGCAACTGAACGCACCATGTGCTGCTTTGATTCATGGAGGAATGATGGAGCGACATCGACTGGACAATGCTGCAAGGGCTGCAAGATGGATTCAGACCATGGCACGTCAGTGAATGGAACCATGTCTGACTGTGCCCCGCCGGAGCCCCTGCCGTATGCTTTTGTCTTTCTCAAGCTTGAAAACAAGCAGGTAAGCAAAGCACGCGTGTTTAGCGCCGATTGTCCGCTTGATTTCGCCGGCTTGCCCGTGCACTGGGCTGAAGGAATAAAGCCGGAGGAAAGCATTGATTTTCTGGCTGGCCTGATTCAGGTAACAGATGATAGCGATAGCGACAGGAGGCCAGGTCGTAATGCAGTGATGGCCATTGCACTGCATGACGTCCCGGCAGCAGACACCGCGCTGGAGAAGCTGATTCAACCAGACCATCCTTTGAGTCTGCGTGGCAATGTCTCCTTCTGGCTCGGTATTGAGCGCGGGAAAAAGGGCGTGGAGATTCTGGAACGAGCCATCAAGAACGATCAGGACGAACGCTTTCGTGAGAAGGTGACATTCGCCTTTTCGCAGAGCTATTCGCAGAGCAAAGAACCATTGGCGCTTCAGGATCTGATCGGCATGGCGCATAACGATCCAAGCCCAAAAGTCCGCGGCCAGGCAATTTTCTGGATGGCCCAGATTGGCGGCAAGAAACAGGCGGAACAAATCACAGAAGCCATTGATAACGATCCGGAGACGGAAGTGAAGAAGAAAGCTGTCTTCGCATTATCACAATTGCATGATGGTGAAGGCGTACCGCTGTTGATCGGCGTAGCTAAAACAAATAAGAACCCGGCAGTCCGAAAGCAGGCAATGTTCTGGCTCGGCCAGTCACACGATCCGCGGGCGTTGGCGTACCTGGAAGACGTACTCACGAAGTAGTCTGGCGGAGAAAAACAAAAGGCCGGGGCATCATGCCTCGGCCTTTTTATGCTTTGAAATTTTCTAGTGGACCGTGATCAGGGAGCGAGAGAGATAATCGCTCAGGCTCAGCGATATGAGTATCAGCAGCCAGAAAAACCCGGCGCCTACAGTCACCATGGTCAGCCGGTCACTATAACGTACGTGCATGAAGTACAAGATGACCAGAGTTGCTTTGATGCAGGCGATGGCCAGAGCAACCACAGGGTTCAGTGGACCGAGATCAAGAAAAGCGATCCCCCAGGTGAGGCAGGTGCCAATCACCAGAGCTGCGAAGATGCCCAGATAGAGGCCGACTGTTGGATGTGCGTGTTCATTCGACATTGTTTGGTCCTTACCCATGATTCTCATTACCCATGATTCTCGTTACCCATGGTGCTGGTGTCGGCTGATTAGATATAGAAGGGGGAACAGGTAGATCCAGACGATATCGACGAAGTGCCAATACAAGCCCCCGAGTTCGATTGGCGTGTAATACGCCGGACCAAACTCTCCACTATTTGCGCGCACCAGGAGCCATGTCAGCAGGCCGAGCCCGATGACCATGTGAAAAGCATGCAGTCCGGTCATGGCAAAGTAGAAAGAGAAAAATATCTCGCTCTGCTTTGCGGTCTGAATCGCGGCCACTTCCGGGATATTGGGATTGCCATGCAGCTTGGGATTGCGTATCTCGTCCGCGATGTTTCCCAGCTCCGGATTCCTGACGTCACAACCGCCCCAGGCATTGAATCCTTTGCCGATCACATTCCCCGGAATATGGCATTCATCCCACTTGTCGTAGTATTCCTTGGCCTTAACGCCAAGGAACGCCGCGCCCAGAATCATGGTGAGGATCAAAAACAGTACCTGCTTTTTACGGTCGCCTTTTTGCGCCGCCCACACTGACATCGCCATGGTCAGCGAACTGGCAATCAGCACCAGCGTGTTGGCAAAACCCCATGAAACGCTGATGCTGGTGGATCCGGCAACAAAAGCGTCGTAGTACTTGATACGGTAAATCAGGTAAGCGGTAAACAGTCCGCCGAACATCATGATTTCCGTGAGCAGGAAGACCCACATGCCAAACGTGGAAGCGGCCTGCTGCTGCTCCATACTGTCAAAGTGATGGACCAGCGCCGGATGGTGTTCAGTGGTAGTTGTTTGAGAGGTTGTCGACTGGTTAGTGGACACCGACTACCTCCTCTCCATAAGCATACGGTTCTCCGGTGACCACAGGAACTTCATGGAAATTGTGCGTGGGCGGCGGCGAGGTAGTCTGCCATTCCAGACCGGTGGCGCCCCAGGGATTGTCGCCGGCAACTTCACCGTACTTTAACGACCAGAGAAAATAAATCAGCGGCAGCAGGAACCCGACTGCCAGCACTGATGCTCCCGCACTGGAGAGAACATTCAATACCTGGAATTCTTCCGGATATGCATGGTAGCGGCGCGGCATACCCAGGTAGCCGAGAATGAATTGCGGGAAGAATGTGAGATTGAACCCGATAAAGGTGATCAACGCGGCCAGCTGTGCCGGCGCTTCCGGGTACATTCTTCCAGTTATCTTGGGCCACCAGAAATGGAGTCCGCCTAAATATGCGGTCACCATGCCACCAACCATCACGTAATGGAAGTGAGCGATCACAAAATAGGTGTCATGAACGTGTACGTCCATACCCAGGGCGGCCAGCATAATTCCAGTGAGCCCGCCTATGGTGAACAACCCGATAAAGCCCAGGGCATAGAGCATCGGGGTCTTCAGGCTGATCGACCCCTTGTACATGGTGGCCGTCCAGTTGAAGACTTTCACCGCTGAGGGAATTGCTACTGCCATGCTGAGCAGTGAGAAGACCATGGCGGAGTATTGAGAGATGCCGGCCACAAACATGTGATGCGCCCAGACCAGAAAGCCGAAAACGGCAATCGCCAGACTGGAGAAAGCAACGAACGAGTATCCAAAAACTCGCTTGCGGGAGAAACAGGTGATGAGCTCGCTGATTACGCCCATTCCCGGCAGGATCATGATGTACACAGCCGGATGGGAGTAGAACCAGAACATGTGCTGGAAGAGCACAGGGTCGCCGCCGTACTTGGGATCAAATACCCCGATGTGAAATACAGATTCCAGAGCCAGAAGAGTGAGAGTGATGGCCAGCACCGGAGTGGCCAGAATCATGATCAGGCTGGTGGCGTAGTTTGACCACACAAACAGCGGGAGCCTGCCCCACGTCAGTCCGGGGGCCCGCATACGGTGCACAGTAACGATGAAATTCAATCCGGTAAAGATGGACGAGAAGCCGGCCATAATAATGCCGACCGCCATCAGGGCGACGTGGGTACGCAAATATCCGCTGCTGAGCGGTGTATAGAAAGTCCAGCCGGTATCAACTCCGCCGCTCACCATGGTGGCCAGGGAGAAGAACGCACCCACCATATATATGTACCAGCTGAGCAGGTTGATTTTAGGGAAAGCCAGGTCCTTGGCGCCGACCATCAATGGCAAGACAAAATTGCCAAGCGTAGCCGGAACGGAAGGCACCAGGAAAAAGAAAACCATGTTGACACCGTGCATCGTAAAGAGCTTGTTGTAGGTGTCTGACGTGAAAAGGTCTCCCTGCGGCGTCAGCAGTTCAAGGCGAATCAGCGCAGCAAATATCCCGCCAAGAAAGAAAAAGAAAGTTAAGGAGACCAGGTACAGGATCGCGATGCGCTTATGGTCCTTGGTCAGGAGCCAGGACCTGATTCCATAATTGTCATTCAGGTAATGCTTTGCCGGCATTACCGGCTTCACAATAGTTGTGGCGGTACTCATGGTTTCTTCCCAGGCGTAGGCGCAGGTTGACTGCCCTGCTGTAATTCTTGCTGAATGGTTGGTACTTCATTGTCCCGAAGTTCCGTTGGGTTTGTGCGATTATTCAACGGTTCTGATTCCTGCACTGACAAGTGCTTGAGGTATTCGGTGATCTGAATCAGCCCTTCTTCGCTGACCACGCCCTGGAACGTCGGCATGATCGGCTGAAAGCCATTGACGATTTTCGCGTTCGGATTGAGGATCGATTCGCGGATGTAGTTGTCGTCGGCCACCACCACGCGATTATCGCTGAGCCGGACAGGCCGGCCATAAAGTCCCTGAAGGTTAGGTCCGCGCGCGCCCGAATCAGGACGGTGGCAGGTCACGCAGCCAAACTCCTGGAAGAGCTTTTCGCCCATGGAGGAAAGCGAACCTTCCGCTTTGCCACTGGCCAGCCACGCCGCGTAATCGTCCGGTTTCTGTACCACCACCTCACCGATCATGGCGGAATGCTTGGTGCCGCAATATTGCGAGCAGAAAAGATGATACGAGCCGGGTACGGTCGGAGTGAACCAGCTATAAACGTACCGGTTCGGCAACACGTCATTCTTTACGCGGAATGCAGGAACGAAGAAATCGTGGATCACATCCTGCGAAATCAGAGTGACCTTTATGGGGCGTCCGGTGGGAACATGCAGAGTGTTGATCTCACGCTGGCCGCCGGGATGCTGGAACTTCCACATCCATTGTTTGGCGACGCCGTAGATTTCCAGCGCATTGGCCGGCGGGTTCTCAATGTGATAGTAGAGCACCGCACCCCACACAAAAATGACCATGGAGATGCCGAGCGGAATCACCGTCCAGACAATTTCAAGCAGCGTGGAACCATGGATCTGCTCAGCTTCGCGATCCGGGCTCTTTCTGTACCGGATAATAAAGTAGAGGATCAGCAGGGCTATGAGCAGGGAGAAGAACGTGGTGATGAGCACCAGGAACAGGTAGAACGCATCCACCTGGACCGCCACGCTTGAGGCCTGCTCCGGAAATAATGGCAATTTGAATTGCATCTATTCGACTGTCCTAATTTAATCGGCTCTGTTTGGCTGCCAGCGAGTCACGGCGGAACATAACGATGACAAACCCGCCGAGCACCAGCACTGTCGCCAACGCGCTAACCCTCATAATGTTCAAAACAACCGCGCCGTACTTCCCTCTGGCAGGATCATAGTGGTAGCAATACAGAATAAATTGATCTGCCACGTTTCCGATCTTGCCCTGTGAGGCTTCCACCAGACCGAGCTGGATGTCGCGCGGCGCGTACTCAATTCCAAAATAATACTGGGCCACCTTGCCCTGTGGCGTCAGCAGCATAATGCTGCTGGCGTGGGCGAACTGCTGAATTTGGGGGTCCCACGCGTATCGGAACCCGACGCTGGCAGCCAGGGCCTTGATCTGGTCTTCTTTGCCGGTCAGGAAATGCCAGCCTTCGGCTGAACCCGGCCGGCGATAACGGCTCAGAAGCCTCTTCTTGGCAGCCAGAGCGTCTTCTGATTTATCGCGAGGATCAAAGCTTACTGTGACAATGTCAAAATCGCGCCCAATGTTAAAGCGCGTGATGCCATTCAGCGCTCCCGTCATTCCGTTCAACACCTGGGAACACAGCATGGGGCACTGGTAGTAGACCAGGGTAAGAATCACCGGCCTGGCGCCAAAGTATTTGCTAAGTTGAACAGACTGGCCGTTCTCGTCAGTAAAGGTGAGGTCGAGCGGTACCTGCGAATTGAGTTTCTGCTCAATACCCACCTGATCGAAGATGGGAATCTTCTGGTTGGTCGCGCCGCCTTCCGCCCCCGCGTTAGGCGCCGGCACTTGCGCCCATGCCCCCAGAGTCATGGTTGCTGACAAAGCCGCTGCCAGTGTTGCCCTTGCGGCCAGCTTCCGAATTGTGTTGCTGTAATGCAAAATCTTTAATTCTCCAAAACCTTATCGTTTGCTCGGACCAGCCGGAACCATCGGCACAGCAGTCGGCAGGTTATTTGGCGCAAACGGGCCGCTCACCTGCGGCAATCCACGCTGGACCAGCAACTGCATCGCCTGCTCGACCGGGATGTGCACGGCGCCGTTAGGGTCCTTACCGGTGCTGCTCAGCCATTTGTCTTCCGAACCCCGGAACAGTGACATATCGTATTCATCGTCATATTGCAGACGCGGGCCTGGGAAGGTGCGAACGAGATGGTCTTCCATCTTGCCGCGGCCATACCAGTCTGGCTGCGGCTTGACGCTCTCTTCGCCTTCCGCAACTGGCGTACGGCCTTGCGTGCTGGACACAGCTTCGCGGTCATTGCGGAGTTGGTTTTCCATGTCCGTCATGGGCGGCTGGTGGTCCTTTTCCCATTTCTGCAATCCCCAGTAGAAACCGAGCACCAGAAGGAACGCGGCTGCGAGAGAGACCGCCAGGGCAACGCCAGACAAAAGGACGCCGGGGATACTGAGGTCAGTAATATCGTGACCCTCTTTCTGGTGTTCGCCTGCGGATTGAGGTTGAAAGTTATCCATGTTTAGCTTCCAGCATCTCTACAAAATTGGGATCGTTCACCGGCAGCAGTGCCCGCTGTCCCAGACGGAAGAAAAAGAAGAACAGCCACATGCCCCCGATGGCCACCGCGCACACGAAATAAAAGATACCGTCGCGGACGCCGAAATCCTTGAGGCCTTCGCCGTTTGGTCCCTGATAAAAGTTTGGCGCCGTAAGCCAGAACAGGTCAATGAAGCGCATGAGCATAACGAAACAATGCGATTTTGACGACTCGCGAGGCATGCCGCTTTAGGTTGCGCGAAAGCAGCAGTGCGAACGGAAACACAAAGTGCGCGAAGATCAGCAGGGTACCAAAATATTGCCATCCGCCATTCAGACGAATTAGGTACCACTTAATCTCTTCCACCAGGTTGCCGGACCAGATAATGATCCACTGCGAGAATGACAGGTATGCCCACAGAACCACAAAGGCAAACATCAGCTTGCCGAAGTCGTGGAGATAGTCCACCTTGAACATCTTCGACAGCGGCTCAATGGGAGCCAGCCGTGTCAGCAGGAAGATCGTAAAGCAAAGCGTCGTCAGTACCTGCCCGACCATGAAAAGCATGCCCCAGACCGTTGACCACCACTTGGGATCAAGTGACATGGAAAGATCAATGGAGAAGAAGGTAATGCTGGCAGCGTAAAAAACGATGCCGAAGCCGCTGACGTTCTGAATGCGGACGAATTCTTGCGGCGTGGTTTTGCCGGCTTCTTCTTTGTCCGCCCACTGGCGCAGGATCCAGAGAAGCAATCCCCACACAGCAAAGAAGATGATGCCTCGCAACCAGAACCCGGTCGGATTGAGATAGTACTTGGCTTTCTCTCCCAGATCGGCGACCGCGTCTGCCTGATCCTTGTAGCGTGCCCAGGGGTAAAGGTGCTTCATCCCTAAACCGAGTGGCAGCCAGAGCAGAAACATCAGCCAGAGATTGCTGGCTGCAGCTTCCCATATGCGGCGTCCGAGGCGTCCCCAGTTTCCGCCGCTCGTATATTGCAGCATGAGCAGGCACAGAGAACCTGTCGTAAGCCCCAGCCAGAAAAGAAATCCAACCAGCCACGCACGCAGGAAAATCTCCCAGTTATTGAACGCACAGATGAGCGCACCAACTGCGCCGACCACGCCAACAACCATGAAAATCGATCGCATGCGGCCAATGATCGGTGGCGGAGCGTAGTCCTGAGGCGAAATTCGAAGAGCAGTGTGGCTCACGGCTTCACGGCTCCTTTCACCGGCGTAGGCTCAGCGACGGGCTGTGTCTGCATGGCCGTGGGACTTACGTACGATGTGTCGGGCACGCGAATGGGGCTTGAAGGTTGATTCAACTTGTCACGATCCTGCGCGGGAATGTCAGCTTCCTGGGCATTCTGGCTGAGCTGTAAAGCGCGAATGTAAGCGGCAATCGCCCAGCGATCAGCCGGAGGCGTCTGTGCGGCATAGTCCGGCATCGCGCCCCAGCCATGGCTGATGACGTCATAAAAATGTCCCAGCGGCGCATTGCGCAGACGCGATTGATGGAACGTTGGCGGGTGCTTGAATCCGCGCTGCACGATCATTCCGTTGCCGTCACCCACGCGCGAATGGCACGGGGTGCAATAGATGTTGTAGCGTTCCTGGCCACGCTCCATGAATTGTTGATTCAACGTAAGGCCATCAGGTAGTTCATTGCCAAAGTTCGCGCCGTGCTTGCCCGTGAGGAAATAGCTGTTGGGAACAAGCTGCTCGCGGTCCATCTGGACGTTGTCTAAACGCGGTACCGTGCCATCGACGGGATAACGCGCAGAGCGGCGATCAGCATAGAACTCGCTGGAGCGCAGCGGAATGAATTTGGGCTGGTTCTGCATGTCCTGGCGGCAGCCGGAGATAATCGAGCAAGACCGACAACGCGAGAAGAACTATGCGGAGATGTGCCCGAGACTTAATACGGCACCTCCGTAACCAGTTCCGGGCGGAACCCTTCAAGAAACTTGCGGGTATCGCCCAGACTGAAATGTGGGTCCTGCGATTCAATGCAGAGAAAGAATTTGTCACGGCTTGAGCTGGTAAAGTTGGGAGCATTAAAGACCGGATGGTAGGGCTGCGGCAATCCATTCAGCGCCAGCATGCCGAAAACGCAGGCCAGAGAGGCGCCGAGAATGGCACATTCAAAGGTCACTGGGATGAACGCCGGCCAGGAGTGGAACGGTTTGCCCCCGGCGTTGATGGGGTAGTTAATCGCTGACACCCAGTATTCCAGCGAATAGCCGCCGATCATTCCCAGCATGGCGCCGATTAATGTGACCAAAGCAACGCGATTGTGGTGCGCACCGATGGCCTCTGCCGCTTCTTCCAGCGGATACGGTGTGTACGCATCCATCTTGCGGTAGCCTGCGTTAAAAGCGCCTTTCGCGGCATGAACTAGATCGGTCGGATTATCGAATTCAGCCAGCAGTCCGTAAATGGGTTCAGCCGTCATTCCTTCACCTTCGATTGCGGCAGCAGAGCGCGAATTTCAAAAATCGAAATCGCGGGCATAAATCTGATGAACAAGAAGAACAAGAACGTAAAGAAGCCCATGGTGCCGAGCAACGTCATGATGTCCCACTTGGTGAACCAGTACATACCCCATGAGCTGGGCAGGTAATCGCGCTGCAGACTCATCACCACGATCACGAAACGCTCCAGCCACATGCCTGTCTGCACCACACAGGCCACCAGAAAGAGCGCCAGCGGTGAAGAACGGACCCGATTAAACCAGAGCGACTGAGGCAGGATGATATTGCAGAGCACCAGCATGAAGTAGTAGCCCGAATACGGCCCATGCAGGCGATTGTGCACCATGGCCAATTCGTACTTCTCATTGCTGTACCAGCCAATAAACATTTCGAAAATATAGGAGTAGGCCACAATCATTCCGGTGGCCAGCATCACTTTGGCGCAATTCTGCAGATGGCGCAAAGTGATGAAATCCTGCATGTTGTAGAGATAACGAAACGGAATGGCCAGGATCAACACCATGGCAAATCCGGAGAAGATGGCGCCCGCCACGAAGTAGGGCGGGAAGAACGTGGTATGCCAGCCAGGCACTACTGATACGGCGAAATCGAGACTCACTACGCTATGCACGGAAAGAACCAGCGGTGTGGCCAATCCGGCAAGCAGCATGTAAGCCGTCTCATAGCGGTTCCAGTGCCGGGCCGATCCGCGCCATCCCATGGCCAGCAAGCCGTAAATGCGGCGGACAACAAGCGTCTTGGCCGAATCGCGCAGGGTGGCAAAGTCAGGAATGAGTCCGATACCCCAGAACAGGAATGACACCGTGAAATACGTGGACACCGCGAATACGTCCCAGATAAGCGGGCTGCGGAATTGCGGCCACACGCCCATCGTGTTGGGAATCGGAAACAGCCAGTAAGCCGCCAGCCATGGACGCCCAGTATGAATCAAGGGGAAAAGTCCGGCCTGCATCACGGCAAAGATTGTCATGGCTTCCGCGAAACGGTTGATCGAGGTACGCCAGCTTTGCTTGAAGAGCAGAAGAATGGCCGAGATCAGGGTTCCAGCGTGGCCGATGCCGATCCACCAGACAAAGTTAACAATCGCGAATCCCCATCCCACCGGGATGTTGATGCCCCAGATCCCAGTACCGCGTCCGAGAAGATAAGCGATGGCCGTATTGAGGATGCCCATGATGGCCACAGCCACGGCGACCACGGCAAACCAGAAGATGGGCGTGTGCTTGGTCAGCACGATGCCGCCGATGCGGTCAGTCACCGTGCCCAGCGTCTGGCCCGGCCCAATTACTGGCGGCCTTACGCCTTTTGGCGGCAGTACATCGATTTCGTCGTCAATCCTCGGGGCCATTCGCTATGCCTTCTTCAATTCTGGGTTAGGGTTGCGCACCTCAGCGATGTACGTGGTGCGCGGACGCGTGTTCAACTCAGCCAGCAACGCATAATTGCGCGGCTGCGCCTTGAGCTTGGCGACGCGGCTATTCGGATCATTGATGTTGCCGAAAATAATCGCTTCCGTAGGACACGCCTGCTGACAAGCAGTAAGGATTTCTCCATCGCGTATCTGCCGGTCTTCCTTCTCTGATGCAATGCGCGCGGCATTGATACGCTGCACGCAGTACGTGCATTTTTCCATCACGCCACGGCTGCGAACGGTAACGTCAGGATTGCGGCCAAGCTTCAGGCTGGGCGTTTCATAGTCGGCAAACAACAGGAAGTTAAAACGACGGACCTTGTAAGGGCAGTTGTTCGAGCAATAACGGGTGCCCACGCAGCGGTTGTAGACCATGTCATTCAGGCCTTCCGTGCTGTGGATCGTGGCTCCCACCGGGCAGACCGGCTCGCACGGCGCATTTTCACACTGCATGCAAGGCACTGGCTGGAAATGGACGGCGGGATTGGCGGCGTCGCCTTCGTAGTAGGCGTCAATACGAATCCACATCATTTCGCGGCCGCGCTGCACCTGCTCTTTGCCAACCACTGAGATGTTGTTTTCCGCGTAACACGCCACCGAACATGCCTGACAACCAATACAGGAATTCAGGTCGATCGCCATGCCCCAGGCATAATGTTTGTACCAATCGAGTTCGCGGTAGTCAGGGTAGAGCGAGTCCTTTACCTTGGGCGTATCGTGGGGCACATCTTCATGCGCAAAGCCCGGGTTCTTTTCAAACTCTTCCAGGTCCGCCACCTTCACCGGCTCGCGATTGTCCATGGTGAAGTGGCCTTGCGTGATCGCCAGGTCCCAATGGTCTTTCGTGCCCACAATAGAACCCGCGCCGACATATTGCCCCGCCGCGCTACGAATCTGATAGGCGTTGTATCCTGTGCCGGTTCCGACGCGCCCCGTCTTGGCGCGGCCATAACCGAGGAACACTGTAATGGCGTTGTCAGGATGTCCGGGCTGCGGCCAGACTGGACCTTTTACCTTCCGTCCGGCAATCGTCACTTCGATCACATTCTGCTGGTCTGACTGGTGATCGCGATTCGTATCTTTCTGCAGATCAGTTTCGGAAACAGGCCCCTGCTCCAGCACAAAATATCCCATGCGCTTCGCCATGGCGGGACTCATAAAGATCGCATTGTCCCAGGTGTAGCGTGAGAGTGGCTTGGGCGTCTCCTGCAACCAGCCGTTATTGATGAAAGCCCCGTCATAAATAGTCGGGTCGGGACGGAACATCACTTCAACCGGCGTGCCACCGCCAACAGCGAAATCGCCGACGACCGGTGCGGGGACGCCGCCCTTGGCCGCGACCTGCTTTACCGGGAACGAGCTTCCGCTGACGTAACCGTCATGCAACGTGCGCCGCCACCAGCCTTCAAAATCATCACCCGAGTGCTGCGAGCGCCAGTAGGCCTGCACCAGATCGTAACCAGATGCCGACGGCTGATCGGTAAAAATGGCCACGATTTCATGCGCGCTCTTGCCGTCATACAGCGGGGCGATCATCGGTTGAATAATCGTTGCGGCTCCGTCATAAGACCGGCCGTCACTCCAGGCTTCCAGATAATGGGTCTGCGGAACATGCCAGGCGGCAAAATCAGTGCTCTCGTTGTTATAGAGCGAAAGCTGAATGACCTGTTTGTTCTGGTCGGCGGCCATCTTCTTCAGAGCATCGCCGAAATTGAGATCAGCCGGAGCGTCATAAACCGGATTGCTGCCCAGCAGTATCAGCGTTTCCACTTTGCCGGCCGCGATATCTGTCGCCAGCTCACGAATGGATTCAGTGTTGTCAACCGGATCAGCCTCAACCGGATCGATATAACTCACGGTCTGCCCGACATTGCCGAGCGCGGCATTCATCGCGTGGACAATCGCGGTAAGACCCGCAGACTGCATTACTCCAGTCACAACCACGCACTTTCCGCGATGGGCCGTGAGATCTGCGGCCGCGGCATCCACAAATTTTTGCTGTTCCGGCGTAAGCTGCTCAGCACCTGCGCCGCTGACTCCAACCTTGGCCGCCAGTGCGCGCGCTATTTTTTCCAGCTCAGAAGGACGAGCATTAACTTTATTGTCTGCCTTGGCGCCGGTAGTGGTCGGGGTGGTCTCCGCCACATACAACCGGTTCATCTTTGAACCTGCTTCAGGGCCGCTCAGCTTGCGCCGGCTCATGAAGTCGCGCGAATAACGGACAAATCCCGGGAACCAGATGCCGGAGAGAAAATCACCATCCAGTGAAACCACTACATCGGCGGCATCGAACTTGTAAACCGGATCAACGTACGCGCCGAAAGCCTGCTTTGTGCCCTGACGCGAACCATCACGATGTACCGGCTCCCAGCGATGCCACTTCGACTGCGGATACAGCTTCTGGATGGCAGCCATCTGCGAAGCGAACGTCGGCGAGGATGTGGCGCCGCTCAGGAACCGCAGGCCTGCGCCCTGATTCGATTTGTGATACTGCACGCGTCCGCGAATCGATCCAAGGAACTCACCCCAGGGACGCGGCTCGCCTTTGAACAGGACGTTGATCGAACGATCAGGATCGTAAAGATCGAGAATCGAAGCCTGCGAAAAGAGATCAGAAGATCCCAGGCAGGCGCCGTGCTGCGGATTGCCTTCCACCTTAGTGGGCCGATATTCGTGGGTCTCCACCAATAAAGGATGAACGTGTCCACCCAGCGGCATTGCCGTGGCGTAAAAAATCGGCTTGCCCGGGATCAGCTCTTCCGGCTGGCGAACATAAGGAAGAATCTGCTCCAGCGGCTGTTTGGTACAACCTGCCAGCCCAGCCAGCGCCATGGAAGCACCGGCAAGCTTCAGGAAACCGCGACGCGAGACGGGATCAACCCACTCCGACGCCGCGCGCGGGAATTCGCGCTGGAGCAACTCGGCAAAAGCCGGCTGTCCGGAAAGCTCTTCCAGTGTGCGCCAGTACTTAGGGCCTTTGGCCGCGGCAAGCTGGCCGCGGACCGCTTCCAGCTCCATGCTGGCCGGCTTGATCGCGTCCACCGGGACCAGGCTTGAATTTGATTCGTTGTTATTCGACATTTGCTTCGTTTTTATTCCCACTTTAGCGGTGGCACGTGGAGCAGCTGGTTATGTCCTGCACGGAGCGCAGGTGGTAGCTCTGCGCCAGGACCTTGCCGAGCTCAACCTGGTTGTAAAACTTTTTGCCATGCCACTCAACCGCCTGCTCTTGGCTGGGCTGCTGGTAGGTCATATTGAAAACCTGTTCTTTGGGCCTGAGGAATTTTTCCGGCTGGCGATGGCAGTTCAGACACCATTCCATCTGTAGCGTATTTTCCTCATACATCAGCGGCATTTCATTCACCGCTCCATGGCAGCTGTAACATCCCACGCCTTTGGCTACGTGAATACTGTGATTGAAATACACAAAGTCAGGCAGGTCATGCACGCGCGTCCATTGCAGTGATTCGCCGCTTTGATAGCTGAAGCGCACGGGATGCAGCATGTCCGCGCTGGTCCATAACTGCGCGTGGCAGTTCATACAGGTCTTGGTTGGCGGAATTCCCGCAAAACTCGACTGCTCCACGGAAGTATGGCAATAGCGGCAGTCCAGACCCAGACCTGACACGTGGTGCTGATGGCTGAATGGAACGGGCTGGTCCGGCGCAATATGCTGATTGGTGACATAAGGCGAACGCTGGAATTCCATCAGCGCCGCTCCAACCGCGGAAAGAAGAAGTACCACGCCAAGAATGCTTGCGCGAGCCAGAGTATTTGCACTGCGGTGAAAGATCTGTGCCATGAATATTATGTACGGGAGAATTCGAAAACACCCGCGGCCGTCCCCGATGCGCGCCACGTTCTAATAGAGCTGAGTACGAAACGGATGATTATAAACAGAGACGGCCCTTTGCAGCTACCCTTGGCAGCGCAATTTGAAAAAAAATGTTGGTTACATTGATGGCGCACCATGACACTTTCGAATTTTCCTTCTCCGCATGCAGTTGCGCTTGCGAGTAAATGCGCGCGAAAACAGCGGATTTCCCTTCGCATCTGGAGAAGGCAAAAACCACTTCACCACAAAGGGCACGAAGGGTCACAAAGGAAAAAGAGAATGCACGGAAGTTGAAAAGACGATTCGCCTGCCGGCTGTGAAACATCGCTTAGACCAAAAAAGGTCGAAGGAGCGAAGAAGGTTTTGAAAGTCTGACGCCTTCGTGTCCTTTGTGTCCTTTGTGGTTGAAGGTTTGCCGGATCTTCTCCGTGTGTCAGTGTCTCCGTGTTGAAGAATCCAAAAAAAAGGCGGCCCGCGAAGGCCGCCCTTATTATCACTCCCTGTTCTGCGTCTTCATTTCACAAGTACTGACCAGCGTGACTTTCGGTCTCCGGTGATGACGATCTTGGAAAAGAAACCGTCAGCATTGCCCTTGCGACCAGGCTGGAATGCATTTGGCGTTCCGGGGAAGTCGGTAGCGTTCGTTATACCAGCCACTCAGGCAGGCGATTGCCTTGAATCCAGGGCTGGATTGCAGGGGCACGGGGAAAGCCAGAGGATCGCGAGACTCAAAGTGTGCGCCGGACGAGTTAATTCTGCTGCGCTCGATCGTCGATCCGGATCAACGATACATCTGGGATCACCGGGTTGGAAGACGCCTGGTCAAAAAGCATCCTGAAGCTTCCCCGGCGAGGCAGCGACACGGTGAAGCCATCTCGCGTGAGGAACACGACGCCCTCCCGGCTGCGGGCCAAGTATTGAACTTGTGGAGCAGTTTGTCCTTGATTGGCTTCGAAGGCCAGCGGGGTGTTGATTGGCGGGGTGCTGATTGGCGGGGCGTTTGGGTCCTTTGGGGAAGTTGTCTGGGCGAAGAGAGTGGTGGCGACGGTGGCGAGCAGAAGAACAATTGCTGCCGGAAACATACGAGCGGCTTTGAGCATACGATCCTCAGAAGCACGATCAATTTTCCGTTACAGGGGGTCCGGTCTGGATTGTGCTGCTCGGAAAGATGTGAGCAGCAGAAACGCGGGTTGTGCCCAGAGTAGTTGAACTTCTGCGAAAAATTGCCTTAACACAGCTCAGGTGATCGCCTTGAATCCAGCACTGGATTGCAGGGGCGCAATTCGTGACCAGTCAGGCACCATGGGAAGAGCAACCTTCATCCTAGGTTAGGGCAAATCTCGCGCACCGGAGTAAGTCCCCCTGGGAGCCCATGGAACGATCCATCTGTATACACGCACATTTTTACCAGCCTCCGCGTGAAAATCCCTGGCTGGAAGCGGTTGAACGCCAGGATTCGGCTTATCCCTTTCATGACTGGAATGAGCGGGTCACCTCGGAGTGTTACGCGCCCAATTCGGCTGCCAGAATCCTGGACGGCATTGGTCGTATCCGGCACATCATCAACAACTACTCGCGCATCAGCTTTAACTTTGGTCCAACTCTGCTCTCGTGGATGAAAGACAATGCTCCCCAGACCTATGACAGTATCCTGGAGTCAGAGCGGGAAAGTGCTGAACGATTCGGCGGCCACAGCTCCGCCATGGCCCAGGCCTACAACCACATCATCATGCCCCTGGCCAATGATCGCGACAAGCAGACACAGGTACGCTGGGGCTTGCGTGACTTCGAATCGCGTTTCGGACGCAGGCCGGAAGGAATGTGGCTTCCTGAAACAGCAATGGACATCGCCACCCTGGAAACCCTGGCCCGGGAAGGCATTAAGTTCACCGTTCTGGCCCAGCATCAGGCGGCGCGTGTGCGTAAGCTGGGCGGGCGCAGTTGGAAGGACGTAAGCGGAGCCAGGATCGATCCCAGTCGCGCCTATCTGGCCAAACTACCTTCAGGCAACAGGATCGTCTTGTTTTTCTATGATGGACCCATCTCCCAGGCAGTGGCCTTTGAGAAGCTGCTGGATAGCGGCGCTGTCTTCGCCAACCGCCTGGAGAATGGTTTTTCTGACAAGCGCACCTGGCCCCAGCTCATGCACATTGCCACCGATGGCGAAACCTATGGTCATCATCATAAGTATGGCGACATGGCGCTTGCTTTCGCGCTGGACCAGATCGATTCCGACCCTGGAGTTCACCTCACCAACTACGGCCAGTTTCTGGAGAAGCATCCGCCGGAACTGGAGGTCCAGATCATAGAGGACACATCCTGGAGCTGTTATCACGGGGTGGAACGCTGGTCCAGCAATTGCGGTTGCAATACCGGACGCGCCGGCTGGAACCAGGAATGGCGGGGCCCGCTGCGTGCAGCGCTTGATTACCTGCGTGACGCGGCAGCCGGCATGTTCGAAGAAAAAGGCAGTGCTCTTCTCAAAGATCCGTGGGCCGCACGCGATGCATATATTGATGTAGTCCTGGACCGCTCACCGGAATCTTTGTGGCTTTTCTTTGAAGCCCAGTCGCGCCGGCAATTAGAGCATGCGGAGACGGTGACGGCGCTGAATCTTCTCGAGATGCAACGCCATGCGCTGCTTATGTATACCAGCTGTGGCTGGTTCTTTGACGAACTCAGCGGACTGGAAACGGTCCAGGTGATCCAGTATGCCGGTCGCGTGGTCCAGCTTGCGAGCGAAATGGGCGTGGACCTGGAAACGGGCTTTCTGGAAAAACTGTCTCATGCCAAAAGCAACATCCCTGAGTTCGGCGATGGGGCCAAAATCTACAACCTGTGGGTCAAGCCCACGATGGTGGATCTCCGCAAGGTCGGCGCGCATTTTGCCATCAGCACCTTGTTTGATGGTGATCATGAAATTCCCAAGTTCTGCTATGACGTCACCTCGCATGATTATCATCAGGAACAGGTGGCCGGCTCGCGACTCGGTCTTGGGAAAGCCCGGATCACCTCGAAAATTACCCGCGATTGCCGCGACGTTACCTTCGCCGCCATCCATCTGGGTGACCAGGTCCTGCATGCCGGAGTGCGGGAAGCAACCAACGGCGACTTTACCGAACTCACCGAGAAAGTACTCGAAGAATTTTCCGCAGGACATTTCCCAGACGTGCTCGAAGCGCTGGATAACTACTATGGTGGAATGCGCTACTCCCTCAAGTCACTATTTAAAGACGAACAGAAGCGCATTATCGACATGATCCTGACCAACACGCTTCAGGACGCTGAGGCCAGCTACCATGCCATCTACGAAAAGCACGGCGGCGTTATGCGTTTCCTGAAAGAGCTGGACCAGCCGATTCCGGAAGTGCTGCGCATCACCACCGCTTTTGTACTGAATACGGACCTGGTCCGCACCTTCTCGCGTGATCCCGTTGACGTGGTCCGCATATCCATGTTGCTGGAACTGGTAAAGAGAGAAGGTGTCAAGATTGAAGAAGCCGGCGTAGCCTTTGCTGCCGGCAACAGCCTGGCCCGGCTCATGCACCGCTTTTCCAATGCGCCAGGCAATCTGGAGCTGCTGCAACGCGCAGATGTTGTGGCAGCGTTGCTGGAAATGCTTCCGTTCCCGGTCAACTACTGGGAAGCGCAAAACATCTATTACCAATTACTCCAGGATGAACTGCCGGCCAAGGCCAGGAATCGCGACGAGATTTCCATGGTCTGGATAGAGCATTTCGTCTCGTTGGGCGAGAAGCTGCGCGTGAGCGTTCCGGAAATTCAACCTGCAGAGTTGCCGATGGCAGGCTAACCAATCTGAATTGAGGTGTGTTGTGGTGAACAAAAAGAGTATAGCCATTCTGGGCGGAGTTGCCGCGGGAACATTGGTGGCAGGCGCCGCCGCTGGCGTGGGCGCATTCCTTGCGGGACGCCGCATTTTCCATCAACTTCGTGATCTTCGCGGCGACGATATCAGCGGCCATACCGTGCTCATTACCGGCGGATCGCGCGGACTTGGGCTGGCACTGGCGGAAGAGTTCGCTCGCCATGGTTGCAACCTTATTCTCACGGCACGCGATGAGGCTGAGTTGCAGCGCGCCCGCGAACAGGTACAAAAGCTCGGCGCTACCGTTCATACCATTGTGTGCGACATCAGGCAGCCGGACCAGCTGCAACGCATGATGGACGAAGCCACCCGCCATTCTGGTGGCATCGACATCCTCGTCAACAACGCCGGCGTCATGGCCGTTGGCCCACTGGAATCCCAGACCATCGAAGTTTTTCAGCAGGCCATGGACACCATGTTCTGGGCGCCCGTTCGCTGCACGCTCGCCACCTTACCGGCAATGATCCAACGCAGGCACGGGCACATTGTGAACATATCCTCCATTGGCGGCAAAGTGAGCATTCCGCATCTTCTTCCCTATGGTTGCGCGAAGTTTGCCGTTACCGGTTTTTCTGAGGGCCTGCATGCCGAAGTGAAAAAGTATGGCGTGCATGTACTGACTGTTGTGCCCGGCCTCATGCGTACTGGGTCTCATTTGAATGCTGAGTTCAGCGGCAAACATGAGCAGGAATACGTCTGGTTCGCCCTGGGCGGGACAAATCCTCTGATTTCGGTTTCCGCTCAGAATGCCGCCCGGCAGATTGTGGCCGCCACTCGTCGCAATCGGGCGGAGTTGGTTGTAGGCTTGCCCGCCAGAATTCTGGCATATGAACACGGCATTGCCCCGGGCCTCATGTCGGAAGCCCTCGCGCTGCTCAACAAGATCCTGCCCGACGCCCGAGGGAAAGGCACAGAGAAAAAGACCGGACGCGAAAGCCAGTCCACGGTCACGCGCTCTCCTTTGACCATGTTGGGCAGGCGTGCAGCGGCGCGCTACAACCAGGCATAGTCTGCTCCCGGGCAAGATTGTCGAAAGCAATGCCCGGCTGCGCTCTGCTTTTCTCAGCGCCTTTGCCTTACCGGCTGGCGCTTACTGACGAATCGGAAACTTTGCCCTCATCCGGCTTCGCAGAGGTGACAATTTTTTTCTCAGTCGCTGCGGGACGAATTCTGCCGTTCTCAAGCACAAAAACCTCTCCGCGCCACTGCACTTTATTACTGGCGTAGCTGGCGAACCACACACAGAATGCCACCAGATCACGCAGTGGCAGCAACCACAGGTTCCGCAGAACCGAACGATCATGTACCACGCCAACGCCCACCTGCACGGCTACCGCGGCGCGAAGCATTGCTGCCAGCCCAAGCACAACCCAACTCCACCATGCGCCGCCTGCGAGAGGCACGGCGATCATCGCCCAGGGCAGACCGAAGGTCAGCAACAGGCCAAGATAGCCCGAGCGGCGAGCGTCGCGAGTGGTGCGGGCCCAGCGTAGCTGGTGCTCGAAGAATTCGCTGAAGGTATAGGCGGGCAAATGGGTTTCCACCGCAACATGGGCCAGCACCACGTCATAGTCCGCCTGCGCGATGCGGAACCCGAGTTCATAATCGTCAGCCAGGTAATCGACCAGAGGAGCGAGCCCGCCGACGGCTTCCAACGCCTTGCGCGAGACCGCCAGAGTTGATCCAAGAGCAAAATGAATTCCGTGTTCAATCTGGCGGGCCACCAGCACACCCGCAATAAATTCCGTGCTGATGCCGAGGGATTCCAGCTTTGACCCCAGCGTGCTCGCCGCGATCCCGCGATAAGGACAGGTCACCATGCCGACTTCGGGACGCACGAATAGCGACATCACTCGCCGCAGATAGTCCGGAGTCACGCGAATGTCGCTGTCATTGATCAGGATGTGATCGTAACTCGCCAGCGCCAGCATCTGCACCAGATTACTGACCTTGCGATTGTTGCCCAGCGGCTGCTGACACACCAGCAACCGGATCCGTCTTTGCGGAAACTCCTCCATAAGCCGCTGCACCGCGGCTACAGCGGGATCATCGCTCTGGTTCACGCCAAAAATAATTTCGTATTCCGGATAGTCCTGCGTGCAATGGCTGCGGAAACTCTCGTACATCTCCGGGTCAACGCCGCGCAGAGGCTTGAGAATGGAAACAGCGGGAGAAAAGGCAGGTGTATCAGTGTTCCTGGCACGCAGGAATGCACGAGCACTGAACAGGCTGAGCACATAAAATGCAATGCCACACAAGGCCAATCCAGTGACGAGAATGCCTGGCAAAAAATTCAACATCGCGGGCTGTTAGCCCAATCCTTCCTACCCGAAATCTCTACCCGGAATCTCTACCCAAAAGTCTCGGCGTTCATAAAACTTCCAGGTGATTGCCTAAGCTTTACCCTACTCTGAAGGTTGATGGATGCGCAAACTTGTTCCTGGCTTCGAGGAAAACCCGCAGCTCAGCCGTGGTGGCTGATTCATTCTTGGCTGATTCAGTCCTTGTGGCGGTTATTCTTTGGCTGCTGAATATCAAAGCGGAGTGCAAAACGTATTAAGTATGGTTACCGCAAATCGCGTGAAAAATCTTATAATATGGTCTAGCTGATGCTGGATCGGATAGTCACTGTCCCTTGGCGAACGCCAGATTTTCTGGGCTGCGCCAAACGGAGAGAGGAAAGTCCGAACTCCGAAGAGCACTGTGCCGGATAACGTCCGGGATTGCGGATTCAAGTCCGTAAGACGGAAAGTGCCACAGAGAATATACCGCCACTGGCTTCGGCGGAGGTAAGGGTGAAAAGGTGCGGTAAGAGCGCACCGCCCGCTCAGTAATGCGCGGGGCATGGCAAACCCCACACGGAGCAAGACCAAATAGGGAAGGAATGGGAAGAGCGCAAGCAATTCTCATGCGTGCCGGCTCGGTGCGCCAAACTTCCGGGTAGGTCGCTTGAGCCGTCCAGTAATGGCCGGCCTAGAGGAATGACTGTCACGGCGGCAACGTCGTACAAAATTCGGCTTATAGATCCAGCATCACCTGTGGCCCTCATTATCGGAAACGATGGTGAGGGCTTTCATTTTTCTGTCGCGCAGCTCCAAACCGCCCCTGTGCCATGGATTCTTGCCATCTCCTTCGAGGCTCCAGTGGCGACGGGCTCGGCGCGCTGGTCGGCCTCGCCCTCAACGTCCTCTGACAGTACTTCCGAGCAGTTATTTACCTGCTGCAGTTTCTTGTTCTTAATCCCGAGCAAAGCGAGGATCCCTACCAGCCACAAAGGACGCAAAGGAGCCCGAAGGCTGTGAGCTTGAGAGAGCTCCCTATTGTCTAGAAGGAGAGTTTTCGCAATCTTTCGATTTTTCTCAAGATAATTCCCTTCGGCCCAACTGCCCAGGAAACATGAGTTCCGGCGACCACGGTATTTATATTTTCAGTTGAGCCGTTCTTCCATTCGCCTTCATTCACCCATATTCCCTTAATTCCGCCAGCGATGGTTTCCTTGCCCCGCTCTGCCACCGACGAAAAATAAACTCCCGCAGGATTCGTCGGCTTCAGCCGCCTGCCATGTCCTTCCACCGTCATGCGTGCGCATGATATTTGGAAGATCAGAGCTGTCAGGCTTTTGATAATCTCCACCCGCAGCGATACCGTTCTTCGCGTCACTAAAAGCGAGCGAGAAAATTCCTGACGAAGCATTCGCCGGATGCATCGGTGTCTCCGCCACCTGCCAGGTTTTACCGCGATCGCCAGAGTGAAAGACACGTGCGATCTTCGCTCCGCCCGTCGCGAACCAGACGTTGTTTGTTCCCTGCACCACCAGACACGAATTGCTGGCGGCGAATGCACCCTCATTCGGCAGCGCGGCGGGAAGACTCGCCGGCGGAAGCTGTTTCCAGGTCACGCCGCCATCTTCTGTGGTGAACAAAGCGAATTTGCCGTCAACGGGATCGCTCAGCACAATGCCGTGCTGTTTGTCCCAGAACTGCACGGCGTCAAAGAAAATTCCTGTTCGCTTTTCTTCGAAGACCTGTTTCCAGTTTTTACCGCCGTCAGTGGTGCGAAAGATTTTCGCCTGTCCCTTTTCTGCCGGCCCTGAACTGATGATCACAGCCGTATTTGCGTCAAAGGCCTTGATGCCGCGAAAGTCGAGCTTCTCTGCCCCGGGAACGGTCATGACCGCCCATGTTTTTCCCGCGTCCACGCTGCGGATCACGGTGCCTTCGGTGCCGCTGGCCCAGATTATTTTCTCACTGATGACATTCAGGCCGCGGAAGCCTGCCGTGGTAGAAACGTCGACTTTTTGCCATTGCGCGTGCATGGAGGAGAGAAGAAACAGGGTGAGGAGAAGTAGTTTCATGATTGGTAGATTCGCGATTGGTGACTTCCTGATTTATTAGTCCCTTTGTCTCGAAAGAATTCCCTGACGCAGCATTGTCACAATTCGCATCCTCGGATCCTTCGACTACGTCGTCGCATCCGCTCCGACTCCGCTCAGGATGGCAGACGTGGACAGCGATCTCCTAAGTCTCTGTTGATCCCCGTCTATTTGCGTTTATTTGCGGCAAATCTACTCTCCTGACCTGGCCAATTCCACCGCACGCACCAGCGCCTGCGACTTATTGATGCATTCCTGGTATTCGCTCTCGGGGAGTGAATCCGCCACGATGCCGGCGCCGGCCTGCACGTACGCCTTCTTTCCCTTCACCAGCATGGTGCGAATGGCAATGCAGGAATCGAGATTGCCGGCAAAGTCGGCGTAGAGCACGGATCCGCCATAAAGTCCCCGGCGCACGGGCTCCACTTCTTCAATAATTTCCATGGCGCGGACTTTAGGCGCCCCGGTGAGTGTTCCCGCAGGAAAGCACGCAGCCAGTGCGTCGACGGGGCTGAGATCGCTACGCAGCTTGCCCTCTACGGCCGAAACCAGGTGCATCACGTGTGAATAGCGCTCCACGAACATGAGATCGCGTACCTTGACGGTCCCGTATTCGCTGACGCGACCCACGTCATTTCGTCCCAGGTCCACCAGCATGATGTGTTCAGCGCGTTCTTTTTCGTCGGCAAGCAGCTCTTTTTCCAGAAGTAAATCTTCCGCTTCATCTTGGCCGCGCTTGCGCGTACCGGCAATCGGACGGTATTCCAGCTTGCTGCCTGACACGCGCACCAGCATTTCCGGAGAGGTGCCCAGCACGGTCAGTTCATCCATGCGCAGGTAATACATATATGGCGAGGGGTTCACCCGGCGCAGGGCGCGATAGATATTCAGCGGCGGCACACCGGGCTCAAGCTCTGCCCGCAGGGACGGCACGCACTGAAATACGTCGCCGGCCAGGATGTACTCTTTGATTTTCTCCACCGTGCTCATGAACTGCTTTTTAGTCACGGAATGGGAAACTTTCACCTTGCCCTTGATCGGTTTGGGCGTCCGCAGATATTTCTTCGCGATCGGCGCGGCAAGCTGCTTTTCAATTTTTTCGATATCGCGGACGGCCAGGTCGTAGGCCTTGCGTGGCGACTGCTTGCGAACATCCGCGGTGGCGATGACATAGATCTCATGCCGCACGTGATCGAAAGCCAGCAGCCGGTCGAAGAACATCAGCACGCAGTCAGGCAGCTTCAGGTCATCTTTGGCTTTTTCAGGCAGCGTCTCTAACTGCCGGACAGCGTCATGCGCAAAGAAGCCCACAGCGCCGGCTGTGAATGGAGGAAGGCCTGGCACATGGGCCGGCGTATGCTCGCGCAGCAGACCGTCCAGCACTTTGAAAATGCTTCCTTCTACCTGCTGCTTCTTGCCGCCGCGCTCGATGGTGATCTGTGTTCCCCGCGCACGCAAGACCATGTATGGGCGGACGCCGAGAAAGGTGTACCGGCCCACCTTTTCGCCACCTTCAACCGATTCCAGCAGAAAGGCCCGCGGTTCATCGGCCGCGATATTCAGAAACGCAGATACTGGAGTACGAAGATCGGCAGCCACAGTTTTGGCCACAGGCACCAGACTGGCCTTCTTTGCCAGGGTTTGGAACTGCGTATAGTCGGGGAAGAGCATGGCCAAATATCTTAACCGATCAAGGCATATACCAGAGGGACACGTACCAGCTGAAGATACAATGTACCCGCAGGTGACCTGCAAAAGCATAAATTAGCGGGTCTTTTGTCATATACTTTTTTAACTTGAATTCAGCCCTAAAATAGATAAAGAACGATTTTGGTATGCATCAGAAAGGCGACCACCTGAGGCGGTCCGTGCCCCACTTATGCATGCCGGGGAAGATTACGGATGCTAGTCAGGTTTTGGGGTGTTCGCGGTTCAACACCAACCCCACAATCCGAGAATTTGCGTTATGGCGGTAACACGTCCTGTGTTGAAGTCCGCCTGAACGGGAATATCTACATCTTCGATTGCGGCACTGGATTCCGCAACCTGGGCAAACAACTGGCGATGGAAAAGAACGGAACGCCCACGCACGCGCACATCTTTCTCTCTCACTTTCACTGGGACCACATCCAGGGCATCCCGTTTTTCGCGCCGTTTTATAACGACCCGAAGAACTCATTCACCTTTCACTCTTCCAACCGCACACGCGGCATGCAACGCGCGCTGGAAGAACAGATGTCTGAGCCGTTTTTCCCCGTCAAGATGAATGAAATGGCCGCCCGACGTGAATTTTTTGACATTGACGAAGGCCGCCTGGAGTTTGACGATTGCGTCATTCATTCGCGCCGGTTGAATCATCCGCAAGGCTGCCTTGGATTTCGCATCGAGACCAGCGACGGCGTACTGGTCTATGCCACAGACAACGAGCCCGGCAACCAGGAGTTCGATAAGAGTGTGCGGAAGCTCGCGGAAGGCGCAGATGTGTTGATCTATGATGCGCAATATCTGCCCGAGCAATATGCAGCCCGCAAAATGGGCTGGGGACACAGCCACTGGCGTGAAGCAGTGAACGTTGCCATGGAAAGCGGCGCCAAAGAACTGGTCCTCTTTCACCATGATCCCGACCATACCGATGCCTGCATCGATTCCGTGGTGACCAGAGCCCGCGAGTACTATCCCAAAGTCCGCGCTGCGTCTGAAGGCATGGAAATCATTCTGTAACAACGTTCCCTGTCAGCTTCCCTTTTTTTCGAATAGCCCGTTGATATCTTCATAAGGAATTGCCAGCTCGGACATCGCCGCATACGTGCCTGATGCCAGGGCTTCCTGAGCAATCCTGCGCAACGCGCCCATAGCTGCGCGCATTGGCCCGGAACCAAAACTCACGCGCTTCACACCCAACTTCCCCAGTTCCCCCAGTGAGGGCACCCCGGGCCCGGCAAGGATGTTCACCGGCGCCTTCCAAGCTTCAACCACAGTTTGTATCTTTTTCGGGTCGCGCATGCCGGGAATAAAAATGCAGTCAGCTCCGGCATCAAGGTAAGCGCGTCCGCGTTCCAGCGTATTGTTCAGGGCGGCGGCAGGCTCCGCGCCGGTTTGCCAGAATGCATCCGTGCGCGCGTTGATCACCAGGTGAATACCAAGTTTCTCGCCGGCAGCCCGCGCAGTCTTGATGCGTTGGACCTGGTCGGCCACAGCTGAAGAGAGAGCCGTGCCGATCGCCGCTGGGAACAAGATCTTCCAGATTCACGCCGACAGCGCCAGCCTTGATCACGTCGGTGATGGCCCGGCCCAGTGTCTGCACATCGTCCGAAAACCCGGATTCGATGTCGGCCGTTACTGGCGCCTGTACGGCTAAGGCAATCTCCGCGATCCGGCCTAACATCTCTTCCCATGGGACTTTCTGTCCGTCGGGATAGCCAAGCGCATTCGCCACTCCGGCACTGGTGGTGGCGATGGCAGGAAATCCAGCTTCTTCGACAATGCGCGCGCTGGCTATGTCCCATGCGTTTACAAGAACCACAGGCACGGCAGCATGGTGAAGCGCAAGCAGCCGAGCCGCTTTCTTTTCTGATGACATATTTTTTTCTGGCGACATATTTCTTAGCTCCAAGTCTCAGCGTTTCATCTTAACGTCAGCGGCAAATTCTATGTAAATGCGTGCATATCTCGACTGACTGCAGCACTCTGGCCGACTCGGTTGTGAGATGATTTTAGTCAATGAAACAAGAAGTTGATTTGTCCAGGGTCATCATGAAGTCAAGGATTTTAAAGTCGCCTAGTTTTAAATCAGTTTTGGCATTCGCAATATCCGCCTTACTTATCTGTGCCATCGGATATGGGTTTGACCGGCTGCTGCTGAAAGAGGGCGTTCCTCGTTTTGACGTTCTATTGCTGGCAAATATTCTCACCGGATTTGTAGCCGCAGCGCTCTTTTTGCAGGTGCGATCGCGCACCAGAGAAAATGAACGCATGCTGGAACAAAAGCTTGAAACCATCGCCCTGATGAATCACCACGTCCGCAATGCGCTGCAGGTGGTGGCTTATTACGGCTACCAGCATGATGACGATAAAGCCGGCAAATTGATCCATGAGTCGATTGCCCGCATTGAATGGACTTTGAAAGAAGTGTTGCCGCGAGGCTGGGACCCTGGGACACAATCTGAAATTCGCGAAATCGACGATACGTCAGATGACGGCAACGAATCAAGAATCAGTGCGTAAATTTCCCTCATTCCGCCGCCGCCTGCTCTCGAGGCTGTGAACAGTTATAATGATCGAGGAAAAATGCACGTTCGCTGGGTGGACTTTCCCTGGAGGTTCGCAGCAGGACCTGCCGCTGTATAGACTTCCGGTTCCTCCTCATTGCCTTATCTGCCGGGCCGTATCTATACTTTTCCGTTTGCCTTAAATTCGTTGGAGCACAAATGAAAACCGTATCACTGGAACAGGAGCTGAATCCCTGGGAAGCACAGGCAGCTCGATTCGATTATGCTGCGCAAAAACTGAACCTGGACGAAGGTTTGTGGAAGATTTTGCGTTACCCGCAGCGCGAGATTATTGTCCACATCCCGGTATCCATGGATGATGGCCGTATCGAAGTCTTCACCGGCTTCCGCGTGCAACATTCCATCGCAAGGGGACCTGCAAAAGGCGGCGTCCGCTACTCACCTGACGTGACACTGGACGAAGTCCGCGCCCTGGCCAGCTGGATGACCTGGAAATGCGCCGTGGTCAACATTCCTTTCGGCGGAGCCAAAGGCGGCATTATTGTCGACCCCAAAAAACTCACCCTCGCCGAACTGGAAAAACTTACCCGCCGCTACACCGCTGAACTGATCGAATTCCTGGGTCCGGAAAAAGACGTGCCCGCACCGGACATGAACACCAATGAACAGACCATGGCCTGGATGATGGATACCTACTCCATGCACATGAGGCAGACCGTAACCGCGGTGGTGACCGGCAAGCCGATCAACATTGGCGGATCTCGCGGGCGCCGTGAAGCTACAGGTCGCGGCGTGATGATCAATTGCGACGAAGCGCTCAAAAAGTTCAACATGCGGCGCGAAGAAACGCGCGTGATCGTGCAGGGCTTTGGCAACGTAGGCTCCAATGCGGCCAAGCTGATGCGCGACGCCGGTTACAAGATCATTGGCATTGCTGAATACAACGGCGGCCTGTTCAACTCCAAGGGCATTGATATTGACGCTCTGCTGCAATACCGTGATCGCAATACGAACAGAGGGATTGTGGGCTTCCCCGGCGCGGAAGCGGCAGATCCCAAAGAGTTGCTGATTACCGCCTGCGAAATCCTGATTCCCGCAGCCACGGAAAACGTGATCACCAGCCAGAATGCCAGTGACATCAAGGCAAAGATCATTTGTGAAGGCGCAAATGGTCCCACCACAGCCACCGCTGACGATATCCTTGCAGACAAGAAAGTCTTCGTGATTCCGGACATTCTTGCCAATGCAGGTGGCGTGACCGCCTCGTACTTTGAATGGGTCCAGGACCGTCAGGGTTATTTCTGGAAGGAATCAGCGGTGAATGAGCAGCTGGAATTCATTCTGAAGGAAGCGTTTGAAGACGTGGTGCACTTCTCTGAGACGCACAACGTCAACAATCGCATTGCAGCGTATATGCTGGCGATGAGCCGCGTGGCCCACACCATCAAATTACGCGGAATTTACGCGTAAGCGCGAGCTGAAAAAACAAAGGCGGTCATTGCGACCGCCTTTTTTTATTTCCCGGTTGCCAATGAAAAAGGCCGCGGAATCCGCGGCCCTATTTCTGATGAATCCATCTGAGTCTTTAACGGCGACGCTTTGACTTCTTCTTGCTTCCGCCGGATTTCTTTGCGGCCTTTTTCTTCGATGCCTTTTTAGCCGCTTTCTTTTTGCTGGCCTTCTTTGCCGGCTTCCGGGCAGCTTTCTTTTTGGCCGCTTTCTTTTTGGCTGGGGCTTTCTTTTTGCTGCTGGCCTTCTTTTTGGCCGCAGGTTTCTTTTTCGCGCCGCCTGATTTGGCTGCGCGGCTGGGCGCCGGCTCACTGGAAGCTGAGCTGCCCTCTTCGTCGTCTCCTACGGAGCCAGCGTTGGATTCGGCGCCGATGGATTCTTCTTCCTCTTCGTCGTAATCCTCTTCCATGGAATTGCCACCCATGCTGCCGATCTCGCCGTAATCATCGTCCATGTCGTCCTCGTGTCTTGCCTTGAGGGTCTCGTCGTGAAAACTCATAGTTCCTCCAGAAATTAGGGCCGCGACTACATCCATCCCGCGAACTCAACGGCGCGGATTATAACAAGGTGCACGATTCGAATGTCAACTCCGCGCGCATGACAGTGTGCAACTTGCTCACAGAATAATCAAGCCTATCGCGAATTTGCGGCAAGACTTTCTTTTGATGGGGCAGCAGCGCTCTTCTTCACTGCTGGCTTGTGAGTTTTACTGGCAGACTTTTTGTGATGGGATACCGGCGCCCGGTCCGCCTCACCGGGGCCCAGCGGCTTATAAACTACAATAACGAGACCGCGGCGTAACTCATTTCCTTTCAGCCTGTTCCAGCGCCGCAGACGGTCGGCTGGAACGCCGAAATCTTCCGCCACCGATTGCACGGTATCGCCCGTATGAGCTTTGTAGCGGCTGGGATAACGTGAGTACGCGATCTTTCCCGAACCGGCTGCCGATGCACTGATGGGAATCACCAGCCTGGTTTCCTCGGTAAGCGTTGTACCCTGAAGATTGTTGGCCTGAGCTATGGCTTTTTCCGTGGTGTGATACTTATGCGCTACAGCAGTTAAACTATCGCCGGCCTGCACCTTGTGATAGCGCCAGGCTACGCGCTTATCTTCAGGAATGGAAGCGATAGCGGTCTCATACATTTCTTTGCTGCCGGCAGGAATGCGCAGATCATAAGCCTGGTCTTTGGGAGTGGTACGGCGCAGCAGGCTGGGATTCAGGTCCACCAGGGTATCTACCGGTGCGTCCACGCATTCAGCCACCAGCCGCAGGTCCACGGGATAGTTCACCTTGACCACGTCATAGTGCAGCGGCGGGTCCGGGGTGACCGTATCCAGGCCGTAGCGCGCCGGGTTCTTGGAAATGATGGTCATCGCCAGAATAATCGGAACATAATTCTTGGTCTCGCCGGGAAGCACGTTGCGCTTGTAGAGCTCCCAGAAGTCAGCGTATCCGGTGCGCTTCACCGCCTGCTGGACGTTGCCGGGGCCGGAGTTATAAGCCGCCATCGCCAGATACCAGTCGCCAAACTGGTTGTAGAGGTCTTTCAAATGCCTCGCGGCGGCGCGGGTGGCCTTCTCGGGGTCCTGACGATCGTCAATCCACCAGCTCCGATGCAGACCGTAGCCAACACCCCGGCTCGCCATGAACTGCCACATGCCACGGGCACGCGCGCGGGACAACGCCAACGGCTTAAAACCTGACTCAGCCTGGGCCAGGTAGATCAGGTCCTGCGGAACGCCTTCTTCCTTAAAGATCCTGAAGATCATTTCCTTGTAGCGACCAGACCGGATCAACGACCCCTCGAATGTACCTTTGCCGCGAGTGGAAAAATAATTGATATAGCCGGCCACGTAATCGTTGATCATCAGGGGCAGATCTGACTGCAAATTAGGAAGATCAGCTTCGGCTTTGGCTTTTACGTTGGGATCAACGGCAAATGTAACTGTGTTGGCTTCGTCGATCGGTGCGGGCTCGGATTGCTGTTCGGCGAATCCGTCACCAGCCTTGAAGGCGACCATTTCCAGCTTATTGATCTCGTCCGTGATCTTGTCGAACTCCTGCTGAAGACGGGCGTCAGACTTGATGTCCACGGGGCCCTGCATCAGTATGTCAACGGCGTGGTTGAAATCCTCTTTGGCGGCATCCAAGTGTCCAGCTTTGTAGTTGGTCTGGCCGGATTCGTAAGACTTCTCAGCCGCGGCAATGGTCTGCGCGGCAGCATCCGACTTTTCGGCGCTCTGCGGCTGCTCGACCGGCGACGGAGCTGGCGGGACGGATGGCGTCGGGGCTGGATTTTGCGGCGTTGGAGCAAGAGCCTGGACCGGCGGCCTGGCCGATTTTTTGGCTTCCTTGCTTTCACACGACGAGAGAAACAGAGTACTGGCGCCCAAGGCTGCTAAAGCCAGGCCGGTTAGTAGTTGATTGGCCTTGGGTTGCTGCTTCGCTGGGAGTTGTTGCTTAGCCGGAAGTTGCTGCTTCGCTGGGAATTGTCGCTCTGCAAATAAATGCGGCATCCCACCCATAATACCTGTGTTTTCACAAAATCAGTCGCAGAATGCGGTTTGTAAGCTTACCAAGGGGCACCATCTAAGGTCTTTCTTTTCAACCGTAAGGCAAAAATAAAGGCCCCGACTCACTTAGGTCGGGGCCTGATTACTTTCAGGATGCTACCAGCTGACGCGTAAGCCAAACTGGAACTGGCGTGGGTCAAAAGCTGCCGTTGGCTGGCCGGCTTCCGTGTAGAGCGAATTCACGTCAGCCACGTTAAACCGGTTGATGAAGTTGAAGGCGTCCACTGATCCTTCCAGCTTCATGCGTTCGCCAAACTTGATGAACTTGGCTATACGCATGTCAGTGAAGACGGTCATGGGACGGATACCTGCGTTGCGACCAACATTTCCGTCCAGTGATCCCGTGAACGTTCCGTCAATGGGATTGCTGTCGACGAAGCAGGGGATCTGGAATGCGCCCGTGGGAGAAGCTTTGGAAAGAACGGTTGGGAACCCGCAGGCGTTCGTTGCCGGCGCTGGGTGAAACCGCGTTAGGACGATCAGTGGAGGTGCTGAAGTTAAAGTTCTGGTCCGTGGCGGTCACAATGTTGAATGGACGCCCGGAGCTGAACTCGATAATCGGAGCGACAGTTATATCGCTCAGCACCTTACCGATGAATCCGCTGCCGGCCCTCCCCGTCTGATAAACGCCGCTGAACACAAAACGGTGGCGTTGGTCGAAGTTGGAGTTGGCCCGTTCCGCGAAAGGCTGGTTGTCATTTTGCGGCGACAAGAGACTTTGCAGGTCGGTGGAATCATCGATCGCATGCGACCAGGTGTAAGAGCCCAGGAACTCAAAGTGGCTCTTCATCCGTTTGCGCAGGTTCACCGTGAGTCCGTGGTAAACCGAACTGCCATTCGACAAGTTGGCTACCATGTCACTGAACGGAACCGGAGCTCCAACGCCCAATCCATACTGCGTTGCCACCTGGTTCGCCAGTCCGATGCAGGCCGGCGGGAACAAGGCGCTGAGTGAAGGATTGAGTCCAGACTTGCGGAAGAAGCTCATGAGTGCGGCCGGGACAAATGGCCCTGCTGGACCCACTCCGCAGGTATTCACGTTCAGCGGGTTGGAGAATCCACCGCCGGCAGCGTTGGCGCGCTCCCAGTTTTCAATCAGAGCTTTTGGATTCGTGGGATTCACGTTGATGGGACGATTCAGGTGATGTCCGCCGGTGAAGTTGTAAGCGGCGCTGAAAGACATTTCATGCCCCAGATCATGTTCAATGGAGAGGCTGCCCTGTTCAGCATACCCGTACTGGAAATTCTTTCCCGTGGGAAAACCAAACGGCTGTGAGATGAGAGGAACACCAGCCGCAAGATACTGCTGGTTGGTGAAGAGTGAAGGCGCATTGGGAGTAGCGTTGAACCTCTGCTGCGCGCTCTGGTAGTTGAGTCCGGTGGCAAGGCCTGCAGGCAGACAGTTGCCCTTGTCCAGCAGACCCTGGAATGCATTGGTCGCGTTCAGGTTCAGCGCGTTCAACGGAGAGGCCGGTCCTGCCGGATTGCACGGCGATCCGCCGAAGAGAATGAACTGTGGGGCCTGGCTGCCGTCGGCTACGTCAGAGTCGAAAGCCAGAGCCAGCAGCGGATGGTCATAGAACATGCCATACGATGCGCGAACCACGGTCTTACCGTCTCCTTTGGGATCAAAGGCAAGACCGAGACGTGGGGCAATGTTGTTGGCATCATGCGGAATACCCTGCGTTATTCCGAGAGCATCCTGTGCCGTTTGCGAAAGAGCGTTGACCGCCGCGATTTCCGGAGAGAGCTCATAGTCATAACGGACGCCGTAGTTGACCGTGAGCTTGTTATTCATGCGCCAGGAGTCCTGAAGGAAAAAGCCCAGAGTATTCATGTTGAAGGTGTCATGCGGATTGCCGACGCCCTGAATAAACACCTGGGGAATGCCCAGACCATAGGCCTGAACAGCGGAGAAGTTAGGAAAGCCGGTAAAGGCGGCACTGAGAGAGCTGCCGCTCAACTCGCCGAAGTTATAAATACCGCCAAAGTTGACGGTGAAGTCGGCCGTCAATGGCAGATGGTTGATATCGGCGCCAAACTTGATGTTGTGACGGCCTTTGATCCAGGAGAAGTTGTCGGCAATCTGGTGACGCTGTTCCACGCGCTGAACAAACGAGAACGGCTCACGTCCAAAGAAGGCGAAGCCGGGTATGTTCACCGCAACGTCGCCGCCGCCCGCGCCGCGGGAGAAGTCATACAGCAATCCACGCCGCGAATACTGATAATGCAGGTCATTGATTTTGTTCGCGCCCAGAATCCATGTGTCCTGCACGCCGATGCTGCCATCGTGGTAGTTCTGGGTTGACGTGCGCGAAAAAGCGTTCTGGCCAAAGTCCTGGTTCTGCGCATTGACCTGAATGCCGGTCACATCACTGGGACTCAGTCCGCCGCGCAGCATGATCTGGTTATTGGCGCTGAATTTGTGATCGATGCGGAGCGAATAAACGTCAGTCGCTTCGGAAACTGGATAGTTGCCCACCTGGCTCAGCAAGCCGTGGAATGATGCAGGCAGTGGTGCGCCGGATGTCGGGAAAGCGCCGAGTGGTCCAGGCGCACCAGCAGCACCGAGCAATGCCACACCGCTGCCGCCGGCCGCCAACTGCGCGTAGCCAACGGTTAACGGGTTGATCCCCGCTCCAGCCAGAAATTGAGCTTGTGCAGGAGTGACCAATGAGCCGTTGGGAAGGCCATAGCTCGCGGGATTGGCCAGCGGAACCAATCCAAAATTATTCTGCCCGATGGTGGAGAAGCCAGTCTCCTGACGGCGGGTGGTTTCAAATGAGAAGTAATAGAAAGTCTTTTCTTTTTTGATCGCGCCGCCAAAAGCTACGCCGGCCTGCGCACGGGTGTATGCGGGGTTGGGAGTATTGCTGAAAGGGTTCTCCGCCTGAATGTTGCGATTGCGCAGATAACCAAAGACGCTGCCGTGGAAATCATTGGTGCCGGACTTGGTGATGATGTTGACCACACCGCCGGAAGCGCGTCCGTATTCGGCTTCATAACCATTGGTGATGATCTGAAATTCCTGCACGCCTTCCTGAGAAAGGGTGGACCGGATGCCGTTGACTGAATTATCAACCGCGTCCATGCCGTCAACGTTCACCGCGTTGGAGCGTGCGCGCTGTCCGCCAAAATTCAGGCCTGACGTGGGAGCTGCCCCGATGCTGGGCGCCACATCACGCTGTACCTGAGAGTTGGTCAGGGAAAAATTGACGTAGTTGCGGCCGTTGATCGGCAGGTTATCAATGCGCTCCTGCCCGATCGTGGTGCTGGTGGACGTCTTGGCCGTTTCAATCAACTGGGGTTCGCCGGTTACCGTAATTTCCGTCTGGGCCGTCTCCAGTTGCATGGTGACCGGATACTGAGCGGACTGACCCACGGTGAGGCCAACGTTGGTGGCCACTAGCTTGGCAAATCCTTTGGCAGAAACCGTAAGCGTGTAGCTGCCTGGCGGCACGGAGAGTAGAACATAATCGCCATTGGCGTTGCTGACAGCCGTGCGTCCAATGTTCTTGGCCTCATCGCGCAAGGTAACGGAGGCGCCTTGAATCACCGCTCCGTTCGGATCTTTTACTGTACCGCGCAGTTCCGCGGTAGCTGAGGTTTGCGCAAAGGAAGCGGCTGCCATTATCAACAGTGACAGCAGCAAAGCCAGTCGCTGAATATTGTTCATTATGTGTGGCTCCTCACCCGATGTCGCTCAGGGACATCCGTGATTGATTGTGGAGTTGGGTGCGGTGCGAAGTTTTATCACTGAGCAGAGACAAAGGCAAGCCGCTATTTAACTGAGGAGCATCTCCGGTTAAGCGCAACGAAGGTGCCAGCCCGGCGCGAAGCTCGCCAGCGGCGGTTAAAGTTCTTCCACCACCAGTCGCGATGCCTTATCCAGATACATTTTGCGGCGAAACCAATCTTCCATGGCTGTCTTCAGACGTTCCAGCGGAACACGGCTTCCCACCGTCATCAAACCGTCATTCACTGGAAGCGTGTCATCAAAAATAGGATCATTCGTGAAGTTGCGCATGGCAAAGTTGTCCAGCCATTTGATGGGGCATGGCTGCAGCCCACCTTCGGTCTGGTAGCGTACGCTGATTTTTCTTGAGTACATTGCCGGGTCGTCCTGCAAAACACGTTGAATAAAATGTCAGATCGAGTTTCGCATAGAGTCACCAGGCGCGGAAATGCACGGATTTCTCCGGCACGGCGTTGTTTACCAATCTCTAACTGGGAGAATATTGACGTCTCACAGCAAACCATTGAAACAGTAAAGAGTAGTAAGTACACCCTAGCTTTGCAGGTTCCTTTTCTAATTTTCTAAGAAAAATCGAATGTTTCACTGAACAGAGGAAGCCCAGTTTCCCATTTTGGAAAGAAACATTCATTCTTTTAACCGGTGTATGTACTTAGGTAACGGGAATTAATGCTTCGAAAGGTGCATCCTAGAGTCCTATAGACAGACAGAGGTTTTAGACCCCATGGAGAAGGACCGTTACTCGCAGCAAGATATTAACGCACTAGTAAACCATCTGCGGGAGCTCACGGATGAGTTGACCGCCGTGCATAGCGAACTATATTGGTTGGCGATGCGCGCGCAGGATGTCACGGACAAAGAGACGTCGGCTGAGCTAAAAGTCGATCTACTAACCGACTTGAAAGGCGCCGTGGACAACATGCGTCTGATGTTGTGGAACTACATTGAAGCAGCTTCCGTTGTGGACCCGGACGGCGTGCGCGAAGGCATTGAACATCAGCGGGTGCGCCGCACCACAGAATTTCTTGAGCTCCTGCGCAACCGGTTGGCTCACAACAGTGACGAAGAACCAGTCTCGTTTATTGAGCGCATCAGCGATTCAGTCAATAAGCGGCTGCGCAAACCACGTGTGGCCTAGATTTGCCAGTAAATGATTAGCCGGTAAATGACTAGCCGGTTCACAGATTTCGAATACAAAAAATCCCTCGCCGCTGAGCGAGGGATTTTCTTTGCAGCTTGCAGCTTTTATTGCACCTCTAAAATTTCTACTTCTTGCCTGGCGCCGCAGCCCGGACATTCGGCGGTGCGTCAAACTTCTCAAAGTTTTTGACGAAGCGCGCAATCAGATCAGCGGCAGTTTTGTCATAGGCAGCTTTGTCTGACCATGCGTCACGAGAGCGCAGAAACTCCGGTGGAACACCCGGCACAGACTTGGGTACCGTGAGGCCAAACGCCGGATCTTTCTCAAACTCAACGTTGTTGAGTTTACCTTCAATCGCCGCATTCAACATGGCGCGCGTGTAGGTAAGCTTCATGCGGGAGCCCACGCCGTACGGTCCGCCGAACCAGCCTGTGTTCACCAGCCAGCACTGCGCGTTGTGTTCTTTCATTCTCTTGCCCAGCAGTTCTGCATAGACCTTGGGAGGCAACGGCATGAAAGGGGAACCAAAGCAGGTGGAGAAGTTCGGCTGAGGTTCTTTCACGCCGGCTTCCGTGCCCGCTACCTTTGCGGTGTAGCCGGAGAGGAAATGGAACATTGCTTCGTCAGTGCTCAGCCTGGAGATTGGAGGCAGAACGCCGAAAGCGTCCGCGGTCAGGAAGATAATGTTCTTGGGATGGCCGCCGACGCCGGGGATCACGGCGTTATCAATGAAGTCTACCGGGTAGGCGCAGCGAGTATTCTCCGTACGGCTGTCATCGTTGTAGTCAGGAACGTGGGTAACCGGATCAAGGGTTACGTTTTCCAGAACTGATCCAAAGCGGATGGCGTTCCAGATCTGCGGTTCATTTTCCTGCGAGAGCTTGATGCACTTGGCGTAACAGCCGCCTTCAAAGTTGAAGATACCGGACGGACTCCATCCGTGCTCATCGTCACCGATCAATCTGCGGTCGGGATCGGCAGAGAGCGTGGTCTTGCCTGTTCCTGAGAGACCGAAGAACAGCGCCGTTTCGCCGGTGTTGCCCACGTTGGCCGAGCAATGCATGGGGAAAACATTGTTCTGAGGCAGGAGGAAGTTCATCACGCCGAAGATGGATTTCTTCATCTCTCCCGCGTATTTGGTGCCACCGATGAGAACAACCTTGCGAGCGAAGTTCACGATGACAAACGCTTCTGAGCGAGTGCCATCACGCTGCGGGTCGGCCTGGAATTCCGGCGCCGAAAGAATGGTGAACTGAGGGACGTGCGATTTCAGTTCGGCATCTGAGGGCCGGACGAAAAGCTCACGAACGAACAGATTATGCCAGGCATACTGGTTGATCACACGGATGGGCAGGCGATAGTTTGTGTCCGCCCCGGAGAACAGGTCCTGCACAAAAAGTTCATGCCCGCGCAGGTGTTCGACCACACGCTCAAACAGCGCGTCAAACTTAACAGGATCAAAAGCGAGGTTCACATCGCCCCAGTTGACCAGGTCAGCAGTAACAGAATCTTTCACCGTGAACTTGTCCTTGGGAGAGCGACCGGTGTATTTACCGGTGTAGGCGACCAATGCCCCGTTGCTGGCCAGCGTGCTTTCGCCCAGACGGACGGAATGTTCGACCAATGCGGCATGATGAAGATTGCGGTGCACCTTGTTGGTTTTTAGAAGAGTTTCAATGGCGGAAGTAGAATCAATGGCTGGCAAAGTCTGTGACATGGCGAATGGAATCTCCTGTTAGCAAAACCAGCTCAGCCCCGGACATCAGGAGCAACAGAAAGAGCGGTTTTGCTGATTTCGGCTTCAGGCCGTAGTAACCAGCGCGTCCTGAGGCGCGCCAACTTCCTTGAGAACCGCGTTTAGATGCACAAGCGCTTCTTCCATGGTAAGCGTGTACATTTCCCGTCCGTGCTCATACGAACCGTTCTCAATGGCAGCCTTCAGGAAATGTCCGGCGATCTGGATGGCGAGCGGATCACTGATGATCCGGCCAGTCCTCTGCTTATACTCAACCCATGTTGGATGCGGCAACGCAATCCAAACGGGACGGCCGCTTGCTAAAAATTTTATGTCGATTGCGTCAGCATGGCGCGTGGCAATGGCCACGATCAATGCCTGGTAAACGCAATGGAGCCGATTTCCGGTCCAGCGGTCGATAGCGTGAAAATCCTCGTACATAGCTACTAAAACTATATCGGACGCCTAACCCGTGAGGCAATGCTAAGGGTGGTGCCCGACGTTCGTCCGTGACTCAAATCACAGTACAATCAAGATCCTGATCGAACGCCACTGGAGGCTTTGACAGGAGGACCTGAATGCCGGAGACTCAGACTTCCAACAAGAACCAGGGTTCCCATCAGAAAATGAAGGCCGCCTGGATTACCAGCTTTGGCGGACCTGAGGTGCTGGAAGTTCGCGAGGTGGACAGGCCGCACCTCGACTCTGCACAAGTTTTGGTGCGAGTGCGGGCTTCCGCGCTGAATCGGGCCGATCTGTTGCAAAGACAGGGCAAATACCCGCCACCGCCCGGCTATCCAGTGGAAATACCTGGCATGGAGTTTGCCGGAGAAGTGGCACAAGTTGGAACAGCCGTTCGGAAATGGAAGCCAGGACAGCGGGTTTTTGGGCTTGTAGGTGGCGCCGCTCAGGCAGAATTCATTGCTACGCACGAAGATTTGCTGGCCGAAATTCCACAAAACCTGAGCTGGACTGAAGCCGCCGCCATCCCAGAAGCTTTTATCACCGCCCATGATGCCCTATGGACGCAGGCCCAGCTGCGCCCCAGCGAAACGGTACTGGTCAATGCCGTAGGCAGCGGCGTTGGATCTGGCGGCCGTGCAGCTGGTGCGCGCGATGCATGCCGTGCCCTTCGGCACATCCCGCACTTCGGACAAGATCGAACAGGCGAAGGTCCACGGACTGGAAGCGGGATTAGTGGTCCAGGAAAATTTCGACCAGCTTGTGACCGCGGCTGAGAAATGGACCGGCGGAAAAGGGATCAACGTGGTCCTTGATCTGGTCGGCGGACCTTATGTGAAGACCTGCCTGAAGCTGATGGCTGCCAAAGGCCGCATGATGCTGGTTGGCACCGTGGGTGGAGTCGAATTACGAGCTGGATGGACGCTTCATGCTAAGCAAACGCCTGACGGTTCGGGGCACAGTTCTGCGCGCCCGCAGCCTGGACGAGAAGATTCAGGTGACTCGTCTCTTTACGCAGGAGGTTGTGCCTCTGTTCGCGCAAGGATTGCTAAAGGCGCCCATCGATAGCGTCTTCAAGCTGGCTGACATCGCTAAGGCCCACGCGCGCCTGGAAGGAAACGAAAGCGTGGGCAAGGTGGTGATCGAAATAGATTAGGTCTCGTCTAAGCTGCATCTTGTGTGCAGTAGAACAGCCGGGCCGGAAGAATGTTGCGCGGCTCAAAATCCTGGTCTATCTGGTTGAAGTGGGAACGGAGATAAGGCAGAACCGCGCGGGTGAACTGATAAACCAGCACTGCGCCACCGGGGCGCAACGCCTCACGCGATTCAGCCATAATCTTCTCCCGCAGCTTAATCGGCATGGTGGTAAAGGGAATTCCAGAGATGATGTAATCCGCGCCGTCCAGCTTCAGGCGATCAAGTTCCCGCTGAACGTTTTCCGCGGAACCGTGCACCACGTGCAGGCGAGGATCCGGAAAGGACCGCTTCAGGTAGCACACAAAGTCCTCATTCATCTCAAACACCACGAGCCGTGTGTGCGTAGACATGCGGGAAAGAATAGGTGCAGTGATGGTACCCACGCCCGGGCCGTACTCAACAATGGTCCTGGCCCGCTCCCAATCGACTTTGGCCAGCAGACGGTCCACAAGAAAGCGTGAACTCGGAATCAGCGAGCCCAGCATTCTGGGATGCTGGAGGAAATTTTTGGCGAATAGCAGTGTTTCTTCGCCAAGGTGCGTTTTGCTGGACATTCGGCAGTAGCTCTTATCAGGACAAATCGTATTAGCGGTTAACGTTCTACACGTGCTTGTCTTGTCTGTGATGTAAAGCCGGCACAAGAAGATCTCTCCTCTGAGAGAGGGAAGGAGTTTGGGGGTATTTGGCGCATTTCTGCGTCCCGGAAATCCACATTGCCGCAGCCTGCAATCCAGAATAAAATTAGGCGTGAGTCAGTTCCGGCAGGAACAATCCAATTGAATTTAGTGCGCGCCATTTATCCCGGCACGTTTGACCCGTTAACCAACGGCCACCTCGACCTGATTGAGCGAGGCAGCAAGATATTTGATGAGCTGATTGTTGGCATTCTCCGCAACACAGAGAAAGATCCTCTTTTTAATCTTGCCGAGCGATTGGAAATGTCAGAGCAGCTGCTCAGACGCTTTGATAACGTCCGCGTTGAAGCCTTTGAAGGCCTGCTGGTGGATTTTGCCATGCAGAAGAAGGCAGGCGCGATTTTGCGCGGCATACGCGCCATCAGTGACTACGAGTATGAGTTGCAGATGGCATGGATGAACCGCAAGCTACATCCTCAGGTGGAAACCGTTTTCATGATGCCGGCCGAAGCGTACTCATATCTGAGTTCACGGCTGATCAAAGAAATTTTCCGGCTGGGCGGCTCTGTGCGCGGGCTGGTTCCGGAGCTGGTGGAGCAGCGGCTGGGCGAGAAATTCAATGGCAGCATTGCCAATGTCAATTTAAAGAAGTGAGGGGTAACCATGGCGACTTTACCAGCGACAAAACAATTCACTGATCGCGTAAACCGTATTGAGATATCAGCCACCATGGCCGTTGTAGCTGAAGCGGCCAAGCTGAAGGCTGCTGGCGCCGATCTGGTTGAATTCGGCGCAGGTGAGCCGCATTTCCCGACACCGCAGCACATCAAGGACGCCGCCATCACTGCCATTCAGCAGGATTGCACACGCTATACGGCCGTCGCCGGCATTGCTGAATTGCGCTCCGCTATCGTGCAGCGCCATGCCACGGATTTTGGATCGAACTATAAATCCGAAGAAGCCATCGCCTCCACGGGAGGCAAGCTGGCGCTCTTCAATGCCATCCAGGTGCTGGTGGACCACGGCGACGAAGTGATTCTTCCTGTCCCTTACTGGGTTTCATTCAAAGACATCATCGAATACGGCGGCGGTAAGTGCGTTTATGTGGCCACGGAAGAGTCTGACAACTTCCGCCTGACGGCGGCCATGATCGAGCAGAAGATCACCCCACGCACCCGCGCCATCATCATCAATAGCCCGAACAATCCCAGCGGCGCGGTGATTGATCCGGAAGATTTCACCGCCATCCTGAAGCTGGCCCACAAGCGCGGAATCTACGTAATCGCCGACGAGTGCTATGTCTATCTGAACTACACAGGGCGTGATTTCTCCGCCGGATCCGTCACGGACGTAAAGGAACATCTGGTCATTGTGGGATCGCTCTCCAAGACATACGCCATGACAGGATGGCGGCTGGGATATGCCCTGGGGCCGGCGCCGCTGGTGAGCGCCATGACCAAGCTGCAAAGTCAAAGCACATCAAGCAGCGCCCACATGATCCAGAAGGCGGCTGTGGAGGCACTTACGGGACCGCAGCAGTGCATCGCGGACATGAAGGCCGACTACATCCATTTGCGCGACCAGACGCTGGCGGCCCTGGACAAGATCCCCGGGATCACCTGCGTCCGTCCCATGGGCGCTTTCTACGTCTATCCCAATGTTTCTGCCTACTTCGGCAGGGGCGGGATCAAGTCCGGGGCGGATGTTGCCAAACGCCTTCTGCACGAAGCACATGTAGTCACGGTGCCCGGCGAAGCATTTGGAACGCGGGAACATATCCGCCTTTCCTATGCCACGTCATCCGGCGAAATCAAACGTGGGCTGGAGCGGATGCAGGATTGGTTCTCAAAGCTGTAAGGTATAAGCTAAGTCTTTTGGAAAGCATATTTTAAGGGGCGTTGCCAAGCTGCTGCTGGACAACGCCTTTTCCGTTTTCTGAGTCTAAAATGGTTCGGGCCACTCGCACTTGGAGTGATACGAAAAAGCATGGCAGAAAATTCTTCTCAACTTTACCCATTACTACTGCGACCCGACTTCCGTGAACGGGTATGGGGCGCACGCTCCCTTGCCCCCATCTATGCGCATGAAATCACGGGCGCGCCGATCGGGGAAGCATGGCTTACCGGAGAAGAATGTGTGGTCGCCAATGGGCCGTTTCAGGGACGTAGCCTGGGCGACCTAAGCACCCAGTTCGGGCCGGAACTGATCGGTGAAAATGCAAAAGATCACACACGCTTTCCCCTGCTGATCAAGTTTCTTTTCCCCACCGATAAGCTCTCCGTACAGGTGCACCCTGACGATGATGGTGCCCGCAGCGTGGGACAAAGCTGTGGCAAAACTGAATGCTGGTACATTTTGCGGGCTGATGAAGGCGCGCAGATCGGCCTGGGCTTAAAACCGGGAACCACCAAGGCGGAAGTGGAAAAAGCGATCCGAGAAACTCGCATGGAAGATCTGTTGAACTGGATTGATGTGCATGCCGGCGAGATGTATTACGTGGATGCGGGCACGGTCCATGCCATTGGACCGGGCGCGGTGATCGTGGAGACGCAGCAGAATTCTGACACTACGTACCGGCTTTACGATTATGGCCGTCCGCGAGAACTGCACATTGAAGCCGGACTGCGGGCCACCAAGGAACTTACGCACGCGGGGAAGGTAAGGCTTGAATCCGAAACCACAAGCCAGGGTATGACCCGGCAAAATCTGGTGACCTCACCCTGTTTCATTGTTGATAAATTCGAATTGAAACAGCCGTGGCAATTCGTTCGCCCGAAAGATATTTCGGCAAATGCATGGTGCCTGGTCGCTACGCGTGGATGCGGTGTAATCGAATTTGAAGACATGCCGCCCCTGACGTTCGCTACCGGAGAATCTGTGGTGGTCCCGGCCAGCCTGCCGTCATTCTTGCTGCGTCCGCAATGGGAGCTGGAGTTTCTATGCTCGTCTGTACCGGTTGAGACGGTGCCGCAACCGGATACTGTTTTAATGGAAGATGCGGACACAGCGCCGGTCTAAGCAACGTATCTTTAATAACTCCAGCAGAACGACCACGAGAATTTCAGTCCCAGGAGCTATGACTTGAGCACAAGGCGTTTTTATCCAGTAATTCTGGCCGGCGGCAGTGGCACCCGATTCTGGCCACGCAGCCGGCGCAATCTGGCCAAGCAAGTGCTCGCGCTGGATGGCAAAAAGACCATGATTCAGAAGACGGTGGATCGGCTCCTGCCCCTCGGTTCGGAGAAGGATTTTTGGATCATTACGAATGGCTTTGTGAACGGAGAGATCAAACGCCAGCTTCCCGGAGTTCCAGGTGAACAGATTGTGGCCGAACCAGAGCCACGGAACACAGCTCCAGCCATCGGGCTGGCAGCATTCCTGCTGTCGCGCCGGGACCCGGACGCCATCATTGGAATGTTTCCCGCTGACCACGTGATTGGCGATGAAGCAGCATTCTGTGATGTCATGCGGAAGGCAATTGAAATTGCCGGCCGGGGTGACAATATTGTGGTGATGGGCATTCAGCCAACCCGCGCGGAGACCGGTTACGGCTACATTGAAACCGGTGAACGCCTGGGCGGCGATCTGTTCCGGGTGAAGCGCTTCACTGAGAAGCCTAACCAGGAAAAGGCCGAGGACTTTGTGGCCGCCGGCAACTATTACTGGAACAGCGGCATGTTCATGTGGAGTGTGCGCACGCTCACGCATGCGTTGCGCGAACATTTCCCCGAATCCACACCTTATCTGGAAGAGATCGCGGCAGCCTGGGGCAAGCCGGAGTTTGAAGCAAAATTTGCCGAGCTTTATCCCAAATGCGAAAACATCAGCATCGATTACGCACTGCTGGAGCCACGCTCAGCCAAAGGCGAGCATTCTTCCAATCTCTACTGCCTGCGCGCTGATTTCGGATGGAATGACCTTGGCTCGTGGGCCGCGCTTTATGAACACCACTCCATCAGCAAGCAGGACGGCGGATTGAACGTGGTGGAGAGCAAAGCGCTCTACATGGTCAACTCCAAAGGAAATTACATCTATGCCCCGGACAAATTCGTGGCGGCCGTGGGTGTCGAAAACCTGGTAGTGGTGGAAACCGACGACGCCATTCTGATCACCACGCGAGAACACTCGCAGGACGTGGGTAAAATCGTAAAATATCTGAACGAAAAGAAGATGACTGAGCTGGTTTAACTCCCTCAGCGGCCTTACCGAAATACTCTAGAAGACTCCGGAGCCTGGGCGAACATGAACGACATAAAATTTGGGACTGACGGATGGCGCGGCGTGATTGCCGACGATTACACCTTTGAAAATGTTCGTCGTGTGGCCGGCGCGATCGCCGCTTACGTACTCAAGAAGGAAGACCCCAAAAAGGGCATTGTGATTGGCTATGACACACGCTTCGGCTCCCGCCGGTTCGCGCAGGCCACGGCCGAGGTAATCGCCGGCGCCGGCATTGCGGTAAAGATCGCCGATGATTACACGCCCACACCTGCTCTTTCCTACGCGGTGAAAAATCTGGGCACGGCCGGCGGCGTGATGATTACGTCAAGCCACAATCCGTTTAACTGGAATGGCGTGAAGTTCAAGGCGACGTATGGCGGTTCGGCGACGCCGGGGATCATTGGGCAGATTGAGGCCGAAGTGCGCGCCGGATCCATGCCCAAAGGAACCACTGCGAAAATTGAGGAAGTTGACTTCAAGACGCCTTATGTTGCAGCGATCACCAAATTTGCAGACGTCAACAAGATCGCCAAAGCGAACTTCAAATTCGCCATCGATTGCATGTACGGATCGGGACGCAACGTACTGTCGGAAATCTTTTCCAGTCGCGGCGTACAGCATGTGCAGATCCGCAATGAAGTGAACCCGCTTTTCCCCGGAATCAACCCCGAGCCAATTCAACCGCATGTGCAGGCGCTTCAAGAAGTTGTGGTGAAAGAAAAATGCCATGCCGGCTTTGCCACCGACGGCGACGCTGACCGCCTTGGCGCCGCTGCTGAAGACGGTAGCTTTGTGGATTCGCACAAGATCTATTCCATCCTGCTGCAATGGCTGCTCAAAACCAAAGACTGGCCGGGCGACGTGGTGCGCGCTTTTAACACCACGCGCATGCTGGACCGCATTGCAGCCAAACATGGACGCAAACTGATTGAGTGCGGCATCGGGTTCAAGTACATCTGCGATCTGATGATGGAACGCGAAATCCTGATTGGGGGCGAAGAATCAGGCGGCATCGGCCTGCAAAGGCACCTGCCGGAACGCGACGGAATTTTGAACTCGCTCCTGCTGGCCAATGTGATGGCCGATGAAGGAAAGAGCCTGGGCCAGCTTGTTGCAGCCCTGCAAAGTGAATATGGTCCGCATTTCTATGCCCGCCGCGATCTTCACATCCCCAATGACGTGAAGAATGCAGCCATTGCCCGGGCGGCGAGCAATGAAACCACCAGCCTTGGCCGATACAAAATTCTGCGCAAGGAAAACCTGGATGGCATCAAGTTTTATCTGGACACACCCATCAAGGACAAGGGCGCTGAGGCGTGGCTTCTGTTGCGGTCGTCCGGCACGGAGCCGTTGATGCGAATCTATACGGAGGCGTCGTCGCCGGAGCTGGTGCAGGAATTACTGGAAGAAGCCGTGGCTTTTGTCGATGCTAAAGTGCCGGCCGCTTCACATTCTTAGCTGAATCCCGCTGTTACGTAAGTTCTTATTGCAGTGCCGCTCGGGTTGTTTTCTGGATGACATCAGGGCTGAGGTTTGCTTAAATGTGACGCTATGCGTCCCCTCTTCCGATTCATGGCGGTATACGTGTCTTTACTCGCCCCATTCGCCGTTTCTGTATCTGCCCAGGTACAGGTCCCACCGCCCCCTGACATTTTGCAGATTTATCGTGATCCGGTGAAGCCGGGCAAGCTGGCCGAATACAAGCGGGTGGAAGGCGAGGCCGCGATGGCCTGCTCGCGGGCCAACACGTGGCCCTACATGACTTTGCAGGCAGTCAGCGGTCCACAGGAAGTATGGTTCGTCTCCGGGTTCGATTCTTACGCGGCGATGGAGCGAAGCGCCGAACCTTTTGTACGTAATGCTGCGCTGGCCGTCGACCTGGGCCGCATCATGGATGCAAAGAGCAATCTGGTAGCTGATCCGCGAACGGTGTTTCTGCGCTATCGCGAAGATCTGGGACATAACAGAGGGCTGATGCGTCCGCAGACACGCTTCTTTACCGCCACCATGGTGCAGGTAATCCAGGGACATGAGCACGAGTATGAAGAGAGCCAGCGCATTCTGCGAGGCGTCCGTGAGCGTGCCGCCGCCGCTGACAATCGTGCGGTTTATCAGGTGGTATCCGGCATGCCGCAAAACACATACCTGACGCTGTCGCCTTATCATTCATTTCGCGAAGCCGGAGAGGCGCTGGACGGGCTGGTGGATTATGACGATCTTGACGAAAACGTGCGCGGGCGCGTGCGTGAATTGTTGAGCGCGTCAGTGTTGAGTACGCAGACATTTGTCTTTGCCTTGGACCCGCCCATCAGCAATCCCGCCGGAGAGTGGATTGCCGATGATCCGGAATTCTGGAAATCGTCACCGCCGTTGCAACGCCAGGGCGCAAAGAAGTAACCTGTATTTACAGAGAGGTTGCCTGCCAGCTACGGCAACCAATCAGCTCTGCGGGTCACCTTACTAGAGGGAATGCTATCCAGAATTTCAGCTAAAACCGCGCGTGTTTTGGCCGTGGTGTTTCTGCTGACCACGCTCGCTCTGGGCGGTGTACTGGGCTGGACATGGTTCTCCATCCGCAAGCTGGCGCTGGCGCCGATACCGGAGCCTGCGCTCCCGGCCAAGATGCGCCCCACCACCGCGCCGGTATCGCCTCTGCAACTTCAATATCAGCTCAACCTGCCGGGACGCGGTGAGATATTTCCCGCGCTGGCCGGCGGCAAGGCCGTGGATTACTGGCCGGTGGCGGTGTTGAGCATTGCGAATACGTCATCGCGGCCGGTGCTGCAGGTAATCACAGCGCAGGTCAATGGATGGACAGAAGAATTGCGGGAAACGGCAGTGATCGGCCCCAATGAGGTGCGCACATTCAACCTTGATCCGCAGCTTTTGCCGGATGCTTATCAGAATGAGGAGATTCGCCAGGCCAATCTGAGGGTTGAAGTAAAAGAACCGGTCAGCGGTCACAACTTCGCCGAGCAGCGGCCAGTGTTTGTGCACAGCGCGTCTGACCTTTTTTGGGGTGGTAAGTTCGCGAACGCACAGCTTGTGGCTCGCTGGGTTACGCCCCATGATCCTGCTGTGCTGCAGCTTGTTTCTCACGCGGAGAAGATCATCCCCGGGGGGCGGCTGCGTGGCTACAATGACGCTACCGGCGCGGTACTTAAAGCGCAGGTGAAGGCGCAGGCCGAGGCTGTATTTCAAGCGCTACGGCAATCGCGTATCAGCTATGTCAGCAGCATCTATACTTTCGGCAATTATCCCGGAGAGACACAACGCATACGCCTGCCACGCGAGACCCTGGTCCTGAATAACGCAAACTGCATTGATGTGAGCGTGCTGTTTGCTTCAGCCATGGAGAACCTGGGCATGCGTCCGGTAGTGGTGATAGTGCCGGGACATGCCTTCGCGGGTGTGCGGTTGGGTCCATCGACCGAAGACATTCTTTATGTCGATCTAACGGTCCTGCCCGCGGGTACGTTTCGCTCAGCCGTCAAGCGAGCTCAAGGCTGGCTGGGAAAAACTCCCAAGGACGAGATACTGAATGTCGACATTGGGGCAGCCCGATCGCTGGGAGTTTATCCAATGCCGACATCGCAAAGTGCTGCCAAGCCCTCGGTGACCACGTCAAGTTTATGATTACCGCCATATGAAAACAGCTTTTACGAAGGCTGCGACGGCGGACATCATTGTCATTGGCGCGGGAATTGCCGGAGTGGCCGCAGCGCAACGTCTTGCTGCTGCCGGCATGAATGTACTGGTGCTGGAAGCGCGAGAACGGATGGGCGGCAGGATCTTTACGCAGCATCACGATGGATATCCGGTTGAGCTGGGAGCGGAGTTTGTGCATGGCCGCCCGCCGGAGATCGTGAAAACCGCTAAGGCGGCAGGCCTGAAGCTGTCCGAAAATTCAGGCGAATTTCGCAGCAAGATTGGCGGCAGGTGGGAAGACTCTGAAAACCTGATGACAGAGGTTGACGAACTCTTTGACAAAATACCTGACCGTGGTCCTGACCAGTCATTCAGCGCATATCTCAAAAGCACAAAGTACTCTGCCGAGGCAAAGCAGCAAGCCACCCGTTTTGTGGAAGGCTTCCATGCCGCCGATCCCGAACGCGTCGGCGTACATTGGCTGGTGAAGGCGACACAGGCGGAAGAGTCAGTCGATGGCGACAGGTCATTTCGCCTGCAGGACGGATACAGCAAACTGGTAGACGCTCTGGCGAATGGAATCCTTGATAATGGCAAAGCCCAGGCCAGCATGCTGTTGAATACGCGAGTCATGAGGGTGCGATGGCGACCAGGAGACGTGGTTGTGGAGACGTCTCAGGGTGAGTTTCGGGCGCCCCGGGCGATGATCACTTTACCGCTTGGAGTGTTGCAAGCCGGTAGCGTTGAATTTACGCCGCCGCTTGAAGCAAAGAAACAGGCGTTGCAACTGCTCAGCATGGGACCGGTGATCCGCGTAAGCCTTTGCTTCGCGGGAAAAGTTCTGGCAGTCCGACCCGCACATGCGCAACTTGAGCTTCCTGTTTACCGACCACCAGCATTTCCCAACCTGGTGGACGACTAATCCTCTTTCCTATCCAGTACTCACGGGCTGGGCCGCAGGCAGGTACGCCCTTCCCTTTAAAGGCAAGAGCGAGGCGCAGATCACAGCCATTGCGGTGGCAACGCTGGCGGAGATCCTGGTAACAAGTGAATCGGACTTGAAGACAAGACTCACGGCCGGCTTTGTGCACGATTGGCAGTCAGATGAGTTCGCCCTGGGCGCTTACAGCTACGGAAACGTCGGCGGTGCGAATGCAGGGCAGCTTCTAGCCGAACCACTTGCTGACACGTTGTTTTTTGCCGGTGAAGCCACGAACGCCGAAGGACACAACGGCACGGTGAACGGGGCGATCAACAGTGGCAGACGGGCTGCAGATGAGATAACAGCAAGCTTTACTGACGTACACCATTAGGTGCGCACGACATCGCGCGTTCCATCGGCGAGATCGGCAAGTTTTCCGATCACCGCGATTCAGCCTGCTGATCGCTGTCCGAAATCAAGGGTAAGAGTTCTGCCCTCCGATCTGCGCCAGACGTGCGATCCCGGCAGATTGTCGGCGATTCCTCGCCCCGGCCTCGTGATTGGGCAACAAGTCTAGCTCCAGCCATTCCAGCGTGAGCCGGAAGCTCGGAAAATGGCAGAACGCGATGGAATCCAGGATGGAATTCTGCGGAAGCGCGAAACTGACTCCAGCGCACGTGCCCGCTGATGACGATCAAAAGCACGAACATACTGGCGGATAATCTGCGGCATGGTGAGGCGCAAAGCCGCGGAAAAATTCTGCTCAGACATGGTGTGCCGGTCTTCTTCCGAGTCGAGAAGATCAATCATGCTCTGGGCCAGGGCCGCCTTATCTCCCACCGGGTAAAACTTAATACCCAGCGATTCACTATCAGCCATTTCGCGGAAATCAGGAATATCAGAGCAGATGATGGGAACACCGTGTTGTGCGGCCAGGTGTGCTACTCCGCTGGCGCCAGTGGCTGAGGTATATGGCATCACCATGAAAGAAGACGTGCCGAAGAGCTCAGGAATCTGCTCTTCTTCCACGTAACCCGTGAACTCAATGCGTTCATGGCCGCCATGCCTTTCCCGCAACGACTCAATATATCCGGGCGAGTTTCCGTTGTTGCCACCTGCGATAATCAGCTTTGCGTTGGGGAACCTGGGAGCCACTTGCTCCTCGAAGGCTTCAATCAGGATCTCGCAACGCTTATACGTTCCCCATTTACCGAACGCCAGTATGCGATGCTCAGGGTTTCCGCGGCGGCTGAAGTCAGGAAACTCGGGTCGCGCGCCGAAGATGCCGTGGGCGCGGAAGTGTACGTTTTCGCCGCGATACTTTTGAATGAGCGTTCGCCGGTATGCCGGCAGAAGCACGGAGACCGAATTTGCCATCAGCAGCAGCCGCGTGGCGGCGTTGCCGGCGAAGCGGAAGAGCCGCTTATGCCGGACGCCAGCATCCTCCAGATCGATATGGTCCATGAGGTGGTGCAGCGTGACGTGTGTGTAATAACCAGCCATCCGCGTCATGGCGGGGAGGGTGAGTCCGGAGAATGCGGCCAGTGGGCTTTCCTTGGTGCCAAAGCTGGAGAAGACCAGGTTGAACCAGACCACGTCAGGCTTAATAGCGCGGATGGCCCGCAGCATGGAGAAATGATTGGCGACCCGGTTCATGGCCCAGCAGCGTTCCACATCGAACTCCGGCAGCTCAGGCTCGGCCGGTTTGACCTCGTCGGCAAGAACCGTGAGCGCAATCAGGGGATCGGCATGGAGTTCGCGTGCAACGTGATATCCGTACTCATTCAATACTACTTTGCTTGGTGGAAATGCACTCACGAGACAAATCTTCACGGGCTGTCGGTTCTCCTTCTTTTAGAACAACGAAACTTGGATAACCGGACGGAACGACGATGTGTTCGCATTAGCACCGGTGAAGTTGTAAAAACTTTGTTGCTGCAGGCCTACTGCGAATCGCAGAGGATATTCAACGGACAGGTTGCCGCTCCCATCGTTGTAACCGCGATGCAGTGGCTTTACATAAGAGATGAAGATACCGCTCTGAACGTTGTCATAAAGATGGAATCCCTGGCCATGTTGGATGTCGAAGGCAGAAGTCAGCTGCCAGCGTTCATTGAACTTATAGTCAAAGCGGGCGCCCGGAACCAGGGCCTGACCAAGGGCAAAGGTCTGGTCCTGCACTCGCCATGAGCGGATGAACTTGCCCAGACCGGTTACAGAAGCCTTGTTGTCACCGAACGTGTGCGTCCATCCAACCCAGGTGGACGTGGTGAAGAACTCACGAACCAGCGGATGAAACAGAAGATCGCGGACGGAATACCCTGTCACCAGCGAATTGTGACCCCAAGGACGGCCGACGGCGAATTCCACCGTCGCGCCAAGATCACGAGAGCTGAGATTTTGTTCGGTGAACGGTCCTGATTCGTGAATGCCATTCGCGCGAATGGTGAGCCACTGGAAGAGCGGAGAACTGTTCACATAAAGATATTGCCGGAACAGATTCTGGTTAATAGGAACGGGGCTTTCCGTGTCACGCCGTATGGTGAAGGCGATGCCGGGATTCAGGATGAAACGCGCATTGCCCAGGCGCACGACGGGAGTGGTGCCCACGTCAAACAGAGTGTCATAGGTGTTGCGGCCAACAATTTGAAGATCACTGGGCACCGACAATTGACCATGATAGTTGCGGACGCCGAAGGAACCGTTAATCGGAGTGAAGTGTGAGGTGTGATAGCGGAACGTGCTGATGAGATCTGTCTCCTGGGATGAACGCGGAAGCGTGGTGATCCCGAAGAGCTCATTGTCCATCTGGTAGATAGTGGCATCGTCATAGAGCGCCCCGGAGATGAGATTGCTTTGCATGAACAGATTCGGATAAATTTCCGTGCCCTCGTCACCAGCCACTTGCAGAAGACCACGTTCAGCGACTGGATCGTTGGACGCCAATTCATTGGCATGAGCGAAGGCAGATATTGCGTGAAGCGTGTCATGCCGCTGGTTGTAGATGTTGGCCCAGGCGAGCTGGTAATCATAGTTCTGCTCGTAGTCCGGTGACTTCCCAAGTTGCCGAAGCAGGGCTTCAGCGTCGCGGTCTCTGCCCTGGGCGATGTAAGTGTTTGCCATGCCTATGGCGACAGTATCGTCAGAGGCGCCCATTTCCTTGGCTTTGTTGAAATAGCGTTCAGCCAGATCAAAGTCGTGCGCGGCCAGGAAGATGTTGGCGGCTTCCACCATGTTATCGGTGGTTACCGGTGCAGCTTCGCCTATGCGAGCTTCGGCAAAAGCCAATGCGACTTCCTGCTTGGCCGCCTCATCTTTGCCTTGATCGTGGAACAGCTTGGCGAACTCAAGACGCACATCCACGCGGTTAGCGTCAGGCGCATCCAGGGCCCGGGTAAAACGCTCTTGGGCAGCTTTCTGTTCGCCCATGGTCAGAAGCGCTTCACCTGTCGCCACCAGAATCGCTGCCTGATCATTGCCTTCACGCTCAGCCAGTTGAATGTAACGATATGCTTCCGGACGATTGCGCGTCTGAGCGTTCGCAGCCGCCAGGCTGGCGTAGATCACAGGATCGTCGGGCGAAAGCCGAAGAGCGTTGTTCCATTCTTCAATCGCACGGCCATAGTGCCGGCCATGATAGAGAGTGTCCGCCAGGGCAAGATGCAGCTTGAGATCGTCAGGACTTGCGTTCAGCGCCAGCCGATATTCTTTTTCGGCTTTATCCAGCACGCGCATCTGGCGATACGCCGTTGCTTTTGCCATGTGGATTGCCCCCACATCGCCCAGGGTTTTCTGGGCGCTGGCAATATCATCAAGCGCTTCGCGGGAGCGGCGGAGTTGTAGATAAGAGAAAGCTCGCCCGAGGTGGGCGATACCATTGTCAGGATTGGCCTTCAACGCCGGCTCAAAGTCATTGACAGCATTGGTGGCATCCTGCATGTCATTGCGCACGTAGCCGCGGATGACAAGTGCGTCCAGCATCCTGGGATCTTTCTGTATTACGCGGGTAAAGTCGTCAATGGCCTGCTGCAGAAGCTGATTCTGGCGATGCACGTGTCCCGCAAGCAACGGGAAATTCGGCTCTTTCGGCATGATGCTTTCATAACGGCTGACCAGCGATAGCGTGTCATCAAAGCGGCCAAGATTGTAGTAATCGTAAGCGAGGTACACGGCGGCGTCACGATCATGAGGTATCTTCGCCAGAGCTTGCTGTCCGATGCGCGCCGATTCCAGGTACCTGCCTTTGAGAAACAGGAAGCGCTCGGTTTCACGCATCACGCGCGGATCATTTTTCATGGTGCCGGTGGCGCGTGCAATCCACTCACCAGCAAGATCCACCTTATGCCCGTCGATGGCGGCGTTAGAACCAGCGGCGATAATCTGCGGATTGGAGGGCGCCAGCTTGAACGCTTTTTCGTAATTGGCTTCCGCTTTGCCGAATTCTCTGGTGGCGGTGTAGAGATCGCCCAGTGCTACGAACGGAACATAATCGTCAGGATAGGCTGCCGCCATACGGGTGAAATAGCTTTCTGCAGCTTTATTGTCACCCACGTCACGAGAGAGATAACCCATGGCTTCCAGAGCGAAGCGGTTCTTCTGGTCCCTTTGCAACAACACAGAATACATTTGCCGCGCTTCGTTCTTGCGGTTGTTCCTCCACAGCAGGTTGGCATATTGCAACGTGACACTGTCATTGCCGGGTTCAATCTGCAAGGCCTGTTTCAGGTCAGCCTCAGCTCCGCTGAAGTCATTTCCGATGCCGCGCAACGCGGCGCGCAAACGCAGATATTCAACCTGCTGTGCGGCATCCACATGAAATTTTGCCAGTGCATCAAGGCCGAGCCTCACCTGTTGCTGGACCGCGGATTCATCCTGCAGATTGCGGAATGCGTCCACCAGTTGAAGGCGCAGCTGCGTTGGATACAGAACGCCTTCGGCAGGCCCTTCCGGCATGGCAGCAATCGCGGCGAGATATTCACGAACTGCGTCCTGGTCACGATGCTCAACCACCGCGAGATCTCCGCGAATCGCATGCAGGCGATAATAGTTGGCATCCAGCTGCTCACCGCGAGCAAGATACATGCGCGTCTTGTCCAGATTGCCGACCCGCAGTTGCGACTGCGCAGCCGCTAATTGCACATTCACGGCTTTGGGAGCCATGGTCGCGGCTTGTTCATAGGAGTTCGCGGACTCACGTTTCATGCCGGCAAGACTGTAGGTATAGCCGAGTTCGGAATAGACATCCACGGTCTTGCGCGGCGCTTTGTTCAGTATGGCAATCGCAGACTTGTAGTCACGGGCTTCACGATAGTACTGTGCCACCGCGCGGGAAACATCCACGTTGCGGGGATCGCGCCTCATGGCTTTATCCAGAAGCGCTTTGGCCCTGTCAGTCTGCTTCTGCTTCATGTAAGCGATCGCCAGCAAAAGCTCAGCGTGAGAGGATGGCTGAACGTTCTCGGAACGCTCGAGCAGGTTCGTCGCCTGGCGGAGATCGCCTGACTGCATAAAAAGTTCGCCGGCCATGGCAAGATCATTGCCGCGGCGTGGATTAGCGGCGATTACCTGGAGCAATAATTTTTTCGCTTCATCGGTCTGGCCCATCCGGATGTAGGTTTGGGCTTTGCCGGAAAGTCCTTCCACGGAACTGGGAGACACAGCCAGACCGCGGTCGAAAGCCTCCAGCGACTGCGAATAGTTTCCCGCCAAACGCGATGCATAGCCAAGCAGGAACCAATGGCCTGGATTGTTGGGAGCGGCCTGCGTGACCCGACGCGCATAGGTCATGGCGGCGGCGTAATTACCTTTGGCTAGAGCATCTTGCGCGGCGCGGGCGTTGCGGCCGACTTCGATACTGGTGCCGAATCCAAGGCCGCTTGAGCCGGAGGACTCCTGCGACGTCTGGGCTTGTTTCTTGCTGCCCTTGCCCTTCTTGGTGGGCTGGGCATTCTGTTTCTGCTGCGGCTGGCTGCCAAGTTCAAATGTCTGCTCCTGAGCAAAAGCAGGCTGGAGCAGCGCGCATAGAAGTGCCAGACCTAAAAGATTTCTTCTCACGGGACCACCGAAATGTTTGAGTTACCAAGTCTCTGAAACCGTTCATGCGCAAGAGTTACCCAATCACAGAAGGCATCTGTGAGGACGCCAGGGATACTTTTGCGCATTCATTGAGAGTCAGCGCAACTGTTCCAGGGACAGCAGCTCTGATCTCATGTAGTTTCAAGATGCCATTTCTGAGCTGGAGGATTGCCAGAACCTGTGAAAACTCATCGAATAAGCGGCAAAGTGAGAATCCGGATGCCACAAGGCAAACCTTAGGGCCACTTTTGAATCGAAACTGGTCTGAAAGCAAAACTGCTGCTTTTTCTCATTTCTTTTCTCATCGACGTTTTGTCACTGAGCGCGGAGGTCTTTTCATGAGTTCCCCTTCCATTGTGGCCAACAGACCAGCTCCCCTGTTGAGCCGGGCCATCCCCATCAGCTGGGTGTTATTGCTGGCGCTGGTGGTACATGGTCCGCTGTTGCTGATGCAGCTCCCCAATGATTCCTACGATGCGAATTTTCATAAATTCTTCGCGTCGCACTACGCACAGCACTGGTTTGATCCGTGGAACCCCAAGCAGTTTACCGGCTTTTCGCAGACCTCTTATCCGCCCATGGAGCAACAATGGGTAGCCCTGTTCTCGCATGTCATTGGCCTGGACATGGCATACATCTTTGTCCAGTTCATTGCCATCCTGCTGCTGCCGATCGGCGTTTTCCGCTACGCGCGAATATGGGTGAGTGAGCGAGCCGCCAGTTACGCGGCCCTTGGCAGTGTGATGCTGGGGGCGCTGGGCTTTCTGGTTTACAACGCCGGACAGCTCTCAACTACCTGGGCAGCGCCGCTCTATCTGAACGCGCTGCCGTATTACTACGAGTGGGCGCGTGAAGCTCGCTGGAAATCATTGCTCAAAGGCTTGTTCCTGCTGCTGGCCGCAGCCGCTGCGCACCACGTAACCCTTATTTTCGGCAGCTTCATCTTCACCCTTCCCGTGGTCGCCATGGCATTCATGGACCGCCGCCGCGAGGGCGCAGAAGCCTCCGTGGTAGGTGTGTTTGCCCGCACACTTACATTCGCAATATTGGGAGCTGCCGGCATCATCGCAGTGCTCTATCCGTTTTTCGTGTCTCTCTACTACAACCCGATCAAGCAGATGCCGATTCCGCATGACAGCCGCTTGAACTTCTTCCTGTTCCCGAGTGCGGGAATGAACTTCTTTGTGGTTCCGTGGGGATGGCTGATTTTGACAATCCCGTTCATCTTCGTTCGTGGACTGAAAGAAGCCCGCCTGCGGCCCTTGTTTCTGGGCTTCTGGCTGGCAATGCTGTTCTCACTCGGCGGCACCACTCCGATTCCCAAATTGCTCCTGGGCCGTGCGTTTGAGGTCCTCACTTTTGAGCGATTCAGCCTTCTGGCTTCCATCATGGCGCTGCCGATCGTGGGTCTGCTGGCTGCTGAATTCATGGACCGATACGGCCGGAAAGCGGCTTTCACTCTTGGCAGCATGGCCGCACTTTCGTTTGGATTGGCGATCGCGTGGCCGGTGTATCACATTACGCGAGACAGACCTTTCAGCGTGGAAGAGGTCATCTCATTCCTCAATCGCGACAATCACGACAAGTTCCGTTATCTGACTCTGGGAATGGGTGGCAGCAAGTTCGATCTGATCAGTACCTATACAACCGCCAGCAGCGTTGACGGAGATTACAACTCCGCCCGTCTGCTTCCGGAAATGACAGCCTTTGGCTCCGGCCAGATGACCAACTCCAAGTATTACGGATCCAACGGCATGGAGTCACTCCGCGCCATGCTCAAGCACGCTGATCACTATGGACTGAAATACACGTTTGTCCGCGATCCGTATTACGAGCCGCTACTGGCCTTTGCCGGATGGCGCAAGGAAGAAACCTACGATCACGGCAACGTGAGCCTGTGGGTGAAAGATGGCATTGCTCCGGCGCGTCCAACTGATCTCGGCGTGCGACCAACCGCCATGGAAGGACTTCTCTGGGGAACGCTGCCGATTGGAAGCAGCATTCTCGCGCTACTCTTTGTCCTTCTGCTGCCGGACCGTCGACTTGGCAAATCTGAGCCGCTGGAGTTCCCGGCCTACTCCAACGAACCTGTTCTGCGGGAGGTGCGCTAATGGGACGCGTACTGCTCATTGTTTTCTCACTTCTTACCCTTGCGTTTGTTGCCGCCGGCGCTGTGCACACCAGTGGGACCGCGCCGGCTTCAACGCCTGAAGGCGCTGTGCAGGCCATGTTCAACAACGTCCAGGGACACAACTGGCAGGGCGCGTACAGCTACATTTCGCCCGCCAGCAATGTGGATCTGCCAGCCTTCACCCGTGATCTCACGGGACGCGATGGAAGCTTGCGCACGTACTCATCACTGGAAAGCGTTACGGCCCATGCGCTGAATGAATCCGCCAATGAGGCCATGGTCCGCACGGAATTGAAATACTCCACCGCCGTAGGCGCCTTCTATGACACACGCGATCTTAAGGTTGTAAAGGACAGCGGGGCATGGAAAGTGATGTGGGTTGCGGAGAAAGTTCCTGTGGTTCCGCCGCAGGTGATCCCGGTGAACTACCTTCGCTGGGACATCGTATGGCGGGGCGTGGGGGACGACTGGGGCTCACAGAACGTGGAGAATCCACACATCCGAATACTCTCCATGAATCCCACGGAGCAGAACGGTACGGTGACGATTCTGGGTGAAGTGGAGAATGAAGACACCATCCCCGCATTCGTCTCAGTGGGGGCAACGCTGGTGGGTAAGAACGGACAGGACCTTTCCCAGGAAACCAGCTTTGACAAAGCGTCTCACGTCCTGCTGCCAAAGGAGATTTCTCCTTACCGCATCGACTTTCCCAAGGTGAAGCTGGCTGAGGTGAAGTCCGTTCGCATGAAGCCTGACTCCATGCTGGTTCCAGCATCGGCTGATCCGGTCATCGGCGTGTTGCACCAGCGCATTGAACAGGACGCCAAGGGCCATACTGTGCTGCGCGGCGATCTGCTCAATGAGAGCGGACAGACAGTGAACATTCCTCACGTGCTGGCCACCTTCTATGACAACTCCGGCAAAGTCATATGGATCTCTGACGGCTACGTGGATCACGCGCTGATGCCGCAAACGCCACAATCATTCGCTGTAGACCTGCGCGATGATCTGGCAAAAAACGTCCATACCTATCGTGTGACTGTGAACCAATACAGTCTCAACCGTAAGGATTAACCGTGCGCAAACTTATCCTGATTGGCCTTGCCATTGCCGCCTGCTGGTTCGCCTCTGATCGTGCGAACGCCGTAGAGCTTCGCATTCCGCAAAGCCCGGTTGCCGGCGAGGCGTTCAGTATTGGGACCTCGGGCAGCGGCGATGGAACCCTCTATCTGGTTGGGCCTGGAACGTCATTGAAACGCAAGATCCGCCTGGGCGAAGACGTTCAGGTGAAAGGCGAGGAGATACGCAGCGCCGGCCGCTGGGTTGTGATTGTTCGTGGCAGCGGTGGACCGCAATCGCAGGTCTTCTACGTGAAGCCCGGCAAACCTGAAATCCTCAACTTCTCCGCGCGGCCTTCGCGAGTTCCGGTGGCCCGCCCGAATTCGGTGAGCGGCGTGGCTTTCATCTTTGACAAATTCCACAACCTTATCCTTGATCCGACGCCGGTGAAGTTCAGCCTCTCGGTTGGAGGCACTACGGCTTCACACAGTATTAACAGCAAGGAAGGCGTTGCATACATTAACAGCTCGTCAGCGGCGAAGGCGGGCGCAGCGCAATTTGTGGCGTCCGTGGATGACGTTTCCGTGAATCGAGTGGTTGAGCAGGTAGCCTCCGATCCTTGCAATTTGCGCATCAAGGTTGTGGGGCGCGAGAAGGACCAGATCATCGTGCAGTCAGAGCCGATTCGCGATTGCACCGGTAACGCCGTTCCTGACGGCACCATTGTTACCTTCACCGAGACTGACAGTACGGGCCGCAGCGTTGTGGATGCACGCATCAAGAAAGGCATTGCGCGCGTGCAACTGCCCGCGTCAAACAAGGCGACCATCTCAGTTGCGGCCGGCGTAGTCCTGGGCAATGAACTGCACATTGGAGGTGGAGAGTGAAAGCTACACGCCTCGTTATACTCACGCTCGGCCTGGCCATTGCATTTTCCGGCGCAGTCCCTTTGTTAAAGCGTATTTTTGCCGATACCAAACCTTCCGTGCAGCTGAACACTGCCTCAACCGGGCCCAGGGCCGTGGAAGATAGCACACAGCAATCGATTCTGCGCGACTATACGGCCGCATGGCAGGGTCTGGGTAGCGCGCTGGCGAACAACAGCACAGGGCCACTCACGGAAAACTTTACTGGATATGCTCTCGACAAATTCACAGAACGCGTGAAAGAGCAGACACAGAACGGATTGAAGACGCGCATTGTGGACCACGGACACAAAGTGGACGCAATCTTCTACTCGCCCGACGGATCAGCCATTGAACTCAAAGACACGGCATCGCTGGAAACGCAGGTACTGGACGGCGACACGGTAATCCACTCTGACCAGTCAGAGGTGCACTATTACGCCATCATGACTGGAGCCGAAGACCGGTGGAAGGTTCGGGTGCTGGAAAGCACGCAGTAACGGTTTTCAAACAAAAGTAGAGACTCCACTCCCTTGAGAGTTTGTCATTCCGAACCCCCGAGCGTAGCGACTGGGTGAGGAATCTGCTTTTGCTCGCTGCGCCTCGAAACCCTTCAAGGAAGCGCGACTTTCATGGTCGCGCTTTTTTGTGCTGCGGGCTTTCTGGCCGCAATCACTCTTGGAATGCCCTGCAGATCTGCCGTGGTGCGCACGTCTTCCCAGCCACGCATCAGCCGTTTCGTCTTCTCCTCAATGGAAAAGCCGATCTCGGTCACAAACCATCCTCCGTAGCGCAAGACCGCTTGCGACTGCGGCAATAACCGCCGGTAGATATCCATGCCTTCCCCGCCGGAAAAGACCGCGATCTTCGGCTCAAAATCCCTGACCTGCTTCTGCACCTTGTCTGCCTCGCCATCGCCCACATAGGGAGGATTGGAAACAACGAAATCAAATGTGTCGCATTCATATACAGACAGCAGATCAGACTTCCGTATCAGCACGCGCGAGCCCAGGCCAAGACGCGCCGCATTTACGCGGGCCATTTCCAGAGCTTCATCGGAAATGTCGCAGGCATGAATCTCGGCCTGCGGAAGCTCCGTGGCCAATGCCAGCGAGATACAGCCGGAACCTGTGCCAACATCCACGATTCTGATACGAGCGTGGTTTTCGCGATAGTGCTCTTTCACCAGCTCCAGGACCGTCTCAACCACGTGTTCGGTTTCAGGTCGCGGAATCAGCACCGCGGGAGAAACCAGCAGATCCAGCCCCCAGAACTCCTGGTGTCCGGTGATGTACTGCGTGGGGCAGCCCTGCTCTCGCTGCGTGATGACCTCTTCGTAACGATACTGCTCTTCCGGGGACAGCTCGCGTTCAGGATGCGCAAACAAATAAGAGCGATCCCGGGCCAGCGTGAAGGTCATGAGAATTTCGGCATTTAAACGAGGAGACGGAACTTCAGCGGCAATGAACCGCTGGAAGGCGGAATCTACGGCTTGCTTTAACTGCATGGATCGCCTCTGATTGCTTGAAGAAATGATTGCTTGAAGAAATGCTCGACGAAATCTGCGTTTCGGGCCCTGAATCGCTAGGCCATCACTTCTGTCTGTTCTTTCAGCTTCTCTGCCTGGTTGTGCGTGATCAGCGCGTCCACAATGGGATAAAGCTTACCATCCATCACGTCTGTAAGCTGGTGCAGCGTCATGCCAATGCGATGGTCAGTCACACGATTCTGGGGAAAGTTGTAAGTGCGGATCTTCTCACTGCGGTCGCCACTACCTACCTGCGACTTGCGCTCTTTCGCCAGGGCCTGCTGCTGCTTTTCCATCTCCATTTCATAGAGACGGGAGCGCAGCACGCGCATACCTTTTTCGCGGTTCTTGATCTGCGACTTTTCGTCCTGGCAGCTCACCACCGTGTTGGTGGGAAGATGCGTGATGCGGACAGCGGAGTAGGTTGTGTTTACAGACTGGCCGCCCGGACCGGAAGAGCAGAAGGTATCGATGCGAATGTCTTTGGCTTCGATCTTCACGTCAACGTCTTCGGCTTCCGGAAGCACTGCAACGGTCACCGCCGATGTATGCACACGGCCCTGCTGCTCCGTGGCCGGAACGCGCTGCACGCGATGCACGCCGCTTTCAAACTTCATGCGCGAATACACGCCCTTGCCTTCAATGATGGCAATCACTTCCTTCAATCCGCCCACACCAGACTCTGACGTGGAGAGCACTTCCACCTTCCAGTGCTGCGTTTCCGCGTAGCGGTTATACATACGGAACATCTCCGCGGCAAATAAGGTGGCTTCGTCGCCGCCTGTACCGGCGCGGATTTCCAGCACCACGCTCTTCTCGTCGTTGGGGTCCTTGGGCAGGAGCAGCACCTTCATCTCTTCTTCGGTGGTAGCCAGGCGTTCTTCCAGACGCGTGAGCTCTTCCTGCGCGTAGGTGCGCATCTCCGCGTCAGACTCATCGGCCAGCATCGCCTTGCTTTCCTCAATGCCGCGCTTCAGGTCCTTGAACTCGCGATACTTCTCTACAACATCAGAGATCTCGCTGTGCGCCTTGGCGGTCTTCTGGTATTTCTGCGAGTCATTCATCACCTCAGGCGACGCCAGCGCCCTGGTCAACTCGTCATATTTGGTCTCTAGCTGATTTAATCTCTCAAACATTTTCAATCTCTCTTTTGTCTTTCTTTTTGCGGCTCGCATGGCCGCCCGCTTTTTGTCAGCCGGAAGATTTACGTCATCAGCCGGCTCGTCATCCCGAATCCCTGTGATCGAGGACGCGTTTTCTTCTGCGTCCGAAACAGGAGTAAGGGACCTTGTGTTTGGAATTCAAGGAAAGCGAAATGAGCGGAGGGCCCGCTAGAGATTCGGCTGTGATACTTCGATCGTCAATAGGATCAGCGATGATGTCATTTGCAATCACCTCAGGCGATGACTAACTCGCCGCCGTGTTTCTTTTCCAGTTCCATGGCCTGCTGCAGGGCCACAATCGCGCACTCAACCTGGTCGTCACTGGGAGGCTGCGTAGTAATGCGTTGCAGCCAGAGTCCCGGCTTGGTCATCAGAGCAAAAATCGATTTGCCATGCTTGGCCGAGAATCTGATCAGCTCATATGACACCGACGCAATCACCGGCAGGAACACAATGCGCAAGCGCGAACTTGCCCCACAATGACTGGATCGGGAACGCCGCATAAACGAAGATGCAGATCAACATGATCGTCATCAAAAAGCTGGTGCCACAGCGCGGATGGTACGTTGAATATGCCTGCGCCTGATCGATATTCGGCATGCCGTGATCTTCAAAAGCGAAGACCGTCTTATGTTCGGCGCCGTGATAGTGATAGATCCGTTTGATGTCCTTGAACAGCGAAATTCCCCAGACAAACAGCAGGAACAGGGCAATGCGTATGGCGCCATCCACCAGGCTGAAGTAAAAATTATTGTCCAACGAGTGGTAATGCTTCTTTAAACCGTTGGCCGCCAGCAACGGCATCAACTTGTACATCACAATGAAGAAGCCGATGGAAAAGACCATATTCACCACCATCATCCAGTTGCTGATGGTAGGCGCCTTCTCTCCCTCTTCTTCCGCAACGGAAGCCAGACCCACATCCAGTGAAAACTTTGACGCCACAAAGCCCAGTTTCATCGCCTGGCCCAGTGTCGCAATCCCGCGAATGAACGGCCAGCCCAGCCACTTACGCTTCTCCGAAGGGCGGACCAACGTCTGGCTGTGCGTGGTGATCTGACCATCGGGCTTACGAATAGCGATGGCCCAGGCATGAGGCGAACGCATCATTACGCCTTCCACCACGGCCTGCCCGCCGACCAGGGTTTCTTCCCCACTCTCCAGGGCTGGCAGTAACTGCAAGGAAACAAAGAATCTTAGGATTTGGCGCCAATATTTCATTCGATAATTAGATGAAGAATAGCTGGTTCAAGATCCAGACAGCTAATTGCTGCTGGGCAGAGATGTGCTTTTCTATTTTACCTGAGTTTCGGGCTTTTCTTTGGACCAAATCGGGCCTGGCCTGCCTCTGATTCAACGTCTGATCTGTACGTTCTCCGCTAAGCACCTCAATGCAAGGATTTTCGGCCATCCGCGTTAAGGGTTTTCCCGATCTCGTGCGATCACGGGCGATGTCGCGCGATGACGGCGATCTCGGCGATTCCACGATTACCCGATTACTAAATTACTCAATTACCAATTTTTTCACCCTTGCCCCTACCCCCCGTTTCACCCAATTACACCCAAGGTCACCCAATGTCACCCAAGCTTTTCGTTGGGTGAACCCGGAAATTCTGCCCGATCCGCGACCATCCGCGTCTATCCGCGGTAAGCATTCCGGTTTTCTCCGTGTCTCCGTGCCTCCGTGGTGAAGATTGCTTTCCCGATCTCGGCGATCCCCGATGGTACTCCCCCCATTACCTCAACTAGGATTCGAAAGAACTTAGTCTTGGGATATCCCAAGGGGTGCGGTATTTTGACTGGCTAGCAGCTACGGCCGGGCAGCGCTTTAGGCGCGTTTGATGGTCGCAAGCCAGGCTGGAGCGCCCTGGTTGTGCAATAAAAGATCGTGGAATCTGGTCTCAATCCGGTCCGGTGTGATGGAAGCGATATTCCATCCCTTGTCCGGACTGAAAGCCTCACGCAGCTCTTGCCGGCTGACGGGATGCGGGCCGATATCGGGTCCCTTGTCACTGAAGCAGAGAGAACATACAGGGTCCCATTGTGCTCAGTCACTGAGGCGAGACTATTGTTACGGTCGCTACATAGGCTGGCCGCTCGTCGCCATTGAAGGTGTGGAACAGTCCGCAGTCGAGCACGGTCTCAAACTTGCGACCTAGATGCTCCAGGTGGAAGGCGTCCGCCGCGGCGAACTCGGCTTTTATTCGTGTATTTCATCTTTTTCACGATCGTTTATTTCACGATCTTTTATTCCACGGTCTTTAATTCGACGATCTTTTATTCGACGATCTTTAACCTTTTGCCGAGCAATGGCGAGCGCCGTCTCAGCCACGTCAATGCCAAGAACCGGCAATCCCAGTGCAGCGATGTGCAGCGCGTTTTCGCCAGTTCCACAGCCGGCATCAAGCACCGCGCCAGAGAATCCGCCTTCGGAAGCAAGACGCACGATTGCCGGCTGCGGCCGGCCAATATCCCACGGCGCGGGGCCGTTGCTGTCGGTATATGACGCGTCTATGGATGCAGGCCCGCCGCCAGCCGCAGTAAAAAGCCCTCATGGCGCAAGTTGTTTGTTTTCAATAGCTCATTCTCCTGAATTCCTGTGGCGAACTTTGGCGCGGGGATTGCTTTACAGAAGGGCGCTGGACGATCCAAGGAAGCTAAGAAGTTAAAAGGAAGCCAGCTTAAGGAGATGAGTCATGAAAAGCCTGAAAACCATCGCAACTTTGACCTTGTTCGCACTGGCAACCGTAAGCTTTGCGGCGGCGCAGGCTGAAATCAACCCTGATCATTTCCCTGATCCGCCGGCCGTGCCAATGAAGGCGGAAGTCCAGACGCAGATCAACAACCTGCAGGCCAGAGTGCAAGGCTGTGAAGCCAGAATGACAGCCGAGCAAGAGAAGCTGGAAGCCCTGAGGCAGGAAGCGATCTCTGCCGGAGCCGATGGGCGATGGCGCCGCCGATTTCGTGAACTCGTACCTGGCGGAGAAGGAAACGGTGGACGCGACACTCAAGACGCTGGCCATGGAAGTATCCGCGGCGAACAAGGACATCGCATCGCTGGAGATGGACGGCGTGGTCGTAGCCGAAGCCAGGGGCGGAAAGAGTGCGACCCCGGTCCTGATGAGCACCAGATTCTAATGGATGGTTCTTACAGCACCAGGTTCTAACAGCGCCAGAGCGCGCTCCACGGATCGTCAGTAATTAGGACACCTGGAAGTTAGATGTTAGATGAAAGACAGAAAAGCGGGGCATAAGGGGGCTTAGGCCCCCTTTTCTGGTTCTGGTTCTGGCGCTGAGAAACATCCCTGGGTTGAGAAATTATGTTGAGAAATTATGTTGAGAAATCGTGACGTTGAGAAATCGTGACCACACCCTCGCCGGGGGACTCGGTTTTCATCCCATTTGGCGCCGATTCGGCGTTGGTCGGGGCTGGCGAATCCTTTAGACCGCCCGGGAATCTAACCAAAGCGACCAGAAATAGCCAAAATCAGCTAATTACGTTAAAATAAACGTCTTATCCACACGGAAAGGTTTTTAAAGGCCATGAAGCCAGCAATTCATCCCGCATATAACGATACGCGCGTGCACTGCGCGTGCGGCAACCAGTTCACCACCCGGTCCACCCACAAAGGCGATATCAGCCTGGAAATCTGCTCCAATTGCCACCCGTTCTTTACCGGCAAGCAGAAACTGGTGGATACCGCAGGTCGCGTGGAACGCTTCCGCCGCAAATACGAGAAAATGGCCAAGAAGTAAGAGGCCGCAAGGATCACAGGCCTCCGCTGCGGCGGAGGCTTTGTTTTTTAAACCCAGCCATTAGCCTTTAGCTATTAGCCATTAGCTTGAGCAGGTTTAGGAGTTTTAAGGTACTCAGGCATTGATTTAGCCAAAGGCATTCGCTGAAGGCTAGAGTTCTGGCTCTGTTGTTGACTTGGCTAAGGGCCAACCTAAGTGCTAAGTGCTAAGGCTATTTGCAAAAATTCTGGGAAACTCCGCTTGCCACCACTGACGTGCCCGAGGGCGCGCAGGTACCGGAGTCTTTCCAGGTCGGCAATGTGCCTATTGCTCCTGCCACCATCCTGGCGCCCATGGCCGGCGTCACCGACACCGTCTTCCGTCGTTTCATCCGCAATGCCAGCTTTGTGCAGAGCGCGAAGGAAGTGATGGAAGCGCCGAGCGCACAACCTGTCAGGCAGACTTCTCAGAGCTTCAATTCTGAAGAATTCTCAGCACAGGCTCTGAAAGGTTTCTACAGTGGGAATCGTCTCAGCGGCCACAACAGCGGACAATCACGCCGACCGACGAGCCGGACATCTCTCAGCGGTTTTCAAGAATGAAGAAACATCCGGCTGCGGACTCCTGATGACCGAGTTCACCTCCGCCGACGGACTTTTCCGCACGCGCGAAAAAAAGCGCAAACGCTACCTGCATTTCTACCAGGACGAACATCCCATCTCCGCGCAGCTCTTCGGCAGCGATCCCGTCACCATGGCCGGCTCGGCGAAGATCGTGGAAGATGCCGGGTTCGATATTGTCGACCTCAACCTTGGCTGCCCGGCCAAGCGTGTGGTGAAGTGCAACGGGGGCTCAGGCTTGCTGAAAGACCTGCCGGTGATCCGTAAGATCTTTGAAGCCGTGCGCTCGGCCGTGAAGATTCCATTCACGGTGAAATTTCGCCTGGGCTGGGATGATGGGAACATCGTCGCCGTGGAACTGGCGCGCATGGCTGAAGATTGCGGCCTGAATGCGGTGGCCCTTCACGCCCGCACTCGCGAACAGGGTTATAGCGGCAACGCTCGCTGGGAATGGATTGCTGCTGTGAAAGACGCCGTGAAGATTCCGGTGATCGGCAACGGCGATATTCGCACGCCTGAAGATGCGGTCTCCATGGTGGCGCAGACAAAGTGTGATGCCGTGATGATCGGCCGTACCGCCGCGTCCAATCCCTGGATCTTCCGCCAGATTCGCCAGTTTGCCGACACTGGCCGCTACGATCAGCCGACGGAACGCGATCGCTACGAGATGATCCGGACCTATTTCCAGATGCTGGTGGAAGAAGACATGCACGGCACGCCGGGCAAGATGAAACAGTTCGTCGCCTGGTTCACGCACGGCGTAACCGGCGGCACCGCGCTGCGTCGCGCGGTTTATCACGCGCAAAAAGGACCGGACATCCTGGCCAGCGTTGATCAGTTCTTTGATGAGCTGCTCAACGGCCGCGTGAAGCCTGACGAAATGGCCCACTTACCCGAACCCCAGCTTGATTTGCTCTCCGCCTGCGGAGACTAATTTGCCAGGCTTTTACCTTTGCGACGCCGGGCTTTTATCTTGCAACGCCGCTAGTGCGTGACCGGCTGCACACCCAACGCGCGATCAAGATCGGCAACTTTGTACACCACGCCGTCTTTCACCACGGTCTCCACACGATCAAGGTCGGACAGCTTCGTGGCAGGATCACCGTCCACCAGAATCACGTCAGCGAGTTTGCCCGGCTTGATGCTGCCCACTTCCTGGTCACGCTTCATGATGCGGGCTGCGCCAATGGTGGCCAACTGCAGAACTTTCGGCGCAGGTATTCCTGCTTCGCCATAAATTTCCAGTTCCCGATGCAGGGCAAAGCCCGCCAGTGAATCCGTGCCCGCCACAATAGGAACGCCGGAGTCATAAAATGCTTTGGCCATGTGTTCAAACTGCTTGAACGAATCGCGATAGCGCTGGTCCATTCCATCCGGAACTTCGATTCCGCCATACAGGTATCCGCGACGGACCTCTGCCGGCATACGTTGCGCACGCGTCGTCCACCCTTGTGGCATCTGGCCCGCGCGGTCAGTAAACATGTCTTCAAAGATGCTGAGCGTAGGGTCAATCACGGTCTTGTGATCGAGCAGCAACTTGATGAACGCCTTCGCCTGGTCTGACGATGGATCAATCTCCACCGCATGCTGTGCCGGTTCCACGAATCGCGCCGGAGTGCGCGTGTCCTTTACCTGCGGCATGAAGTTGAGGAAGATGAAATTCATGTGCTGGATCTCATCAGCCCCGGCCAGAACAAATTGTTCAGCGGTCATTCCCGCAGGCACGTGACCGCTCAAGCGCATGCCATGGCCGTGGGCCATCTCGGCAATCTTCGGCACCAGTTCCGGCTTCAGTGAGCTGTAGACTTTGATCTGGACGTAGCCCAGCCGGGCGTAGTTATCCACGTCTTTGCGGGCTTCTTCCTCGTTGTCGGCAAAAACTTTCGTTGGCCCCTGATATGGTCCGCGACCATCAATGAACCCGGCCATGATCACCCGCGGCCCAATCTCAGTTCCCTGATCAAAGCGATCGCGCGTTTTCATCAGTTCTTCCGTATCGTTGGCCATGTCACGCACTGACGTCACGCCGTTGGCAATGTGCAACATGCCTTCATTTGGCTGGATGTGAACATGCATGTCCCAGAGTCCGGGCATAAGGGTCTTGCCGCCTGCATCCATCACTTCGGCGCCCGTGGGAACCTGCACTTTCCCATCTTCTCCCACGGCCGTGATTTTGTTGCCGGTGATCACCACGGTCTGCCCGCTGAGTGACGTTGCGGTTTCGGAATCAAAGACTCTGGCGTGAGTGAATACCAGCGGCTTAGCCGGCTTGTGCGCCAGACTTCGCGCCAGTTCGCCGGAACGCTGCTGTTCAAACTTATTCTGTTCCTTGATCAGAGGATCGATGGCTGCTTCCCATCCTTCGGGCACCTGAGAAAACCATGCTGAAACCGACGCTCCGTACTTTCCATCCTTCGTCAGCCAGATGGGGCCCGGCGTAAAGCCCAGTCCGGTGATCCAGTAAAGGACCATCGTCTGCGGCTGGTTGTTGACCGTTACCGTGATCTCACTTTTTTTCTCCAGGGAGACCTCTCCGGACGGGAGCAAGGCCAATTTATGCGCGGGAGCTCTCAGCAGAGCCCTTGTCAGCAGCATGCCTTCTTCCGGCGTTCCTGACACGCTGGAATAGAACGCATCGCCCTTGACTGTCTTTTGCCCGTTCTCCGCACGGTTCTTCCACGTGGCGTTTCCGCCTTGCAAGGAAAAAGATTCAGTGACCGGCGCTTTCATGTAATCGACGCCGGTGGATTGGGTGCGGACAGGCAGTCCGCTCTTCGAGACTTCTATGATCTGATCAATCTTTGGCCCGCGACCGCGATCATTGAATTCGTAGTGGACTTTCAGGCTGCCATCGGGATTCTGTGTGATGGTCTCAAAACCAGCTTTGTTGCCGGAGAGAATCAGCGTATAGCGCACCTCACCGGCGGTCTTGCCGGGTGCGGCGGTTTGCGCGCTAAGCGGTGAGGACTGCACCAAGGGTGCGAGAAGTACTGTGGCAAGAAAAGCTGGTTTAAGCATTGGGCGACCTCACAAATCGGGAAACACGGCGACGTTATCAAGCTATTCCGATTAGACTATTCCGAATGTTGACGGTGAGCATTCCCATCGATTAACGATTAACCGTAACGGTAAAAAACCGATTACCCGTAAGGGTAAAAAACAAAGAACAATAGTGACAGGCCAGTCAGCACCCACATCCCTGGCCTGATATGCCGGGCCTTACCGGTGATTATCTTGCCCAGGGGATACAGAATAAATCCGGCTGTTATGCCCACGCCGATGTTGAAAGTGAAACACATCAGGGTGACCACGGCAAATGCGGGAATGGATTCGGTGTAGTCGCTGAAATCGATGCGCGAGATGGGCTCCAGCATGAACAACCCCACAATCACCATGGCCGGCGCGTACGCCTGTGGCGGAATGGACGTGACAAACGGCGAGAAGAACAGCGTCAAAGCAAAACCCGCGGCGGTCACCAGTGCAGTGAGCCCGGTGCGTCCGCCGGCTTCAATGCCGGTGGCTGATTCAACATAAGCTCCTGAAGTCGTGGTGCCGATCATTGGAGAGAGTGTAGTGGTCAGCGCATCCACGATCATGGGACGTTCGATCTGCGGCAGTTTTCCGTCTTTATCCAGGAACCCTGCACGAGCCGAAAGGCCAATCAGCGTTCCCATGGTATCGACAAACGCCATGATAAAAACTGTGAGCACCACGGGAAAGGCGCCCCAGGTCAGAGCGGCCCGGATGTCCATCTTCATCGCAATGGGAGCCAGACTTGGGGGCAGGCTCAGAAAGTGCGCCGGCGGGGCCGCAGTTTTTGTCAGGAAAGCCAGAATTGCGGTGGCGACGATTCCCAGCAGGATCGCACCCGGTACTTTTCGGATGACCAGCACGGCAAGCAGAATGAATCCGAAGATCGCCACCAGCACCGGAGCGGAGTTAAGATGTCCCGCGCGGACGGGTGCACCCGCCACACCCAGGACGACAATCCCTGTCTGGTTCAAGCCGATGAACGTCAGAAACAATCCTATGCCCACGGCGAAGCTGTAACGTAGAGAGAGCGGTACGGAATCCACCACCCATTGGCGTAGCCGCAGCACGGTAAGAATGATGAACAGAATGCCGGCAATGAAAATTGCCCCCAGTGCGGTCTGCCACGGGTACCCAAGTTGAACGCAAACGGTGAACGCGATAAATGCGTTTTCACCCATGTAGGGGGCGATGGCAAAGGGCCGGTTGGCAAGGAGGCCCATCAGGGTACAGCCGAAAACCGCCGCCACAATCGTTGCCGTGAAACTTGGGGCCGCGGGAATGCCGGCGTGGCTGAGAATCGCGGGATTCACCACCACGATGTATGACATGGTGGTAAACGTGGTCAGGCCGGCGATTACCTCGCGAGAGATTGAAGTGTTGTATTTTTCCAGCTCAAAGAAGGAACGGAGTGCCTTCATCAAGAGTTGTGCCTCTTCTTCAGGGTGGCGTCCAGCAGGGCCAGGTATCCGCACAGCAGGCGATAGGAGTCGTAATAATTTCCAGGCCTGAATTTTGAAACTACAGCTTTGCGCAAATGCTCGTGCGTAATGGAGTGCAGCGTAATCTGCGGAATTCCTTGCTCCGCGAATGGGTCAGAATCTGAATTGCCGGCTGCTGTGATATCGACCTGGCTTGCAGGGATCTTGAGCATGTACACGCTTTTGATGAGTATCTCGATCAGTTCTTTGTCAGAGTGGGCGGTCCAGATTTTTGTCGGAGAAAGACCCAGCGGGTCAAGGTTGATCATGGCGCGAACATTGTTGACGCCCTCGTCTTCCAGGTGATCGGCAAAGGATTTTGATCCGACCAGGTCATTTCCGTTATCGGCAAAGGCAACAAACACAAAACTGAAATGCCGTTTGCGGTCTTTGAGACAACGATACAGGCCGGGAAGTAGGGCGGCTCCGCTCCAGTTATCAAGCGAGCGCTGCGGGGACGTGGCATGATCAAAGTGCGCGCCGACCACAATGGTGGACGAACTTTGTCCGTGCAAGTGGCAAATCACATTCGGCGCAACCGCTCCTTCAACCTTTTGTTCAGTCAGATCGACAACGCCACAACCGGCCTGGTCAAACCACACTTTTAGCTGTGCCGCGCGTTCCATGTCCGTCGACGGCGGCTGCTCAGCGCGACCCACCACTTCATTCTTTTCCAGTACAGTGAATTTGACTTGCTGCGCGGCAAATTTCTGCACGCCGAAGAATATCGACAGGATCGCAATTGTGCCTGCAAGTATGGCCCCGCGCATGGTCACGCTATCTTACACGGCTTTGGCGATGAATTTTCCGTTCTCGTTGGTGATGTGCGCCCAGGGCACATCGGGATCATGCGTAAACATGGTGAGCCATTGCCCGGGAACCGCGCGCTCATAATACTTTTTGCGGTTCTCAATGGCTTCCAGCGGAAAAAGATCATAAGCCATGACCCATGTAGGCTCCAGATGCCAGGTGGTGGCAATAAGGTCAGAGATGTAGCACGCGGTCTTGCCGCCGCTTTGCACCATCACGGCCCACATGTTGCGCGTGTGCCCAGGAATGGTCTCCACGGAAACGCCAGGCACAATCTCCTGATCACCGGAGAGCAGCGTCATCTGGCCTGTCCTGATCAGCGGATCGTAGTTGTCACTGATATAGCTCACACGATCGCGTTCCAACTGCAGAACGCCATGTTCCCACTCGCCTTTGGGCGCGTAATACTTCGCTTTGGGAAACGTTGGGACGGCAACGCCATTTTTGTAAACCGTGTTCCATCCACAATGGTCGAAATGCAAATGCGAATTGATCACCACGTCAATTTCTTCGGGCGCCACTCCGGCCTCATGAAGGTTGTTCAGCAGCTTTTCCTGGGGCAGAAAGAAGCTTTTGGTCTTCTCGGCAAGTTTGTTGCCGATGCCGGTTTCGATCAGGATATTCTGGTTCCCCGCCTGAATCAGCACAGAGTTGCAGCTGACCGTGATGCGATTCAGATCGTCGGCCTTCACCTTACGCTGCCAGAGCACTTTCGGCACCACGCCGAAGAACGCCCCGCCATCGGCAACGTACGTCCCATCGCTGACGGCGGTCAGTTCAAAATCTCCCAACGAGTATTGTTTGATGCTCACGGCTGCCCTGCTACTCCCAATAGTTCAGTACGGAATTGATTGCGAATACGGTTGAACAGGTGCGTTCTTGCCGCCTGTCCGGAAATACCGTGCGTCTTGCGAGGATACACCTGCAGATCAAACTGCTTACCCGCGTTAATGAATGCATTCACCATTTGGATGGTGTTCTGCATGTGCACGTTGTCGTCACTGGTGCCGTGCACTTCCAACAGATGGCCGTGAAGTTTTTCGGCGAAGTTGATGGGCGAGCTGTTCTTGTAGGCGGACGCAAATTCCGGCACCAGGCCGCCATATCGCTCAGTGTAAATGGAATCGTAATTGGTCCAGTCAGTCACGGGAGCAACCGCGACGCCGGCCTTGAAACGATCAGAGTGTGTCATGGCATAGAGCGTCATATAGCCGCCATAGCTCCATCCCCACCACCCCATGCGGGTGCCGTCAAGTTGCGGAAAGCGCTGCAGCGCCTGATCAATGGAAGCGAGCTGGTCTTTGAGCTCGACTTCACCAAAATTATGTTTCAAAGCCTCGGCGAATTTCTTGCCGCGTGATCCCATGCCGCGATTGTCAACCACCAGAATGGCGATGCCATCATGCATCAGGACCTGATTGAAGAAGAAATTGGCTCCCCCCCACGCATCGCGAACAGACTGGCCATGCGGACCGCCGTAAGGATTGTTCAGCAACGGAATTTTCTTGCCTTCACTGTCAGGAGGAAGAAAGAGCTGTCCGTGCAGTACTGTGCCATCTTCGGCTTTGAAGTCCACAAATTGTGGAGCGATAAGTTTGTAAGTTTCCAGGCTCTTTGATTTCCAGAATGTATCGCAGGCGCCGCCGATACGGCAGAACGACATCTGCGGCGGGTTCATGGTGGCGGAGAAGTTATCCACGTAGTACTTTCCGTCCGGCGCAAATGACGCCTGATGGGTCCCTGCCTGCGCTTTGCTCAGAATTTTAAAGTCGCTGCCATCCAGCTTCACACTGCATATGTGCCGCTGGCGATCGTCGGACGCGTTGGAGCTGAAGTACAGAATACCCGCGGCATCGTCGATGCTTTCCACGTCGAATACTTCGAAATCGCCTTTGGTGATCTGGTTTACCAGTTTAGCTTCGCCACCCATTGGGTTGGCTTTGTCAAATGAATAGAGATAGAGATGAGTGTGACCGTCACGCCAGCTCCACCAGATAAATTTGTCGCCGGATTTGAGGATCTGGAAGTTGTCAGTCATCTCAATCCAGTCATTGTCTTTCTCTGAGAGCACGCGCTGTACCTTGCCGCTTTTCGCGTCGATAAAGAAGAGTTCAAGATCGTTCTGGGCGCGATTCATCAGCATGGCCCAGGCAATACCATCACTGACCCAGCCAAAGCGTGGCACGTAAGTATCCTTGTCATTGGTCAGGGTGATCCACTTCGGATTGCCGCCACCTGCACTGACGATGCCCAGGCGCACTTCAGGGTTCGGATCCCCGACTTTGGGATATTTTTCTTTATCCACGGTGGGATGTTGCGGAATGAAATCCGTGATTGGGTACGTCGGCACTTTCGTCTGGTTCATCTGGAGAAAGACAATTTCTTTGCCATTCGGCGACCAGAAATAATTGCTGCGTACCGCCAACTCTTCCGCGTAGACCCAATCCACTTCGCCGTTGAGAAGGTCGTCCGTGCCATCTTTGGTGAGGGCAACTTCCTTGCGGCCCTCAATGGGAGTCACATGCAGATTGTGCTTCTTCACGTAGGAGAGCCGCTTGCCGTCGGGAGAGAACTTGGGATCGCTGGCGGCGTCGCCCGGCGAGGTGAGCGGGACGGCAGTGCCGGTGGAAAGCGTGTAATACCAAAGCAAGCCATTGGCATCGAACAGAATGTGCTGCGAGTCCGGCGACCAGTGATATCCGGCCACGCGATAGCGCGCACGGTTGTCCTTTTCACGGTCGTCTTTGCCGGCGGTGGTCGGAGGCGCGAGCGCGGCAATCTTGTCTGAAGCCACCAACACCGCAGACTTGCCCGTGGTCACGTCAATGTAATAAAGGTCGGCCTTGCCGTTTTCCTCCGCATGCAGGATGTAGGAGACTTTCTTGCCGTCGGGGCTCCATTTGACTGTGTCCGGAGCACGCCCGGTAATGGACGCGGGCGCATAAATGGATTCAACCGTCAGCTCTTGTGCACTTACGGCCAGGGACACGAACACGATCAAAAAGATGGGTAGGGCAAGCCTCTTCACGGGTACTCTCCATGGTGTGGGGATGGAACCGGAAAGTGTATCACTGAGGATTGGGTAATCGGGTAATTTGGTGATTGGGTAATTTTTAGAACTGCCGGGCTCCCGGCTCCTTACATCTGCTCTTCCGCCTGCCTGCTCAAGCGGCGCGATTCGGCCAGCAGTCCCATGCTGTGCATGAGGTTTTGCAGCGTGACGATTCCCACCAGGCGTTCCTGATCGACCACCGGGATCAACGTAAGGCCGCGCGACGTGAGTTTGCGAAAGGCTGACGCCAGCGATTCCTCACGACCGGCAATCTCGAAGGCCCTGCTCATGGCCGCCTGAACATAGCCGTTGCCTTCCTGACGGAGGCGCTCCACGATGGTTTGGCGCGTGATCACACCGATCAGGTCACCGTTGCTGACCACGGGAAAATCATCCTGCAGGGAATGGACGGCCTTGTGCAGGGCGTCCTCAAGGGTGTCCGCCGGTGAGAGCACCGAGAACTGCGTGAGCATGATGTCTTTCATCTGCACGGCTTCCACCACGGACTGGAACATGGCGCTGCGCTCTTCCATTTGCGTGGCCATAAAGAGAATCAGTCCGACCAGCATCAGCCATTGCGACCATAAAACGCCGGCGAGCATGAAGCCGGCGGCAAACAGATGACCGAGGTTGACAGCCTGTCGCGTGGCAACGCTGAAGTCAGCGCGCTGTGCTCTCCAGGCTCGGAAAACGCGTCCGCCATCCAAAGGGAACGCCGGAAGCAGATTGAATGCGAAGAGGCCGAGATTGATCCAGAAAAAGCTGCGGCCCAACGCGTTCACTGAGAGTAAAGGCTGCGTCCAGAGATATCCTTTATTTGGCATGGCCAGAAGCATGGCGCCGGAGACTCCGGCCATGAACAAATTTGCCAATGGCCCGGCAAAAGAAATTTGCGCTTCCCGCGCCAGATGCCGTGAATTCTCCATCAGGGTGTTGGCATCGGCGATGGCAATGCCACCGAGAGGCGTGAGCATGGATCCGCGCATGGGAATTCCGGCCCGTGCTGAAGTCACCACATGGGCGAGTTCATGCACCACCACGCTGGCAGTGACCAGAGCCGCCAGAGCCAGCCCGCGCATCAGACCAAATGCAATGATGCTGCTGTGGGTGGAATCATACAGAAGCACAAAAAAGAGCATGAACAAAAAGCTCACGTGCAGGCGGAATTCCGCACCCATCCACTTACCCGCCGAAATTGACCAGCTTCGCATCTTAATTTAGGAATCCAAATTCTGAAATCGCATCTGGGACAAGGCATTACCCGGAGTTTCGAACCGGAAACTCAGGGACGCCGCGATGTGATTCTATACGTTAAATTAGATGTTCGTCAGAGGAGTTCCGCTTCAATGCGTGTGATCGCCGGAAAGTTCAAGAGCCGCCGCCTGGCAGCGCCTGATGGGATAGAGACCCGTCCGACCTCTGACCGGCTGCGCGAAACGCTATTCAACGTTGTGGCGCCACAGGTAGCGGAATCGGTTTGGTTGGACCTTTTTGCCGGTACAGGAGCTGTAGGCATTGAGGCCCTGAGCCGTGGCGCAAGAATGGTGCACTTTGTTGAGTCATCGGCAAAAGCGGCGCGCGTGATCCGCCAGAATCTCAGCTTCACTGAAGTTGGAAGACAGCTCTGAAAGCTTTGAGGTCATTGAGCGTGAAGCTGCTGTCGCCCTGCGTATGCTGGACAGCCAGGCCGTGACCTGCGATTTCTGCTTCCTTGATCCTCCGTACCGCAAGATGGGCGATTACGAGCAAGTGCTGGGATTTCTCTCACAATCGCAGATCATACGGCCGGAAAGCATCGTGATTGCCGAACACGATAAGCACTTCGATCCCGGGGACCAGTTCGGCTCGCTGCGCAGACAGCGGCAGCTGCAACAGGGCGACGCAGTGCTGAGTTTCTACAGATTGGCGTAGCCGAAAGACGGGGGTAGCACAATCCCGAACTGCTCTGAGCCGCTATCCATGCAGATTTCCACAGACCTACTTTTAAATACCCGCATGAAATCTGGCGAAACCGCTTGCATAGGTTCGCAACCCGTGTATATATTCGCATGAGTGGGTTTTAAGCGCCCACATTTCAAGGAGGTAAGATGGCATCTGGCATGACCAAGACCCAACTCGTGCGCCATATGGCCGAGAAGTTGGAGATGAATAACAAAGCCGCCGCAACGTTTCTGGAAACCCTGGCGGAAGTGGCAGTTAAAGAAACCAAGAAGAACGGCGTATTCGTCATTCCTGGCCTGGGCCGCTTGGTAAAATCCAACCGGAAAGCCCGCATGGGACGCAACCCTCAGACTGGTGAACCCATCAAGATTGCTGCCAAGACCGTGGTAAAGTTCCGCGTAGCCAAGGCTGCCAAAGACTCAATCGCTCCCAAGAAATAACTCTCGTCATTTAAGAGAAACAAAGAGGTCAGCTATGTGCTGGCCTTTTTCTATTTTGCCGGGAACTGCGGCTTGAGATTCTCCCACCCAGCTGACTCACCGACAATGGCTTCCGCCTCAATCTCCACCAGCATCTCCGGGGAAATCAGGCCTTTGACCTCAACCATGGTGGCTACAGGGCGGATGTCGCGAAAGAATTCTCCATGCGCTTTGCCCACCAGCTCCCAATCGCGCGAGATTTTGGTCACAAACATCCGGGTACGCACCACGTCCTTCATGCTAGCGCCGGCAGTCTTCAATGCGGCTTCGATGTTGCGGAACACCTGCATGGCTTGGAGATAAGCATCATCACCGCCGACGATTTTGCCGTCATCGCCGGTAGCCGTTGTTCCCGCCACATGAATCGTGTTGCCTGCGCGTACGGCGCGTGAATACCCTACGATCGGCTCATATTTGGAATTGCCGGAGATGTTCTTGCGTTGCATTGCTGCCCTCCAGAGCTTTGGACTAGCTTTCAAATGGGCTGGATGCAAATTCGTTTTGACACCGAACGCTGGTGAGGAAGCAAGCTCGATCAGCGTGATCTGGCGTCCAGACATTGATTCACCAGCCGGTCAGCATCTTTGTTCTTTTCGCGCAAAACGTGTTCGATGTTGAAGACGTGGAACTTTTGCACCAGCAATCGCGCTTTGTCGTAAAGAGGTTTCAGGCTGGGGCTGGATACCTTGTAGCGACCCTGCATCTGGCGGACAAGCAGCTCCGAGTCGCTGAAAACTTTCAGCGATTGATATTGTGCCTTCGCGGCATATTCCAATGCGGCCAGCAGTCCCGAGTATTCAGCATGGTTATTGGTTTGCATGCCCAGATAATCGCTGAGTTCGGCAACGACCGCGCCGCTGGCATTGCGCACGATCACGCCATAGGCCGCAGGACCGGGATTGCCGCGGGCGCCGCCATCAATGTGGGCGATCACGTCAAACTTGCCGGTGCTGCCCTTGGGCTCCTCGAATAATCCCGATTGCTTCATTGCGTTGATTCCTTCAGCGGCCTTCCTCCAGCCGGATGGCCAGTCGCTCAGGAAGGCCGGCGGCAAAAATCTTTTCCTGGGCCGCAGCTATGTCGTAAGGCACGCGATGAAAAGTGACTGATTTCTCTTCCGTGTCATACAGCGCAAAAGCAGCGCGGGGATCGCCGTCACGCGGCTGGCCCACTGATCCCGGGTTGATCATATATTTTCCAGCGCCGGCCAGTTTCACCATGAATTCCTGCTTGCCCTGGAGAGATGGATATTGCATCTCAATTGCGCCTTCGGTCTCATTGCTGTCATCAATCCAGAATCCGCCCTGGACATGCGTGTGGCCAAAAAATGTGACCGGCGCATCGGCGTCTGCAAGCAGCGAGTAGGCTTCGCGCCGCATCAGCACATATTCATCTTCATCGCGAGGCGATCCGTGAACACATTCCACATTTTCCAGCGGCATGATGGGACCTTGCGGCAGGTCGCGCAGAAACTGCAGGTTGTCGGCGGTAAGTTTTTGCCGGGTCCACATCACGGCCATGCCGGCGATGGGATTGAAGTCTTCCATATTGCTGACGCCGGAACAGGCTTTGTCATGATTGCCCCGCACAAAGACAGTCCCCAACTGGCGTGAACGTTCCGTAACTTCATTGGGATTGGCGCCATAGCCCACAATGTCGCCGAGGTTGAAGACATGATCATGCGGAGGCGCGGCCTGCAGGCACGCGTCCAGCGCTTCCAGATTCGCATGAATGTCAGAGATGATAAGTATGCGCACGTACCCTTGAGAGTGTAAATCACGAGACCGCTACTGCGCGATGCGTGCCCAGTGTCCCGGCGAAATTTGTCTCAGCGGCACGGCACCGCCCTGCCTTGAAAGCTTTTCCACCGTCAGCAAGGGGCGCGAACGATCGGTCTTCAAAGTGGGAATAGCATGGATCAGCCCACGGGTGTAAGGATGCTGTGCGGCGGAAAAGATCCGCTGCACCGGACCCATTTCAACAATTTCACCGGCATACATCACCGCCACATGGTCAGCCACGCGGGAAACCACGCCAAGGTCGTGCGAAATAAACAGGACAGCCAGCTTATGTTTTTCTCGAAGATCGCGCAGCAATTCCAGAATTTGCGCCTGGATGGTTACGTCCAGGGCGGTGGTGGGCTCGTCGGCAATCAGTAAACGCGGCTGGTTGACCAGCGCCATGGCGATCATGACTCGCTGCCGCTGACCGCCGGAAAGCTGATGCGGGTAGTCATTGACTCGCTTGTCCGGCTCCGGGATGGCCACTTCACGCAGAGCGTCCACTGTTCGCCGCCTGGCTTCCTGCCGGGACACTGAATGATGCGCGATAACCGCTTCTGCCACCTGATCACCCACGCGCATCACAGGATTCAGGGCGGTCATTGGCTCCTGAAAGATCATGCTGATGGCCGAACCGCGCAGCTTGCGGATATCGTTTTCCGGCAGGGCAAGAAGGTCCTGACCGGCAAAGGAGATGTTTCCTTCAATGCGAGCTTGTGGCGGCAACAGGCGCATGATGGCCAGCGAGGTTGCTGATTTACCCGAACCTGATTCACCCACCAAGCCAAGCGTGCCTGCTTCCGGGATGTTGAAGCTCACGTCGCGTACGGCAGCAACTTCGCCGGTTTGCGTAGCGAAAGAGACGTTGAGATGGTCGACTTGTAGTAAAGAAGCCAAACTTCAGTGTGCGATCATGCCGTGATCTTGTTGGCAGCCAGGCCGGCGTCCACACCCTTCTGCATGGCTGCGATCATGGCCGGCTCCTGCTGCATGAGCCAGTCAGACGCAATGGCCTGATCGCCTTCGAGCTTCATCAAGCCCTGTCCGGCAAGCTGCTTGGCCAGTTCCAGCATCTTTTCGCGCGTGAGATTTACGTACTGGCAATCATAGGGATGGGCTACGTTGCACAGGAGCCCCGTTCGTGACTTTGGACAGCCAGAACACGCGGCGCTTCAACATCTCACGAACATCGTCTTCGTTCTGCGTGGGGAACTGGATCTTCTTGGCGGCAAAACTATAAAAGCGGCTGGTAACGTGGACGGGCTGGAGCTTGCCGGATTTCACCATCGCCAACTGGCCGTTATCGAGCACCTTGCGAATGGAGTTCACCACCAGACCTTCGGCATCTTCTTCCGCCAGCGACCCCAGAGCGTCCTTCATGGTCTGCGTCATGCCCACGGCCACTTCGCAATGCAGGCCTTCGTCGCTGCCCAGAAGGTCAGCACGGCCATGCAGAATGAGCCAGTCAGCGCCTGAGGTCGAGGGATGGAACGGCCATTTAAGGTCCGTAACGTTGATGGGAACACCGGACAGGGTCACGAAATGCAGAGGATGGTTCGGCATGATGGGATCCAATTAAATTGAAGATTGAAAGTCCCATTTTATACGAGGAGACCGGAATAGGGCGTTAGACGGTGTGGCAGAAAATAAGCAAGGCGACACGCCCCGGAAGACCGTGCCGCCTCACTTCTAACTTCGTTAGCTTGCCTACATCAGCAATTCCTGCGTGCGCCGTGCAATAGGATGCTGCAACTCCTGCAGCTCATTCTTCACCTGGTTCAGGCCATAGACCAGACGTTCAAAATCCTGGGCCATGCGGCTGAACAGCGGCGCCACCTTGGCGTATTCAAAGTGCTCAAATTTGGAGACGATGTAATAGCTTTCCTTGCCTGCCTTGATGAAGTCGAGGAAACCTTCCAGCCGGTGCTTTCTCAGCCGGTGACGGTTCAGGCTTTCCGGAAACATGCCGGAAAAGAAGAGCGAGTAGTCACCGATATGCTTGCGCACCTGGCGTTCACGATCAAAGGAAGGTGCCGGTCCGTAAACGGGATCGGACTCCAGCAGCATCTCGCCCACGTCAGACAGGGAGCGGCCGTCTTCATTCTTGATTTTGAAAAGATTTTCTGACTCGCAGAATTCAGTGAGCAGATTGGCGACATAGGCCTGCACCTCCGCCTGCCGTACGCCGACTTCGTCATAGTTACGTTCTACAATTTCGCTGAAAAACCTCTGCAGTGGACTCGATTCGGAAACCATACATCACCTCTTGTACCGACAACGCTGCCTGCACCAGGAAAACTGGCGTCACCACCCGGTGCTGGCTTAAGACGTTTGGGGAACGTTACTTAGTTTGAACGTAGTATGAGGAGGTAAGTTTGCTGCTGCAACTAAATTTGTCTGCGACAATGCATTTTGGCAGCAACGTGAGCTGAGTGCTAAACGGTCAAAAGGCAAATCCTACCGCTGATTAACGCAGATTGAACTGATTAGGAAAAGGCCCGTAACGGTTGTTAACCGCCCAACTGCTTTTTCACGATCTCACTCACCGTCTTGCCTTCCACACGAGCGCCGGTCGCCTGAAGCTTGACCATGGCATTCTTCATGACCGTGCCCATCTCTTTCATCGTTGGCGAGCCCATCTCGGCGATAGTCGCTTTCACGGCAGCGGTAATCTCTTCTTCGCCCATGGCTTTGGGCAGGTAGGCTTCAATCATCTTGATCTCAGCGGCTTCCTTATCGGCCAGCTCCTGGCGTCCACCTTTAACGAACTGCTCAATGGAATCCTTGCGTTGCTTGATCAGCGTGGAGAGAATCTGCTGCTCTTCCTTTTCATCCAGCGGAGCGCGCTTGTCAACTTCTTTGTTCTTCAAGGCTGATTTCACCATGCGCAAGGTGGAGAGCCGCAGCTCCTCGCGGCTGCGCATGGCCGCTACGATGTCTTTCTGTATCTGATCGCCGATTCCCATTGGGTCTCCCCCTCGATGTCGCTGGACGTGAAAGATGATTATACGAGGACGAAGACCCCTACCTGCCACGGAGACACGAAGAACAGCCAAGGCGTTATGCCAGACCCCAATCTGCGTTCATCTGCGTCAATCTGCGGCAAAACGTTCTTGCTTTGATTCGCGTAAATTCGCGGCAAAACAGATTAACAAAGGCCCTCAGCACAGGCTGCCGTCCTGATAAACTTCACGGGAGAGACTTCCGAGCAAACCCATGTCACCGCTGGCAATCTTTATCAACATTGCGATCGTCGTCGCCATTGTTGGGATTGTGGTGTACTGGGTGAGACGATTTGCGGTGTTTCGCGGCTACAAGGCGATTGAAGCCGATGCCCTGCACATTGCGGAGCTGCTGAAAACCCAGCCTGTCCGTGATGGAAAGGATGTGATCATCGCCGGACACTATGGCGAACGGGAGCGTCCAACGATTGTTCAGATTTCGAACCGCCTGGATAAGCCCGGACTGCATATTAAGATGCGCGTCCCCTCCACTTTTTCGTTGAGCCTCATGCCCAAGTCCGCTGCGCTGGCCGGCCAGGGGCGAGTCCTGATGCGCACAGGGAGCGTCAGTCTGGACCGCCGGTTCAACGCGCGATCTGACCAGCCGCTGGAAGTGCGCATGTTCCTTGGCACAGCAGCCGCGCTGAGCAATACGGAAAAGATATGCTGCTCAACGCAAACCGGCTTCGCCGTCAAGAATCGGGTGATGGAGTTGACGGAGCTGACAATTCCAGCGTTCACTGGAAACCATATTACGGGCCATCTAGAAGCGATGGCCGCGCTGGCCGATCGCATGGAAGACATGCCGGGCGCGAGCGAAATAAAAGTTCAACCTTTGCCGCCGCAGGGTAGCAGCCTCACCATTCGCATCGCGTTAGCCCTTGGGCTGGTAACGCTGGTGGGACTGCTGTTCATACAACCCTACAGCCGTCCATCGGCCAACGCGAACGTGAATACCGTTCGACCATCCGGCGTTGATCCCATCGATGCCAGCCGCATACCAAAGCTGGAAGGATGGCATGTGGCAGGACCGGACGAACTATCCGGGCGCGCCGTGGTTTTTTTACGCGAACATAATTTTGAAGTCGCCGGCCACACGCGGGGTCATTTTTCCGGTCAGCCGGGAGTTCCCGATTCAGCTTACCTGCTCATGAATGAACAGGGACAGCAGCGTGTATGCATGCTGAGCCGCGGGCTGGTGATCTATGATGCCATTTTCAGGCACGTGGATATGCTGCTGCGAATTCCCAAAAAGCAGCTGGGAAAGATACAATGGGCTACGGCTCCCCAAGGGCCGTCTGAAGGCGATGGTTTACTCGTTATCCAAAACGCTGACGATCCAACCGCAGGCTTGGTGCTGTTGAAGCACGGCCAGCAAACCTACTCTGCCCGTCCCGCAGATTTCACTGACATCGATTTAACTGCCCAGTAATTCAAAACTTTTATTCAGGAAAATCAAAATGATTCGTAAAGGCCGTCTTTTTACTCCGGGTCCAACCCAACTTTTACCCGCGGCACAGCTTGCCATGGCCGCCGCTACCATGCACCATCGCACCGCCGAATTCCGCACGCTTTACACCAAGGTGCTGGCTGATCTGAAAGTGTTTGTCGGAACCAGGAATGACGTAGTGCTGTTCACCGCCTCGGGAACGGGAGCGATGGAGGCGGCCGTAGCCAACCTTACGTCGCCCGGCGACAAGGTGCTGGTGGTAACGGCAGGCAAATTCGGCGAACGCTGGGAATCACTGGCCAAAGTCTATGGCTGCGAAGTGGAAAGCCTGAAGGCGCCTTATGGTCACACGGTCACAGCACAACAGGTCCGCGAGAAGCTGAAGAAGGAACACAGGGTCTTGTACATGCAAGGCACGGAGAGCTCCACCGGCGTGCGGCATGACGTGGAAGGGATTGCCAAAGTTCTCAAGGGTTCTGACACATTGCTTGTGGTCGACGCCATCACTGGTCTGGGCACCACACATTTTGATATGGATGGTTGGGGCGTTGACGTGCTGATCGGCGGTTCGCAGAAAGCGGTGATGATTCCGCCCGGATTGGCGTATTCGGCAGTGAGCGATCGAGCCTGGCACCGCATGGAAACCAGCAAGAACCCACGCTACTACTTTGATCTGCGTAAAGAGCGGAAGAACGGCGCCAAGGGTGAATCTTCTTACACGCCTTCCACGGCATTGGTCGCCGCACTCAACGCGGCCCTGGATTACATTCGCGAGCAGGGCGGCGGTGACCTGGCCGCAGGACGCGAACTCCTCATCAACAATGCTGAAACGGCCGCGGCCATGACGCGTGCCGGTGCTCAGGCGCTGGGACTGAAGCTGTATCCATCAGGCCCACCCGCGGCGGCACTCACGGCAATTGCAGCGCCTGAGGGTGTGGATTCCAGTGACATTGTGAAAGCCTTCCGCAATCACTTTGGCGCGATCGTGGCCAACGGACAAGGCGAGATGAAAGGCCAGCTTTTCCGCATTGCCCACCTTGGTTATTACGATTACCTGGACACCATCGCTGCCGTAGGCGCGCTGGAACAGGTGCTGGCGCAGATGGGTCGCAAGGTGGAATTGGGCGCCGGGCTGCGCGCTGCACAGCAAGTCTACGCGCAGGCACAACAAGAACTGGCCGTAACGCGGTAGGGAGAAATCAGCATGAAGATAGTTGTGGCAGAAAAGGTAGCGCCGGCGGCCATTCAGCTTTTAAAAGATGAAGCCGACTGGAACGTGGTGACTCCGGACCAGCTCAACGGCAACCTGGCCGCTGCGCTGCCCGATGCCGATGCGCTCATCGTACGTTCTGCGGTGGATGTGAATGCTGACGTGCTGCGCAATGCCGGCAAACTGCGTGTGATCGGGCGCGCGGGTGTTGGCGTGGACAATATCGATCTGGAGGCTGCCACCAAAGCCGGGATCGCTGTGATGAATACGCCGGGAGCGAATGCCGTTGCCGTGGCCGAACACACGCTGGCGCTCATGCTGGCTCTGGCGCGGTCAGTCTCGCGCGCCGATTCCACCACACGCGCCGGCAAGTGGGAAAAGAAGTCACTGCAAGGCACGGAGCTTCGTGGGAAGACTCTGGGCATCATCGGCCTGGGACGAATTGGCATGGAAGTAGCCAAACGGGCCAAAGCGTTCGACATGAAGTTGATTGCGCATGATCCCTTTGTTGCGGCATCTGTGGCGCGCGATCTGGAGATTCAACTGGCCGGACTCGACCAGGTTTACGCCGCCGCGGATTACATCAGCCTGCACGTTGGGCTCACGCCGCAGACTTCCGGCATGATCAATGAGCAATCGATCAAAAAGATGAAAAAAGGCGTGCGCATTGTGAACTGCGCGCGCGGCGAACTTCTGGACGAAGCCGCGCTGGCCGCGGCACTGCAAAGCAAACATGTGGCCGGGCTGGCCGTGGACGTATTCACAGAAGAGCCGCCAAAGAATTCGCCCTTGCTGGCGCTGGAAAATGTGATTGCCACGCCGCACATTGCCGGATCGACCAACGAAGCTCAGGATGCCGTGGGCGTGCAGATCGCCAGCCAGGTGCGTGAGTATCTGAAACGCGGCGTGATTCAAAATGCAGTGAACATGCCATCCATCGATCATGCGCAATACACGCTGATGCAGCCATACATTGCGCTGGCAGAAAAGCTGGGAGCGTTTCTGGCCAACATCGTGTCAACATCGGGATCGATTGAAGAAATCTCCATCCGTTACACCGGCCGCATCACTGACTGGAAAACGGAGCTGATTCGCAATGCCGCGATTCAGGGCATTCTGAATGAGCGTATCGCGGAGCGGGCCAACGTGGTGAATGCGGCGACCATCGCCCAGGAACGCGGAATCAAAATCCATGAGATCCACAAAGACGAGCCGGGTGGACGCGCAGGTGACACCTTGTCAGTCACACTGCGGACCTCCGCAGACCAGCATGTCGTTCAGGGAGCTGTCCTGCACGGCAACTCGCTACGGCTGCTGGGTGTGGATGATCTGGGGATTGAAGTTCCGCTGGAAGGCAACCTCATTTATATGCGTAACCGCGATGTGCCGGGCGTGGTGGGTAAAGTGGGAACGATTCTGGGCCGGCATCAGGTGAACATCGGCAACTTTGCGCTGGGCCGCAAGGGCGAAAAGGCTGACGCTCACGCCGTGGCTGTGGTGCAGGTTGATTCGCCTGCCATGGAAGCTGCGTTGAAGGAGATTGCGTCGTTACCGGAAATCGCTGAGGTTAGAGGGATACGCTTGTAGCGCGCTCGCGTTAGAACGTTCCGCAAAATAAAATGACAAAAGGCACAAAGGATGATCTCCCTGTGCCTTTTTCTTTTGTCCCTCGTGGATCTTGAATCAGCCGATTGGCACGCCTTGCGTGCATGGCATATTTACAGGCTGGGGCGGTGGCGTTGGAGGTATTGCCCACGGTCCGGTATTGGTGGTGAAGTCAAAGAACTCCGTCATGTCCGGCATGGAAGCGTCACGGGCGGTGAGCGCCGGCATTCCGAAACGAGTCTCAATCAGCTTCAGCGCGGCGGTGTAATCCATGGGCGTGTGCGAAACGAAGTTCTTTTTCGCAAAGGGTGAGACCACGAACATGGGCACACGGAAACCGCTCAGGGTGAAATTATCAATACCGGAGAAATCGCTGGGTCCCAGAATCGGGGCAATGCCGTCAGGATTCACCTCAGGGATTGGCGGCACGTGATCATAGAAACCGCCGCCCTCGTCATAGGTCTGGATGAAGACGCTGTCTTTCCATGACTCGCTCTTCATCAAAGCGTTGATCAGACTGGCGGCAAATTGAGCGCCTTTCTGAATATCGTCATCCGGGTGCTCATCCACGGCGCTGGTACTGGTCTCGCCGACCTCGACTCCGGTCTCAATGTAGGCCACCTGCGGCAGGGTATTGTTCGCCAAATCAGTGAAATATTGAGTCAGCGGAACCACGTTGGTATGGTGCGTGAGCGAGTACGAGAAGAAATTGAAATACGTGTTTCCCGAAGCTTCGTAAATTTTCCAGGTAATGTTGTGCTCGTCCATGTTCTGGAAAATTGTCTTCGCGGGAAGCTGAGAATCGGGAGCAAAGATGTGGCCCTGTGAGGTGGCGGCCATCCAATAAATACGATTTGGCTGCGTGCGCGTTGCTACCGGAGAGAACCACCGGTCAGAGGTGGCGAAATTAGAAGCGATGAAATAGTAAAAGGGCAGGTCAGAATCGTCATAGTAGCCCATGGCCCGCTTGCCTGTGAGATCGAGAAAAGTGTTGCCCTTGGCTGCTTCGTCGCGCGCGAAGTGGCCTTGAACAAAGGCGGCGCCGTTCATCAAAAACGGTCCCAGATGATTGTTGCCATTCTTAATATTGAATATCACATGACTCTCGTCCCAGGACGAAGTCGCATTTTCAGAACATGCGCTCTGCATGTGGAATGCCGATATTGGCGGACCTTGTCCAAAATTAGTTGTAGGGTCGAAGCCTGGTGATGAAACTCCTGCCGGAGTCTTGTTCGGTCCCCAGGTGTCAACGTCCTGCGACAGCGGCGGAGTCTGCTTGGCGCGATAGACGTTGAGCTGGCCGAAATAATGATCAAAGGACCGGTTCTCCTGCATGAACAGGATGATGTGATTGATAGAAGTATTTAAACTGCCGGCCGGGACGGGCGTCGCCGTTGGCGTAGGCGTAGCAGATGCGCTGCTGCCAATCCCCTGACACCCTGAGAGAAGAAGTGCTGCTGCAAAGGCGAGACTGGTGAGTCCGCCGAACATTATCCGTCTTGCGCGACGAGTCATTTTCGCTTTCCCCATCATTTTCGATATCCCCATACGAGGCGTGCTGTTTTGTGATGTGTTGAAGTGAGCTGCTGTTGGAGCAGAACTCCGGATTTTTTTCCGTAATCCTGAGGCCACTTGAGAGACAGCACCGCGTTGATTCTTAGGATGCGCCAAAGTTGCCCCGTGTCTGCTGCTGTTCAGGCCACGGAGCGCCGCAAACGGCCAGCCAGCAGCCTTGCACCTCTGTTAAACTCACAAGTTCGAATTTCCAGCGAAATCTTCCTGAGGAATACCTGTGAGACAACTGCCTGTTTTAGTGGTTCATGGCGGGGCCTGGGCCATGCCTGACGATGTGGTGGACAGCCATTTAACCGGGGTAAAGCGAGCACTGGCCGAGGGATGGCACGTGCTTGAACGCGGCGGCCGTGCGCTGGACGCCGTCCAGGAAGCCATCCTTTCCATGGAAGAAGACGAAACCTTTGACGCCGGCCGCGGCAGCTTCCTTACCCGCGACGGCAAGGTCCAGCTCGATGCCCTCATGATGGATGGATCCACGCTTCGCTCGGGTGGCGTGGGATGCGTGGAGCGCATACGTAATCCGATCAAGGCGGCCCGCCTGGTCCTGGATGAAAGCCCACACGTTTACATGGTGGCTGAAGGTGCGGAGCGTTTTGCCCAGGAACACGGCATGCCGCTGTGCCGGAATGAGGAGCTGGTCATTGAACGCGAGGTCCTGCGCCTGAAAGAGGCCCAGGCCAAAGCCGCTGCCGGCGAACCCGACACCACATTTGCCGGCCATGAATTCGGCCATGATACGGTTGGCGCCGTTGCTCTGGATGTGGATGGCAACATTGCCGCCGGTACCTCAACAGGAGGTACTCTGAATAAATCACCGGGACGCGTGGGCGATTCCTCGCTGATCGGTTGCGGTTGCTATGCCGACAATCAGAGCGCCGCTGTTTCCTGTACCGGCTGGGGCGAGCCGATCATGAAACTGGTCCTGGCTAAATGGGCCGCTGACCGAGTGCAGGCCAAGGGATCGCCAGATGCCGTCGCCCAGGAAGCGATCTTCTATCTGGAAAGAAGATTGAAAGGCCATGGCGGGATGATCCTGCTGGACCAGCGAGGCAGGTTTGGCATCGCGCATAATACTCCGCGCATGGCCTGGGCCTACAAGAGCACCGAAGGCGAGAAGTCTGGGGTTAAGGTGGATTAAGGACAGGACTTTAGCAATGCCGAAATGCAAGATCTATATCGGAGTACGACTTTAGATCAGGCACGATTTGGTCGATGCCGAAACGGTGCAAAATTGAACACTTCCTTGCCGCAGGCTCCCGGCAAATGCACGGAATTAGAAACACAATCGGTGACAACGCCATGAAACTTCTTTCATCACTCGGCCTGCTTTTTCTGCTCTGCTGTATCTGTTACGGTCAGCCTGCCGGGAAACCAGTTCCTGAAAAACCAGTTCATAAAAAACAAAGCCCCAAAAAGGACGCGCCAGCCAAAGCGGCGCCCACCACGAAATTTTTTGCATTGACCGTTGGCAGCCCGTTCACCCTTCCGGAATGTCTTAAGCGCGCTTTAGCCACGCCCACATACGTTCCCGGCGAACCGCATTGGTGCTGGAAAGACCCCGACGGCAAACCAAAAAGCATTGATCCCGCACCCGAGCCCGTGAATGAGGATGTGCTGGTCCACTATCCGCCCGATGACGCTCCGGTCTATAACATCAGTTCAGGCCTCTCTTGCCGGGTAGAAAATGGAAAGCTGCAACGCATTACCTTTCACACCAACGGAACACGCGCCACGGATGAGGTGACTGAAGCGTTGATTTCCCTGTATGGCAAGCCAACCAGGCAATTGCCGGTAACCGTGGAAAACAACGTGGGCGATCCATTTCAGAGCGTGAACTCAATATGGCTGTACCGCGATCTTGCGGTCGAATACCGCGCCGTGGACGGAGATCTTTCCCTCGGCACCGTGTGGATTGAAACTCCTGCGGCGCAAAAGGCGAGGATCAAGGCGGAGAAGAAAACTCCCGCCAGCCCACTGAAGTAGCGTAGCGGGAGTGACGTACTCTACATATGAAATGATACCGAGACCAATGTTTCGACACTCACCGGGCCTGAGGGACAAGACGCAGCCGAATATTTCCAATCTCTTACCGCATCTATTGCTGACTGTACGAGAATAGGGTGCCCGCTGATCGCACGAATATCGTGGGTTTTTCCGTCTTCACCAACCGTCACCAGCAAACGAACGTCACCTTGGATATGCGCAATATAAGCCATCTGGGGGTAGGACGGACCCACGCTGTGCACTAACTTTGGCGGCTGCTCGTCATGGCAGGTTTGAAATTCTCTGGCACCAGGCAGAGGCGCAAAACGTGCCGCATCGAAATTCTGATTGGCCACCGATATCTTCCTTACCTCCAGGGATGCCTTATTAGGCTCAACGAACCGTATGTTTGTGGGGAACTGGACTCCGCCGATTTTCTGATAGTCAAGAAAAAGTGTCTCCTTGGTCGCAGATTCGGTGCTGACCAGCAGATGACTGCCGGGATCAAAGCAGTGCCGAATGCGCGTGTCCTTGTCCGGCTTTACGGCAAAACAAAGCTCCAGAACCCCGTGGATTTTCGTTTCTGAGACAGCACTGATTTCAGCATCCTTGGAGATTTTTACTTGCCAAAGACGCTCGAAATCTCTGATGCGTTCTGCCACGTAAATTGGGATTGCCGGGTTCCGCAACACTGAACTTGTATCGCCGCGAATCAGCCTGATCTCACGGTAGTCAGTGAATTCAAGCTCTTGCCGGGTGTTGTCCTTATCATGATCAACCGTTAGCGTGCCGGTATTTTCTCCCTTGGCTGACGGCACCACCACCAATGCTTGCAGCATGAACGAAGTGAGCCGGTTAATATCAGAAGCGGCGTTGGATTCCTCAATCAACTGCCTGGCACTCAAAGATTCCTGGGCGCGGCAGGAGGGTGCGCATAAGGCGAACAGTCCGCAAACAATTCCACAGGCAGCGGCTCGAGAGAAACGACGGATAGCATCCAGAGACATGGCTGCGAATTATATCCATAGTTTCTAGTTTGTGAATAGAAGAAACCACCGGGAAACGCGCCGATCTGGTACCAAGAAAGAAAAATTGATCAGCGAAGACAAACGCTCGAACTGTGAACGAACAGCGCCGGAGGCGCGTTGAGAAGTTAGCCCCGGGTGCAAACCCGGGGAGAGCGTCCATAAAGACGAGCGCCGTCGGTGCGGCACAAAAATGTCCCGAACCAAAAACGTGGAACGACATTAAGTCGGCAATTGGTAGATATATGTGGCGCCCCGCTGGGGCTCAAGCTTTCCCAGCGCTTACGCGTTGGGCTAACTTCGCGACGCGCCTACGGCGCTGACTATTGGCGAAATTTCTCACGGAAATCGCCGCGGTATTGTTGTTCGTGCTGCCGCGGCCACAAATGGCGGATCTCCCACCGTAACGTCTCAATACAGGTCGAAAGCCACTTCAACCTTCATCTCTGAAATTACTGGATGTCCGCCGCAACTGGCGGGAACAAATTTCCATGTCCTCACTTTATTCGTAGCCTGCTGCGCCAAGCCGTAGCGGTCCTCAGTCAGTGCTTGAGCGCCGATTACTTTCCCATCCACGCCAATGATTAGGTTGATCACAGTGTGCCCACCAGTCTTATGTTTGCGGGCTGCATCAGTGAAGTCCGGCTCCGGCGTAAAAACGGCTTGCGCGGCTCGCCAATCTTTACAGCTTTCAATGGCGAGCATCCGCTCAGGCACCTGGAACGTCTCGGGGGCAAGAGAATGAGGGGTCAGAGAAATATCGGTGACTTTTACCGGCGGCATGTCACTCCGTTCGATCTGAACTTGTCTGGGAAATTGAAGATCTCCGGCTCTCTGGTAATCGGCAAATGTGTAGGGATCAGCTTTTAACAATTCAGAGTGTTCCACTGCTAAACATAGTTCTTCCTTTTGCTCGCCACGCTGTTTCTCCAGGCACCAAGCGTCCGCATCATTGATCTTTTTCCTGGACGGTTCGCTCAAAGTATATTGCGGGTGCAACTGGCCGTTGCCCGGCCTCTCAGGGTCCCAGCTTTGATCGAAGTTCACTAAGCCGAACAATGCAAAAAGCGGTCCGTCAGGATCGATGTGTCGGATATTGCCGATCTGAAACTGTGTTTCATGGTCTGCTCCGAGCTGGGCTTCAAAGCGGGCACGATCATGATCGCGAAGGATAGTCAGCGTTCCCTGTTGTCGCTTCTTCGGGTTGGGCCTGCCCTTCTTGTCCAGAGGTGTGACAAGAAAATTGGCACTCAGCTCGTAGGAACCAAGAGAACTGAGATCAGCTTGCCTGTGGGCGGTATCCAGAAGCTGTTGAGCCGTAGGGGCGGTTTGCGCCTGGATCCGCATCACGCATGCCAGCACAAGGAAATTGCATGGGTTCAACCGAGTCGTCATAATCGAACCGCCAACGAACAGCCGAGTTGCCTACTTGTCGTAATGCAGCAGAGAGAACACTTCCGTTCCGTTGAACTTTTCGCGGCCGTTAAGGAAGTCGAGCTCCACCACAAAGCCCATGCCGGCGATCTCCGCGCCCAGAGACGTGGCCAATTTGGCGCAGGCGTTGGCGGTGCCGCCAGTGGCAAGAAGGTCATCCACAATGATCACGCGTTGCCCCGGCTTGATGGCATCTTTGTGGATCTCCAGGGTGTCCTGGCCGTATTCCAGTTCATACGTCCAGCGGACCGTCTCCGCCGGCAGCTTGCCGGGCTTGCGGATGGGGACAAAGCCGGCATTCAGCCGATAGGCCAGTGCTGGTCCAAAGATGAAGCCGCGGGCTTCAATGGCCAGCACGGTATCGATCTTCTCGTTGAGGTAATGTTCAGAGAGCGCGTCAATCAGCGTGGCAAAGCCGACCTTGTCCTTAAGAAGCGTGGTGATGTCATAAAAGAGAATCCCCTTCTTGGGAAAATCCGGCACTTCGCGGATGAGTTCTTTCAGGTGGTCGCAATTCACAGGCATTCGCTTTACCATGCTCCTTCGATTCGAAACGTTGAAAGCCCCTCGACCGGCTGGGCCGGGGCTTCCTGTACTTCATCCACACGCGCGGCCCGCGGGCCGTTCCGCAATTTACTCAGCAGCGCGGCATGCTGCTCCGCGGTGCCCATGGCCAGAACTTCCACGCTGCCATCCACATTGTTGCGCACCCATCCGGCAAGGCCAAGCAGGCGCGCTTCATGGTCAACATACCAGCGGAAGCCGACGCCTTGTACGCGTCCGCGGACAAAGTAAGTTTTGGCAATCATACTTTTAAAAGCAGACTTACCGCGGATAAACGCGGATGGTCGCGGATCAAAACACACTTATCAAAATTGACTGATCAAACCATCGACCTGCGTCTTCGAGACAGGTCTCAGGTGAACAGAGCTTTCAATCTGCAATTTTGATTCTGGCAATTTCCCGAGTCTCTGGCAATTCTTCTCCGCTACGCTCGCGAGAGATACGCGCCTTCCGCGGTATCAACCTTGATCTTTTCGCCTTCATTGATGAAAGGAGGCACCTGGACCACCAGGCCGGTTTCAGTCCTGGCCGGCTTGGTTACGCTGGATGCCGTCGCCGACTTCAATCCCGGTTCGGTCTCCACGATGGTCAGGATCACGGTCTGGGGCAGCTCAATGCCGACTGGCTTATTGTCGTAAAACTCGACTCTGATCTGAAGGTTTGGCGTGAGGTACTCCACGGCGTCACCCAGAATGTCACGTTTCAGGTTGAGCTGCTCGTAGTTCTCAGTGTTCATGAAGTAGAAGTCGTCGCCATCCTGGTAAAGGAACTCCATGGCGACTTCATCGACGCTGATTTTCTCGATCGGGTCACTGGAACGGAAGCGGTGCTCAAACATGGCATTGGTGCGGATATTGCGCAGCTTGGCCTGGATGAAGGCGCGCAGGTTTCCCGGCGTGCGGTGTTCCACGCTGAAGACCGAATGCAGGTCATTGTTGTGTTTGATGATCATCCCCGGACGCATCTGTGTTGCTGGAATTGCCATTGTCTGAACTCTCTCCTGGAGAATATGAACTTTTACTGGTGAGTCTTGTCTGGTCTTCTTGTCTTGCCTTGCGCGAAGCGACAAGCCAACTGTCAGGACGCCATCCGTATGGACTGGATCCTGAACCAGCTATACCCGGCAGGTGACAAATACCAAATACGAACCCTAGATTTTACCAATTTTCAGGCGGTTCCGCCGTTCTCAACGCGAAAACATTTCCTGCGCATTCCTGGATTTAAGTACAACATCCGCGCCCTTCACCTTTTCTAAGTATGCGGCAGCCTCCAACTGCCGCCAGCCATACATAACCAGCTTTGGATTCAGAGATCGACATTCATAACCAAGGAGACGTGCAATGAAAGTCAGCGACATCATGACGTCAGAGGGATTGGCCACCGCCACCCTGGACACTACACTTGCCGAGATTGCAGCCAGAATGCGCGACGAGAACGTGGGCGCCATTCCCATTGTGGACGACGACGAAAAACTTGCCGGCATCATCACCGATCGTGACATCGTGGTTCGGGGCATCGCCGAAGGCAAAGACCCGGACGAATGCACGGCAGAAGACATCATCAGCGAAAAACTTCATACCATACATCCGCACGCTGACATTGAAGAAGCCGCCGAGCTCATGGCCCGCCACCAGATCCGCCGCCTGCCCGTGGTGGAAAATTCCGTCATCGTAGGCATGATCTCGCTGGGCGATATTGCGGTTAAATCGGAAGAAGATGAAGCATTCGTGGCCCTGGAAGATATCTCAGAGGGCGTGCGTGAGAGGGTTGGCGTTGACGACGCCAGTGGCGACGTGGAGACAGACAATCTTCGCGAAGCCGGAGAACCGGTGCGCGCAGGAAGAGAAAATCTGGGAAGCACTTCAAGAAGCGGCAGTGTGGAGTCAACCTTCAGCGTTGCTGGACAGGCGAGTGAAGACCTCGGCGAGGATGAGATAGAGAGCGAAAGACAGATTGCGGGCCGTCAGTTAGGCGGATCACGCTCGTCAAGTTCCCTGGCCAGCCGACTGCGCAACTGGTCGCGCAGCCAGCAGACCATCGCGCATGAAGCTCAAGAACTGGAAGGCGAAGACTCTGACGTCATCAGTTCCACGCTGGTGGAAGGCCGCGAACGGACCAACCAGCAGCAGGCATCGCCCAACCGGATTGTGAACGAACAGGAGAGAAGTTCGCGGACCAGTGAGATAACCAGACCGTCCGGGAAATCTCAGGGCTCAAAACCGGCAAAAGTCTCCAACCGGGTCCCGCTCAAGAATGCGCGTCCGGAAGTGAAGGCCCAGGGCGGCAGCAATCGCTCACGCGCAGATGAAGGGAAAAAGGGCAAAGTGACAACCATGAAATCATCGGGACGCGCGAACGCACGCAGCAGATCGAAACGTAAAGCCAGCTAGGACTGCGGGAGAACAGGCTGCGCTTGCGCTCGATGTATTCACTTTCGAAACAAAATATCAGGGCACGGCTTCAGCCGTGCCCGTTGCAAGAGCCGCTGTAAAGATCAAAGGAGCGTGTTCATGAACGACTACAGGAAGTTCGGCGGTTATACCGGTGAGATTGTAGTGGAAAGAAATGAATCGGCGATGGGAACGGCCATTACGTTTCTTTTGATCGGCGCGGCTGTGGGTGCGGCCGTGGCTCTGTTGTTCTCTCCCGTGAACGGTGAGGACGTGCGCAGCGCCATCAGCCGTGGCTATCGGCGGACCGTGGACGGCGTCACCGAAAGGACAAAAGACCTGCGTGAACGCGGCAGCAATCTTTTGGGAATCGACCGGGGAGAATCCGATCTACAATTCCGCAAAAGCTGAAACCTTACCGCGGATAAACGCGGATGAGCGCGGATTAAAGACCAGGTATTTGGCTATTGGTATTTGGTATTTGGTATTTGGTACTTGGTTCGCTGTCATCTGCGTGAATCCGCGGGAACCACCGCCCCAAATCTCGTTTGTGGTTTTCAGATCAGTGTCATCAGTGAAAATCAGTGGTAAATTTGTTGGGCCTGATCCGCGATCATCCGCGTGAATCCGCGGTAGTCCTGCCTTCGCCGATGAGTGTCATCAGTGAAAATCAGGGTTAGTTACTCCGGGCTGACGAGCCGCAAGACCGGACTATACTTTCCGCCTTCGGTCACGGTTACGCTCTCGCCGCGATCTTCAATCTCCTTCAGCCGGTCAGGATAGTTGATCAGCTCTTCAGGATCGTAGCCTTCAAAAGCAATCAGCTTGTAAGAGCCAGGCGGAACGCCTCGCAAGGTGAATTTACCTTTGCTGTCTGATCTGCTGCGGCGAAACAGATCAGAGTTATTGCGATTCGCTTCTTCCGGGACCAGCAGCACGTATCCGGAAACAAGCTGATCGTCATGGTCGAAAACCGTTCCCTCAATGTGTCCGCCGTTGGGGTTAAGGACCAGCTCAATCTTTTCGTGCGGTCCAGCCGCCGTGACGTTATTCAGGTCAAGATCGTGACCGGAGATGCGGGCAGTTTTCAGATAGTAGTCCGCGGGAAGATATGCGGCGCTGACGCGATAGTGCTCTCCGGGCTTTAAACGGCCTTCAAATTCAAGCTTAGGCAGCTTGGCCACCACGCGAAAATCCCCGGTCACCCCAGTTGGAATGAAATTAACCCCAACGCTCTTCATTTTGAAATCAGGATCAAGAGCGCTGAGTACGATCTGCCCATCAATCGCCGAATCCCGTTCCACGGGAAGAAGAACATTTTCCAGTCCGTGCACACCTACTTCCACTTCGCGCTGGTCACTGTAACCGCCGTCGGCGTCACTATAAGAAGACCGCAGGGTGTAACGTCCGGGAGCCAGATCACGAATTTCAAAGCTGCCATCTTGTTTGGTCTCCGCGGGAATCGCGGCAGCTTCGCCCAGCACATCTGTCCAGTAAGCGGCGACCGAAGCATTGCTGGCGGGATCGCCGGTGAGTCCGTTGACGACCATTCCCTTGATGCTGACGCTGTGCGCGCTGTAGCAGACGAAGTTTACGTGCGCCAGGTCCCCGGCAGCCACGGGCAGCGGCTGTGCCTGGAGAAAATCACTGGTGCCGGGATAAAACGACGGTGCGTAGGTGATGGGCTGGTCAGGTTCGGCGCCGGCCATGGGATCAGAAATGTTGCTGCGCTCCAGCACGCCGACCAATCCGCTGGTGGCGATGAGCTCAATATTCCTGGCGCGAAGTTTAGGATTGATTTCCGCCAGCACGTAATAATCACCGGGCTGTATGCCGTACAGGCGGTATTCGCCGCGATCATCCGTGATGCCCAGGCCAAGAACAGCCAGCCGCATGCGTCCACGGTTGAACGTACGTGCCAGAAGTTTTACTTCCACATGCATGAGCGGATTGCTGTTTTCATCCACAATCTGCCCGGTCACAACCGCGGTTGGCAGCAGACGTAAGAGAACCCCTTTCAGCTCCTGACCGGCAGAGATTTCAACGGTTGGCTGAAATGATCGCTTGTGTTGGTTGGCAAAGTAACCGGCATGGTCGGCGACAAGAACGTAGGCGCCCGGCCTGATCTTGGTGGCAAGAAAGTGACCCGCGCTGTCGGCGACAAAAGAGCGGGCGTCACTGGGTCTCTTTGCGTTGCGGACGATAACATTCGCCCAGGGAATGGGACGGCTGTTTTGCGCATCGATGACCTGACCTTCAATGGTCGCGTATTGGCCCAGAGCCGGAGTGGCGATGTACAGCAACGCCACGAAAGATACCGCCTTCAAGATGTTTACCGCCGGGCCCGCCTGCAAGCGTTTCATACGTCTTTCCTGAATTGGCGCTCTTCCTGAATGGCGATAACTTCGTGGCTCGTTCCGCAAATGGCCTAGGCTTTGGTATAGCGGTTCCGTTTCTTTTCCTCGTAGCGTTCAAAGGCCAACTGGATCAGCCGATCAATCAAATCGGAATAACCCAGTCCGCTGGCAGACCATAACTTCGGGTACATACTAATGGAGGTGAAGCCGGGCATGGTGTTAATTTCATTCAAAAATAACTTCTCAGATTTAGGATCCATTAAGAAATCAACCCGCGCCAGTCCGGAACAATCCACTGCCTGGAACGCCTTGATCGCCATCTCTTGCACAGATTTGGCGAGTTTCTTGCTGAGTTTGGCGGGAATGATCAACTGCGAGCCGGCGTCAACGTATTTGGCGTTGTAATCATAAAAATCGGTGGCGGGAACAATCTCACCCACAACGGAAGCTTTTGGATCGTCATTGCCCAGCACGGAGCACTCAAGTTCGCGGGCCTTGTTCTTGCTTCCGCCGACGCCCTGTTCAATGACGATTTTGCGATCATAGCGCGCAGCCTCGTCCATGGCCGGCGGCAGTTCCTTGCGATTACGTGCCTTGGAAATTCCCACCGACGATCCCAGATTCGCAGGCTTCACGAAGACGGGATACTTGAGCTTGCTTTCAATCTCTTTGACGGCTTTCTTCGGTTCCTTCTCCCACTGCGGACGCAGGATAGTGACGTGCTTCACAATCGGCAGGCCGGCGGCGGCAAAGAGTTTCTTCATTACATCCTTGTCCATGCCGGCGGAAGATCCCAGCACTCCTGCTCCGACATAGGGAATGTCCGCCAATTCGAACAGGCCTTGAATGGTGCCGTCTTCACCAAACGTGCCATGCAGTACGGGGAAAATTACGTCGACGTGAATGCTCGCCTCGCCGGCTTTGGCGGAACTCTCAAACGGCATCATGCCATGCGATTGCGGAACCGGCGGCATAATCACAGAATCACCCTTAGCCAGCACAGCGGCGGAAGAAGTGGCTGCCGGATCTCCGGCGCGAAGACTGGTATCTGAAGTACCGCTGCCGTTTCCCTGCAGCAGACGTTCAGCGTGGGCCGCCGTCAGCCAGCGTCCTTCTTTGCTGATGCCGATAGGCACTACTTCATATTTATCTTTGTTGATGGCCTTGAGAACAGATGCCGCAGAAAGCAGTGAGACTTCATGCTCACCGCTGCGGCCACCGAAGAGAACGCCAACCCTGGTTTTACTCATCGTACTTACTTTAAAACAATCGCGGGCGGGAGTCGAAAATCCGATACTAAGTCAGGCTATTCCTGCGGATTATTCTGGCAGCTTGTGCGCACGAACGCCGCAAGCGTTCCTTTTTTCTGCTTTTCCAGCAGGTCATCGAGTTCTTTCACCGTGGCGTCTGGTTTTGTCTTCAGGATGGACTGGTAGGCATGCAAAGCGCCTTCGATTCCGGCAACATATTGCGCGCCGAGGTCCTTCGCTTTGTCTGGATGCTCGATGATAAACGCGCCGGTAGAGAAGGTGAGCTGGCCGATGATTTGCGGCGTGTATTTGTAGTGGACATCCATGAAGCCGCCCAGAGGCGCGTTACACACGTCAACGTTGATATCGGGTATTTCAATCAGCCATCGCAGAGCCCAATCGCGATCTGCGCTCAGGCCGGGGTCGAGTGGCGAGTCCGCCATCTTATGCGTGATGGCCAGAAAACGCTGCCGCTCATCGGCGGTGGATGGGCCGCGTTTAGCGGTGTCCTGCGCGAACGTCAGAGAACAAGAAATCAGCACGGCAAACGATAGCGAGGATCGTTTCTCGAACCCATTGCTGGTGACTTTGCCTCACAGTATCTTCTTCCCAAACGCTGACAGCGTCAGTTCCACTGCCAGGTCGGCCGTGCGGTTATGCTCATCGATCACCGGATTCACCTCCACAATCTCAAAGCTCACCATACGCCCGTGATCGGAGATGATCTCCATGGCCAGATGCGCTTCACGATAGCTGGCCCCTCCGCGTACAGGCGTGCCCACACCAGGAGCGTCTTCCGGATCGATCCAGTCCATATCGAGCGACACATGATATCCCGCAGTTCCGCGTCCGGCGACCCGCAAGGCTTCTTCAATCACCGTGCGCATGCCGCGCTCATCAATGTCGCGCATGGTGTAGACCTCAATGCCGGTGTGCTTGATGTTTTCCTTTTCGCGCGCATCAATGTCACGCACACCCACCAGCACGCAATTTTCCGCATGCACCTTGGGTGAAAAATCATAGATGTTGGAAAGATCAGCGGGGCCTAATCCCATGATGGCCGCCAGAGGCATGCCATGCACGTTGCCGCTGGGAGATGTTTCAGGAGTATTGATGTCCGCATGTGCATCAATCCATATCAATCCAATTTTGCTTTCCTGGACGCGGCGCTGCTGGCGGAAAAACTCCGCCACACCCGCAACCGTGCCGGCAGCCACGGAGTGATCACCACCCAGCGTGAGCGGAAACTTGCCGGCCTCCAGTGTCTTCACCACCATCTCCGCGTGCTTGGTGCACGTGGATGCAATCTCCTTGAGATATTTCGCGTGCGGATCGCCTTCCTTCTTCTGCTCCGGGAATGCCACCGCCACGTTGCCGCCATCTTCCACAATGTGACCCAGCTCTTCCAGGCGGGCTTCAAGTCCGGCGACGCGCACAGCAGACGGCCCCATATCCACACCGCGGCGTGACTGGCCCAGATCCAGAGGAACGCCCAGAATCCTGATCTTTTTGGGCACAATATTGTCAGCGACCACCGGCCGGTTGGCCTGATCATTCTTGGTCGCGGGGGGAGTTACTGTTTCCGGTGTCATAATTTTCTTCTATTTCTATGGATAGATGCGGGTGAGAGTACGCGCGAACGGAATCGTCTCGCGTACGTGTTCCAGTCCGCATATCCATGCCACGGCGCGCTCAATGCCCATGCCAAACCCGGCATGCGGCACACCGCCGTACTTGCGCAGATCCAGATACCACTTGAAGGATTCTTCCGGCAGATCATGATCATGAATTCGTTTGCGCAGCAATTCATAATCGCCAATGCGCTGCGAACCGCCAATGATCTCGCCATAGCCTTCCGGCGCCAGCACATCCACACACAACGCCAGATCAGGACGTTCCGGATCAGGCTCCATGTAAAACGCCTTCACCTTTGCCGGATAGCGATGCACCATCACCGGCTTTTCAAATTGCGATGAGATGTAAGTTTCGTCGGGCGAACCAAAGTCGCCGCCCCACTCGAATTTCGCCTCCACTTGGCCTTTGCTGTGGCCTTCCTGAAGAAGCTTCACGGCATCGTCATAGCTGATGCGCGGGAACGGCGGCGTAATTTTCTCCAGTTTCGAGATATCGCGGCCAGTGGCCTCCAGATCTGCGCGGCGATTCTTAATCACGCTCTGCACAATGTGGCTGATAAAGTTCTCCGCCAGTTCCATGATGTCATTGAGCTCGGCATAGGCTACTTCCGGCTCCACCATCCAGAACTCGGTCAGGTGGCGGCGCGTCTTGGATTTTTCCGCGCGGAAGGTTGGTCCGAATGAATAGACCTTGCCCAGCGCCATCGCCGTAGCTTCGATATAAAGCTGGCCAGACTGCGTAAGGAACGCGTCATCATCAAAGTACTTCACCGGAAACAGCGTGCTGGTGCCTTCACAGGCAGCAGGCGTCAGGATCGGCGGATCAGTCAGGGTGAAGCCGCGCTCATCAAAGAAATTACGGGCTGCGCGAATAATCTCCGCACGGATCCGCAGAATGGAAGTCTGCCTCGGCGTGCGGACCCACAGATGCCGATGCTCCATGAGGAAGTCCGGACCGTGCTCTTTAGGGGCGATGGGAAATGGTTCGTCTTCGGGAACGCGCTGTATGACGGTTACATCATTCACGTCCAGCTCAAATCCGCCCGGGGCACGCTTGTCGGCACGAACCTTGCCGGTCACGATCACGCTGGATTCATCAGTAAGGTTCTTCAGTGTGTCGAAAACTTCCGGAGTGACCTGGTTCTTGGGAACAACGCCCTGAATCACGCCCGTACCGTCACGAAAAATGGGGAAGATCAGCTTGCCGCTTTCACGTTTGTTATACAGCCAGCCACGGATGGTTACGCTCTGGCCATCGTGCTTGCCCACGTCCGCAATGGTAGTGACAGGTGCCTGTGTTGATTCGGTCATTATTTAGTGCCAGTCCTATTTAGTCTCAGTCCTGAAGCGATTCAAAGTTTTCCCCGGAACCGGCTCGGCAGTTGGAAGCTTTCTAGTTCGCAGCCATTGCAGCTTCTTCCAGCTTGCGATACGTTTCCGCCATCTTCGCGGCCACGTCCTGGCCTTCCACGCCTTCAATTTCCAGCACCATGGCCGGAACCTGCGGGGCCGAGCTCAACGCCTGCATGGCGTAGCTCCAGTCAATGTTTCCTTCACCGGGCCAGAGATGCGCATCCTTGTCGCGATGATTGTCATGCACATGGCTGGAACGTATACGATCTTCCAGGACGCCAAACGCCTGGTGCACCGCGCTCACCATGTGCGCGTGTCCAAAGTCGAAACAGATTCCCAGGTCCGGATAGTGCAATGCCTTGAGCAGCTCTTTCAGCTTTTCCGGTGTTGCCAGATCGTTGGGCGTGTTCTCCAGCAGCAAGGTAACGCCAAGCTGGCGGCAAAACGCCCGCAGATGTTCCACCGAACTCAGCGCAGATTCGAACTTTCGCGGATCGTCATATTCATCCGTCTTGCCGATATGCTGAATCAGGAATCGAAACGGAATGTACTCCGCCACTTCAGCCGCCCGCTTGACTTCATCCATGGCTTCAATGCGCGTTGGCTTGTCCATGTCCACAATGTTCAGCGGCCGACCGCCAGAGCGAAAGTCATTACTCATATAAATAGGTGAATGCATGGAGTGCAGCTCCACGCCTTCAGCCTTGAACCAGTTGCCCAGCTCTTTGATGTGTTCGCGGTCGGTGTAATTGAAATGGCCATTGGCAGCAAAAATTTCGATCGCCTGTGCGCCGCCGCGCTTCATGGTATCGAGCAGCCCCGGGTGGAGACGCTGTTTGATGTAGACGTGGGTAGACATTGCGCGCAGCATCAGAAGCCCACCGCCTTTCCGCCATTACGTCCATCGGGTGCACCCAGCAGGTCGCCGGTTTTGGGATCAATGGCGATGCACTCACCGTCACTCCAGTAACCTTGCTTGCGGACTTTATGTCCCCTCGCCTCCAGAAGCTTGATGGTATCCGGCGAGATGCCGACGGTTTCAATATCAATTTCATCCGGCTCCCATTGATGATGAAAGCGCGGCGCGTTCACGGCCTGCTGTATGTCCAGACCGTAATCAATCACGCCCATCAGAATATTGCCGACGGTGGTAATGATGCGAGGACCGCCAGGGGACCCCAACACCATCATCAACTTGCCGTCTTTGCTAACGATGGTCGGCGCCATGGCGCTCAACGGCCTCTTTCCCGGCCCGATGGAGTTAGCTTCACCCTGAATCAACCCATAGCCATTGGGTACGCCAGGTTTGGAGGTGAAATCGTCCATCTCATCATTCAACAAAAAGCCCAGTTTGCCCGCCGTGACTGCCGATCCAAAGCTCTCATTCAAGGTAGTGGTCACCGAAACCGCGTTGCCGTCTGGATCCACGACTGAATAATGCGTGGTGTTCCCGTGCTCCGGGCCCTGATATGGAGAATGTGTTGCAGCCTGGCGATCAAGCTGACCAAATCCCGACGGCCGATGCATGTCTTTGCTGTCCGTGACCTTCATCATGTCCAGTGATTCACGCCAGCCCTTGGCATAATTCTTGTCGATCAACTGGGCGACGGGAAGCTGGCTGAAGTCCGGATCACCCAGGAACTCGGCACGATCATAGAATGCCCGGCGGAAGGCTTCGCTCGTGAGGTGGATGGAATCAGCCGAGCGGCTGCCCATGCTGCCGATCTCATAGCCTTCCAGAATATTGAGTGCTTCCATCAGAGTGACGCCACCAGAGCTGGGCGGAGGCGCGCTGATCACCTCATATCCACGATACGTTCCGCGGATCGGTGCGCGCTCTTTCACTTCGTATTCAGCCATGTCCTGGGCGGTAATCAGTCCGCCGCCGCGCTGCATTTCCGCAGCCAACTCGCGCGCCATGGCGCCTTTATAGAAATCATCCGGATCAGCGGCAATGCGTGTGAGAGTACGAGCCAATTCAGGCTGCCGGAAAATGTCTCCGGCTTCGTAATAGCGGCCATCTCGCTGGAAAATTCGTTTTGAGTCGGGAAATCTGGCCAGGTCCTGATCATGCATGGACTGCGCTTCTTCATAGGTAAGCCGGACGCCCTCTGAGGCCAGATGAATCGCCGGATCCATGACCGCTTTCAGCGGCAGCTTACCCCAATGTTTCTGCGCGTAAACCAGACCTGCCACAGAACCCGGGACACCAACAGCTTTGTAGCCAACCAGGCTGGCGTTAGGGATGATGTTGCCCTGAGCGTCCAGATACATGTCGCGCGTTGCGGCGCTGGGGAGCTTTCTCACGATAGTCAAGGAAATGAACTTCGCCGCCGGCCATTCTCACCAGCATGAATCCGCCGCCACCAATATTTCCTGCCGAAGGATGGACCACCGCCAGCGCGAACCCGGTGGCTACGGCAGCGTCCACCGCGTTGCCGCCTTTGCGCAGGATGCCTGCACCAACTTTTGAGGCCTCCGCATGAACGCTGACCACCATGGCCTTTTTGGCATGGACGGGACGCAAACCGTCACAGAAAAGTGGCGCGGCACACCACCAGCCAGAAGGCAACTACTTGCAAAACCATGTATTTACGAAGATTTTTCATTTGATCGCAGGCCAGGCCAATCAGTAGACGAAGGATCACCTGCCGGCACAGATAACGCCAGCAGACTAGCTATTGAGGCTAGCCTACCGGGTTACGGGGAGTCAAATCAGAAGGGCGTGCATGGAAAGGCATTTCACACTTGTTTTTCCGCCAGGTCGCCGATAAAAGGAAGCTTGAATTTCTCATTGTTGTAGGCCTTGTACATCAGGAAAATCATGAGAACAAAGCTGAGCATCCTCAAAGGCCAGTAAACCACTAACCATATGCTCAACGGAAACACCATGCCGATGAGCATGAAGATTACAATCACGGCGATCCAGTAAAAAATCGATTGAAAAGCGTGGAAGCGAACAAATTTATCGTTCTTAAACGGCTCAATGACCAGGAACACAATGGCGATAATCACCACGTAGCTGAGTAGTGCAGCAACATTGCTTTGCATGCCAGATGTTCTTTCCGTAGACATGGCCGTATTACCTCCGCCGGCGCCGGCCGTTGTTCCGCAACTGGGACAAAATCCGGCCCCCTCCGGAACCTGCGCTCCGCATTTTGAACAGAATGCCATGGTGGATCTCCTTATCCTTAATCCTTCTCGAGCAGGGGAGAGCGTTGGCTACAGCTTAGTCCTCTCAGAATAGTAAAGATAGAGACCTCGCCACGAAACTGGCTTTTTTGCCACCTTAAAATGCAGGCGTTAAAAATCAGGCATTCATTGAACATCCAGGCGTTGAGAATCGACGTATTGAAAATTCAGGTATTGTCTTATTCCGAGTAGTTTACAAACGGGGGCGAACTGTCAGCGCTGGTGGGATGCTTTTTGCTGACGACGACCTTGGTATAAGCCGTGCGAAAGCCGGCCCGTTCAACGTTGCGTTGCGATGTTGTGCCCGGCATGGTGAGGGTGACGGCCAGATCGCACCCGGCGTTCTGCGTAATCCGCAGACGTTCCTGCATGAACGCTGCCTGTATGCCCTGGCCGCGATATTCGGCACGCGTAGCCGCGCCGAAGAAGGCGGCCATCTTGTGCTCAGGGACGATTACACCTCCGCACCCGGCGATCATCCTGCCTTCGCTAAACGCCGCGAGAGTAAGAGGGTGTTCGCCATTGGCCCAGGGCTCAAAGAATCTCTCATACTGCGGCGCATGTTCGCCCATGAAGACATGGGCCAGCATCCGCGACCAATCCGTCGCTTCATCGGGCTTAACCGCTCGAATCTCAACGCCCACAAGAGCTGGCGTGGAGAAGCTTTCTTCCGGATGAATCCAGCGAGCCAGCGTCTGGTTGAATTCCGCCACCTGAAAGCCGCGCTGGTTGAGCGACTCAAATAATGACGGATGCGCATAAGGGCAGACATCCACCTGGGCGTCATATTTGCGGGTGAAATAAAACTGCTCGATGTGTTCTATGTCCTGCGGCGTGACGAGCCCGGCAAAGCCAAGGCCATGGGCGCGGCCGACCATGGAATGCCGGGCAACAAAGATAATGTGTCCGCCGGCGAACTGCTCCCAGGTGGAATTCCACTCCGGATGCAGCGGCCCTACTGCCTGCGCGTAACGCAGAGCGCCATACTCTTCGGCGGCTTCCATGCGCCGGGCATCGGCGGCTGTGAGGAAAGCGGCGTCTTTTCGCGCTTGAATCATCGTTGGAGAGAGCGTATCGCATCTCTATGCATTTCGTCATTCGGTTACCGGCATCACATGTCCGTCCCCATAGACGGCTATAATTCTCATCCATGAACCTGGAACAGAAGCTCGCAGAACTGAAGCGACGGGATGAACTGGCGGAAGCCGGAGGCGGCAAGGCCCGCCAGGAACGGCAGCACAAAGAAGGCAAGATGTCTGCCCGTGAACGGATCGAATTCCTGCTGGATGAAAACAGCTTTGAGGAATTCGACAAGATGATCACGCATCGATGCACCGACTTTGGTATGGGCGACGCCGAGCAGAAGATCTACGGCGACGGTTTCGTCACCGGCTATGGAAAGATCGAGAGCCGCCTGGTGTTTGTCTTTGCCCAGGACTTCACCGTGTTCGGCGGATCGTTGTCAGAGGCCAACGCGGCCAAGATCGTAAAGATCATGGACATGGCCATGAAGGTGGGCGCGCCGGTGATCGGACTGAATGATTCCGGCGGGGCACGCATACAGGAAGGCGTGATGTCCCTGGCTGGTTACGCCGATATCTTCCTGCGCAATACTCTCTCCAGCGGCGTGATTCCTCAGATTTCCGCCATCATGGGCCCATGTGCAGGCGGCGCAGTGTACTCACCGGCAATTACGGATTTCGTGTTGATGGTGGACAAGACGGCTTACATGTTCGTGACCGGCCCTGACGTGATCAAGACCGTGACGCATGAAGACGTGACCAAGGAGCAGCTGGGCGGCGCCATGACGCACAATGAGACCTCCGGCGTGGCCCACTTCATGGCCCATGACGACGCCGAGTGCCTGTCCATGATCCGCGAGCTGTTCAGCTTTATTCCGTCCAATAATCTGGACGACCCGCCGCGACGTGACTGCACTGACCCGATGGATCGCGCGGATGCGGAGCTGGATACCACCGTGCCCGCGGAATCAAACCAGCCGTATGACATCAAGGACGTGATCACCCGCGTGGTGGATGACCGATATTTTTTTGAAGTCCACGAGCACTACGCGAAGAATATTCTTATCGGCTTTGCCCGGATGAATGGACGGCCCGTGGGCATTGTTGCCAACCAGCCGGCGTTTCTGGCGGGTGTGCTGGACATCAACGCGTCGGTGAAAGGCGCGCGCTTTGTCCGCTTCTGCGACGCTTTCAACATTCCTTTGATTACCTTTGAAGATGTCCCGGGATTTCTTCCCGGGACGCAGCAGGAATATGGCGGCATCATTCGTCACGGAGCCAAACTGCTCTTTGCCTTTGCTGAAGCGACGGTGCCGAAGATCACGATTATCACGCGCAAGGCTTACGGCGGCGCCTATTGCGTGATGTCATCCAAGCATATCCGCACGGACGTGAACTATGCGTGGCCGACGGCGGAGATCGCCGTGATGGGGCCGGAAGGCGCGGTGAACATCGTCTATAAGCGCGAACTGGACAACGTGGCGAAGGTGGGCAAGACCGAAGCGGAGCGCATGGAGATTCTGGCGAAAGCGCGCAAAGAAAAGATCGACGAATTCCGCACACGCTTTGCCAATCCGTATATTGCCGCCGAGCGCGGGTATGTGGATGGCGTGATCCAGCCTCGCGAAACGCGTAAGCGAATCATTGATGCGCTGGAGATGCTACAGACCAAGCGGGACAAAAATCCGCCGAAGAAGCATGGGAATATACCGTTGTAGTTTTGCCGCAGATGGACGCAGACAAACGCAGATTAAATTTGGCCGCGAATGAACGCGAACAGACCCAATCCCATGCGCGAAGTCTGATCTGCGTCCATCAGCGTGTATCTGCGGCTAAGTTTGTCTTTCCCTGAATCTCTATATACACATTGATAAGGCTGACAGCCGCCGGAGTTACGCCCGGAATACGCGACGCATGGCCCAATGTCCGCGGACGGACGCGCTGAAGTTTTTCATTCATCTCACGCGAGAGGCCGCTGACCTTACCATAGTCAAACCAGTCGGGGATCATGCGCTGCTCGGCCTTCTTGAGTCGATCGATCGATTTGCGCTGCTGGTCAAGATAGCCCGCGTATTTGATTTCCGTTTCCACGGTCTTCATTTCGTTTCGTGCGGCGGCGGAAAGTCTGCCGGGGACACTTATCAAATTATTTGGAGCGTGGCCGCCCTCGGCCGCGCTGCCTGCAATCTCCGCGAAGAACTCCGGATAGCTTTCCGCGATCAGCCCGGCCAGATCTTCAATCACGATCTCCGGACGCTTGAGCAACTGCGTCAAGGGGTGAACCAATGGCGCTGTTCGAAATTGCTTGTCCTTGATGACGCCTGTTTTCGACGCCGAATTCTCGAGGCTGTCATCGTCGGAGGCTGCGGTCGACCCTGAATTCACGGCCAGGGCGGCAGCCATCGCCAGCCGTTCCTGCTGTGCCTTGCCGACTTTCTCCACCACTTCGGCAGTCACGCGCGCGTTCGCCAGCAAGGCCGCCAGCTTTTCCGCGCGAGCCTGCTTTGGCCTGGAAGTCTGCCCAAGCTTCATCGCTGATCAGACCGATACGGCGGCCATGATGCGTAAGGCGGCGATCGGCGTTATCGATACGCAAATGCAGCCGGAACTCAGCGCGCGATGTAAACATGCGGTAAGGCTCATTGGTGCCTTTGCTGATGAGGTCATCAATCAGGATGGCGGTGTAGGCCTCCGTGCGATCGAGAATCAGCGGCGGCTCGCCTTTGACCTGCAGCGCCGCATTAATGCCCGCCATCAATCCCTGGCACGCGGCTTCTTCATAACCTGACGTTCCGTTGATCTGTCCGGCAAGAAACAGATGGCTGATCTTCTTCACTTCGAGCGTGCGCTCAAGCTCAGTGGGATCAATGGAGTCATACTCAATGGCGTAACCGGGGCGCAGCATCTCCGCGTTTTCAAGGCCGGGAATGGACTTGACGATGGCCTGCTGCACGTCAATCGGCAGAGAGGTACTCATGCCATTGACGTAAATCTCATGCGTGTTCAGGCCTTCCGGTTCCAGGAAGAGCTGGTGCGTGGTCTTGTCCGGAAACTTAACGATCTTGTCTTCAATGCTGGGACAGTAGCGCGGACCAATACTTTTGATCTGCCCGGAATACATGGGCGAACGGTGAACGTTCTCGGCGATGATGCGATGCGTTTCCGGCGTGGTGAATGCGATATAACAAGGCACCTGCTTCTGGGTAATCTTCTTTGTGCGGAAGCTGAACGGTGTGGGATCGGAGTCGCCTGGCTGCTGCGCGAACTTTGACCAGTCAATGCTGCGGCCATCGAGGCGCGGCGGCGTGCCGGTCTTCAGACGGCATCCGCGCAGGCCCATCAGCTTGAGCGATTCACCCAGGAGTTGTGATGGCGGTTCGCCGCTGCGTCCCGCGGGATAGGTCTGCTCGCCGCAATGGATCAGTCCGTTGAGGAAGGTGCCGGTGGTGATGATGACGGCTTCGGCGCCGATAGTGCGGCCATCGCGCAGTTTAATGCCGGCGGCGATCTTTCGCGGCCCAAGGACAGCATCGATGTTGGGCTCCGCTCAGCCGCGGGCGGCTGCGCTCCACGATTCTGCAACAGGCCGCCTTTCAAGTCGCGCCTCTGAGCTACTCTTCTTCCGCGGTTCTCTTCTCCGTGTCTCCCTGCCTCCGTGGTGAAATGTTCTTCCAAGATCAGCTCGGAAACTTCCGCCTGCTTGATATAGAGATTGGGCTGGCTTTCCAGCACTTCGCGCATTTTCGCGCGATATTGCTGTTTGTCACACTGCGCTCGCGGCGACCACACGGCCGGCCCGCGCGAAGTATTCAGCAATCGGAACTGAATGCCAACCGCGTCCGTGACTTCTCCCATGATGCCGCCCAGCGCATCCACTTCGCTCACCAGATGCCCTTTGGCGATCCCGCCAACGGCCGGGTTACATGACATCTGGGCAATCAGGTCAACGTTCAAGGTGAACAGCGCAGTTTTCAACCCCATGCGAGCAGAGGCCATGGCGGCTTCGCAGCCGGCGTGACCGGCGCCAACCACAACAACATCGTAATGTTCAGTGAACTTCTGCATGAGGCAATCAACAACGTGTCAGCTCAGCCCGGATGCTGCCTGGTAAGGCGTTCATGGGCGGAAAGTCGACTATTTCTATTGTGAGGGCTATTGGCCGGAGCGGCAAGCCCTGGGGTTGACACCACTGAAGCCAGGACCTGTTAACGGCCCTGGCTTTCTTGCGGCTGAAACTATGTTTTTTACTCTATGAGCGGCCGTCAAGTCCCAAAGTCTCGCCCGCGCTGTGAACAAAGAAGATCAGGAAGAGAAACAACAGAGGGATGTGCTCCAGTTCATTGGCAGCATATCGCCACGTAGGCGTACCCCCGGGAAGATTCCATGTGGCCAGCACGAGCTGCAGCATGAGACCCATCGCAACCACAGCAAAAGGCCTGACCCAGAATCCCAGGACCATGGAGATGCCAATCAGCAATTCAATCCAGCCGACGGCATAGCCAAAGAGCACGTGATGTTGCAGCGTGAACTTCAGGAACGGCTTGTAAAAACTGACGGCGCTTTCCTGCACAAAGCCTGATACCCATTTTGTGTAACCTTCATGCGCGAACTGCCCGTTGATCACCTTGTATTCCCCGAAGAACAGGAAGATGATGCCAACACCGATGCGCGCCATGGCCATGGCCGTGGAGGAACCCGCGCCAGAGGACGATTTCTTCATCTTCTTCATAGGTTTCATTCTTGCTGCCGTGCTACTCATGCGCCCCCTTGATTTTGTTCTTCATCACATCTCTATTGTGCAGCAACGGCGTGCTCATCAGCTTTGTGCTCGCCGGTAAGATCGATCCAATATACGGTTTGATCACTGGTGAGGACGAGCACTTTCGAGCCTGTAACCGCCACTACGGTGGCTGCCACTGGGGATGGAAACGCAAAGTGGTCCTTCTTTTCGCCGGATTTGATATCGATTAAATCCAACTCATCCTGATCATTGCGCAAAAGAAGCAGGTTGGCGCCGGGGACCAGGACGGGATGCAGTCCGAAAAAATGGGCCTGCTGCGTGCCGTCACTCATGGAATAGAGGAGCGTCCGGCCGAGATTGTCAGTCAAGACCACAGTGTCTCCGCTGAGCGAGGCAGAGCGAATTCTGAAGGACCCATTGCCGGTGTCTATCAGAATGTGGCCCTGAATTGCGCCTGTCTCCGTGTCGTAGAACTCGAGCAGATAAGATGACTCTCTCTCAGAGATGTGTGAAGCCTGAGCCGCCAGATGGGGATCATGACTGACCACGCTCTTTGCCGTGTCTTGAGATAGCAGCCAGCGGAAAACCGTGGTCTTGCCCACACTGCTCAGGTACGGGATGTCACTGGTAAAGGCCCGCTCCCAGAGCTTCTTGCCATTAAGAACATCGTGGAACTCCCACGTTACCTGGGAAGTATAGACGTCCTTCTTTTTAGGACGCTTAACGATGAAAGTACGGCCGTACTGGGCAGGGTGATCTTCCTCATGCAGAGAAGCGGTCCCCAAAGGAGAACCAGAATGCAAATCAAAAACTCCCAGTTCAGGCTCAGTCTCCTCCAGTTTGGGGAATAAGGCGAAGAAGCGGCTGCCCGAATCGATATACGCTCCGCGAAAACCACGCATGTGAAGCACACGGGACTGCTTCTCCAGGTCCCAGACAGCGCCCTGGGTTTTTTCAGCGAGTGCCAGATAGCGCGCGTCCGGGGAAAGAGCAAAGGTCTCAACATTGCCGAGCGGACCGCGAGGCAGAGCGACCAGGCCGATGGGTTCGATTTTCTCACCCTTTAAGCGTGAGAGTTGAACCTCACTGGCCGGAGTGTCTGTGACGAAGAGGTCATCGTAAAGATCAAAGGCGCTGCGCTTGTATCCCATCATGAGGGACTTCTTTTCCAGATCCATCACACCCACCGGATACTTGTTGATGGGCCTCATCATCACGAAGTTTCCTTTGGTTGCTCCCTCCATGGCCTGGCGACCAATGGGAATGTTGGCGAGCATTTCACCAGAAGGAAAGCGGAACAGGAACGAATCCTCCGGCTTGTTATAGTTCATCCCCAGGATGCGGTCTTCACCGACAAAGGTGAAGCTGTTGCTGAGAAGGTTTTTGGCGCCGGAAGGCAGGTTGAGCAGTTGCTTGCTTCCCATTTCCAGAGCGATCACGTTGCCTTCTCTTCCGGCGACCAGATATTTTCCGCGCGGTGAAAAGTGGATGGTGAAAAGTTGCGGCTCACGATCTTCAAGCTGGATCTGCAATGCCAGCCGTGCACGCTCAAATACGTCAAGGGTGTAAAAACCCTTCTTTTCGAAGTATATCTCGCTCGAAGCCGTGTCGATTACCCTGAAATCCAACTTGACGCCGAAGTCATAGGTATTCCTGACCAGGTTGATGCAGGCAATGTATTTGCCGTCAGGCGAAAGATCCATGTCGACGCAATCACTGGAGCGGCTGGCGACTTCGGCAACGAAACGCCGCTGCTGAGTTGCCAAGTCCCAAGTCTCGACGCGGAGATGTTCGGTAAAAAAAGACAGAGTGGAAGAATCCGGGCTGAATTTTGCCGGTTTGGCGCCTGGCGCATTGATATGAAACAGGAATTTCAGGGGCTCAGTCTGTAGAACGAAAATACCCGCGTCATCCTGGGCGAGGATGTACCGTTTGTCAGGGCTGAAGCGAATGTGGGTGAGTTCATCGCGCAGTGCAGGTTCGAGCGAACTCTTTGGCAGATCACGCGAGAGCGCAACCGAGCGCCGATCATAATTTGCAGCGATCACTTTTGCCTGCCACACGGTAAAGCTGCTGGCCGGTGGCGGCACGTCGGTCTTGCAACCCACAGGAAGATTTTGTGACTGCTTGAGCATTTCCCGCAGGCGACGAGATTCCCTTGTAGTCGTCAGGAAAAAATCAGACCAGGCGCTGCCCGTCTTGCCTTTGGTTTCAGCAAACCGGTCCCAGAATTGCGCAAGCCCGGCAGGCTTATAGCCACTCAACGCCAGAGCAAAAACACCCATCCTGTCCGCCGCAATCTGATCCTGCTCTATGTCACCTTTGAGCTGGATCGGTTTTTTTCTGATCCGCTCAAGAAGCAGATTGTATTTGTCAAAAATGTCTTTCTTGTCGCCTACGGACGTGACACCCAAGGCCTCCTTAAAGAGTTGCGTCATCGTGATGGCGCCCTGGTGCGTATAAATGTGGCCCAGTTCATGGGCCAATACGGCAGCCAGTTCATCGTCGCTCTGGGCAAAGCTGACCATTTTGCGGCTGATCAGTACGTATCCGCCGGGCAGGCTGAAAGCATTTACTTCCGGCATTTCCGCCAGACCAAACTGGAAATGCAGTTTGGATGGAGGCATGTGCGAAACCAGACGATCACCCACGCGCTGCAGGTGATCATTTAGTTCGGGATCATGGACGAGGCGCGTATCATGAGCGACCCGCTCCATGAGGATTTCACCCAGCCAGTTTTCCTGCTGTTCGCTAAAAATATTAGATGGTTCAGCAGATTGCGCCGGAGGCACGGGAAGGTCGCAACCCGCAGGCTGTTGCGCCATCCCGGCCAGGGACAGAAGTAAAAAAAACAGGAAAATGCCAATGCGACGACAAAAGGTCATTGGATGTCTTTCAGGGAAGTTGTTTGAAAACCCTACCATCCTTCATGACAAAATTCACTTGTTTCAATACCTCAATGTTACTGAGTGGATCACCTGAGACGGCAACAACGTCAGCGAATGCGCCTGGTGCAATCACACCAAGGTCGCCCTTCATCTCCAGCAGTTCGGCTGCGCGTGACGTTGCCGCCTTAATGGCATCCATTGGGCTCATACCGAACTTCACCATATAGCCGAACTCATTGGCAATAGGTTCTGTCCATGGGATTCCACCCATATCTGTACCGAACGCGATCTTTACTCCCGCCTTGAGCGCCTTCTTGAAGGAGACCTCATGCTCGGCGGCGCGGGCACGATCTCGCTTGCCGTCGTCCGTATTTTCCGGAGACCAGTCCGTGTAATAGACGCCGATGGTCGGCACGTACCATGTGCCCTGCTTCAGCATTTGCGCAATGACGGCATCATCCAGTGAAAGGCCGTGCTCAATGGAGTCACAACCTCCGTCGAGCGCGCGCTGCAGGCCGATGCCGCTATAGGCGTGGCAGGCAACACGCTTTTGTTGTCCGTGAGCTTCGTCGGTCACGGCCTTCAGCTCTTCTACGGTAAGTGTGGGCTGCGAAACGAGACTTGCCCTGTTTGTCGACCCACGAGCGATGCGTCATGTAGACCTTGATCCAGTCCGCGCCATTTTCCAGTTGCTCGCGCGTGATCTTGCGGAGCTGGTCAGGCCCGTCGCCGATCTGGGCCCCTTTGGGAACCACGATGTCAGGGTTATAACCCTCCAGCGGATAACCACCGGTCACCGAGATTGCGCGCGTGACAACCAGGAGTCGCGGCCCCGGGATAAAGCCGGCATTGATGGCTTCTTTAATACCAACGTCGCCGTAACCGGCGCCTTCTGTCTCAAGATCGCGCAGCGTGGTGAAGCCTTGCTCAAGAGCGCGATGCGCAGCCACGACCGCACGCGCAGCCCGGTAGGAAGAGGGATGCTTCAGGAGCTGAATGTCATATCCGCCTTCCGCCGGATCTTCTCCCTGAAGAAAGATGTGGGTATGCGTGTCAATCAATCCGGGAAGAACGGTGAGCTGTGCCGGCATGTCGATGACGGTTGCACCGGCCGGGGGAGTTCCGCCGTCCGTTACGCTCTCAATACGGTTGCCGCGAATGACGATCAGCACGTTGTGGCGCGGCTGCGCGGAGACACCGTCAATGAGAGTGGCGGCATGGATGGCAATAACCTTTTCGGGCGCAGGTGCCAGAGGCGGGCTTCTGGGCGAACAGGCTACACGCGACGTGTGAGTGTGAAAGCAAGAGCAATCAAGAATCGTGACACGCGGGGGTTTCCTCCTCATTCTCAAGCGAATATGAATACGCTTTTTCACCTTCAAAAGAAAGGTTTTCCGTGAAATTTCGATGTATGTAGAAAAACGTGTAACCAATTACAATGGAGTGGATCAAAAGCTAGGAAGCCCATGTCCTCATTACCTTTACCTATTGCCGCCTTCTTTGCCGGGGTGGTTTCATTCCTGTCACCTTGCGTGCTGCCTCTAGTACCCGGATACATCTCCCTGATCTCCGGCGCCAGCGTGGAAGAATTGCAGGCAAAGGACCGCAAGCTGCTGAATACAGTGCTGTTGCATTCGCTCATGTTTATTCTGGGCTTTACCGTGGTGTTTGTGGCACTGGGCGCAACCGCCACTACTTTCGGCCACGTTTTCCGGATTTACAAGAAGCAGCTTACCTGGATTGCCGGAGCCGTCATCATCGTTTTTGGGCTCCACCTGACCGGTATTTTCAAGATCAAAGCCCTCTACGCCGACAAGCGACTGCACAACACAGGAAGCGGCAAGTCGCCCCTGGGCGCATTCGCCGTGGGCTTCGCCTTTGCTTTCGGCTGGACGCCATGCATCGGTCCGATTCTCAGCACAATTCTTGCGGCTGCCGCTGACGCGGATACCGTGCGCAAGGGAATTCTGCTCCTGTCGATTTACTCCATGGGCCTTGCCGTACCTTTTCTGCTTACGTCGCTGGGCATTGACCGTTTTCTGGCTTTCTATGCAAGGTTCCGCCGTCACCTGCATGCCGTGGAAGTGGGCAGCGGTGTTCTGCTCATCGTTTTTGGCGTGCTGATTTTTACCCGGCACTTTACGGTGCTATCCAGTTATCTGGGATTTCTCAATCGATTCACCTGGTGAGGCAATACTGTGAAACGTAGTTTACTTTTTATTCTGGTCATCATTGTTGCGATTACGGTCGCGTTGTTTGTGGGCAAGAGATTTACCAAGGGTGGTAAGAACGGCTCGTCAGTGCTTGGGGCCGTACTCAAGCCGCAGGACGAGGGTCCCGCCAACGGAACTCCAGCGCCTGACTTCACACTCAAGACGCTTGATGGCAAGGACGTAACGCTTTCTTCCCTGAAGGGCAAAGCGGTGATGGTGAACTTCTGGGCCACGTGGTGCGAGCCCTGCAAAATTGAAATGCCGTGGATGGTGGAATTGCAGGACAAGTACCGCAAAGATGGCTTTGAGATTGTGGGCGTCGCCATGGACGATTCCGGCCAGAAGGAAATCGCCGAGTTCGTCCGCAAGATGAAGGTGAACTACACCGTGGTGATTGGATCAGAAAAAGTGGCCGACCTTTACGGCGGGCTTGATGGTCTGCCTACCAACTTCTTTCTCGATCGCAACGGCACGGTCATTGACAGCTTCAAGGGCCTGCGCAGCGAGTCAGTGATCGTGGACGATATCAAAAAGGCGCTCTCGTCTGAGACAAAGAACGCTTCCGCTTACAAAATAGCTGTTGCCTCGGGATATAACGACAAACTATGAAGATGAATTTTGTGTTTTATTGTGACTTGCCGCTCCTGGCGATGTCTGCTCATCGCCACTCCAATGGCCTTGTCTCAGGACAAGCAAAGCTTATCGCCGGCCAAACGCCAATTCGTAACGGCTGCGCCGGTGAGCACCGTGGCGGTGCGCTCAGGGCATCCTGCACCGGTCACCTTCACCTTTCATATTCAGCCGGGCTATCACATCAATTCCAACAAGCCGCTCATGCCGGAGCTGATCCCGACGCAACTTAAGTTCTCACTGCCCAGCAGTGACATGGTGGTTGGTCGCGTGACCTACCCGGCGGGCCAGGTGATGTCGTTTGCCTTCGATCCCAACCAGAAACTCAGTGTTTACTCCGGCGACTTCAGCGTGAAGGCCATGGTAGTTGCGCCACCCAGCGCCAACACCGGTTCTTATACCGTCCACGCCGACCTGAAATACCAGGCTTGCGATAACAACGCCTGCTATCCACCCAAGACAATGCCCCTGGCATTCGACGTGAAAGTGGGCTTCTCTGCGAAGAGCAGCAATCGCGCGCACCCTAACGCTTCCAGCCCGCATATACACAACTAAGAAATCGCCGGGATCGCCCGTCATCGCCGTCAGCGGAAGCAAAACCTTACCGCTGATTTCACTGATGACACTGATCTGCGCTGATAATTTATGGAAAAATAACTGGTTCAAGGTCGGATTTCACCCGGTTTTACGCCTCAGTTAACGCGTTAATCGCGACAAAAAACCAACTACCAAATACCAACGCCAAATACCGTCTTCCCAAATTGGCACTTTCCCTGAGCCTCGCGTAGTACTAAGATTAGGCTTTCCAGAGCTCACCAGAGTTCGAGTGCAACACGGGATATTCAGTAAGAGGCGGGCATGGCCAGGACTATTCACGCCGTAGCGATTGATGACAATAAGGACGACCTTTTCATTGCCACGCGTCTCCTGAACAGGGTTGGGATCAAGGACGTCACCCAGTTCTCCCACCTCCCCGAAGCTATCGTTTTTCTGGAAGACATTGCCGAAGGACTTCGTCCCTGCCCTGACCTGATTGTGCTCGACCTGAACGTGGGCCATGACAGCGGATTTGAAGTGCTGCGCCTTTACAAGTCCAACCCGAAGCTGCAGAGCTGTGACATCATCGTGTGGACCGGATCCGGCGCCCTGGAGAGAGAATTGTGCGAACACTTTGGTGTTGATTGCGTGCCCAAACGCGAAGGCGATTCTGCGCTGACCACGGCGATATCAAAGCACCTCAAGCGAAAGCGGCAGTGAGAACCAAAACCTTACCGCTGATTGCACGGATGACACTAATTTGCGCTGATAAGGGAGTCCCGGCGAAGGCAGTTACCTTGACGATTGCAGAGATTCTACTTGGGATAAGATTCATCGCATGGGAATCCAGGTCGTGTTCAGCGAAGATCCCGCGTTTGTCTTAACCAAAGCCAAGGAATTTCTATCGTCTGAACCGGTTCTGCACAACCTGCTTTTGACGATCCTGCACGCTCGCGTGGCTCAGCCCGATCCCGGAAGATATTGGATGGCGTTTGAAGGAGAGAAAGCTGTCGGCGTGGCGCTGCAGTCACCGTTGCAATTTCCGGCGACCCTGACCCCAATGAAACGTCAGGCTGTACTGGCGATGGTGGATGCGATTGCCGACCAGGGCGTGACGCTGCCGGGCATAAACGGAGACGCAGCAACAGCAGCCAGTTTTGCCGGACAATGGAGCGAACGACGAAAATCGGCCGCTACACCCATGATGGGGATGCGTCTCTACGAACTCATGGAGCTTGGCGAAACACCCCGCGTCGAAGGCGGGTTACGCCAGGCTACTCAGAAAGATCGCAATCTAATGATTCGCTGGACGCGAGCGTTTCAGGATGAAATCGGCGAATCATCGTCTTTCAGGGACACCGAACTTCGCGTGGACAAAGGGCTGGCCGCCGGCCAGCTCTGGGTCTGGGACCACAACGGAGAGGCAACTTCCATGGCTGTTGGCCGCGATCCGGTGCTGGGCGTGATTCGCGTGGCAGGAGTTTATACGCCGCCGGCGAAGCGCGGCCACGGCTATGCCGCAGCGTGCGTCCATGCGTTGTCAAAGCATCTTCGCGAGCAGGGACATCGGTGCATTCTCTACACCGACCTGGAGAATCCTACATCGAACTCCATTTACCGGCGTATTGGTTATCGGGCCGTGGCGGAGGCCCTTCGATATAGTTTTGAGTGAGCGGGAGAAAACATGAGCACAATTGCAACCGATCTTCGTTTTGCATTTCGCCAGATGAAGAAAGCTCCAGGCTTTACCCTCACCGTGGTCCTGACGCTGGCGCTTGGAATGGGCGCTACAACTGCGGTCTTCTCCGTGGTAGAGGGTATTCTCATGCGTCCCCTGCCATTTACCGACCCCGAGCGGCTGGTTCTTGTGGGAGATCACATTGGAGCCGGCCCCGATGTTCCCGTCACGGCCCGCGAGATCGGAACATACGCTGCGGCAAGCAGCGCTTTCGCCTCGTCTGGCGGCTACATCAGCCAGACCTATGAGCTCTCCGGCGACGCGAACCCGGAAGAAATCCGTGCGGTCCGGTTCACGGCGGGCGTCTTCCCGACACTGCAAGTCAACCCACTCATTGGCCGCGTATTCACTCAACAGGAAGATGAGAGCCACCAGCCGCTTGCCGTCATCAGCTACGCATTGTGGCTTAACCGTTACAACCGTGACCCTCATGTCATCGGGAGATCCATTCGTCTGGACCGCAAGGCCTACACGATCATTGGCGTGATGCCGCGCAGCTTTGAGTTCCCGCTGCAACCCGGACACCTCAACCGGACGCAGCTCTGGGTACCAATGAGTTTTACACCCGACGAACTCTCCGATGCCGCGGCTGGTTTCTGGGGATACCACATGGTTGCCCGCCTCAAAAGCGGAGTCACGCTGCAACAGGCAGCGCAGGACGCCGATCGAGTGGCCCGGCAGATCATGCGTGAATTTCCGGCATCCATTTCCGCCATTCACATCAGGGGTGATGCTATGCCGCTGCGTGAGTCCTCCGTGGCAAGCGTGGGCCCGTTGCTGCGAACGCTCTTCCTGGCTGTGGCAATTGTTATGTTGATTGCCTGCATGAATGTGGCCGGTTTGCTGCTGTTGCGGGCTATCCGCCGGCACCGCGAATACGCAGTTAGGCTGGCCCTGGGCGCACGGTCCGGCGTGATTGTGCGTGAATCGCTCCTGGAAGCGCTGCTGCTCAACGCGATAGCTGGGCTGTTGGGATTGGCGCTTGCAGCGCTGGTAATTCGTACGTGCTTACACTTCTTGCCGGAGTCCATACCGCGCATGGATGCGATTTCCCTGGACGGAACCGTGGCGGCATTTTGCATTGTGCTGGCATTGGCGAGCGGCATCCTTTGCAGCCTTGCACCCACATTTGCGGCTTTGCGCACTCCCCTGATGCAGAGCCTGAAAGAAGGTTCCCAGACCGGGACTGGTGCTGCAAGCCACTCATGGCTTCGCTCAACGCTGGTAGTTTCGGAGATTGGCATCGCTCTGGTGCTGCTCACCGTATCGGGGGTCTTTCTGCGCAGTTTTGAGAAAATGCGCGAGGTTGATCCGGGCTTTCGTCCTGACCATGTCCTGGTGGCGCATTATCTGCTGCCGGGTAAGCACTACTCGTCGAATGCTGCTGTGGAGTCATTCGATCATGCGGTGATCGAGCGCCTTTCCAACACGCCTGGAGTGATTGCCACTGGTATGAGCAATATTCTCCCGGCCTCCGGATTCTCTCCCCAATCTGCGTACACCACTGAGGATGAACCCGCGGACAAATGGAAGCTGAAGTTCGCCGGCTTTGCTCTTACCAATGGAGACTACTTCCGCTCGATGGGCCTGCGCCTGCTTGACGGCCGAACCTTTACCGCGAATGACCGCGAGAATTCGCCGTTAGTCATCATTGTGAATGAATCACTGGCCAGGCGTTCATGGCCAGGCCAGAGGGCCATTGGCAAGCGCATGCATATCGGAAGTCCGAAAAGAGAGCTTCCCTGGGCCACTGTAGTAGGCGTGGTTGCCGATACAAAGCTCGGAGCACGCGATCAGCCCAGCGTTGAGCAGTGGTATGCCCCGGCGGAGCAGCCAGCCACTCTCGCAGGGCCTGGATCCGCGGAAGGAATCACGGAACCGAATGGCGGCTACATTGTTTTGCGCTCAGCGCTTGCTCCCGAGCAGATGACGAAGACGCTGCACTCAGTGGTCGCCGAAATTGACCCGCTGCTGGCGCTGGATGAGGTGCAGCCGATGGGTGATGTGATTGCCAATGTGGAGGCGCCACGACGTTTCAGCACCGCTCTGATTACAGCCTTTGCAACGGGCGCTCTCCTGCTGGCCGTGATAGGAATCTATGCAGTGGTCGCTTTTTCCGTCTGGCAACGCACGCATGAGATTGCCATACGTATGGCGCTGGGAGCGCAGCGAGCCGGTGTCGTGCGACTGGTGCTGATCTCAGGTGCAAAGCTTGCGCTGTACGGTTGTGGTCTTGGCGTGTTGGGTTCAATCACCCTGTCACGCCTGGTTACTTCGTTTCTTTTTGATGTCAGCGCAACCGATCCGCTTATATACGCAGCGTGCATTGCCTTGATGCTGGTGATTACGCTTCTGGCATCGGCGCTTCCGGCGAGGCGCGCGGCCGCTGCAGATCCGATCGATGCACTGCGATCGAATTAAATAATGGGCTGTGCGGAGCGACTGGCAAACCCAGCGGAGATGCTATTGGAAGAACTCCACCATGGATGCGGCAGTGGCCGATAAACCCGGATGATCTGTGACATGCAGTAAATCCAATGTCAATCGCAACACATTTTCGTGCTGATAGAGCGAAGTGGACTGGAAACCGGCTTTAACATGCGTGCCCACGAGAATGCAGGGAACGTGTCCGCCTCCATGCGCGGCGTCGGTATCAAAAGCTTCGTCAAAAACGATGACGAACACGCTGTTGGCAAACGCTGGACTCTTTATCAGGGGATCTACGTTCGAGCTGAGCCAGGCATCGGCGGCGGCGAGCCTAACCGTGTCAGCACAGGTGGAAGTGCCATCTGGGCAATCATGCGCATCGTGCTCCGCGTCCGGCACAACGAAAGCAAATGAAGGGAAGGCTCCGTTGGTTACATCAGCCTGGAGTGCGGTAAACGGAACAATGTTCGCGGGTTGCGTGCTGGAGTTCACTACGTCAGTCAGGTACGCGAAGGGATTGTGGTGCTTGAAATAGGGATATACATCATTCCCCAGGTAACCTGCTGAAGGCAGGCTTTGCGCGTAGACCTTCCAGGTTTTTCCGGACGCCAGCAGAGCCCGCACGATATTGTCGCCTGCTATGGTGCCGGCAAAAGCATCATCGTTGGTCTCCAATTGCCCGGCCGTAAGCATGAAGTAATTGCCGATGGATGGATGCGTATCCGCGAAGTAATTTGTTGCCAGCGAGTGGGTAGAAGCCAGGGAATTGAGGTACGGCATAGCGGGGCTGCTAATCACCTGAGCGAATCCGTGATTCTCCAGCATCACCACGACAACATGGTCCACGACGGGAAATGCAGGTGTGGGAGTTGGCGTGGGCGTTGCAGTGGGTGTTGGAGCTGGTGTCGGGGTGGAGGTTGGCGTCGGACTCGGGCTGGGTGAAGGGGTGGGACTAACTGTTGGGCTTGGCGAAGGCGTGGGAGTTGACTGAGAGCCAGAGGGACCAGCTGCGGAAACCCCTCCGCCGCCACAACCGGTGACGAGACAGGCCGTCACGACGAATAGTACGGCAGCAGAATATAGTTTGGCTATCATCTTGGCTTTTTGGGCCATGGACAGTCCTCCCAGCAACAAAAAACACCTTGGCCAAAGGAGAGATGCAGCGGAGCTGCTGCTGGGTTTGACACCGCGCTGTTCTTTTTATTTCGCGCCACTCGGGTTATTTCGCGCCGCTCGGGCCTGCGGTAGCCGGCTGAAAATATTCGCTGGCATCGCGGCGAAGCAGAAGGGTTGCGATGGCGATAAAGATCACAGCGTGGAAGATCAGCTCACCCAATGGGTGGAATGCGCTCACGATCACGTGAAATCCCAGCCAGGCAAGGCAGAGCCAGCGGGCCCAGTTCTGGCCCAGGAACATGAAGACGCCACCAATGATGGCCAGTAAGCGGACAAGGCTGATCCAGATGACCTCATATTGAAATGGATGCTGAGGCTTGAGGTCTTTTAGGTGATAGGCGAGCCCGATGACGCCAGCGGCGATAAAGACCAGACTGAGGACGGTGACAGAAATTGGCCGTTTGTTCATGGGTTGACGCTCATTTGTATGGCAAAGAGCGGGTCAATGCAATGCGCAAGAGTTACCCTTTACCGCGGATTAACGCGGATGATCGCGGATCAGAATCAAAAACCTTACCACTGATTTCACTGATGACACTGATCTGAAGCGTAATCGGTAATTGGGTAATCGGGTAATTTCTGACTGCACCAGACGTTCAGCAAGATATCGCCCAATCGGGCGCATATTCACCCGTTCGCAAAGAATTGTTGCAGCGCAGGCTGGCCGGGTGTACATGCGGCTTCCATGACGTAAAATCAAGAGGTTTGAGCATCATCGAAAGTCGCATTGCCACTTCGAGTTGAGGAGCCCTGAACACCATGTCAAGCGTCACGTCTAGTCAGATGGTTCGCAACGATATCCTGCAGAAGTTTCCCGATCTGTTTGGAGCCAAGAAGGTGAATGGCCGGGATGTGAACGTGGAAGAGGCCATCACCACGCTTACGAGAGAGCTGCGTCCTGAGATTGCTGCCGCTTTGACCGCCCGCCGGGAGATTCTGGAATCGCCGGCTCCTGTGCGCCAGAAGTACGCCTGGCCCAGGTGGGACACCCAATATCAAGACCCCATCAGCGGCAAGCCATGGACCTATCGCCAGATTGTGCAGGGACTGATCGACAACTTTCAGGGCAAGGACAGCGACGTACGGTGGCGGTTGAATGACGAAGTGCCGGTGCCCAAAGATGCGCATCCGCTGAAGAACCCGGGACTGGAGCTGACTGGCCCGTGGCATCCGCTGGACATGGCGTTCAATGCCCTGAACAGCCCCGCACCCATGAACATGCCGGACTTTGAAGACGCTTCACCCACACACTTTCTCCCCGATGGCACACCGAGCAACGTACCGGTTGGAGTGTTTGCGGCGTTGCAGAATGCGAAACAGATTTTTGCCGGACAGTGGAACAACAAGCCCTATGAAGTGGTGAAAAAAGGAAAGACGCGCTCTTACAACATCAACAAGGCGCAGGGACAGTGGCCGACACGGTTTGGGCGTCCGCCGGGATTGCACATTACGTATGACCACGTGGTGGTGGACAATGCTCCAGCTCCAGCGACTGTGGTGGTCACCACGTTATGGGCATTCAACAACTACGATTCGCTCAAGAACTCCGGCAGCGGTGTGTACTTCTACATTCCCAAGCTGCAAACGCCGAATGAAGCGTTGATCGTGGAGAAGATCCTCTCGCGGCTGGAAGGCATGATCGGCGTGCCGCTGGGCACCATCAAGATCAAGATGCTGTACGAAGAAGGCAATGCCGGACGCACACTGCCGGCGATCGCCTGGACGCTGCGCCGGCGCCTGCTGGGGACCAACGTGGGCCGCTGGGATTATCTGGGCAGCCTGATGGAGATGTGGAAAGACGATCCGCACGGTGTCTATCCCGATCCGCAATCGATTGGCATGGCGTCACCCAACATGATTGCCTACCAGCGTTACAACGCGCTGATGATGCTGATGGGTGGCATGAAGAATGGCGAACTGGAAAACGCTGCGCCCATCGGCGGTATGGCGGCAGTGATGATTTATCAGAACGGAGATCCGTACGGCCGGTCACGCTACAACCCGCTGGCGTTGCGTGCGATGGTGGTGGATAAACTGCGCGAGCGCCTGCTGGGATTGATATTCGTGCCTGAAGGAGCCGCGCCGGCGCAGCCGCCAACGCTGGATGACATTCTGGCAAAGAAAGTCAAAGGCCATCTGTATGACGTTTATCGGCAGAGCTGGGTGGCGAGTCCGGAGAAGGATTACGTGGCGGCCGGAAATATCCCGCTCCAGGCCGGCGTGGAAAAACTGCAGAACATTCTGGACGCACCGAAGGATACGATGAAGGTAAAAGAACAGAATGTGCCCACGGCAACCAGCGGCCTGAGTGATGCCGAGCGCGCGGTGCTGGAATCGCGCGGCCTTTTGAATGCGCAAGGCAAGATCACGCCGCAGGTGATCACGAAAGAATCACTCGATTCGCCGGAGAAGCTGCTGTCCCAGGAACGCTGGGAGGCAATCTACGGCATTCCGAAAGGCGATATCACCATCGAGCGCATTCAGCATGCGTTCTATATGGCAGCCAACTATGGTTTCCAGATCCTGAATGGCAACTTCGCAGCTGCCATCGACGATTATGAACTGAAGCTACGCTTCATGAATGATCTGGCCACGTACCGCATTGATGTGTCATGGCTGTGGACGCTGTTGAAGCATCAGGCGGTCATCACCAAGGATGGATATCTGAAGCGTCCGGCGATGACCGAGGATGGCGTGGAGCCGGCGGAAAACGCTGACCATGTAAAAGCCGGCACCAGGTTCACCATGGAGCTGTTCGACAAGCTGTGGAACTATCACAATGAGTGGACACGCGCATTCTTTGCCGAACAGGACAAGCGCGGCGACCAGGGACGTTTTGATCGCGATAAAGCCTGGCTCATCATGGACCTGCTGAAGAAACAACTGCCGTCGCCGCATTACCTGCAGCACAGTGCACGCGTGTTGTTCCTGATCGGACAGGCAGGCAAGCAGGAGCGCACGCAGTTGCTGGAAGCGATCTTTGATTATTCACGCGACGAAGTAGCCAAACGCGTGCAGGCCGGAACGCTGCCGCACTCCGCTCTGGCCGCGCATGACTACGTGTTCGATATTTTTCCCCGCGCAAAGGCAAGCGGTGGGCAGTTGGGCGAGGCGGCAGCTTGGCCTCAAGAAATAGTTTTTAACGGAGAAGTTGATGTCGAGTATTCCTACAGATCAATCCACCTCAGAATGCCCTCATTGCGGAGGCACGGGCTGGAAGCAGGTGGCTGTTGCCGGCAAGCCGGGCGCCAATCATGTAACGCGTTGTGAGTGCCGCAATGAGACACGGGCGGCACGGCTGCTGAAAGCGGCGCACCTTCCTGCACGCTACGAACATTGCACGCTGGCGGATTTTGAAACTGACTTCTCCGGTGCGCATCGTTCTTTGGCAGCGGCACGCCTGGCGGCGGGAAGGTTTGTGGAAGAATATCCGCTGGAAAAAACCGGACTGCTGCTCATCGGCCCGATTGGTACAGGTAAGACGCACCTGGCAGTTGGGATCGTGCAGGAATTGATTCGCGGTAAAGGCGTGCCCTGCCGTTTCTGCGACTATCGTGAGCTGCTGAAAGAAATTCAGAATTCCTATAACCCCAGCGTTCAGACGACAGAGCTGGAAATTCTGCGTCCGATCTTCGATGCGGAAGTCCTGGTGCTGGATGAGCTGGGCGCGGTGAAGCCGACCGAGTGGGTCTGGGACACCGTCAGCCACATCCTGAACAGCCGCTACAACGACAAGAAGACGACCATCATCACCACGAACTTTGAAAACCTTCCTCCGGGCGAGTTTCAGGCGCGTGGGAGAACAGCATCTGATTCCGCGCGGCTCGCAGCTCGCGGAGAGACACTGGGTGATCGCATTACCGAGCGCATGCGGTCGCGCCTGCATGAGATGTGTAAGGTGGTCCAACTGGATGGAGTCGATTTCCGGCAAAAGGTTCAGAGCGCAAATTTCCGGTAAGACTTACCACTGACTTGCACTGATGACACTGATCGAGCCGAAATTCAAAACCTTTTTACCGCGGATTCACGCGAATGGCCGCGGATTTCAGATTTCAGGAATTAAGGCTCATCGCCCCTCCTTGTTCGCTTCCCACGTGTAAGCGAAAGTAAACTAAAGATTAGCTGGTTCGCGTTCATTCGCGGCTAAAATGCTTTTGTTTGCTGACTAATTCCATCCCGTTTTCTGCTGACGCGTCTGCGGACTTCTTCACGCAATTCCCCGCGTCCGCAGCAGTCTTCGCTCTGCGGGGCGCGGAGGAAAGTAGCGAACCATACGTCAGCAAGGCAGCCAACCTGCGACGGCGATTACAGCGATTGCTGTCGCCGCCGGAATCGCAATCCAAACGGCTGAATTTGCGCGAACGCGCGGCACGCATTGAGTATGAGATTACTGGATCGGATTTTGAGTCCGGCGTGCTGCTTTACCGTTTGCTGCGCAGGGAATTTCCCAAGACGTATCAGGCGCGGCTCCGCCTGCATCACGCACCACTCATTCGCTTCAATCTCCAGAACGCATATCCCCGCGCGTATGTTACGAACAAGCTGGGCAAGATGAGTGCCAGCTCTCTCTATTACGGGCCATTTCAATCACGAGCGCTGGCTGAGAAGTACCTGAATGATTCACTTGATCTCTTCAAGATGAGGCGTTGCACATTTGAGCTCCATCCTGACCCGGCATTTCCCGGCTGCGTTTATTCGGAGATGAAGATGTGCCTGGCGCCCTGTTTCAAGGGCTGTACGGATGAGGCGTACGCCGCGGAAGTCGGGCGGGTACAGGCATATCTGGATTCCGGCGGAGAGACTTTGCTGCGCGAACTGGAGGCGGAGCGAGATCGCCTGTCAACCGATCTCGATTTTGAGGGCGCGGCCCAACTTCATACGAAGGTCGCCAAGGTAAAGGGTATTCTGTCCCTCTGTGACGATATCTGTCGCCGCCTGGACATGCTGGACGCGGTGATCATTCAGCCAGCTGTGGAACCAGGTTCGGTGGCCTTGTTTCGCTTTCGCCAGGGAGAGTTGTGCGGCCCGGAAAAGCTGATGGTGGAAAGGAAAGCGGCAGCAGAAGAGCCGGAATCCGCGGAAACTCCAGTTGAGCCTGCTCCAACGCAAGAGCAACTGTTGCGGGAAGCTTTGCACAAGCTCGAAGGCCCGGGAGCGAAATCGGCCACACAGTTCAGTGAAGCACTGGCGATCCTGAAGCGCTGGTACTATCGCACGCACAAAACGGGTGAGATCATTCTGGCCAAGCCTGATGGCGAGTTGCCGATGCGTAAACTCATGAATGCGATCACGCGGGTTTCGCACGGAGAGAAGGATACGCAACAAGTGGAGGCCTGAATCCGCGTCGTTACCTTAAACAGCATCAAATGCTAGATCCTTCGACTGCGTCGTCGCATGCGCTCCGACTTCGTTCAGGATGACAAGGGAAAAGGCTTTCTTCAATATGGTTTGACATCAGGAGATGGGACTCTTGCTTCGTTTCCTGAAAACAACCTTCACGCCCTCGCGCCAGCGTTCATCCAGGCCAACCACCGCCCATTCAATCTCCGGCGAAAAGTAGCTGAGAATAATGTCAGTGGAAGGATGAACGCGCATGGACGGCGCAACCAGGACCAGCAGTGGTGGTTTGGGCGAAAGGTGCACGCCGGTAAAGTAGCCATGCGGCTGAAACTCTCCGCGAGCGTGGTGCCAGCGCACACGCGCCCAGTAATCGAGGCCCTGGAGGGGAAGATTAATGTCTTCGTCGGCCTTCAGTTCCAGCACAGCGAGCCGTCCATCGTGTGTGCAGGTCAGGATATCGATCATCGCGCGATCAGACGCGGAGAAGGCAGGCACCTGTGAATAGATGTGCGCGGCATTTAACCGCGAGTCAATGGCAGCAACGTCCTTGAATACCAGAGACTCCAGCCAGCGTTCGGGATACATGCGCCACAATGGATCGCGGCGGTCGCCTTCCACCGTGCGAATGTCTTTCAGCAGGGATATAAAGCGATCAAAATCAGCCTGGGTTTCCTCGGTGAGATGAGATTGATATCCCGCCGTGCCGAATACGAACTCTTCCGCAATCTGAAAGCTTCCGGGAACGTTCACCGTGCGCACTTTGGCGAACTCCAGACCATGCAGGCGAAAGCCAACCTCAGCGGGACCCAGCACGGCCACTTCAGAGTTGGACACCGAGCCCAGAACTTTGCTGATGGCGGACGCGAATCGCTCACGCGTTTGCGCGGCATTGGGGGATTGCAGCAAACGCGTTTCAATATTGCCGGTGTCCGCGGTATCAATTTCGTTGAGCGACTCATCACGCTCATCGAGTTCATACAACTGGAACTTCGCTTTCACGCGATTCAGGTGCGCCATGCGAATCTGCAAGGTTGTGGCGCGGCTGCGCGGCACAAAAATCCTCAGCCCTTCCACCAGGCTGGAACCGGCTTCGCGTTCACGGCATGCATCCAGCCAGAGCAGAGCGAAGCTGAGCGCCGCGTCTATCGCTCCCTGCGTCTCCTGATGATTCACGCCGAAGACCGCAAAAGAGCTCTGGCCTTTGCGCAGCAGCCCGCGCGCATAGACGGGTGAAAAGCTGCGCTCAAGGTCCATTGTGGTGGAAAGTTTATCGAGACGCCAGTCCGGGGACTGACGGCGAATCACGCGTTCCAGCAGACGCGCATATTGGCTGCGGGCCGTGCTTTTTGCCGAAGGCGTTCGGCGGTCACGTTCACGGCAGATTTCCATCTTGTTCGCACGAGGCTGCCCAAAGCGCCGGACCGTAAGCACCATGCTCCCGTTCTTTGCAGTGGCTTCCGCGCTCACCACCTGGCGTACGACGTTATGCTGGTCTGACCACAAGTGCAGGAGACAACGCTCACGTTCACACGAAATGGAATATTGGGCGGTGCTCAGGTCGAACATGACCTGGCCGTCTTCGACGACCGCGCCATTCGTTGTTCTTGCTTCGGCAAGAAAGAGCTGCAATGAGCGTGCGAGCTGGTCTGCGGTCACAATCGCGCTTCGATCACTCGATCTTGAAACTCGCCTGTCGCTGCCAGGCCCCAAAGGGCCGCTTGAACGTCATAGTTCATGAGAGATTTCTGAAGATTGCTAAGCTAAAAGGAGCGCTATCATAACTTGAGATTGAACCTAGTTCAATCGGTTAGTTCTTTGTTCAATGGCTGCGATTGCTCCCACTTATGGCTGTGAAAGGGGTCTAAGCAACTTTGGTGCTTTGCCGCACCCCACCAACAATGGGACAATATCAATGAGCAGACCTGCGCCGTTTCCCGGCTCTGGCACATCTAATCAAGAGAACTCATGACCCAGAATCAATCGCTATTTTTCCAGAAGTTTGGCCTGACTCCTAACGACCTCCAGAGTTATTTGGGTGAGGCGTTATCGGCCGGCGGCGAATACGCCGATCTTTATTTTGAATATCTGACATCAACCTCAATCTCCGTGGACGAATCCATGGTGAAATCAGCTTCCCAGGGCATCTCTGCGGGATGCGGTGTGCGCGTTCTGGCGGGTGAGCGCACCGGTTATGCCTATACAGACGATCTTTCGCCTAACAAGATCCTGCGGGCCGCCCGCACGGCTGCTTTGATCGCCCGTGGTCCGGCCAAGGAGCCGGTACAGGACTTGAAGCAGGCCAAGGCGCATCAGCTATACCAGGTAGCAACGCCCGCTGCAGATGCTGACATCGCGGCTAAGGTTGAGCTGGTGATGCGCGCTGACAAAGCCGCCCGCGCTTACGATCCGCGCATTGTTCAGGTTCGCGGCGGTTATGCCGATGAATTACGCCAGATCCTGGTTATCGGCTCAGACGGCACTTACGCCACCGACGTTCAGCCCATGGCGCGCTTCAGCCTGAGCTGCATCGCCAAGTCAGGCCAGAACTCAGCTCGTGGCGCCGCGGGTGGCGGTGGCCGCGTGGCGCTGGATTTCTTCCACACTGAAAAGACGCCGGAGTACTTTGCGCAGGACGCCGCCCGCCAGGCAATTATCCAACTGGACGCCCGCGAGGCTCCCGCCGGAGAGATGGAAGTTGTGCTCGGTCCGGGATGGCCGGGAATCCTGCTGCATGAAGCCATTGGTCATGGCCTTGAGGCGGACTTTAATCGCAAAGGCACGTCGGCGTTCTCCGGACTGATCGGCAAACGCGTAGCTTCCGAAAAATGCACCGTGGTTGATAACGGTACGCTGCCTTCGCGCCGCGGATCGATCAACGTGGATGATGAAGGCTCACCCACGCAGAACACCGTGCTGATCGAAAAGGGCATCCTCAAGGGCTACCTGAGTGACAAACTTTCCTCCAAGCTGATGGGCATGCCTGACACGGGCAATGGCCGCCGTGAAAGCTATGAGCACATTCCCATGCCGCGCATGACAAACACTTATATGCTGGCGGGTGAAGACGCTCCGGAAGATATCATTCGCTCGGTCAATCGAGGCGTGTATGCGGTGAACTTTGGCGGCGGGCAAGTGGACATCACCAGCGGCAAGTTCGTGTTCTCCGCGTCAGAGGCCTACATGATCGAAGATGGCAAGATCACCGCGCCGCTGAAAAACTGCACCCTGATTGGCAACGGCCCGGATGCGCTCACCAAGGTATCCATGGTGGGCAGCGATCTTCAGCTGGATGAAGGCGTGGGCACCTGCGGCAAAGATGGCCAATCTGTTCCGGTAGGTGTGGGCATTCCTACCATTAAGCTGGACAAGATGACCGTGGGCGGCACCGCCAGCTAGGAAAACGATGCCAGCGAAATCCGAAACAAAGACAGAAGCTCTGCTCGAAAGTCCGGCTGATCTGCGCGAGATCGCAGTGGATGTGGTCGATCGCGCCATGAAGGCCGGCGCCACATTGGCCGAAGCCGTTGTCCGCGACGGCACGGAGTTCTCCACCGTTGTCCGGATGGGAGAAGTGGAAACGCTGAAGGAAGCCGGGTCCCGCGCGCTGGGACTGCGAGTGTTCCACGGGCAGCAAGCAGCCAGTACTTACTCCAGTGACTTTACTCCGGACGGGATTGAGATGCTGGTGAGTGGGGCCATTGAGCTGGCGAAAATCACCTCGCCCGATCCCACGGCTGGTCTTCCTGATAAGTCTGAGCTTGGCCAACTCCCGGGCGATCTTCAGCTCTACTATGACGACGTTTATTCGCTGGCTCCGGAAGAACGCATTGAATACGCACGCCGCGCGGAAAAGGCCGCGCTGAGTTCTGATCCACGACTGAAAAATTCTGATGGTGGCACGTTTGACGCAGGAACGGGACGCAAAGTGCTGGCGAACTCACTCGGCTTCGTGGGCGAATTTCGCCGCTCATTGTGCTCGGTCTATGCCGCTCCTATTGCCCAGTCTGAAGATGGCGGCATGCAGCGCGATTACTGGTATTCGTCCGCGCGCACGCTGAGCAAGCTTGATAGTCCCGAGGATGTGGGACGTGAAGCGGCACGCCGTACCTTGCGCAGAGTGGGTGCTCGAAAGATTGCTTCCACCCGAGTCCCAGTGGTACTGGATCCCACGGTGGCCGGTTCCATCCTGGACAACATCTTTGACGCCGCTACCGGAGACGCAGTCTATCGCCAGGCGACCTTCCTGGCCGATCAACTGGGCCAGAAGGTGGCGGGTGAAAACATCACCCTGATTGACGATGGAACCATGGTCGGCGGATTCGGTACCGCACCGTTCGATGGTGAAGGTGTGCCTACGCGACGCACAGTGGTTATCGAAAAGGGAGTGCTGAAATCCTACCTGCTCAACACCTATACGGCGCGCAAGCTTGGACTGAAGACGACCGGTAACGCGTCTCGAGGCCTGGCGGGCACTCCAGGGACTGGCTCCGGCAATTTCTACCTTGAGCCGGGAACGCGTACGCAGCAGCAGATTATCGCCGATGTAAAGCGTGGCTTGTACGTAACCGAGTTTCTGGGTTTTGGCGTGAATCTGGTGACGGGAGATTTCTCCCGCGGAGCCAGCGGGCTATGGATCGAAAATGGTGAGCTCACTTATCCGGTGGAAGAGATCACCATCGCCGGCAACCTGAAAGATATGCTGAATAACATTGTGGAGATTGGCAGTGATCTCAAGTTTCGCGGCTCGCTGGCTTCTCCCACCGTGCGTATTGATGGCATGACCATTGCCGGTGAGTAGCTTTCCCGGTTAATCAGGCACCTTGTTGCGCCTAGCTGCTGATGGGGTAGAATCGCCTCATGGCGGAACCGGAAACACCGCAAGCTTTTACCTCTCACGCTGAGCAGGAACCCGAGCGCAACTGGCTGCCTATGGCGCTGGGCGGGGCGATGGTCCTGGTTGTGTTGATTGCAATCGGAATCATTGCCCGCAATAGAGCGGACCAGGGTCCCAAGGCGGATCCTTACGTTTCCCAACTTCAGGTGACAAATCTCCACATGGCAACGGCGGAGAATTTTGCCGGCGGTTCTGTCACGTATATTGAAGGCACTGTCAACAACGCCGGCGACAAGAAAGTTACCGGCGCGCAGGTACAAGTCCTGTTCAAGAACTCACTGGGCGAAACGGCCCAAAAAGAAACCCTGCCAGTCATGGTGGTGATGCCGAATACGCCTTATGTTGACTACGGCACGCTGGATCGCGCACCGCTGGCGGCGCACCAGTCGCGCGGCTTCCGCCTCACGCTGGAACATGTCTCCGCTGACTGGGATGGGCAGATCCCGGCGGTGAGAGTGGTGGCGGTAACGTACTGAGTAGTTGAGCTTAGTCTAGCACTCAGCTTAGCCACTGAACATCTCCGAACGCAATGAAGTGGATCCTACCCGAGAACAAGATCTGGCCGCCGAACTACGCGAATAAATCAGAAAGCTCAAAACGGGACCAGAGTACATGAATATTTACTTTCATCGAAGCTCATAAGACCGTGGATCCTCGACTGCTGGGTGTCTGAATGCTTCGGGATTTTCCGAAATGCTGATTCGGCTGATCTTGCCAAAAGCCAACTGCTAGAATTAATCCATGTCCGAAGCAGTAAAAACCGTCCGGCTGACAGAGCAGGTCAAAGCCGCGGGTTGAGCAAGCAAGCTGAGTCCGGCGGCGCTGGACACGGTGCTTGGGAAATTAGCCCGGCAACATGACCCGAACGTACTGATTGGCTTTGACACAGCCGATGACGCCGGAGTGTATAAGATTTCGGCGGAGCAGGCGCTCGTCCAGACGGTGGATTTCTTCACGCCCATCGTGGACGATCCCTATACCTTCGGACAGATTGCGGCCACCAATTCCCTGAGCGATATCTACGCCATGGGCGGACGCCCGATGAGCGCCCTGGCTATCGTCTGTTTCCCTGAAAAGGGTGACCTCGATGTCCTGGAGAGGATTCTGGCTGGCGGCCTATCGAAGATGATGGAGGCCGGCTGTGCGGTGATTGGCGGCCATAGTGTTCGCGATCCTGAGATCAAGTTCGGCTATTCGGTGACGGGCAGCATTCATCCGCAGAAGGTATGGGCCAATGCCGGCGCAAAGGTCGGTGATCGCCTGATCTTCACCAAGGCGATTGGCACCGGAGTAATTTCAACGGCCATCAAGAAGGGCGAAGCCCGGCAGGAATGGATTGAGGCAGCGACCAAGTCCATGACGACACTGAATTCCACGGCGGCTGAGGTGGCGATTTCCAGCGGCGCGACAGTGCATGCTGCCACGGACATTACTGGATTTGGGCTGATCGGCCATGTGCGTGAAATGGCTGCCGGCAGCGGCGTGAGTGTGCGGATCAATGCAGCAGCCGTACCTGTGCTGGATGGTGCGCTGGAATGTGTACGCAAAGGGTTCATTCCCGGCGGACTGAATGCGAATCGTGACTTTGCTGAATGTCTGGTTGGCTATGAGGGAGCTATTCCCGAAGAAGTGAAGACGATCTTGTTTGATCCGCAAACGGCGGGTGGATTGTTGTTATCCGTGCCGGCCGAGAGTTCGAATGAGTTGATTGTTGCTTTGCGTACGCCGGCGTTCCAGCAGTGGAGATCGGTGAAGTAACTTCCGAAGGAAAGCCTCTTGATCAGCGTGCTCTAGACGAATCGGATCACCTGGATAGTGATCATTGAGCAGTATGCAGCACCTTCCCGGCAATGGCGAGGAGCTGCTGCAGACCAAATTGGCATCATCTGGAAGGAACGAGTTCCCCGGACGCAAAGGTAATCTTTAACTTGCGTGGATCCGTTGCTCGCGTCCAAGGTCGAAGTTAACGACAACGTCTTCAGATTCTAGGAATCTGGTCGATGCCAGCCCTGAAGCAACTACCGGCTTCTTATCGGCTGTCGTTCGTCGCGTCACGGCTGGCCGGTGGAGGCGCTTTGTTCAAGCCGATCCGTGAAGAGCCCGTGAAGCTACTTCGTCCGGAGTCCGGATCGTCCGTCCGCGTGCCCGATATCGCTTCTCCAGACGGTTCTTGATGGCGAAGAGATTCCCGGCTGGGAGATGAGCGTCAGCGATCACTCAAGGACGCTGGCCGAGTACGGTGATCCAACGTCAGCCGACCGGAGTGGACAGCGCCGGACATTGAGCGTCCTCGTTATCTCGATCGCGATGTTTGTGACGATATCGGCGTACGTCGCAGGCATTCATAGACAGCACTGGGTGAGCTTCTTTGATCCAAGGTCAATTGAACGGTAAAGCTGCTGGCGACTTCTACTTCCAGGTCGACAGGACCGCGCGGTCGGCAAACGAGGCGACAGGCGTGCTCGCTGTACATCTGGCGCAGGCGCATCCGTTGACTTGCAGATCGTGTCTCGGCAGCCTTTGAGTCTGCTTTTCTAGGCTCACGACCCGGCCCGGATCGTCCTTGAGCTTCCGCAGAACAACTCTTCGCCGACAGCGGCGGGCTTCTGTTCGCAAACTTCAAATTAGAAGCGCCTCGCGCAAGTGGCCGCAGGCGCGGGTTGATCGTTGATGCGGAAGTCTAGTACCTTTACTAATGAACGGAACCGTCTAACTGCGTTCCTGATTCTTTTCCACGCTCATCAATAGCATGATGGCGGCAACCAGTAGACGCCTATCCAACCTCTTGCCCGGATCGGCGGTGAAATCAACCGTCATGGTAGGGGCAAAAATGTTCCAGCTCTGCCTGGCCGTTCCAACCACCTGACCGTCCATTTCGAAAGTGAAATTCTGGGGAATGTACCGGAAGACCAGCCTTCTGACTGCTGCCAGCAATGCGGAGTCTTCCTGAATCCTGCCAATCTCCTGATCGAGCGCATCCATGATGTTCCATTCGGCACGCAGCAAGGATTTCCAGCCGCGCCGCTTAAGAACACCCACCTTCTGATGATTGAGAGAGTCGGTCACATCAAAGGCGGCGCCAAAATCGACAATGTTGCGGCCTTTTATACGGAGCAGTTCGAAGCTCTGGGTCTCATCGGTAAACACGCGCACGTCGTCCCGCAGGGCAAAGAACTTCTGGCGTACAAACGCCAGGGTCCGGCCGTCGTGATCCCAGATGTAAAGTTTGGGTGCAAAGGAAAAGATCTTGCGCCGGGCGACGAAATAATCCTGTTGAAAGATGGTGGGATTGATCCCCGCGAAGCCTTTGGGGCCAACCGCCATGACTGTTCCTGCCATTGCGCAGATACCTCCCCGATGAAGTATCACTTAACCAGAATGGATTAAAGCTGTGGCTAGGAATGTAGCTTTTTGATCTGTATGTTTCAAGAATATTTCGGCGTGGATGGGCCCGACAGTGTTGATACCAGATAAAAAAGGGCAGCCGAAGCTGCCCTTAAGAGTTTAAGTTAGTGATGTTTAGGCTGGTGAAGGCTTGCCCGGAGCGATGCCAGGCGTGCGACCCGGCTCGGGACGAAGCACCTGCTGTACGCCGTCATCGCCCTTAGGCGGGTTCACGCGTGCTGGAAGGGCCTTGCCTTCAATGATCAGCTTCAGTTCGGCTGCGTCGAGCACTTCGCGCTCCAGCAGGGCCAGCGCAATGCGAACCAGAATCTCACCTTTGTCGGTGATGATTTTCTTGGCACTGTCATAACCCTGGTTCACGAAGCGACGGACTTCGCTATCGATCTCTTTGGCCGTCTCTTCGCTGAAGTCACGGTGCTGGGCGATTTCGCGGCCGAGGAAGATCTGTTCATCTTTCTTGCCGAAAGTCAGCGGGCCCATCTTGCTCATGCCCCACTCGCAAACCATCTTGCGCGATAAGTCAGTGGCGCGCTCAATGTCATTGCCGGCGCCAGTCGACATCTGATCAAGGAACATCTCTTCCGCGATTCGTCCACCCATCAGCACAGCCAGCTGTGTTTCCAGGTAGTCGCGGGTGTAATTGTGCTTGTCCGTCTCCGGCAGCTGCATGGTCACACCCAGAGCCATGCCGCGCGGGATGATCGTAACCTTGTGCAGCGGGTCAGCATGCGGGCTCAAGGCGGCCACAATGGCGTGTCCAGCCTCGTGATATGCCGTGACCTTCTTTTCTTCCTCGGTCAGCAGCATGCTCTTGCGCTCGGCGCCCATGAGCACTTTATCTTTGGCCAGCTCGAAGTCATACATCAGGACTGATTTGCGATTGCAGCGGGCTGCATTCAATGCCGCTTCATTCACCATGTTGGAGAGCTCGGCGCCGGAGAAGCCGGGTGTGCCGCGCGCCAGGATGGCGAGATCAACGTCATCAGCCAGAGGAATCTTGCGCGTGTGTACGCGGAGAATCTCTTCACGACCACGAACATCTGGAAGTGGAACCACGACACGGCGATCAAAGCGTCCGGGACGCAGCAGCGCCGGATCAAGAACGTCAGGCCGGTTGGTGGCGGCGATCAGGATCACGCCTTCGTTAGATTCAAAGCCGTCCATCTCAACCAGCAACTGGTTCAAGGTCTGCTCGCGCTCGTCATGTCCGCCGCCAAGGCCGGCGCCGCGATGGCGACCGACTGCGTCGATTTCGTCGATGAAGATGATGCAGGGAGCGTTCTTCTTGCCCTGTTCAAACAGGTCGCGAACGCGGCTTGCGCCCACGCCCACAAACATCTCCACGAAGTCAGAACCCGAAATGCTGAAGAAAGGTACGTTGGCTTCACCGGCAACGGCCCGGGCCAGCAGGGTCTTACCTGTTCCGGGATGACCTACCAGCAGTACGCCCTTGGGGATGCGTCCGCCAAGCTTCTGGAATTTCTGGGCTTCGCGCAGGAATTCAATAATCTCGCGCAGCTCTTCTTTTGCCTCATCCACGCCGGCCACGTCTTTAAACGTAATCTTTTTCTGCTGCATGGAGAGCAAACGGGCGCGGCTCTTGCCAAAGCTCAGGGCTTTATTTCCGCCGGTCTGCATCTGGCGGATCATCACAAACCACAACACACCGATCAGCAGCAAGGGAGAGAATTGGATCAACAACATGGGCCAATTCTGGCCATTGTTGCTGCGGAAGGTCACGCGAACTTTGTTGGCATCCAACGCCTTGAGCACTTCCGGATTGTTGGCCGGGACGATCAAGTGGAACTGGCTGTTCTTATCATTGCGATAGTGACCACTGGCTTCACTATTGTCGACGATAGTGACGTCGGCAACATTGCCAGCGGCTACCTGGTTGGTGAAGTCTGTCCAGCTGATCTCCTGGTTTTTGGTGTTGCCGCCGCCACCCTGGATCATCTTCCAGAGGGCCACGCCAACCAGGAGCAGAACAACCCACAAAACCACCGTTTTAAATGTCGAATTCACTCAGTACTCCTAATTTCCTGCCCCAACGGGCGCATAGGCCCAGGGACTACCTCGACTGTGCTATTTATAAAGACGCTTGGGATTGCAAAAAAGTTCAGGCGATCCGTTGCTCGAGGCTAAGAATATACAAGCTCTTAGATGCTGGCTGGACACGTGTCGGTCTAAAACTTTGCAATTCATTAATTCTATACCCCTTTGAGCCAGTGGGAAGGCAGTAAAACGCTTAACCTCGCTTAAGCGCCCGGGTAAGCTAACTTCAACTTTTTGCCGCAATATACGGTAAATTCCGGCCTGTATGCGCGTCCCCCAGCCCATAGCCTACGACAAAACTGTCATTCAGCAGAAAACCAAAGTAATCAGGTTGCAGAGACACTCGCCGGGCTGCCTGCTTGTCCAAAAGTACCGCCAGTTTCACGCTGGAAGCACCCCGGCTGGCCAGATTTCGTAACAGAAATTCACTGGTCAGTCCGGACTGGATTAAGGCCTCCACCACTAAAACGTCTTTGCCGGCGACTTCTACTTCAGGGCTGTAGAAAATCTCGGTTGTACTGGGATGCTCGTCATTGAACTCGCCTTTCACAAACTGGCATACTACCGGCATATTTAGTTCGCGGACCAGATCGGCCATGAACATGAAGCCATTTTCCATCACAGCCAACACGTGGAGAGTTCTGCCCTGATAGTCGCGCGAAATCTGGCGCGCCATCTCCTGGACCCGCTTCTTAATCTGCTCAGCGGACAAAATGACTCGCGGGTACTCCTGTGACAAGCTTGTGCTCACACGCTGGCCCCTGCGTTTTGAATTATCTTTCTTCGATCAGCACTGCGTCGCCCGCGCGGTAGGCGAAATCCCTGGCTACCGGGAAACCTCTCATCCAGACGATCCGGCCTGCGCATTCAACTACCGGCCAGGCTTTTCGCTCCCTGGAGGAAAGAGTCCGGCCAATGCGGCTTGGTTGCAACAGTTCCTTGACCTTTTTGGGAGACCCCGTATGCACCGGACTGAAATGGTCGCCTGCCCGCCAGTTTCTTAGAGTCAATTCCGGCTGGAGCAGAGCACGATCCAAAAGCAATGCCGGATTATACCCTGATAACTCCCGATCTCCGGCAGTTATTACCCTTGCGGACAGGATGGAACCCAGTGTGGAAACAGCGATTTCTCCCGGAACCGGCAGAGCGAATTCATAGTCTTCAGCCGTTTTCTGATCAGCGGACAGGCTGAACTGCAGTTCCCGAAAGCTCTTCGCGGCCACCAGTCCCTGTGGGAGTTCCAATCGCTTTCCCGGCTTGCCGGCTTCGATGAATGCCAGCAGTTCCTGCAAATGCTTGAATTCCAGCTTCACTCCCATCCCCGACCCAACCTCTTGCAAGACCTGGCGCTGCACCGCCAGAGGCAGAGTCTGAAAATAAGTCAGGTCCAGTGCTTGAACGTCGCCTGCCTGCCCGGAGCTGGAGCGACCACTGCGGCTTGGCTTGCCCCGCCGCAGCACACGCGGCATCACAACTGCCAGCTCTTTTTCCCAATAATCCGCTTCTGCCTGGGCCATTTCCGCGATATCGGCGAGCCGCTGATGAATCGACGGATTGAAATCGCGTGCCAGCATGGGAAGCAGCTGATGGCGAACCCGGTTACGTGTGTGAGTGACGTCCTGATTGCTGGCGTCATCTCGCCATGGCTGCTTGAGCGCGCTTAGATAGGCCTCAATCTCATTGCGACGAATGGGCAGCAGAGGACGGATCAGCCTTTTTTCCTGATGGACGAGTGAAATGCCGGCCAGGCCGCGCACTCCCGTTCCGCGGATCAGGCGCATCAAGACAGTCTCTGCCTGATCGTCCAATGTATGTGCGGTGGCGATCTTGTCCACCTTGCCGTCGGTAAGGAGCTGTGCGAACCAGGCATGGCGCAGATCACGTGCCGCAGTCTCCAGGCTAAGCTTGCGCTCACGCGCAAAGGCCGGCACATCGCCATTGCCGCAATGAAACTCCAGGCCGAGCTGGTCAGCCAGCGCAGCCACGAATGCCTGGTCTTTATCAGCTTCCGTGCCGCGAATCTGATGATTGAAATGCAACACCTTGAGCACGACGCCGAGCTCCGGCTGCAATTCGGCGAGAACGCGTAAAAGCGCCACCGAGTCAGCCCCGCCGGAAACAGCTACACCAAGCCTCTCGCCCGGCGACAGCAGCCGCCTCTCGCGGACGAACTTCAGCACCTGTTGCTGCACATGCCTCCAGAATACTCAATTGTAATGTGAAATAATCAGGCCATCATGGTCGTCAACGTCTTACTTCCCTCAATGTACCGGCGTGCGGGACGAAGCTTCTTTCTTGGCTTCTGCACCTTTCTGCTGGGAGCGCTGCTGGAAATGGCGTTCCAGAGATTTTCCATAACCGGCGTAGCCGCTCTGATCGACAACCTTCTGGTTGGCATAGCCGCCGGCCTTATCGTGTTCGCGTACGAACAGAAGCGCTATCGCGACCTGACCCGCAAGTTGGCGGTCATGGCGTCCATGAATCATCATGTCCGCAACGCGCTGCAGGCAATTCTTTATTCGCCGTATGCCGCAGAACAGTCGGAACAGGTCAAGGTTATCCAGGATTCGGTCGATCGGATTCAATGGGCCCTGGATGAGGTAATGGCCGGTGATGGCGACATCGGTAAAGAAGACGACAAGTTTGGGACGGCGGCGTAAAGGCCAGCGGGGCCATCTTGCATCCAACAAAAAAATGCATAGATCCGTTCGACTGCGCCGTCGCATGCGCTCCGACTCCGCTCAGCATGACAAAACGTTAGAATGCATCGCAAAAGTAAGGGTGCTCATAAGGGTGAGGCCGACTTGCGTGCCGAACCCGCAGTCACTGGAGCACGCCGCCGCGACCACGTTAGGTGATTTCAAGCGGTGTGGAGCAGAGCGACACAAATGAAAAGCGGTTATACTTTTCCTCCGACATGAAGGTGATAGCGATTATCCCCGCCGCTGGACTGGGCACGCGCATGGCAGCGCCCGGCAAAAAAGGTGTGCCTTCCAAACAATTCTTCGAGATCAATGGCACGCCCATTCTGATTCATACCCTGCGCTGCTTTGCTCGCAACCAGCAGATCAGCCAGATTGTGATTGCGCTGCGCAAGAATGAGATCGATGCATTCAGGCAGAGACTGGAAAAGGAAAATCTGGGCGCGAAAGTGGAACTGGTGGAAGGTGGTGAACATCGCCAGGAATCGGTGGCCAACGCTATCGCCAGTCTCAAGGCGGCCAAGGACGACGTGGTGCTGGTGCATGACGCTGTCCGTCCTTTCGTGGATGACGAGATCATCGCCAATGTGATCCGTGAGACGGAGAAGCGCGGCGCGGCCATCGCCGGGCTTCCTGCGGTGGATACGATTAAGCAGGTGGAACGCGCCTCTGAGGGAGCCATCATTACATCCACCATTCCGCGCGAACGCGTGGTCCAGGCCCAGACTCCGCAGGGTTTCCGCTATGAGTTGATCAAACGCGCTTTCGACAGCGCTATGGCCGACGGCTTCACCGGCACCGACGAAGCGTCTTTAGTCGAGCGGCTGGGTGAAAGTGTATGGGTGGTCATGGGATCGGCAAGGAACATCAAGATCACGACCCCGGCGGACATGGAACTGGCGGAGTTTCTGCTGGCACAGGCGCACGAGATAATCTTGCTGGCTAAAACCTTACCGCGGACTTTTTTACCACTGATTTTCACTGATGACACTGATCAGAGGCAGGTCATGACAACCAATGAGAGCTATAAGCACTCCGAGATCACCGATACAATCATCGGGGTGTTTTATGACGTGTACAACGACCTTGGATTCGGTTTCTTAGAATCGGTGTATTGCAACGCTTTACGTATTGCGCTCCTTGAAAAGGGAATCGCCGTTGAACACGAAGTTCCAGTTGCAGTCCTCTTTCGCGGTAGAAATGTAGGCGACTTCAGAGCTGACCTCGTCGTAAACAGTGTAATTCTCCTTGAGTTAAAAACCGCTGCAGCGATCGTGGCCGCTCACGAATCTCAGGTTATTAACTACCTTCGAGCAACATCTCTTGAGCTAGGACTCATTCTGAACTTTGGACCGAAGCCGCAAGTCCGAAGACTACTTCTCGATAATGTTCGGAAACATCGATACGTGCGGAGCGCAGGAGGAACTTTTGATCCTTCTTCAGATCAGTGTCATCAGTGAAAATCAGTGGTGAGAAATGCGCATAGGCTACGGTTTTGACTCGCACGAGTTTCAATCCGGCGTTCCCTTGAAGATCGGCGGGATCCTTTTGCCGCATGACAAAGGCCTGGCCGGGCATTCCGACGGTGACGTTCTTCTCCATGCCATCACAGACGCGCTGCTTGGCGCCGTTGCGGCCGGCGATATCGGCAGCTACTTTCCTCCCAGCGATCCCAGATGGAAGGGCGCTGATTCCGCCATCTTTCTGGAAGAAGCCATGAAGCAGGTGCGCAAAGCGGGGTATACGATCGCCAATATCGATACCACGCTGGTGCTGGCTGCGCCGAAAATCGTGCCTCATGTGAAAAATATTCAGAAGCATGTGGCCGAGCTTTTGGGGATCAAGCCGGATCAGGTAAGCATCAAGGCGAAGACGCCGGAGGGATTGAATCTGGATCACGCGGCGGTTGCGCACGTGGTGGTATTGCTGGAAGCCGTGTAGCGGGGCTCGGTTTCAAACTTCAGAATTCCAAGCGCTCAATGCAATGCCTTGTTCCGGGCGTGAATAGCTGCTAACCTTCCTCTTTCCTGGAACGTCTATCTCCTTCAACTTCGGCGGTGCCTATGAAGAAACTCCTCTTGCTCGTATCCTCGTTTGTTCTGGTTGTAGTCTCGGCGATGCCCGCGAACGCCAACGGTCCGCTTCTATTGCAGAAGCCAACGCTCTCCAAGACGCACATTGCGTTCGCTTATGCGGGCGATCTCTGGCTGGTGTCGCGTGAAGGCGGCGAAGCGCACCTGCTTACCAGCGGTCCGGGCACCAAGAGCGACCCGGTGTTTTCACCCGACGGCTCAATGATCGCATTCGATGGCGACTTTGACGGCAACGTTGACATCTACGTGATGCCGTCTTCCGGCGGCGTGCCGAAGCGGTTGACGTATCACCCTGGCGTGGACGAGGTGGTGGGCTGGTCGCCGGACGGCAAGAGTGTTTTGTTCCGGTCAACGCGCAACAGCTACTCGCGTTTTAACCGTCTGTTTACGGTAGGCCTGAATGGCGGCCTTCCGCATGAGTTGCCGCTGCCCATGGCTGAGTTCGGGTCTTTCTCCGAGGATGGAAAACACATCGCCTACGTACCCACTGACAATACGCGCAGGCTGTCAGCCATTGGATGGAAGCGCTATCGCGGCGGCAAAGCGTCGCACATATGGGTCGCGAACCTGAGTGACTACAGCATCGACATCGTTCCCCGTGACGGCTCCAATGACGGAACACCGATGTGGGTGGGCAATAAAGTCTATTTTCTTTCCGATCGCAACGGTCCATACAGCCTGTACGCCTATGACGTGAAGTCGAAAAAAGTTGAGACTGTAATGCCGGCGACCAATGACATCAAGTCAGCATCAGCGGGGCCGGGCGCGATTGTTTACGAGCAGTTTGGCTCGCTCGGTCTTTTCGACCTGGCTACAGGCAAGGCGAAGACGGTGGCAGTGACAGTGCCGGCTGATCTGCCCAACATCCGTCCGCATTACAAAAAGGTGGAACACGAAATCTCTTCCGCCAATATTTCACCGGGCGGAGCACGCGCCGTGTTTGAAGCGCATGGCGACATCCTGACGGCGCCGGCGGAGAAGGGTGACGTCCGCAACCTGACGAACACTCCGGGCGTAATGGAGCGTGATCCGGCGTGGTCGCCTGATGGCAAGTCGATCGCTTATCTTTCCGACGAATCCGGTGAATACGCTCTGCACATCAAGAGTCCTGACGGTATGGGTGATGTGAAGAAGGTGCCGCTGGGAACTCCAGCGTCTTTTTATTACAACCCGGTATGGTCACCGGACAGCAAGAAGATCGCGCTGACTGATAAGCGCCTGAACATCTGGTACGTTGACCTGGCCAAGGGAACGCCGGTAAAGGTCGACAGCACCGCCTATGACCAGCCGCAACGCACCATGGAGCCAATATGGTCGCCTGACAGCCGCTGGATCGCTTACCACAAAGAGCTCCCCAGCCACATGAATGCCGTTTTTGCCTACTCGGTAGAGCAGGGCAAAGCACTGCAATTGACTGACGGCTTGAGTGACGCGCGTTATCCGGCATGGGACCAGAAAGGCCAATATCTATACTTCACGGCCAGCACTGACGTGGGGCCAACCACCGGATGGCTTGATCTTTCCAGCATTAACCGTCCCGTGACGCGCAGCGCGTATCTGATTGTCCTGAGGAAAGACCAGCCTTCACCGCTGGCTCCCGAAAGCGACGAAGAGAAATCCGCCAGCGATGAGGCCAAGCCCGACGCGGACAAATCTCCAAAGCCGGAAGAGAAAGCCGAGGAGAACGGGGGGCCGACGAGTCCTGAAGAAAAAGCCAAGGCCCAGGATGCCAAGCCCGCGCGTGCAGCGAAAGCCGAAGGCGTGGTGGTGAAGATTGACGCGGAAAATATCAGCCAACGCATTCTTGCTCTGCCCATTCCCGCGCGCAATTACGGACAGCTGGTGGCGGGAAAGGCCGGAACTATTTTCCTGATGGAAGACCCATCACGTCCCGGTCCTGATCAGCAGACCACGCTGTATCGCTTCGATCTGACTACGCGCAAAGCGGAAAAATTGATGGAAGGGATCAACGATCTCACCATCTCCTTTGACGGCAAGAAGATGCTCTACAGCAAGGGCCGTGCGACGAACAAGAAATGGTTCATTGCTTCAGCCGCTGCCCCGGCGGCTGGTGGTGGTCCCGGCGGCGCAGGCAAGCCGGATATGCCTCTCAACCTCGCCCGCGTGGAGGTTCTGGTTGATCCCCGCGCGGAGTGGAAGCAGGAATACAACGAAATATGGCGCATTGAGCGCGACTTCTTCTATGACCCCAAACTGCACGGCCTGGATCTGGCCGCCACGATCAAGCACTATGAGCCGTATCTGGAAAACATTGGCAGCCGATATGACTTCAGCTATCTGCAATCGGAGATGCTGGGTGAGCTGACGGTGGGGCACTTGTACATACGCACGCCGCCAACGCCGCCATCGGAAGAAGGCAAGGTGGGTCTTCTGGGCGCGGACTACACGGTTGAAAACGGCCGCTATCGGTTCTCGCATATCTATCAGGGAGAAAACTGGAATCCGCAATTGCGCGCGCCGCTCACGCTGCCGGGCGTAAATGTGCAGGAAGGGGAATACCTATTGGCTGTAAACGGGCGCGAACTCAAAGGCACGGACGAAATCTTTGAGCTTTTTGCCGGAACAGCGGATAAGTCCACGACTTTGAAAGTTGCGCCAAGCACGGATGGAAAAGGGGCGCGCAATGTGACGGTGGTCCCGATTGAAAATGAAGGCAATTTGCGTAACCGCGCGTGGATTTACGGCAACCTGCACAAGGTTGACGAAATCAGCGGCGGCAAGCTGGCCTATGTTTACCTGCCTGACACAGGTTTTGGCGGATACACATCATTCAACCGTTACTTCTTTGCCCAGGTCGGACGTGAAGGCGCAGTGATAGACGAGCGTTTTAACGGCGGCGGTTCGGCGGCAGATTACGTGATCGACTATCTCCGTCGTCCTCTGCAGAATTACTGGATGACCCGCGAAGGGAAAGACTTCACCACACCGGTAGGGGCCATCTTCGGACCCAAGGCGATGATCATCAATGCTTTTGCCGGTTCCGGCGGTGACGCACTGCCGTGGTACTTCCGTGATGCCAAAATCGGCCCGCTGGTAGGCACGCGCACATGGGGCGGACTGGTCGGCATCTATGACTATCCTCAACTCATGGACGGAGGCGGGGTGACCGCGCCGCGCGTGGCTTTCTACAATCGCAACGGCGATTGGGACGTGGAGAACCACGGCGTGGCACCTGATGTGGAAGTGGAGATCACACCCAAAGACTGGATGAGCGGACGTGATCCGCAACTGGAGAAGGCCGTCGCGCTGGTGATGGATGGGCTGAAGAAAAATCCGCCGGCGGTGGCGAAGCGTCCGGCGTTCCCCAACTATCATGGCAAGCAACCAGCAGAAGGTGTGCCCGCCGCGGGTGGTGGATCAGCGGGAACAAAGCGGTAAAGTTTGTTTTGAGATTGAGGGCGTCGCGAAATGCGGCGCCTTTTTTTGTGTTTAGAAGTTTTTGTAAATACGTACGGACAAAGTCTTCCGAGCGCTCACGCGCTGGGCTAACTTCGCGACGCGCCTACGGCGCTGTGCATGGGTAGCCCCGGAACATGGGTCCCCCTTGGAAATTACGAAAAAATGTGGCGCCCTAGACGCGGCATGCCGCGTCTCTACGCCAACCAGGGCGAAGCCGACTTGCGCGCTGAGCTCGCTGCAAAAGGCGCAAGTTGATGCTCCCACGAAATAAATCTCAAGCGGTTTGGAGCGAAGCCGACTTGCGCGCTGAGCCCTCTGCAACAGGAGCACGTTGATGACGCCACGAAATAAATCCCAAGCGGTTTGGAGCGAAGCGACAAAAAAATCAGTGCCCCGTATTGCCATCGAGCAGATCGAGCATGTGACCCAGCAGACTGATCACCGCTTGTAGCGACTCCGTGGCACCCTTTGGACTTCCGGGCAGATTCAGGATGAGTGTCTTGCCCCGGATGCCGCAGAGGCCGCGGCTGAGCGCAGCGAAGGGGGTCTTTCTTGCGCCGTCCGCGCGGATGCGTTCCGGTATGCCTTCGATTAGCTTCTCCACGACGCTACGAGTGGCTTCCGGTGTGACGTCGCGTGGCGAGATTCCAGTGCCTCCGGTGGTAATGACCAGGCGGCTCAATTCGCTGCATTCGATGATGCGTGCGGCGATCTGGTCTTTTTCATCGGGAAGAATGCTGGTGTGGATCACGGAGAATCCCGAGCCGGTAAGCAGCTCAGCCACAGCGGGACCGGAGAGATCGGTGCGGGTGCGCTGAAACGACGAATCGCTGACGGTGAGGACAGCGGCCGTCCTGACCGGACCGGATCTTTTTTTCGCGGCGGGCAGCAACTATGCCTCGAGCACGTTTTCTTCGGTATCGCGGTTGGTTTCATCCAGAAGGCGAAGACCTTCCAGCAGCAAGCCCTGCGTGGATTGCGTCACGGTCTGTTCCTGGCTGCTGCCTTTGAAGTCGATTTCAAATGTGCCGCCGGTCCAGGCCAGGACCTTGTAAACCGCTTCGTCGCCCTTCAATTTGTCGTATTGAGCGTGATTGATCTGGCCGTCAGTAAAGTACATGCGGCACTTGTCATTGTTGTTGCTGAGCGTAAGCGCGCAGGTCTTGCGACCCATATCCAATGACTGCAACAAGTCGAGCACGTTCATCTGCTCCAGACTGCCGCGCAATACCGAATCGCGCGGCGCTTCCCGCGCCATCTTCTCGAGTAAAATCTTGTCGATCACTTTCTTGATCTTGGCGGAAACTTCCTTGATAAAAAATGGCTTTTCGACGAAATCTTCCACCGCGTCCTGAACCGGCTTCAGCTTTTCATTGATGTCGGCTTTGCTGGCCACAAGAATCACAGGGATGGAAGCGGTGGCGGCGCGAGCTTTGATCTTCTGCACCAGTTGCAGGCCGTCCATGTTGGGCAGAGTGTAATCGGCAATGATCAGGTCAGGCTTTTCATCGATGGTCTTGAGCAGCGCATCAGCGCCATCGGTGAGAGTCTGTATGGTTGCAAAGTGAGCAAGGGACTGCCGCAACATCTCCAGCACCATGGGATTGTCGTCAACAAGCAGAACCTTGATATTGCTGGGCATGAAACCTGTTTCTTCTAAGTCTGGGCTTTATTTCCGCGAGCTTTATTTCCGCAGGGCTTTATTTTCGAACATCAGAGGAGCGCTTACGCCTGTAGTCTCCGCTTTTTCCGCCGGACTTGCGCTCCAGGACGACCTCCCGAATCACAATACCTTTGTCCAGGGCCTTGCACATATCGTACACAGTCAGGGCAGCCACGCCGGCAGCTACCATGGCTTCCATTTCCACGCCGGTCTGGGCGGTGGTCACGGCCCGGGAACGCACCTGAACGCCATTTTCGCACACCTCAGTGGTCACATCAACGAAGGACAACGGGAGTTGATGGCACATTGGTATCAGTTCTGAAGTTTTCTTGGCGGCGGAAATACCTGCAAATCGAGCCACTTCCAGCGGATTACCCTTTGGATTCGCGGGCAGCGCGCGCAACACTTCAGCCGACATTTGAATGAAAGCTGACGCTTCCGCTTCGCGATGAGTTTCCGCCTTCGCAGACACATCCACCATGGTGGCCTTGCCGGACGGAATCATAGTGGGAAAGCTCTTGAGTGGCTTTTTTGCGTGAGGAATGTTGTTTGGCCATCAGCGTATCAGCACCGAAACCGTCTCGCCTTCCGCGATTGTTTCCCGATCAGGTGGTACCACAAGATAACAATTTGCCCGGGCGGAAGCCAGCAGGTCACCTGATCCCTGCCATGGAATCACTTCGACCTCAGGATCATAGAGGCCGCCGGTAACCAAAGCGGGAAGGAACCGGGTAAGTCCGGTTTTGGTCTTGAGGCTCTTCTTCAGGCGCGCGTTCAATGAGGGTAGTCTGGTTGGCGCTGCGCCACAGAGTGCATGCAAAAGTGGCCTGACAAAAAGGTCAAACGTAACCGTCACCGAAACTGGATTGCCTGGCAGTCCAAAAAACGGCACCGTGCGTTCGCCATACCTGACTTCGCCAAAGACAACCGGTTTGCCCGGCTGGATCAATGCGCCGGTGAACAGAAATTCCGCGCCCATCTCACTTAGAACTTTTTCGACAAGATCAAACTTGCCCATGGAGACGCCGCCGGAAAGCAGCAGCAAATCTCCGCCCTGTATGCCAGCTTGAATCAGCGTGCTGAGTTTGCGTTCCTCGTCAGGCGCGACGGGTAGCGGCCATGCGATGCCGCCATTCACCGTGACCTGTGCAGCCAGTGAATAGGTATTGCTGTTGCGAATCTGATGAGCGCCGGGGCTCTGGCTTACGTCAACCAGTTCGTCTCCCGTGGCAAGAATTGCGACTTTCGGCTGGCGGAAGACAGAAAGATTCACCGCCCCCACGGCCGCAGCCATGGCAATCTGCGCTGGAGTAATCCTCATCCCGACCGGCAGCAGCAAATCGCCGGCGTGCGCTTCTGCTCCGGCAGCCACTACGTTCTCACCGGCAAGGACGGAACGCTCAACCTGAACAAAATCATTTTCTTCAGAGCTCTCGGCAAGTGTGCGGACAGTCTGTTCCACCATGACTACTGCGTCAGCGCCCCTGGGTACGGCAGCGCCGGTCATAATCTCTACCGCTTCGCCAGGATTGACGGTGCCTTTAAAGTCGCCGCCAGCTTTGATCTGGCCGACGATCTTCAAATTGGCCGGAAGGTACTCGACATCAGCGGCGCGGACGGCGTATCCATCACGTGTGGAACGCGGGAAAGGAGGAAAATCCCGGTCGGCAAGCACAGGCGCAGCCAGCACGCGGCCAAGCGATTCCAGCAACGCAGCTTTCTCGATTACAGGCGGCGTAACTTTTCGGCCATGCTCGAACACCACTTCCAAAGCTTGTTCGAAAGTGAGAACGCCGGCCGATGCAACAGTTGAACTCATGGTTAGGAATTGTAGTGGTTTCTTCCGATGATGTGCAGTTTGCTTGAGATAAAGCCATTGACACATCCCGAAGAACTGCAAACATCATCGAACCAAACAAGTACATGGAGGCCCAACCACAATGTCAGCCACACTGAAAAGAGCGAATCCAACGTGGGCATTGGCGGCCGGCGCTGTGGCTGGCATGCGCACCATGACGGCGCCTGCCGTGGTCAGTTACAAGATGATGCGCATCAATAAGGCCGAAGGCCAGGAGCATGCTTCAGGCTTGAGTGGAGGTCGTGTAAGCGCCACTCTTGCGCTCGCGGCATTGGGTGAGCTAGTGGCAGACAAGCTGCCGAAGACTCCGAATCGTACTGTCCCACAAGCTTTGGTCATGCACGGTTTATCCGGCGCCTTTGCAGGCGCGGCAGTGAGCGGGCGCGGCAGCGATGCACGCATTCGAGGCGCAGTTCTGGGAGGCCTGGCTGCTATTGGAGCTGCGTACGGTATGTATTACCTCCGCGCCTGGCTGGTGAAAAGATCAGGCATACCAGATGCAGTGGTGGCCTTGGGTGAAGATGCCATTGCTATTACTCTGGCCTGGAAAGCCATCGCTTAAAGGCCGCCGCGGCGCGCAGCCAAGGATCTTGGACGCTCGACCTCTGGGCGCTCGACCTCGATGTGAGGCGAACGAACAAAAATGCTCCTCGTCGTCAACCACACAATCATATAGATCTCGCGATCCGTTATCAGCTGAAGACACGCGATGATAAAGCGCCATCCTTTACGCACGAGTGCACCTGTGCTTTCGAACATAAATGGATGACGTTGTCGAATTCAGAGTTGCTGCTTTTGTAAAGTTTTTTAACTCCCGCCCGGGGCGCAGCCTCAAAAAACAAGGCGACCGTCAGGCCGCCCACTGATTTAAATGTGACTAACTACTGGCCCAGCAGCTTTTTCGCCTCGGCACTATGAATGCCGGTCGGGTCCAGTTGGAGATATTTGTTAAGCGAGTCATTGGCCGCAGGGTTATTGAGTTTCTTTTGCGAGACGCCTTTAAAGAACCATGCGTCGGCCTTGGTGGCATCGGCGGCGGTGGATTTTTCGCATGCAGAAACTGCTGCATCGTACTTGCCCGCGTTGAATGCCAGCGCACAGAGATTGTAGTAAGGCAGGGCAGGATTCGGGTCTATCTCGGCTGCTTTCCGGAACGCCTCAATCGCCTGATCAGTCTTACCGAGTTGCACATAAACATTGCCTTCTGCGGTGAGCATGGCCCCCGCGCCTGCCTTTGCCCTGGCTGGATCCGGATTCGGGTCGCGAGGATCTTTCGCGGCCGTACCAGCAGCAACGCTCTCTGCCACCTGAATGCCTTTGTCATAGGTCTGCAAGGATTCTTCCACTTTGCCTTCATTGCGCTGCGAGTCACCCAGCGCTTTATAGAATTCCCAGCGCGTGGTGCCCGGGTCGGCGGCAATCAACTGGGTCAACGCCTTGTCAGCGTCCGCCCAGTTCTGTTGCTGCATGGCTGCCTGTGCCTGCTTGATCAGCTCATTCAGGTTGCCGATCTGCGCGTTGTCGGCACTCGCTTTGGCAACTTCTTCCTTGCTCATCTTCTTGTTGTTACCGCCGGCAGCTGCAGTTCCGCCCGCCATTCCGCCGGTGGCTTCTGGATTGGCCAATTCGACAGGGACGTCCATGTTATCCGCACTGCTGAGTGTCACCCGATTATTGGTGTAAAGAACTTCTTTGTCTTTGCCAATGATTTCGAGCTTATATGTGGCCAACCGCATGCCGGCGGAAATGTACGTACCATCTTTTTCCGTCTTTGTTTTGTATTGGTGGCCCATTTCCTGGTCAGTAAAGACCACTTGCACGTTGGCGACGGGTTCAGAGTTTTGCGTCACCCTGCCTTTGACTCCACCGGTGAGTTGCGCAACGGCGGCGCCGGAGCACCACGTTGCAACCAGTGTAAACATCATGACTGCGGCCCAGATTTTTTCTCGCTTCATGTTTCCTCCCAGGCGATGCTCGAATGCAATAAGAAGTAATACATACTATTGGCACTCTAAGCGTAGCTCAGGTAACGCTGGAGCCAGAGACTCGCAATAAAAAAGGCGGCCGGACAACCCCAGCCGCCCGTACTCAGTTTGAGATGCGCCCTATTTCTTTTTGGCCTTATAGCTGGTATCAATTTTCGCGCCGATGACCTGAAGCATTTCTTTCACGTCATTGGCGTGCGGACCGTCGGGAGCGAGTTCAAGGTATTTATTGAGCGCCTCCGCAGTACCGTCCGGGACCGTATATTTGCCGTCCTTACCCTGCGTGCCCTGTCCTACCATCAGCGAGCCTTTGATAAAGTAAGCATCCGCGCGCTTAGGATCGGCGGCAATGGCCTTATTGCACGCTGCCACGGCTCCCTCGGTGTTTCCTGAGTTGTACTGCGTGGCGCAAATGTTGAAGTAGGCCGTTCCCGGACTTGGATCCAAAGCTGCCGCCTTTTCAAATGCTGCGATGGCTTCAGGGTTTTTCTTCACCTTTAGATAGGCGTTTCCTTCCTGCTGGAGCATCTGGGACAGTCCGGTTTTCGCTTTGACCGGATCAGCATCGGGGTTTTTTGGGTCTTTCACATTGCCGGCAAGAACATTCTGCGCCACCTGAATGCCTTTCTCATAGCTTTGGATGGCCTCATCATATTGTCCGAGATTGGCATGAGAATTGCCCAGCGCCGAGAAAAACTGCCAGCGGTTGGGATCCATTTGGGTTAACTGCGTCAGCACAGGGACAGCCGCCTGATCATTCTTGGCAGCCATGGCGGCCTGGGCCTGCGCGATCAGTGAATTCATGCCTTCGGCTTTGGCGTTCTGTGCCTTGACTGCATCAATGGCCGCTTGCTGTTCCTTGGTCACTTTTCCAGGTGTAGACCCCTGGGAGACGTCTAAATCCATTGTTTGCATTCCGGCGCCTTCCGCGGTAATACTGCGTAACTGTTTGAAGAGCAGCTCGCCGGTTGAGCTAGTCACTTCAACCCGATAATTGGTGCGTTCCACACCAGCGAGCACATAGCTGCCGTCCTTGCCGGTCTTGCCTTTATAGGTCTTGTTGGTATTCGGATTAGTGAGCACAATCTCAGCGTCTGCCAGCGGCTTCTTTCCATCTGTAATTGTTCCGCTCACCCGAACCAGCATCGCCTGCGGCATTGCCGAAATGGCGCTGAAAACAACCAGCATGGCTGCCACAATCAAGTAAATGGATTTCATCTTCATATCTCTTCTCCGCCTCCCGGCTTATTAAATTTCCCTGGCTTGCATCTGGTCCACGTAAGGCAGTGGGTCCCGCGCACCCGCGTCAGCAAAAGCCCGCAATCGTAACACACAGCTTTCACAAATTCCGCAGGCCACATCTTCGCGACCATAGCAGGACCACGTCAAATCAAATGGCGCCCCGATTTCCAGGCCCTTTTTCACGATTTCCGACTTACGCATGGCAATCAGGGGCGTCACAATCTCAATCCCGCCCTCGCGCGTTCCCGTCCTGATCACCTCATTGAAGGCGCGATAATACTCCGGCCGGCAATCCGGATAGCCTGAACTGTCCTGCTCCACGGCTCCAATGTAGATGCGTGAAGCACCCAGTACTTCTGCCCAGCTCACCGCGGCCGACAAAAAATGAGCGTTGCGAAACGGCACATAGGTCACGGGAATCCTGCCGCGCCCAATCTCTTCACCCGCCTCAGGAATGGCAATAGTCTCGTCCGTAAGCGCCGAGCCGCCGATCCGCCCCAGGGTTTCATTCACCAGGGCGAGCCGCTGTTCAATGCCCGAGCCGCAGGCAGATGTTCTCAAAAGCCCGCAGCTCGCGGCGCTCCGTGCGCTGCCCATAGCTGATGTGCAGGGCCGCGGCGTCGGTTTCGCGGACTGCCAGAGTCGCGCACACAGACGAGTCCATGCCGCCACTTAACAAAATCACCGATCGCGGTTTTGCAGCCGCCAACGAACCACCTCTTAAGCCTGAACGAGTGAACTAAGTTTTGATGTCCGTAAAGAGCAGAATTGCTGCCCCTCCCCAACCACAAATTATCTGCTTTTTTGTGGCTCCGCTCCAGACCGCTGATACGAATTGTTCTGTCGCTGTCGCTCCAAGCCGCCAAGCATTCTCTTGATTCTTAGACCCGCTTTCGGCTCCTGCGATAGCTACGCGGTTCGGCAATAGGAGCTAGCAGCCAGTAGCTAGAAGCTTCTACACGCCCTTCATCGCAGGCTCCCAGATGAACTTGTGAATCTGTAATCCCAGGCGCACGTTCAACCCGTCCTGCAAAATCCATTCCGCCAGCAGGCGCGGATCAAGTTGCGCGTTCGATGTATCGCGCTGCGCGCTGGGTGTCTTGCTGAATGCCGGCGAAAAGATCACGCTGTTCACAATGTTATCTAACCCGTTCTGACCAGTGAAGTCGCGGGCGAACTCGTAGTCCGCGCGATCGGCCAGGACGAACTTTACTTCGTCATTGCGAGTGAGAGTAGCCAGATTACTCTGGCGAAAGCTGCCGCCTTCACCCGATCCCGGACATTTCACGTCGACAATCTTGTGCACTGCCTGCGGCACATTCTCCAGCGGACGCTCGCCACTGGTCTCAAGCAGCAGCGTGTATCCACGAGCCAGCAGACGATCCATCATGGGAACCAGTTCGCGCTCCTGCAACATGGGCTCGCCGCCGGTAAACTCAATCAGCCCGGAAGGCGCCAGCCGCGCGATCTCCTGATCTATCTCTTCTACCGCCATCTTGCGTCCGCCGGTGAAGGTGTATTCACTATCACACCACGTGCAGCGAAGATTGCACGCCGCCAGACGCACAAAAATGCAGGGCACGCCGGCAAATGACGATTCACCCTGGATGGAACGGTAGATTTCAATGATGGTCATTGGCTTGATTTGTGAATTGCGATTTTTGATTTTTGAATTGTGCATCGCGATTTGTAATTTGTAATTCTGAATTCCGCGGGCGTTTCAACAATTTGCATTTTCAACCGACTTGCATTTCAACGGGCCTGCAATTCAATCTTCCCAATGGCCAATTACAATTCACAATTCGCAAATCACAAATCACAAATCAAAAATCACAAATCGTGCTTCACTCCGAATAGCGCGCCGTGGTAGTGTCCGTCTCCCAGATGGTGACGTCTTTCACGTCAACCCGGCCGCTGGTGACAACCTGCAACCGTCCCTTGGCTTCGTCATAGAAATACTTCGCTATATTCTCCGCCGACGGATTGAGCACCTTGAACGGCTCGATATCGTTGAGCATCTGGTGGTCCAGCCGGTCGATCACATGCTTCATGACCTCTTTCAGGTCTTTGAAGTCGAGCAGCAGGCCGGCCTTGTCCAGATCAGCGCCGCGCAGGGTCACACGGACTTTATAGTTGTGTCCGTGCGGGTTCTCGCACTTGCCTTTGTAATTGCGCAGGTAATGTCCCGCGGCAAAAGTGTCTTCTACGGTAACTTCGTACATCCGCTCCCCTTGGTTTATTGCTGGCCCTGGTCGAATGACTGAACGACCCAGTGGTGGAATCTCAGCATCTGGCGTTGATTCTCCATTGTAAATGGCGGCAAGGATGAGCATCCAGAGAGGGCCTGGGGACGGGATTGAGGATTGAGGTAGGTGAGAACAGATCAGAAAACGTCCCGCCTGATCCCCGGTTTTCCCCACCCACTCAGGTTCGAGAAGGAAAGATGAAAAGGGCGGAAGCCTGGGCCGCCCGCCCGTCATGCATCATTACCGACCAGAAGGCATTGACGGGTGAAATGATCCCTTAGCGCAAGTGCATCTTATCGCTATATTACCCACCAAGCTTTTGGTAATTCGAATTTGTGGTTGTGACGACTAGTTGTTTTGCGGTGGCGTTAAGCACTGTCTGCTGGACATAGTTGGTGCCGTCGGGAAGGCTGCCCATCTGGACTTCCAATTTCACGGCATCTTTTTCCTGACCCATGTAGGTACTGATGTTCAGAGCGGTGATTTTTTTGGCGGCAGTGTCAAACGTGAGGGTCATCTTATCGCCGGGTTGGGCGTAATCTGTGAAGACCAAGTTCACCGCGCCGGGTACAGGGTTCAGGGAGAGCTTGCCTGCCTGGTAGGCTGCCTGCATTTTCTGGGGGTCTGGCGGCACGTACAGGCTAAGGACAGCCTTCACGTCTTGCATGTAATCTTTCATTTCCCCCGTTTTTTTCTCGATGATTTTTCGCTTCATCCTGCCACCGCTCGGCTGTTCCGGAGGGGGACCGATCAGAGTTTTCTGAACTTGTCCATCAGGGCCGTACAGGCAACTATTCTTGGTCGGAGGCTTGGCGTCACCCTTCACAGTGAGCTGTGTTGTTTCGGTCCACTGATATTGCCGGAGCTTCTGCTTATTCTCCGCCATGGACTGTTTTACAGCGGCTAGCTTTTCCTGAAGCTCAGGATTCTGGGGAAGTGCCGGGACGGCAGCTACAAGAGCTACCGCACCAATGATCATCATGCGTTTACTGTTCCAATTCATTGGACTCTCCTTTCCGCAATCTGCACGCAACGATGCAGGTAAGTCGCCAACCCAGGGGCAAATAAATCCAGCCCGTCCTGCACCGGCGGCAGCTCACAGGCCTTCTCCCAGGGTGGCGATAAATTTGATGGCTGTGATGCTCGGCAGAAACAGGTACGCACCGGCTTTGGTGGTCACGAACGTTGACAGGCCTTTGACTTCGATCGGCGGGCCCCCGTTTGCCTGCGGTATCGCGAAAATGCTTTCCGCAGGGTTCTGAGTGCCAATCAGTGGGTCTTTCGACTTTGGGTTAAGCCTGACGGCCCCGGCGAACTCGCTGTCATTCACCCAACGTCGCTGCACGAACTCATATTGGTTTTCGATGTTCGAATTGATGAAATAGAAGAGAATGCCGCGCTCGATGCCATCGTAAGGTTTCGCTGGATCATAGGCCGGCCCGTAGGGCATCCCGCGACGAATCAGCCGGTGAGAATTATTGCTGCCGCCGGGCAGCCCCTGGCCCGCGATTGGCTGACCTCGTGGATTGACGCGGCGTATGTGTGCGCCAACTGGACAACGGATGCCCTTCGGATCTCCCGATCCATCAGCATTGACATACTCGAAATCGTTCATCTGTTCGGGCGAAATCCCTCCTGCAGGGCTATCTGTATTCGGTGACAAGGCGAGAGGAACGCCGTTGCGCCATCGCCCGCATATCTTCGCGGCGAGCAGTTCAGGATCTATTTTGTCTTTGTTCGACTGTAGAAAATTCTCAAAGCCGACGACGTCAGTCTCGATCTTCTTGAAGACTGCAAAGCTGCCGTTCAGGCCAAGTTCTCGCGGCTCCGGTACCGTGTAATTCTCAGCGTCTTCGCGCAAGATAAAGAGCCATGGCTCGCAGGGCTGCTGGTGATCAGGATGATATTTTTCCGGGCCACCGCGAATGGTGGCTGTACTGATGCCGTCGGTGTATCCAAAGTGAAGTTTGGTAGTAGGCACCAGCCGGCCATTTTGCATCTCCATTAACGCCATCCCGTCCTGGCGCCAGATTTCTTGAAAGGCATTTCCTTCTGTAACCCAGGCACACAATTTAGCGCTATAGCTCTCCATCGCTTCCGGGCTGATGGCGTGCAGCGTCACCAGGACGTGATCTTGCCCTTTTCCCAAACCGCCAATCCAGTTTTCGGGCGAACTTGCTCCCGTATCTCCGATCAACTCCGCTCTCTGGGCGGCTCCTTCGATGAACGCACCAAATGATTTGAACGATAGCGTTGGGACGCGTTCTTTTATCTCCAGCGCAACCAGTCCGGGCCAAGTGATACCGATGTTAAGGCAGTAGTCCGGTTTGCAACGCGGGGCTTCCCTGGGATCGTCTCGCGGTCCCGGCCCGAATCCCACGTGCCAGTCTTCGGCGGTGGTGATTTGCGGAGCGTCGGATTCGTCGCCGCTCACGAGCCGTCCGAGTTGCTTGCGCGCTTGTGCCGGAATTCCCACTCTCAGCAGGAAATGCCGCACCATCGGCATCCTGTAACCACGAAGAATGAGCCCCTGAATGTCCGCGAGGTCGAGAGCAGACTCTTGTGTGGGCCCCGAATCGGAATCGCGGTCCCCTTGACCCACTACTCGGCGAAGCACCCCGCGAAGAAGTCCCTGGCCCTGATTGTCGGGTGTTACTTGTGTTTTGTTCTCCTGTGCCAACGCGTACTTCCAGCTTGATCTTGGTTCGTAAACCACGCGACACAACTGCTATGCAGCGGTGGGCGATTGTGACTTGCGATCGGCCAGCAGGGCTCTAATGTCCAGGACACTGATGCCTGGATAGGCGCTGTAAAACCCGATAGGCGGATAGGTGTTTTCCAATGCCCACTGAAGAAACGCCTGAGCGTTCTTCGATACTGGAGTTGGCGGCGCGCCAACGATATTTGGAAAGAGCATATCGAAAACGGCCGAGTTTTTTTCTGCGAAGTCCTGGATGTACTTCTCGACAGAACCGTCGTAGACCGTGAAGAAGCCTAACTGGTTGTTCTCAAAGGGCACCCAATGGGCGAGATGCAACGTCCCAATAGCATCCGACCCTCTATCCCCCTTCTCCCCCACCAGGGCCTTCCCGACCAGCTTCAAAACAAAGCCTTGGATGCGTGACTTGAAGGACAAGTATGTCAGCAAAGTGTTCTGTGGGGTATTGCCCGTAAAGCCCGCCTCACGAGCGGCTGCCTTGATGTCCTGTACCGAAGCGTTGTCGTAAGAGAAATACGTATGGATAGGCTCACGGACTTGGCGCTTCAGCCATTTGATGACCCTTTGAGGGTCACTAGCCACCTGCGCGACCGGAGGGTCTTCCACGTGCTTGAAGATGAAGTCAAACAAGGGACCAGCACTCTGGACCAGCCGTTCAATGTGTTTATCAACCTCGCCGTCAACGTCAGAGAGGAAGAGTAGCTTCTCGTCTCCCTTGAGCATGAAACGGGAGAAATGCACTGTACCCAGATTATCCTGAACTTTCGCGAAATTGGGCATCAACGAGGGCAGCTCTTCGGTTAGCGCCCTGGCGCTGGCGGGCGCCTTAATCGGGAAGTCAAGCGTGAGATGACTTTGGCTCATATAGCGTCTCCTTTGGGGGCAGAATGGTCCGGGCGAGTATCTTCGGGAGCCAGCCACTTCTGGCCTCACCTAAAACTCCCTTTAGCGGCAATTGTTAGATAACTGTTTCCCTCCTGCCACTGTCAAAATTAGTAGGGATGGAACCGCTGCGACGATTGTGCAGATGTCGACCGAAGAGAAGCGAGTAGAGGAGTTGAAACATCAGGATGGATTCGACGTCACTGGAATTCTTACCAGTCGAATTCTCATTCGCCGAAGCTCGCTCGCGGCGTCCACGAGAGTACTTAAGATCAATTGCATCGCGCCGTCACATGAGGCATAGTGACGTAAGCTGCTGGCTACTAGCTACTAGCCATAGCAAGAGCAGCAATTCGCAAATGGCAAATAGCAATTGGCAAAAAAGCAAAAGCAAAGAAAAAACCGAAAGCGGACAGATAGAGACAGAAACTTCAACTAATCTCCGGGCTGAGAAAAGTGAAGGTAGCACGTGGGTTGGATGGTTAATGGGAAAGAACTGAACTATGAGGAATACGGGGAGTACATAAAACAGCAGGTAGCGGAAGAGAGCGTCGTCACTAGACCTTACGCAGGCCCGGAGTTGTTCGGTTTCTAATACACTCGTCCGAAAGTGCCACGCTGGAGCTGGCTGGAGTGAGAGAAACTAGGGTGATTGCATTCGCCTCACCTATCGGGACAGGTATGGCCTGTGCGGTCATGTTTGCGATTCATTTGTTTGCGATCCATGTAAGACTGCTCCAATACGCCGGCCGAGTTTCGAAGGGGGACTCGGCCGTGTTTTTGATGTTGGTATTTGGTAATTGGTAATTGGTGAATTCTGATTTGTGATTTGTGATTGGTGAATCGTGAATGCTGATTTCGGATTGCTGAATTTGAATTATTGATTTCTGATCGGACGGTGAGTGATTGCTTGCCGGTTTAACAATCAACCCGAACCAATCGCTCACCATCACAAAAATCACAATTCACAAATCACAAATCACAATCACCAAGCAATCGCTGAAGAGTTACAGGTCAAGGGAAGGGGGAAAATGGCCGCTGAGCAAGATCTTTGGGAAAAAGGCTTTCAGCTTGCCTATTTTCTCTATCCCGACCGCGACACGGCCGTGCGCATCCTGGCCGGCGCGCTCAACAAGCTGCGCCTGCAGCGAGGCCGGGAGACCCGAAGAAGCTACTGGCGTGACAAGCACCTGAAGCGCGCGATCACCCGGATCACGCGCGACGAAGGCGACGCGTTACAGTGGCTGATCTTTTCCGAATCGGATGCAGCGGAAAAAGAACAGGAACAAGGGAACGCAACCACGTCCGCGCATATGGTGGTCCGCTACATCAAGAACCTGGTGCGCATGACCACATCCATGTCTTCCTTCTACGTGAACATTGGCCTGCATCGCCTTCTTTTTAACTACAGCACGGCAGAAGCACAGCGGGTCTATGAATCGGTGACAGAACGGTTTCTTGGCGCCGATGAATACCGGCGGGCCAAGAGCGCGCTGATGAGGAAGCTGCTCAAGCGGTTCTCGACGCTCAAGACCTGCCGCACTCAGCACGGGGAACTTAGATTTGAAACCTTTGAGATGAATGACGAGCAGGAAATCTGGACACGCCTGGTGGACACCTGCCTGAAGGCTTTCACGCCCTGGAGCACTCTGCAGGCCTGCCCCGTTCCAGTGGATTACGACGCTTCCCGCGATCGTCTTCCCTCACGCTTGTCCGGGCATGGCGGCGAGCGCATGGATTTTAACCAGGTGGAGATTAACCGCTGTCACGCATTTATCGATCCAGTTTGCGATAGCCGGCTCATGGTGGCGCTGCTGTTGCAGCCCCCGAAAGAGAAGCTGGCATTGCCAAGGTTCTACATGGAAAACCAACACATTGAGAATGATCCTACGCATCGTGATCGTGATCCCGACGGCACGTCCGGACTAACGCCGGAAGAGCGTAACAACATCAGCCAACAGCTTTCCAGCCAGGCGTCCCGCCGCAAGCAGGCCGACCCGCAGTCCATCACCGTGGTGGTGGATGGAGAAGAGCGTGCCCACCTTCATCTGGATAAGGCAACCAGCCAGAGCATCACGCTGGAGGAAGGTGATCAACTGATTGAGATACGCACACAGTTTGCCGGCGAGGACCTTCTGCTGGCAGTGCACCAGCTGGCCTACACGGAGTCTCGAGGTCTGGCTGCCGCCGAGTTGGCCCTTTGGCGCGGCATCTCCTGCAATCTAGATTTGGTCATTGTTCCGGAAGCCCGTTTGGTTCCGGAAGCCCACTTGGTCGCCGGAAGCCCGCTTGGGCGAAGAGCCGGGACACGCTACAGCGACATTCCGGGTGAGACCCAGGCCGTTCAGCTGGGCGCGTAAAGCTTTTTCACCGGAACAGCGCATTGGATTTCCACGAGCGGGGCTGGCCGTTGCTGCTGTGGCGATTGCCGCCATCATCGCGGTGCGCGTTGCCGTTGTTCGCGAACACTCTTTCCGGCCTGGGCCTGCTGCGGTATCACAGAACAGTCCCGTCGCCACGGTCGCGCCGATCGCTCCGCAATCGACACCGAACACGCTTTGCAACCAGCACCGAACCAGGCATCAAACCAAGAACCGAACCAAACATCAAATCAAACACCGCTCCCGCAGATGGCGGCCGCTCACCTTACCTACAGACTGGTTCCGGACGAGGAAGCGACGCGCGGCTCCGGCGAAGCTGAAACCACCATTGCGCTCCCTAAACACACGGCAGAGATCAACCTTGAACTGCCTGTGGCGTCCGATTATGCAGGGAGAAATCTTCGCGCCACTCTGAAGCTCTTCTTCAATCCCGGCGAGATTCTCAGTTCAAACAATCTGCGGGCGCATCGAACAAACAATCGAGCAAAGAACAGTCTGGTGGTGAGCTTTGCCATACCGTCAGAAAAACTGAGGCCGGGGCAGGAGTACGCAGTGGAACTACAAGGTGCCGATGCAAACGGAAAAATGGAGACAGTGGAATCGTACGGATTCAGGGTGAAATAAAAATCACCGATTTCAAAGCAGACGATGGATCGTGATACGAGACACTTGGAAGAATATAAGGAAATTCACATAATCAGGGCGTATTACGCTGGCAAAAACCTAAGTTGTTCGTGGTCAGATAGATAAGCTCAACGAGATAGTCGCCACGGATTGGCAGGTTTAACTCTAAAGGGCCAAACGGATAAAGATGCCCTTATTTTATTTCGAAATTGCCACGCAGGAAGTCTGGTGCGTGGTGTACAAGGGTCTCAAGAACGCCATTTTTAATCTCGCAAGGGTCGAGGCGACGGCTCGTTCTCTAGCAGTTTGGAAAACAGGTAAATCGGGCAAATGGCTAGTGGAGATAAACAGCAAATGAACGCAACGGAATGCGCCAATCGAGCAGGCAAGTATGCGTTTGGAGTGGATGAGAAAAAGGCAGTCCAGCTTCTGCGGAAGTTGGCGGACGAACTGGAAGCGGGCGAAGTGGCCCTCTACAGCGTCTCGACAGCCTGCCATGCATCACATGAAGAATTTGCGGTACGCGAACTGGTAATTGAAATTCTGGAAGAAGCCCCGGTTGTTGCGGCAGCGAACAAACCTGGACCGCGCATCATCAAAGATTAGCCAAAAATAAAGATTAGCCAGATATCTATAAAACTACGCTCTCAGAAAACGACCTTCAGGAAGTGGAGGAGAAAAATTCTTCCACCTCGGCAAGGTCGTTGGTTTTTTTGTAGGCAGGCAGGCTGTCCATAAAGATCTTGCCATAACGCTGTTTTAACAGCCGATTATCAAGCAGGGCCAGCACACCTCGGTCTTTCACGGAACGAATCAGCCGGCCAAAACCCTGCTTGAGAGAAATCACCGCTGAGGGAACCTGATAATCGAAGAAGGCGTTGCCGCCGTTGGAATCAATGGCTCGCACGCGGGCTGCGACAATGGGATCACTGGGAACGGCAAACGGAAGTCGATCAATGATCACGCAGCTGAGTTGCTCTCCTTGTACGTCCACGCCCTGCCAGAAGGACGCAGTGGCAAACAGAACAGCGTTCGGCGTTATACGGAACTCTTCCAGCAATGCATTTTTGGGCGCCTTCCCCTGCAGAAGCATGGGATAAGGCAGCTCACCCAGCAGGCGATCATGTATGTCATTCATCTGGGCATAGCTGGTGAAAAGGCAGAAAGCGCGTCCCTGCGTGATTTCCAGAATACGGCGAATCTTGTCCGCGGCACGATTGGCAAAGATGGTTGAGCGCGGATCAGGCATGTCAGGCGGAACATAGAGCACCGCTTGTCGCGCGTAATCAAAATGGGATGGAACAACCAGCTCTCGCGTGTGCTCCAGCCCAACGCGCTGGCGAATGTATTCAAAATCGCCGTGTTGCGGCGCCGCAGCCACGGCCAGCGTCGCCGAAGTGAGGATGGCGGTATCCACGGCATCAAAAAGTTTGGAGTGAAGAATCTGCGAAACGTCAATCGGTGTGGCCTGAAGAATCACGTGACGCATGCCGCCGCGGCTGGCGCGCCCTTCACCACGCCACTCAATCCAGAAGACAGTATTCTTGTCTTCCGATTCCATCAGGAACGCCAGCTGAGTTTTCAATTCCTGAGTGCGCCGGGCGAAGTTGAATACTTCGTCGGGCTTCTTCGGCAGCAGCTCAAGTTGCGCAAAAACATATTCCAGGGCCTTCATCACGGCTTCGTAATCCTTGCCGTTCTTGATCAGGAAGCCTTCACGATTCTTGAACGCGAAGCGGCCCTCGCCTGGAGGCATCAGTCCGAAGAAGAATCGCGAACGTTCGCGCAGCCGCGCCAGCCCTTGAAGCAGTGTGGCCGACATCGCTTGTTTGCGCTGCAGTGTCTGTTCAATGTCACGAGCCAGCTCTTCAAAACGGAGATTGCTGACGCTAACGCCGAAATAGCTGCTGGCCACGTCTTCCAGCTCATGTGCTTCGTCAAACACCACGGCCGAGAATTCCGGAAGAATACCGGCATCCGGCGCGCCGGATTGACGCAACGCCAGATCGGCGAAGAAGAGATGGTGGTTCACGATGATGATGTCGCTTTCCATGGCGCGACGCCTCATCTCAGTGATAAAGCAGCGGTCCCACTGCGTGCACTTCTGTCCTGTACAACGGTCGGTGCGGGCATCAATTTTGGGCCAAAGCTGTGTGCTTTCCGGAAGCTCGGTCAGCTCAGCGCGATCGCCGCTCTGCGTGTGCTCTTCCCACTCCGCGATCTGGCGATACTGCTCAATCTCCTGCAATCCGGACAGCACAGGCTGATTGGTGAGATCATAGAGCTTCTGCCGGCACAAATAATTGTTGCGGCCTTTCATGTAGCAGACGCGCAACGGCCCCAGATGCTTCTCCAGAAATGGAATGTCTTTGAAAAAGATCTGTTCCTGAAGGTTTTTGGTGCCGGTGGAAATAATCACTCGTTTGCCGCTGCGGATCACGGGAACCAGATAAGCTAGAGTCTTACCTGTCCCGGTGCCGGCTTCCACAATCAGATGCCGGCGCTCCTCTAAAGCCTTTTCCACGGACTGTGCCATCTCAAGCTGTCCGCGGCGAAACTCATAGTTGGGATGTGCCTGGCTGAGCAGGCCGCCGGGCGCGAAGAATTGGTGCAACGTCGGCTGACGGCGAGGTTGGGCTGCGGTTTCCGGGTGCGAGGGAGAGGCCATGACAACGGTCTTTTTATAATAGCTGGTAAATGGCAATCGGTAATTGGTAATTAGTGTTTGGTTATGGCGGGTCTGTAAAGCATTTGCAACAGAAATGGCAGGCTGGTTTCGCTAGGCACCAGGAAAAGAGATTCCCAGGTAGTGGCAGAGAAAACAAAAGTTCGTGTTCCCGTACTGGCAATCGTCGGACGCCCCAACGTGGGCAAGTCCACGCTCTTTAACAGGCTCATCGGTTCGCGCAGGGCCATCGTTGGCGACGAGCCCGGTATCACGCGCGACCGCCTTTACGGCGAAACCATCTGGCAGCATCGCAAGCTGCGCATTGTCGATACAGGCGGTATTGTTCCTGACGACAAAGCATTGATCCCTTCTGAAATCTTTCGCCAGGCCCGCGTTGCGCTGGAGGAATCCGACGCCATCGTCATGGTCGTCGACGCCCGCACCGAACTGGCATCGCCAGATCTTGAACTGGCGCGCCTGTTGCAGAAGCTCGGCAAGCCGCTATTTCTCGCCGTCAACAAAGTTGATTCCACCAAACAGGAGGCGGCAGCGGAAAACTTCCGTACTCTGGGCATTCGCGAACTCTACCCAATTTCCGCAGAGCATGGCACCGGCGCGGCAGAACTTCTCGAAGGCGTGCTCGCCGTTGTCCCGGTCGTAACCGATGCTGACGATCCGGACGATGACCACAAAAACCGTGGAGAGCGACGTCGCGACAAGGCCCGGTCCGGCACAGACGCCAGAAACGAAGACGAAATTCTTGCCGCGCACCCTGACTCGGAGGGCGACGAAGAAGCAGCGCTGGGGATCGAGACGGAAAAAGCCGAGGCAGAAGGGGAGCCGGAAGAGGTCGAACCGGAGACGGATACCCGTGAGACCAAGGTCGCCATCATCGGGCATCCCAACGTAGGCAAGTCAACTCTGCTCAACGCGCTCACCGGCAGTTCACGGGCAATTGTTTCTCCCATCGCGGGGACCACGCGCGACGCGGTGGATGAAGTCCTCGAGAAAGACGGAAAGATTTATCGCTTCATTGACACCGCCGGAATCCGCCGCAAGGGCAAGACCCACCTGATGGCGGAAAAGCTTTCTGTCGTGATGGCGCGCAAACATCTGGAAGCCGCGGACGTCGCGCTGCTGGTGATTGATGCCGTGGAAGGCGTGACCTCTTCCGATGCCACCATCGGCGGCTACGCTCACGAGAGCGGACGCTCCGTCATTATCGTCGTGAACAAGTGGGACTTGATTGGCCCGGGACGAAAAGATGGTAAGCCTCCTGCTGACCGCACCGTCTACGAAGAGCAGGCGCGCCGGTCACTGAAATTCCTGGAGTACGCTCCCATCGTTTTTATTTCGGCTTCGTCAGGAAAGAATCTGGATAACCTCTTCAAAGCGCTGGCATTGGTTTCCGCGGAACGGCGCAAGCGCATCAGCACTTCTCAGATGAACAAATTTATCGACCGCGTGGATTTTGATCGCGCGTCGGTCCCGCATCGCCAGAAAGTGAAAATCTTCTACATGACGCAATCCAACGTGAGCCCGCCCACGTTCATCCTGTTCACTGACAAAGATGTGAAGCTGCATTTCTCCTACGAACGCTTTCTCGACAATCAGATTCGCAAGGCGTTCGGCTTTATCGGCTCACCGATATGGATCAAGAACCGTCCGCGCAAGAAGGTTGAGCTGGCGCCGAGAAAAAGTCGCCGGTAGAAAAACGAATTCGTATCAGGACACTGAGACATGTGCTGAGGGCGTTAAATTTTGTTGCAGCCATGTCGCAGCCGCCTCCAGCGCCTGGTCGCACACCATTTTGTGCCGTATTTTTTTATCGCGCACCCGTTTACGTGTGGCATCATCAAGCTGAGGAAGAAGATCAAACGTGATGTTCGCCGGCTGAAAGCTCTTCACGTCAGCGCGCGTGAGATAGTTCACCAATGAGCCCAGCGCTGTTTCACGCGGAGGCGTAATCGCCGGCAATCCCTGAGCAATGCGCGCAATGTGCATTCCCACCAGCATCCCCATGGCGATAGACTCGGTGTAACCTTCCACGCCGGAGATCTGCCCGGCAAAGAAAACGTTCGGATGCTGCTTCATGTTCATCCATTCCGTCAGCAGGGTCGGCGCATTGATGTATGTATTGCGATGAATCTGACCGTATCGCAGGAATTTCGCATTCTCCAGTCCGGGGATCAGGCGCAGCACGCGCGCCTGCTCGCCAAATTTCAAATGATTCTGAAATCCGACCAGATTGTAAGAATCGGCCCGCAGATTTTCCTGGCGAAGTTGTACGACTGCATACGGCCAGCGGCCCGTGCGCGGATCATCCAGTCCCACGGGCTTCATGGGGCCAAAGCGCAAAGTATCACGCCCGCGGCGGCCAATCTCTTCAATCGGCAGGCAGCCTTCAAAGTAAGCCAGCTTCTCCCACTCGTGTCCATCCACGGACTGCGCGGAGATCAGCGCGTCGTAAAACTTGTCGTACTCTTCTTTTGTGAAAGGGCAGTTGATGTAATCAGCCGTGCCCTTGTTGTAGCGCGCGGCCATATACACACGCGACATATCGATGGAATCAGCTTCAACGATGGGACTGATGGAGTCATAGAAAAAAAGATGATCGCTGCCGGAAAGCCGTGCCACTTCTTTCGATAGCGCGTCTGACGTCAGCGGACCTGTTGCAACAACGGTAATCCCGTCATTCTCATCGATGTGCGTGACCTCTTCGCGAATGACTGTGATCAGCGGCTCAGCGGAGATAGCTTCTGTGACCCGTGCAGCGAAGACATCACGGTCAACAGCCAGCGCGTGTCCCGCAGGCACCGAGGTCTCCTGCGCCAATTTGATCAGGAGCGATCCCGCGCGGCGCATCTCTTCCTTCAACAGCCACGGCGCGGTATTCTCGCTCTCTGACTTGAGCGAATTGGAGCAGACCAACTCTGCAAACTTGTCCGTCTGATGCGCCGGAGTGGATTTCACCGGACGCATCTCATAGAGCTCCACTTCAATGCCGCGCCGGGCACACTGCCATGCGGCTTCACATCCAGCTAAACCGGCGCCGAGAATTCTGACCTTCATCATTTCGTCAAACCGCTCGAGTCTCTCGCGCCGGGGAACGAAGTCTTGGCTGTATCGCTTTTTTCATCGTTGCTCGACTCAGCTTTACTTGATTTGACGCCGCTCGATTTGGCGTCACTCGACGCACCCGAGGCATCAGCGAGGCGATCAAGTGCTGTTCCGGTGAGCAACATTGTTTCCCATTCGCCCAGGATCTCAGCGCCGAGTGATTCATAAAACTTGAGCGCCGGCTCGTTCCATTCCAGGACCATCCACCGTATTCCGTAGCAGTGCTCATTCACCGCGATCTTTGCCAGTTCCTGCAGCAGGGCTTTGCCAATGCCGTGTCCGCGCAATTCCGGCAGCACGAACAGATCTTCCAGATACAAACCCGGACGGCCGCGCCATGTCGAGTAGTTGTAAAAGAAGAATGCGAACCCCGCCGCTTGGCCGTTCCATTCAGCAATAATGCAGCGATATTTCGGTTCCGGGCCGAAGCCGTCACGCAGCAGGTCAGCCTCCGTGGCGATTGCCGCCGCGGGTTCTCGCTCATATTCGGCGAGACGACGGATGAAATCAAGAATCAGTGTTGCGTCTTCTTTGCTGTGCTTTTCGTATGGAGAGCATAAGCTTTGATGGCTACCGCCACTCATTTAGTTTACTAGCTAGTTGTGGAGCGCAGCCGCCCCCGGCTGCGTTGTTGGTTTTAATCCAGAGAAGCGAGGTGACCATACCCTCAAGTTGAGGATGGCCTTACTGGGTAATCCGGAATGACAATGTGAGAAAGGATCATAAGAGGGTAGGGATCGCTCGCTTTTCTCGGGATTTTAGAAACAGCTGATCAGCGTTTATCAGCGTTCATCAGCGGTAAGGTTTTGATCTTCCGATCTCGGCGATTCCCCGGATGTCGTATCATTTCCGTTTGTCCCATGAATGCGCCATCGCCAGTTCGCCTCGCAACACAAGGTTCCAACCGGCTTCCGCAACTCGACTGGATGCGCGGCCTCGCGTGCGTCTTGATGTTCCAGACGCATTGCTATGACGCATGGCTATCACCTGCGGCCCGGCAGGGTTCGTTCTTCATGTACTCCCAACTGCTTGGCTCGCTGCCGGCGCCACTGTTCTTGTTCTTGGCCGGCGTGTCCGCAGCGATGATGGCAAATAAGGTGGCTGCTAAAGGTGGAGTCAATACTGCCGCAAAGACCATCATCCGTCGCGGCCTGGAGATCTGGGCCCTTGGCATTCTCTTGCGGATTCAGGAATACCTGATCGCCTGGCACTGGGCGCCCTGGACAGACCTTTTGCGCATGGACGTGCTCAACTGCATCGGTGTTTCGTTGGTCCTGATCGGCCTGGTCTGCAGCATGGCTTCATCATGGCCTCGATTTGCTCTACTTTGCGGGTCTGCCGCCATGGCCATCGCGTGCGCCTCACCACTCATCTGGACGCATCGCATGACCTGGCTGCCGTGGTTTATAGAAACCTATCTGGATGGAGTTCATACTTTCGGCAAACCTCAGGCCTGGTTGTTTCCCATATTTCCCTGGTCGGCATTTGCCTTTGCCGGCGTTGTGGTCGGCTATTTCATTTTGAGTGAAACGGGTAAACGTCTCCGTCCAATCATGGTTCCAGTCACCGCCATCGTCGGGTTAGCGATTGCCGGCATCGGCTACGGGCTTGACCATCTTCCACTCCAGCTTTATCCCGTCTACGACTTCTGGCATACCAGCCCCAACTTCTTTCTCATTCGGCTGGGGATCGTGATCATCATCCTGGCGGCTTCCGATGCACGCTGCCAGATGCCTGCACTGCTGACCGGGCCAAAGGCTCTGGTCCTCATGGGCCAACATTCCCTGCTGGTGTACTGGGTGCACATTCAGTTCGTCTATGGCCGGTTGCACATCCTGCCGCGGCAGGCCGAGAGCATTCTGGGCGCAACGGCCGGGCTGGTGATCATTACCCTTGCCATGTTGCTGCTGGCGTATTTGCAGGGAAAATGGGACACGCGTAAGAAAGCAACAGCTTCGTGCTCAAGTGGTGCCTGCATAGGTTTTTTCATCCCGAGCAAAGCGAGGGATCCCTACCCTGATTGGACATTTTTCGGCGAAGTGTCCCGTGTTTTTTCATCCTGAGCAAGGCGAGGGGCCCCTACCTTGCCGAACGCCTTTGCATGTTGGTCGATCTCTTCTGAAGCCCGGGGGGCGCCGATGCACGTCTTTACATCATCTGCAGAAGTATGTCGTTGGTTTATCAGCATTTATCAGCATTTATGGGCATTTATCCGCGTTCATCAGCGGTAAGCTTTTACTTTTCAGCGGTTTGGAGCGAAGCGACACCGATTTGAGACGTTAAGGGCGAGGCCGACTTGCGCGCCGAGCCCGTCGTAACGAGCGCCCGACAACGCATCCTCGGTAACGAACTCTTAGGCGGTTTGCGCGAAGCGCCAAAATTGAAGACAGGCCGAACACGCGCCGAGTCCGCGGCAACAGGAGCCCCGGAATTTGAGGTGGATCGGAACTTTCCAAGCGGTTTGGAGCGAAGCGCCATAGATTCAACACGTTAAGGGCGAGGCCGACTTGCGCGCCGAGCCCGCTGTGACAGGTTGCCCGACAACTGCCCAGGTGATCGAAACTTTCCAAGCGGTTTGGAGCGAAGCGCCATAGATTCAACACGTTAAGGGCGAGGCCGACTTCGCGCCGAGCCCGCTGTGACGGGTGCCCGACAACTTGCCCAGGTGAGAAACTTTCCAAGCGGTTTGGAGCGAAGCGACATTACTTTAGTCATCTGGTACATGTCCTACCGAACAGGGTACTTTAGTCGTAGCAAAAAAGGCCCTTTCGGAAGGCGCTGGACCGAGCCAGACGTCTTGATCGAACGAACAGGAGTTTAAATGTCGACGAGAAGCGCACTGAGGATGAAGGTTGTTCTTCCGGTAACCGTTATCCGTAATGATCGCCCTGAAAAGCAATTAGCCCATACCCTGGATGTAACCTCTGATTCCGCTCGTCTTGGCGGTTTGTATCTTCCCGTCGAGCCCGGCGAATTGATTGATCTTCAGCGTGGCGTGCTGCGCGCTAAATTCTATGTGTTCTGGGTAGGTGCACCGAACACCATGCTGGCCGGCCAGGCTGGTATTCGCGGCTTAGCTCCCAAGAGCATATGGGGAGTGGAGTTGCCCGCGGATAGCCCTGACCAGACCGTCAATACACAGGACGTTCGCACGGGATTGCCTCTGGTAAGAGCCGCGCATGCCAATACAGATCGTCGCTGGCAGACTCGCCATGCCTGCCAGGGAGGCGCAGTGATTCGGGCAGTGGGCCTTCACCATCCCCTTTACGCCCAGGTCTCAGACATTTCAGCAGGTGGCGTCTATCTGGAAACTCCATCGCCCCTGCCGCCTAACACTTTGCTCCACGTGAGAATGAACATTGAAGGCGTCACCATGGAGATGCCGGCCAAGGTAAAAACCTGTGAGCCAAGCCTGGGCATGGGTGTGAGCTTTGAGAAGCCGAGCCGCGAAAACACTGACAAGCTGGCCATGGCTATTCAATACCTGCAAACCCGGACCAATTACAGTTCTGATTCCAGGCCGGACCCAAATTCGAATAACCCAACCGGAGTGCCCCGGACCCTGACCATTTGAAATTGATCTGAGCCTGAAAAAGATTGGCTAACCGTAGTCTGTTTGAGCCTAAAGGATAATGCGCTCATCCCCGACGCGTCGGGTCACGCGTTCGCGATCAAGATATTCAAGCAGCGGGATGGCGTATTTTCGGGAAACTCCCGTCAGGTCCTTGAACCTGCCCACATCAATTTTTGGCGACGTCGACTTTTGTACAGCCAGAATCTGACGTAACTGCTGCAGTGCGCTGTGGTGAAACACTAATTCATCCGCCAGCTTCACCAATATGCGGTCCCGCATGAGCAGCGTCACCAGTTTCTGCGCCCTTATCTTATCCACCGGTAGTGACGCGAGAACTTCCTTCATCAGCGGGACTTTTAGTCCAGCGTCTGCAAAGGCCTTTTCAATCTGTTCTTTGGCTTTGGCCTCATCATCTTTCAATTCCACGCCTCGGCCTGCCAGCCGTACCTGCTCGGCGCTAACCTCGGCTTTCTTATCGCGGCCAAGCTGCGTCAGCACAGCTTCCATCACCGTCTGATTCAGTCCCAGCTTTGTGCGGAGCTCTTCCTTGCTGATGCCCGCCACCAGCGGGTTGGCTTTGTGGAAAGCCTCCAGCGTGGCGAGTGCGCTTTCGCGCGCCCGTTTGAAAACCTCTGCGGCAATGTGGATCTCGCCCGCCTGCACAATCTGGTTCTTCTGCGCCAGCGTGGCCAGCATGGGCTGCAGGACTGAAAGCTTGAATCCGGTTTCGCGGACTGCCGCAGCCGGTTCAAGACCATCTTTGCCACGCCGGCTGATGCGCGCCAAAAGCGCTTCTTCGCGAGAACCCGATGCCTGCGCCTTCAGGAAAGCGATACGCGCATCGCGCTTCTGGCGGACAAGCGGAAAAGCATCCAGTACAACCGCTCCGCCAATGGTCACCACCGGCGAGTACTGTCGCAGGATCGCGCGATCACCCGGCAGAAGAAGCAGCGGATCTTCGGTACGGAGCTGCGCAAGAGCTGTTGTCCCGGGCTTAATTTCCGTTCCTTCATGCAGCTTAACTTCAGCCACTGTTTCTGAAGCGAAGGCATGCAGGTGTACACGCGCTCGGTTCTTCAGCGGCTTGGCGTCCGCCAGCAAGGAAAGCTGCACTTCTATGCGCTGCGTGGACTCAAGCAGACCGGGAGCTGTTAACGTCATGCCGCGGGCCAGATCTTCCACTTGTACGCCCGCAAGGTTTAATGCGGTGCGCTGCCCGGCGATTGCCTGATCGCTTGCCGCTCCATGCACTTGTACTCCGCGAACGCGGACCCGTTGCCGGCCGGGAAAAATCTCAACTTCCTCTTCCTTCTTTACTTTGCCGGCGATCAGTGTCCCGGTAATCACCGTGCCAAAGCCCTTCATCACGAAGACGCGGTCTATGGGCAGGCGAAAAATGGCGTCCGTATCGCGGCTTGGGATTTCAGCGGTCAGGCGGACAATTTCGCTCTTCAACTCATCCAGCCCGGCGCCCGTATGTGCGCTCACGGCAATCATCGGAGAGCGCGCCACATCCAGAAATGATCCGCGTACAAATTCTTCCACTTCCATCCGCACCACGTTGAGCGTGTCTTCATCCACCGTGTCAGACTTGGTAATGACGGTGATACCGCGCGGAATGGAAAGGAGCCGGCAGATTTCAAAGTGCTCGCGTGTCTGCGGCTTGATGGATTCGTCGGCGGAGATGACCAGCAGCACCATATCAATACCGCCCACTCCCGCCAGCATGTTGCGGACAAAACGCTCGTGGCCGGGAACATCAATAAAGCCGTAACGCAGCTTCTCACCGCTGGGCGCGTTGAGTTCAAGATGAGCGAAGCCCAGGTCGATGGTGATGCCCCGTCGCTTCTCCTCTTCCAGGCGATCGGCATCAATGCCCGTCAACGCCTTCACCAGCGACGTTTTGCCATGATCGATGTGGCCCGCCGTTCCAATGATTACCGATTTCATTCTTATATGTCGCTTCGCTCCAAAACCGCTTGAGAGCTTTTACCTGGATACCTTGCTTGGGCGCTCGCTACAACGGGCTCGGCGCGTGTTCGGCCTCGCCCTTAACGTATAGCTTACTGTCGCTTCGCTCCAAGACTGCCAAGATCCACGAATGGGCAGGATAACACTTCCCTTTTGTCACCCTGAGCGAAGGCGGAGCGCATGCGACGACGCAGTCGAAGGGTCTATGTATTTGAATTGAGAAAATAAATCGCGGTTGGGCGAGCCACAAAGTGCCGTAGGCAGCACCTAAAAACCAAAGAGGACCGCAGGTTCTCGGTCCTCCCAGTCGGGCCCGGCTGCTTTCGCCAGGGCCAATGTCGGTCAACATACTGTCGACACAATATGAGATGCCCTTGATTTGGACGGGGTTGCAGAAATCGCACGACCGGTGCGGTTAAGACATGAGAAAATTCCGCCTGAAGACGTGAGAAAATAAAGATACTCCCTTATGTCTACCACGCCAACATCTGCCATCACTCCCGAAGTTGTTAAAGATCACGGTATCACCCCGGATGAATATGAACGGATCAAGAACGCGCTGGGTCGCGAGCCGTCTCTGACCGAGCTGGGTATTTTCAGCGTGATGTGGAGCGAGCACTGCTCCTACAAGTCTTCGCGCGTGCACCTGAAGCGTCTGCCCACGCGCAGCAAGCTGGTGGTCCAGGGACCGGGAGAAAATGCCGGCATTATCGATATCGGTGATGGATGGGCATGCGCATTCAAAATCGAATCTCACAATCACCCGTCATTCATTGAGCCTTTTCAGGGCGCAGCCACCGGCGTCGGCGGAATTCTGCGCGATATCTTCACCATGGGCGCTCGTCCGCTCGCGGTCATGGATTCCCTCCGCTTCGGCCCCATCACCCCGGATAAAAAGACGGACCAGCAGACCGTCCATCGCAATCATGGGATTCTGGAAGGCGTCGTCAGTGGGATTGCCTCCTACGGAAATTGTTTTGGCGTCCCCAACCTGGGTGGCGAGACAAAGTTTGAAGCCTGCTACGCGCAGAACCCGCTGGTGAATGCCTTTGCTCTCGGTATCGTACGGCGCGACCAGATTTTCTATGCCAAGGCGGCGGGCGAAGGTAATCCCGTGATTTACGTCGGCGCCAAGACCGGACGTGATGGCATCCACGGCGCCACCATGGCGAGTGAAGAATTCAGTGAAGGCTCCGAGCAGAAGCGGCCGAACGTGCAAGTCGGCGACCCATTCCTTGAAAAACTGCTGCTTGAGGCTTGCGTGGAAGCCATGCGGACCGGAGCAGTCGTTGGCATACAGGATATGGGCGCAGCCGGACTCACTTGCTCCACCTGTGAAATGGGTGCGCGCGGCGGAGTGGGAATTGAAATCGAGCTTGACCGCGTACCCCAGCGTGAAACCGGCATGAACGCTTACGAGATCATGCTCAGCGAGTCGCAGGAGCGAATGCTTCTGGTGGCGGAAAGCGGGCGCGAAAACGAAGTTTTGCGGGTATTTGAAAAGTGGGGACTAGATGCCGTGATTGTCGGCAAAGTTACAAATGGCAGCCGCTTGCGGGTTCTCGAGCACGGAAAATTAGTCGCTGACATTCCTAACACTGCTTTGACCGACGATGCTCCGCTGTATCACCGCCCCATGTCGCCCTGGGAGGCGCCGGTCTCGCACACCCGGCCTGGCCATATACAGTTCAGCAGTAAGGGTGATTTCACTCCGAATCTGAAACGGCTTTTGGCCGCTCCCAATATCTGCTCCAAGAGATGGATTTTTGAGCAATATGACACCATGGTGCAGTCAAACACCGTGGAAGGTCCCGGAGCGGACGCCGGCGTGATGCGCCTGAAAGGCAGCAAACGCGGGTTGGCGATGGCCCTCGATGGCAACGCGCGTTGGGCGTGGCTGTCACCCAGGCTCGGCGCGATGCACGCCGTCGCTGAAGCCGCACGCAACGTCTCCTGCACGGGCGCAACCCCGGTAGCAGCCACCAACTGTCTGAACTTCGGCAACCCGGAAAAGCCCTCCATCATGTGGCAGTTCTCCGAAGTGATTGACGGTATCAGCGCTGCCTGTGAGGCGCTGGAAACTCCCATCACTGGTGGTAACGTGAGCCTTTACAACGAGACACTGGGCGAAGGCATTTACCCCACACCGGTCGTGGGAATCGTCGGCATCATGGAGAACGTTGAAAACACCATGACATTCCACTTCCGTCAGCCAGACCGTGAAATCTTCCTGCTCTGTGCCTCGGTGGCAGGAACAATCCACCAGGCAGAAACTGAACTGGGTTCGTCAGAATACGCTAAAGAAGTAGTCGGCGAAATCTGGGGCACGCCGCCGGCACTCGATCTGAGACAGGAAGCAGCGTTACAGAAATGCCTGCGGGATTTGATCCAGAACCGTGTCATTGAATCCGCCCACGACTGTTCCGAAGGCGGTATTGCCGTGGCCCTGGCCGAATCCGCTTTTCCAGCGAATGTAGGTGCTGACGTGGAACTTACTTCGAATGAGTCATTTACCGAGGCTGTTCTGTTTGGCGAAGCGGCCAGCCGGGTGTTGATTACTTGCGACCGGCAAAAGGCCGAAATCATCCAAAGAACAGCGGTAGAATGGGGTCTCAGGGCGGATCGGATCGGGCGTACTGTTCCAGAAAAACTCAGCATCAAGGTCGATGGCAAGCCTGCCGTAAACGCATTGGTGTCGGAATTGAGGCAGGTTTGGGATACGGCTCTGAGCCAGGCCCTGCACGTGGAGACTTCGGAACATCTGGTTCCGGAAATATTGCAGAAAAGCTAGTGAGCTACTAGCTGCTGGCTTCTGGCTGAAGCGGACGAGACAAGGTCGCGAGCCTCACGTGGCAATACCAGATGCGGAGCGAGTGTAAAAGAAACTAGGTTGGGCACGAAGCAGAAACGGATTGAGGGCGAGGCCGACTAGCGTGCCGAGCCCGCTGCATCGGGCGCACGACTTGATCCAAAGGGAGAAGGCTGATGAGCGGTTTGGAGCGAAGCGACATGATTATCGGTAGCGACAAGGTTTAAAGAAGAAATTAGGTCGCGAGCCCCGAGGGGCGGCGAGCGACCCGCAACGGGTGCAAGACAAAATCCAGGGGGGAAATGTAGATGAGCGGTTTGGAGCGAAGCGACAAATTCAAGGACGAGTGCGGAGTGATGGCCGTGCACACGCACCCGGAAGCGTCCACGCTGACCTATCTGGGCCTGCATCAGTTGCAACATCGCGGACAGGAATCAGCCGGCATCGTTTCCTCGGATGGCGCTCGCCTGCACCTTCACAAGTCCATGGGCCTGGTCGCTGACATCTTCACCGAAGAGGCACTCAGTCGTTTGCCGGGAGCTATTGCTATTGGGCATACCCGCTATTCCACCACCGGTGATTCAGCCGTACTGAACGCACAGCCCATCATGGTGGATTGCAACAAGGGAATGATTGCGCTGGCGCACAACGGGAATCTGGTGAACGCCTGGGAAATTCGCAGCCGCCTCGAAGCCCAGGGATCCATCTTCCAGACCACCAGCGATACCGAAGTCATCGTGCATCTGATTGCGCAATCGCGGGAGCAGACCTTGACGGATTCGGTCTGTGACGCCTTACGCCGCCTGGAAGGCGCATTTTCACTGGTGATGATGACGCGCGACCGCGTCTTCGCCGTGCGTGATCCCCGCGGCTTCCGTCCCCTGTCAATGGGTAGAATTCACAATGGTGGCGGGAATGAGCGCGACACCATCGTTTTCGCCTCTGAGACCTGTGCCTTCGATCTCATTGGTGCGGTTTATGAACGGGACGTCAGGCCAGGTGAAATGGTTGTGGTTGGCCCCGAAGGCGTGTCATCACGTTTCTTCGGCGCGGAGATGAAGCAATCCAGCTGCATCTTTGAGCATGTTTATTTTTCTCGCCCTGACAGCCGTGTCTTCGGCCGTCCCGTACAAATCAGCCGGGAATTGATGGGACGACAACTGGCAAAAGAGTCGCCTGTGGATGCTGACGTAGTGGTGCCCGTCCCCGATTCAGGGGTTACTGCGGCGATTGGATTCTCCGCCGAATCTGGGATACCGTTTCGTCTCGGATTGATTCGCAATCACTACGTTGGACGCACGTTCATTGAGCCTGAACAAACCGTGCGCGACTTCGGCGTTAAGCTGAAGCTGAATCCCGTGCGAAGCCTTTTGGCCGGTAAGAGAGTCATCTTGATTGACGATTCGATCGTCCGCGGAACTACCAGCCGCAAGATCGTACGTCTGGTAAGGGACGCAGGCGCAAAGGAAGTTCACGTACGCATTTCCTGTCCACCAACGATCTCACCCTGTTATTACGGCGTGGATACTCCTTCCAAAGCCCAACTGATCGGCGCCAACAAGAGTATTGAAGAAATTCGCGAATACATCGGTTCAGATACTCTGGCTTACCTGAGCCTGGATGGCCTGAAGGAAGCCTGCGCAGATGGTGAGAAAACCTCTTATTGCACGTCCTGCTACACGGGTCTGTATCCTACTGAATTTGTTCCACTTGAACACCTGATTCCTGCTGCAGTTCCGGAAAAGAAGCCATAAAAAGCAGCCCTGGCCATCTTTTCCCAATTAACCGCTCTCATGGAACAACTCGTGTCATATTGAAGGGTTCCAATAATCATAGGATTTTGGGGGCAGCGACAATTTTCCGGAGATGAGCCGGTTCGGGCCTTACGACTTTAAGTCAAGGAAATTAAGTTTGGAATTTACCCTCAATTTCGCGTGGGCGTTGATTGCTGGAACGCTTCTGGTGATTCACAGCAAAAGTGAGGGTGTGTCGGGGCGGGATCGTCGTTTTGCGTTCATCGCTTTTCTCTGCGTGATCTGCGCTCTGTTCCCGGTAATTTCCATAACGGACGATCTCAGTACTGTCCCGCTGATGGCCGAAGGAAGTCAGGCCAGAAAATGGCTGGTTGCCAGCAGCACCATGGATGCAGTGCTGGGACTGCCACCGGAACCCGCCGTGACGCTTTCTACCGTGCCCGGCGAAATCATGCCTCTTGAGGCTACGCGGCGATCGCAGGAATTCTCGTTGCCGCAGGCTAGTCGCCGGCCACCACCTCAACTGCTCTAAACACAGCTATTCATGCTTTAAACACGGCTATTGCACTAGACAGAAGAAAAGGCAACTGTTCCCATTTAGAACACACAAGCAGAAAGGTGTTTAATGTTTTTCGCTCGAATATTGCGATTTATCAAAGCCAGGCTGAGAGCCGCAGTCGATTGGTGCGCACTCAGGATTCTGATGCTGATTGAGCACGAGCCAAGTAACGATCGGGTCGAGTTGTTGATGGACCCGGGTCCCGACGAGACTATCCGCGTGTGTCTGCCAAAAGATCAGGTCCGCATGCAATTACGCATGCCTATATTTACTGAGACGCTCCGCCGGTCACAAATCTGATTCCGCGACCTATGCCGCGGTGAAGTCTGATCGCAGGCTATTTGATCTTCCACTGGCCTGCAGCCGGTGTTCCGCCGTTTTAAGCACTGCATTTTTGGTCTCTGGCAAAGCCAAAGCCGGAATCACAGTCAGGTTTCCAAGCAGTGCTGCCAGGTCGAAATAGGCTCTTCGGCATTTTTTCATGAAGGCAAGCGGGTACTCCGGCTTGCGCGCGAACGCAGCCACAGGGTCCGCGTCCAGCAGGAACGCCACATCGGGTTGTGGCACAATCGCCTGAATCAGCCGGACGAAACTTCGGCTCAACCCGTTCTGCAGATTCAAATTGGATAACTCGTCATAGATGTAGCGATCGAGAATCACTACATCAACACCAGCTTTGTGTCGTTCGCGCGCCACCACGCGGCGGAGATTGATGGCGTCCATCAGGTAAAGAAAATGCCGCGCCAGCGTCAGGTGCTTGCCCCTCATATTTTTGTCGCGGCGATTCACCGGTTTCCCCGGAGCTCCAATCCCGCGTTCACTCTTATAGACCTTGTGAACGAATCCTTCGCGATACTTCACGCCCACCACAACGTTGTCCCAGAAGGCAAGCAGACGCGTGTTCAGGCCAGCGCTGTTCAGGGCCATGCGCAGATTTTCAATCTGCGTGGATTTGCCGGAGCCGTCAAGGCCGGAAAAGCTGATGAGCAGTGGTTGGCGCGTGTTTTTACTCATTGCGATCAGGGTCCTTCTGGGGTTTGAATAAGCTTGCGATTAACGCGCGCCAGGAGGCACGGAGCCTGTGCTGCGTGTGAGTGCGTAAACGGTTCCCAGGGCCGCGCCTGCGGCTGCAATGGCGCCGATTTTAATCATCAATCCACGGGTCTGGTGCTGCTTGGCGGGCGCAATCGCGGCGCCTGCCGGTTTGGCAGCGGCGCCTCCGGCAGTGGGCACTCGCTCAGCAGTAGCCGCGCCAACGGGCTGCGTGGGCTGCTGCGACTTTGGCTGCGGTGCATCGGGCGGATTGGTGGTCTGCGGCGTCGTAGCTGATTCGGTTTGCGCCGCGCCGGTTGCGTCCGGGTAAGTGGTCACCGGTTGCAGAGGACCTTGTGAAGGATCAATCGAATTGGGATTGGTTCCATTCGGCGAAGGTTTCGCCGGCTGTGTCTGCGCCGGTGCAGTGGACGCAGGTGGCTCATTCGCGGCCGGGGGAACAGCTTGCGGTGCTTGCCCCTGCTGGCCGGATTGAGTAGAAGGTGCCGTGGGCGAGGTCTGCGGCTGAGCCTGCTGGGCATACATCTCAGGCGTAAGGCACAGTCCAAGGACCAGGGACAGTGCGACAAATTTTGATATTCCAAGCTGAATTTTCATAGAACCTCTTGAGAAACATTGCATTGGTTCGTTAATCCGATTTGGCGCTGGAGGCGCCGGCAGTTGTGCCTGTCAGGGTGTTGGCGGGAGCATTGCTTTCCGCCTGAGGCAGCCACCGGCTAACGTCAGCTTCTCTGTTCCAGAAATGTTTGATGCGGTTTTTCAGGTAATGGGACAGGCTGGGCAGACTGGTCTTGTACCAGCAACAGTCCTCCATATTCGGCGAAAGGCCACAAACAATCCGTATCCGCCGGAGCATGATTTCCGGCGGCAGCAGAAGCGAAGCTACAAAACGATGGTTACCCTCCAGCAAAGTGAGCGGGCGATGCTCATCCAGCCCGATCAGCAGGACGGTGGAACGAGGACCTTCATGCTCCATAAGACTCAGAAGTGCCTGAATCTTCAAGGCCAGCGGGCTCGGGCTCGCGCAATTGAACTGGACACGAATTTTTTCCGCCACCAACTGGGCCCTGAAATTGCCGCGGGCTATGGATCGCCATTGTGCGCGCGGAAAGACATTCACTCGATCAGAGTCTTCAGGGGTGAAATCCACCTCATACCACTTTGTATCAGCCGGTAACTCACGCCACATCGTTGCCCGGCGACGATAAAGCAGGGCACGACGGAGTGAGTTCTCGGCTTCATTCTCCAGATTGGGGCGATACACAATCTGTTCAAACTGCCGGCGATCCTTATCAAACTCCTTCTGATAGAACTCTGCCCTCAGAAACTCGGAGATGATTTCGTCTTCGCTGACCCGTTCCAACCGTTTCACGGGATAACCTCCATGGAAATTCGCCGCAGGCGGCGCAGGAAGGGGAACGAGACAAGCACCAGCATTGAAGTCATAAGCACTATTTGCACCACGATCACTTCACGCAGGGAATGGTGATAAAAGCCGATTACCACCACCAGAACTCCACTGAACAACAACTGCAGCCACCCGACATTGGCGATGCGGCGAGAGATCTCATACGCCATGAGCACCATGGCGATTGCATAGATCGCAGTTGCAACAGCGTAAAGAGACAACAGAGATGAGGTCACTGCAAAGGCGCGGCCGAAAATCGCGCCCATGATGAATTGCGGGAACATGCTCACCACAAAAATGAACGAGAGTGAAATCCCTGCTACCAGCGCCATCGGCACCCAGACAACTCTGGGACTTTCATGGTCTTTCTCAACCTGGGCGCTCACCGGGAACATGGCGCTCACCACGGACCAGGCGGCGAAGTATAAGACACGACCCACCAAAGCCACGGCGGCGTAAATGCCGGCCTGGTCTGCAGGGAAGAAGTGCTTTACCAGAACAATGTCGATGTTGTTGATGATGACCTGGCCAACGAAAAATACGATTGCTTGAAAGGCCTCGGCAAAGGAAGCAGATTCTTCCGTCACGGCTTCAGCCCGCAAGGCCTTGGGAATCCCGGGAACAAAATAAGCCATCACCACAGCCGCGGAGATGGCGCCCACTCCGCCCAGGACTCCATAACCCATCAGGATGAGGGCCACGCCAATCACAAACCTGGTGCTGGCCTCCACAATTAAGTTGGCGCTCAGCCGAGGAAAAAGACATAGACCCTGCATCGCCCCGCGGCGCACACCTACCGGCGCATAAAAAGCAATGCCTATAGCCAGAACCGCCAGCAGAACTGACCCGGGCACATTGAGGTAGTGTGAAACCGGCCCCTGCGCCAGAAATAGCGCCAGGCCCAGTGAGAGACTTACAAGCCACGATTTTTTCAGCAGACCGCGATAGACGGCTATTTTCCCGCCCTGCGTTGCATTCCTGGCCACGAATTTGGCGCAAACCATCTGAAATGACAGCGTGATGCAGGAAGCCATCATGAGCAACGTTGTTGCAACCGCGACCTGTCCATACAGGGATGGGCCAAGCAGGCGTGCCATGACGACGTTGGTGGCAAAATTGATGCCACTCACCGCCGTAGAGCCGAACAGCATCACCAGGCTGCCGGTGAGCACAAGAGCGTGCGCCCGTTTGCGGGCAGAATCCCGTTCATGCGCAATTGTCGCGCTCCGGCTGGGGAAGGTAACAGCGCTGTCAGAATTCGGCATACGGGGGCAATGTCTTCAGGCGGCCGACATTGAGGGCGGACGTTTGTGTAAGAGTTGCTGCCGCATGGTATTCGGCAGAAAGCCGCTGAAGCTACGGACAGCGTCAGTGGAGGTTTCGTAAATCTCAAAAAGGCGCTCAGTACGAGTCAGTTCCAGTACCACATAGGCTTGTTGCGATGGTGCAGCCAGTTTCAAGTCTCCATCTCGCTTATGTGCCTCTGACATGCAGCTCAGGAGCATTTCAACCCCTGCGGCGTCAAGCCGCACAACCTGGGAAAGATCCAAAACAAGCTGCGGACGATCCGTAACCAGGAACGGTCGCAACGCCCGCATAAATTCTCTTGCCGTGCGAGCATTCACCCGCTCCGGCATTCTCTTCACTACAACGGGCCTGCTATTGATTTCCATGGGTCCTCATTGCAACAAAATTGGAAAACTCATCGGCCGCACCGGCGTTGCAGGCCGGGGCCTCATATCCCGCGGCCTTGCCAAGCGCTGGAGACGTCTGACGCAAGGTAGTATTCAAATCAGGCTGCTGGACCCGCGCTCCAAATATCCCGCGCCACACTTGCCGGGGGATAAAAGCCACAAGCTCTTTTGCCGAGACTAAGAAACTCGGCGCAACAGCGTCTGACGTGCTCTTCACCAGCTTGGTATCGCTGATGAGCGCAGTGGCGCCGCGTCTCAGGTTAGTAATGGTTCCCATGCCCATCACGGAGTGCGCCAAATCGAGTCCCGCGCCCAGATAACTGTTAGCCAGAACGCTGGAATTTTCTACAACGGTGCCGCAATCGATTTGAGAATTTTTCTCCACCGTGGTGCACCGCGTAATCACTGCACCAGTGCGAATCCGGGCTCCCGAGCCTATAAAGGCCGGAGCAATCACGCGTGCTCCTTTTTCAACGTGTGCGCGCGGCGCAAGCCAAACACCCGGCTTGACCTCAATACCGGCGGCGCACGTCTCAGTCTGCAGCGTGAGGATGTCAATGGCAAACTGACGCAGATCGCTTGGGTCGCGTAGCGGATTGAAATATCCGGTCTGGTCTACCTGAAGACAGTCAACTCGGCACTTGGAAAGATTTGTGCGAAACAGCGATGCCGCATCATTTCGGCGGGAGGCGCTGATACAGAAAACCTCCAGCGGCTGTCCATCCTGAAAGAGCTGGCTTACTCGGCAGTTGTGGTCCAGGTGAAGCTGCAGAACTCTGTCAAAATCCGGTTCCTGATAGGTGCCGATCTTAATCAGTATTACGATCTCTGCACCCGCCTGCACCAGATCGTTAAAAGAATTTTCTGCGGTTCGCCAGAAACGCTCACGCGAGCTAAATACCGTTGAAAGATCTGGTTCGCCCTGGGTAACACCCTTCGCGGGAACAGATATGACGTCCTCAACGACCGCTGTGACCGGACCGACGCCAAATTTTCTTAATCTCTCAGCAGTACGCGTAAGAGCGCTCTTACCGGCAACATCGAGCAACGCAAGAGGCACTCCCCCAAAGCGATTAAGCTCAGTTCCCGATTCAGATTCCGAATTAATGAGGACCAGTCCGCGTATATCCATTACTCTCACCCGAAAGGCAGCCTTGGTGCGCTCCTTCAAAAATAGCCGGGAAATCAGGTGAGGGCCCCGTAGTCATCACTTCAGCATTATCCAGTTGGTAACTGACAATACTGCAAAATCTCATAGGACCCTCAGGCTCTGAAACCTTCAGCCTGCCGGTACGAACAGATGACCGGAAATCTTAGCGTTATAACGCGCAGTGAAAAGTGACACTACGCCACCGCCTGTTTTAATGGCAGCAGTGTTGAAATAGATGAGGAATGCTGAGCTGGTGTTGCAAAGGTTGGACACTTTCCGAGCTCCTGCTGCTAAAATTTTTTCCTGTGAAAAACCAGCCCTACTTAGTCCATTACTACTGTATGCAATCTCCACTCGGCGCGTTGCTTCTGGCCGCCACCGAGAGGGGATTATGCGGAATCCACTTTGACGGCAGGAACCCTGCCACCAGGACAACAGAAATGTGGATTGAATCAGAGGAAGCCTTGCAACCTTACCGTGCCGAACTGGAGAGCTATTTTCGCGGTGATCTCCGGGAATTTGCTTGTCCTCTGGATCTGCGTGGCACCGAATTTCAGAAGCGATGCTGGGAAGCCTTGCGGAAGATCCCTTACGGCAAGGTCTGTTCGTACGGTGACATTGCAAGGGAGGTCGGAAGCCCCAAAGCATTTCGCGCGGTTGGCCAGGCCAACCACAATAACCCTGTGCCCATCATCGTGCCTTGTCATCGCGTAATCGGGAGTAATGGCGCACTCACAGGCTTCGGCGGCGGTTTGGACGTAAAAGAGAAATTGCTGGCGTTGGAACAAATCTCATCGCAAACATCGCTTATTTTCCCAGCGCAATCTTTCAAGCAGGCGGGCTAATACCAGATAGACAATCGAGGGAAATAAAAAAGACGTGGCTTGCTGGCCGCCTCTTTCCTGAAACGGATGATCGTGAAATAATCAATTGCGCGGTGGCTGCGTGGAGCCCGCCGGCGGAGTTCCCTTGTTTGGCTCAGGATTGGTGGATGGGTTCGTCGGTTCATGAGTGCCTGGAGAGGATGAATTTGCTCCCGGGTGACCCACCGTCAAACGGCTCACGACTTTCTTGTTGCCGGCGTACGACTGCACAATGCGGGTGGCGGTCAATTTCTCCCGAGCTGTAGCCACGTTGCCGCTGATTTCAATGTTCTCCTCAACCACCGAAACGCGAACATTCTCACCCGCTAAAGTGGGCTCTTTGGTCAGAGCATTTTGAATCTGTGATTGCAGCTCAGGGTCTGACACGCCGGGAGCCGTTGCACTTGTTGGAGGGGTTTCCGGAATCTGCGCCGGCGTCGGGCTTGAACCTGCTGCTCCTGCAACGCCGCCACCAGACGCATCCGTAGCCGATCCCGGCCTGCTGGGCGTTTGCGCTCCAGCGCCGGAGGGAGGTGTGCCCTGAGTGGTTCCAGGAAGAGGCTGCGAAGATGGAGCATTACCCTGCGCAGGTGATTGCGGATTCGGCGAGGTAGAATTGCCGTAAATGCTGCCTGCGTTGTTGCTGGGCGGTGTCTGGCTCGAACCCGACCCGGACGGCGGAGTCTGCGATTGCGACCAGGCGAGGGCAATTGCAAACACAAAGATCAACAAATAAAAAGACTTCGCCATAGGGCAGGCTCCTGATTGCACGAGACACAAAAATGCGGTACTAAAAACTTGCAACTCTGGTTCCAAAGGGGGCCCGCTGCGGTGATTACGAGAGTGCTTGCTAAGCCCCTAATAATGCTGGATTTGTTATTAGTAATCCTTGACAATCAGATGTGACCTGCAGCGGAAGGAGTTGCACGCTGCTCAAATAGAGTATCGATCTACCAAATCCGGGTGCTTGCGCTCCCTCTTAGCCCAGGAACATTTAAGGTCTCTTCTCTTTTTACCGGCACTTATTGGATAAGGATAATGGGATTCGGCGGTAAACTCATCGTATGAATAGCCACCAGCACCCCCATGCGCCCATGAGCGTACGAGCGTTGCGGTACTCCCTGTTGGCTACTTTTGCATACGTACTTGTGACCCTGATTGCAGGCCTGCGTTCCCACAGTCTGGCTTTGCTTTCTGAATCGGGGCACAATCTCACCGATCTTCTCGCACTGCTGCTTTCCTGGGTTGCCGTCTTTGTCCAAACGCGGCCTCCAAGCTCCACCAAAACATTCGGGTATCACCGTGCCGGCGTGGTCGCGGCATTCATCAATGCTCTCACTCTGGTTGGAATTTCCTTCTACATCTTCTACGAAGCAGTCGGCCGTATGCGACATCCGGTAGAGGTGCAGCCGCAGGTGATGATCTGGGTGGCATTCGCCGGCGTCATCATGAATGGCACCATTTCGTGGTTTCTGTTTCGCGCAGCCCATGATGTAAACATGCGCAGTGCGTTCATTCATCAGATGGGCGATACACTTTCCACCGCGGCAGTCATCATTGGCGGCTGGGCGATCATGCTCACCGGCCAACACTGGATTGATCCCGCGCTCTCGATCGGTATCTCCTGTCTGATTCTGTGGTCGTCCCTGGGGATTATCCAGGAAACGCTGAACATTCTTCTTGAAGGCGCGCCCAGGGGAATGTCAGTGGAACAGATTACAGGCGCGCTGGCGACCGTCAACGGAGTGCATGACGTGCATGATGTGCACGTGTGGAGTATCGGCTCAGATACGCACGCGCTCGCTTGCCATATTCGCATTGACGATATCCCACTCTCTGAGAGTGACGTCATTCTGCGTGGTGTCAAGGTAGTTCTGTCCAGGAACTTCCATATTGAACACACTACGATCCAACTGGAAAATGGCGAGTGCGATGTCGCCCATGGATGCCTGATTCCAATCGGCAGTCACAATCATTACTCCACTAAAATTCCCAAAGTTCTAAAAAGCAGCTAGGAACGCCAGCCTAATCGGCGGAACGGGCCGGGCTTGTCTGTTGCTTCTGGTAAATTTCGCGCACGGTCTCCAGAGTGTCTATTTCGGCTGGAGATTTATCTGCGCGTATCCGCAGAATGCGGGGGAACCGCAACGCATAGCCGCTCTCATGGCGGTCAGACCGCATGACATTGTTGAACGCCACCTCGATGACCATTTGCGGATCCACAGTCCTCCGGAAGCCCTGATCATCCAGCGTGTGGGCCTCAAACCACTTCGTCATCTCGGCGATTTCAACATCCGTGAGCCCGGAATACGCCTTGCCGACATTCAATAACTGGTCGCCATCGCGAATCGCAAAAGTGTAATCACTCAGGACCTGATTGCGTTTGCCGTGCCCCCATTCCACGGCGGTGATCACAACGTCCAGAGTCGCAAGTTCACGCTTGATCTTGAGCCATGATTTGCCGCGACGGCCCGGAGAATAAGCCGAATTGAGATCTTTCACCATCAGCCCTTCATTGCCGCGATCACGTGCCTGCTGAAACAGCTCATCCAGATGCGCTGGTGAATCCGCAGTCTGCATGGGCGCTAGAATCACGCGAGGCAGGCCTGACGCAGCCACAACGGCGGGCTCAAAGGCCAGGCGACCTTGCGACGTTTCTATTCCAACAGTGGTATGGTCCACGTTAAAGCCGTTTGCTGGAACCGAGGTGAATAAGTCTTCCAGCAGTTTCCGTCTTTGGCGCAGCGGCAGCTCAATCGTCAGTTCGCCGCGCGCGAAGAGAACGTCAAATACCATGTACACAACCGGCACGCTTCTCATTAGCTCAGGCGAGACCTTTTTGCGTCCCAGGCGCTTTTGTAGTTCGGAAAACGGCAGCGCCTGGCTGAGGCTTTCACTCCACGCCAGTATCTCGCCGTCAAGCACCACTGGTTCCGGAAAAGCCATGAGCGCGGGCGGAAGCTCCGGGAATGATCCGGAGATTTCGTCCATGGTGCGGGAGAAGATCCGGCTGCTGATCTCGCCCCTGGATTGGTTTCCGCCGCAATGGGCCTGGGCGCGTATGCCGTCATACTTGTCTTCCACGGCCGCCTCGGAAAAATAGGAGAAAGCCTCTTCAGCATCTTGTGCTGGACTGGCCAACATGAGTGCCAGCGGGTGAAACAGGCGCATACGCGCATCATGGAGGCGATGCGATGCTGCCAGCCGAAGGGTTTCACCTATGTCGCCCAGGAGCATGTTAGCGCGCTGAACTTGAGTGGCTTTAACCGGCGCAGCCCCCGAAGTAAAAGCCACAGCAATGGCTTCCTCAACCAGGCTCTCGCGCAAACCAATGCGAAGATCACCACTGATGATCTTGATGATGTACTTGGCTTCCAGAGCTGTGGCGCGACGCAGAAGGCCTTCGACGATCGTGCGCTTGGCTGCCGGGCCGGAGACGCGCGCCATTTCACTGAATGCAGCCGCCAGTTCAGTAATGGTCAATGCGCCGGCTGTGGGCTTGCGAACCGATTGTGCGTCGGCTAACAGGTCCTGCGCTGCCGCGCCGAGATCGCCGTGCCGGCGATAAGCTGCAGTGAGAGAAACTTCGGGCTTTCCGGAAACCTCCGCCAGGGCGCGCCACAAAGACGTACCGCCCACTTGCAATGTACGTTCTTCCCACATGGGGAAGGCGCGTCCGGAAAGAAAGACGGCCGCCTGTGCCGCCTCGTCAACCGATTGCGTTCGCAGATATTCTGCGACCAGACGAACTTTTTCTGTCTTTTTCGTGGTGGCGGCAACGGCGTCAGCAAGCTGGGCGAAGGCGAGCATTGATGTAGCTACATCCCGAGCCAGAGCGAGGGATCCCTACAATCTTAAATTCATTCAAGGGAAGAAGGAGATCTTTCAAGACTCGGAAGTTTCACGTGGCTGTAGGGATCACTCACTTTGTTCGGGATAAAGGCCCGCTACTGAAAAAACTCATTCATGCTTCCAGCCACCGCCGACAACTCCCGGTCGATCGCCAACTTTCAGCAAATCAAGCACCAGCCGCAACGTATGCTGGTGCTGGTAGAACGTGGTCGATTTGAAGCCTGCCTTCACATGCGTACCAACAAGTACGGTGGCAACTTGTCCGCCAACGTTGGCCAGGTCAGTCATGTCACCTTCGTCCCATGTGATGATGAAGACGCTGTTCGCCAGGCCCGCATTGTTGATGAGGGGATCGATATTGGTTCTGAGCCATGTATCGGCGGCCGTGAGCTTATCGCTGTCTGCACAGGTGGCTGCTCCGGCGGGACAGTCGTGGGCATCATCGCCCGAGTTTGGCACGATGAAGGCAAAGTTCGGCAACGTGCCCGCCGGAATATCGGCCTGAATCTGTGTGAATGGAACAATGTTGGCCGCCTGAGCGGGATTGCCTGTGACATCACTGAAGAAGGCAAAGGGATCATGATGTCTCAGGTAGGGAGGCACATCTATGCCGAGATAGCCTGCCGACGGAATGCTTTCCATATAAGCTTTCCACGTTTTGCCGGCCCCATTGAGCGCGCGGACAATGTTGTCGTCGGTAACCGTGCCGCTGAATGCATCATTCACGGATATCAATTGGCCCGTCGTAAGCATGAAGTAATTACCGAGGGATGGATGCGCGTTTGCAAAATAGTTGGCGGCCAGCGAGTGTGCGCTGGCCAGCGAATTCAGATACGGCATGGAAGGACTGCCAATCACCTGGGAAAAGCTGTGGTTCTCCAGCACAATAATAAACACGTGGTCTGGACTGGGCAAAGGATCGGTGCCAGAACCGCCGCCAGAAGTAGAGCTGACGCTGCCACCTCCACAGCCAGAGAAAACAAGAGTCATCAAACAAAAGCAGAGAAGCAAAAGCAAAGTGGGGAAAAAAGAACGCTGCATGAACAAACTGTAACCCCCGGGTTAGTTAAAGACACATGGCGTAAATTAGCTTCGGCCTTTAGCGGTTAAGATGCTGCGGTTGCAGATTGAGATACGCGGTAGAGAGTTTCCGGCCAGCAGCAAACCAATCCAGCAGTGCTGACATCACATTTGATCTGCTCTGATTCGCGGTTCTCAAGCGACAAGTTTATTTCTTATGCTGATGGTATTGATCCTGCTCGCCATATTGACGCTGATTTTTTCCGCGGGTTTGCCACCGGCGATTGCGCTGATCTTGTCCGTCTCCGTAATCAGTGGGGCGGCGGTTACCTATTGGTTTAGTCGCGCCAAGAAGAACAATGCGGCGGTTGGGATTGTTGCTGAAAGCGATGCAAAATCAGATTTCCGGAACAAAGCGAGCTAAACAGGGTTAAACTCTGCAAATGATGTCATTTGGCAGAGGTATCCTGCTGGCCGCGTGTATTGCAGCAGCACAGTCGACTCCGAACACCAGTCCGGCCAGTTCTCCCGCTCCAGCAGGTTCCAGCGATGACAAAAATGTACCCGTATCAGTGGCGCCGCTGATCAAACAACAATTCGGCCCAACGTTTACTGCCACAACCAAGTTGCCTCGGACCATTCTCGTGGCGGATTTTGACGGCGATGGCGTGGAAGATGTGGTGATTGCCGCGGACAGCGAAGATCCCTTGCCAGATTCCTACCAGTACAAGTATGAAGTGTCTGATCCGTACAATGCTTTTTTTGGCTTTGGTGACGCGCGGCACACTTCCAGCATGTCCCATTTTGATCCCGGCCACACACATGATCTGCTGATTGTCTTTGGGGCCGGACCAGACGCGTGGCGCTCCGCTACACCGAAAGCCAAGTTCGTCCTCATCAACGTCCCTTTTGACAGCCTGGAGCTGGGGCGGCTGCTCATCAAGAAAAACAAGCCCCCAATTTTTGTGATCAGGGTGCAGGAAACGCGCCTGATGGAGTCCAACGTCTTTTATGACGCCAAGAAGAAGCGCTGGCGCTGGCAGCCGGCCGATACTCTGGAGTAAAGCCTAGGCCGTTCCTTTGTTTTCTCCGAGAACAACTTTTACGTCCATCTTCTTTTTCCCACGATAGATCGTCACGGTCACGGTGTCGCCTGCGCGATGTTTCTGCATTACGTGCGATAGTTCCTGCTGGTCAGTGAGGGCTTCACCATCCACAGCGATGATGAGATCGCCACCCAGAGTAATGGGAGTGTTGCCGACATATGCGCGCTCTGACCCGGCATGCAATCCTGCACGGTCAGCGGCACTGCCATCCACCACTTGCACAATCAACAGGCCGGAATCTGCTGCCAGACCCAGGTCGTCCGCCAGCTGCGGGCCAATCGGCAGCGTTCGCACACCCAGCGAAGGATACCTCGCGCGCCCCAGATGCACCAGATCGTCCAGCACCGCCTTGGCAGTATTGATGGGAATAGCAAAGCCGATGCCGGCGCTCTGTTCCACTCCTCCGGTAAGAATCATGGAGTTGATGCCGATTACCTGGCCACGGGAGTTCAACAACGGACCACCGGAGTTCCCGGGATTGATGGCTGCGTCCGTCTGAATGGCCTCGTCAATAAAGCCGCGCTGGCCGCGTACGGAGCGGATGGAACTGATGATGCCGCGCGTCATGGTTCCGCTCAGCCCAAAAGGATTTCCGATGGCAAATACTTTTTGTCCCACAATCAGGTTCTTGGAATCGCCGATCTCCGCCTGCGGTACGGCCTTACTGGGGATTTGTATGATGGCCAGGTCATGCGGCGGGTCCACGCCGATGATCTGGGCTTTGTATTTTTTCTTGTCACTAGTGGTTACTTCCACCTGACGGGCGCTTTCAATCACATGGTAGTTGGTGAGAATGTGGCCTTCTGCATCAATCACGAACCCTGAGCCCATCCCTTGCTGCGGGACTGCGCCATAGAAGATGTCATATGCCACTGCGGTGGACGTGATGTTCACCACAGATGGCAGGCCCTTCTTGTACACAGAGATGTTTTCCTGCTCTTCATTGTCATAGGTCGGCGTGCCGGAAGCTTCCGTGAGCTCGATGTGCTCAGGCCGGGTGATCCAGGAAGGTGTGGAATTTCTTGTGTGCGTGGTTAGCAGGTAGAACGCTGAAACCAGAACAAGAGCAAGCAGAAGAGGACGTAACGTCTTCATTACTTTTACAACCTCAAAAGGTCTTACGCTTGGCTAATACCCGAAGCTCAGAGTAGATCCTCTCTATCTGATTGCGAGTCAGCTCCAGCGGACCGGAATTATCGACCACGAAATCCGCTCGGCGTACTTTGTCATCATCAGAAAGTTGCGCTTTGCTGCGGCGTTCAACCTCGGCCCGCGCCAGAGGTTCCGGCATACTCGCCCGCGCGGCATAGCGACTGACCTTCTGTTCCGGACGGCAGGTCACTACTATTAACTTATCAAACCTTCCGCGCAGTCCGGCCTCCAGTATCAGGGCTGCTTCCACCATGGCGACGGCGTAGGGCTCTTTGGTGCCGATCTGAAACATCCACTGCTCCTGCCGCTTGATCACCGCTGGATGAACAATCTTGTTCAGCTCCTCAACCCGGCCGCCATCGAATGCTGCGGAGGCAAGCCGCGGACGGTCAATTTGCCCGTCGGGACGAAGAATGTCCTGTCCGAATTTCGCCACCAGCTCGTCGTACACCGGTTCGCCGGGACGATAAAGCTCGTGAGCGATGGTGTCGGCTTCAATCAGGTGTGCACCGAGATCGGAAAACACTCGTCCGACGGTGGATTTCCCGCAAGCTATGCCTCCCGTGAGGCCAACACGAAGCATTCCTCTATGTCCTCCCCGAACGCGACGCCATGCGCATCTCCGCCGCGGAAACCGTGTTGGCCATCAGCATGGCCACCGTGAGTACGCCGACGCCGCCAGGAACTGGCGTGAGCGCGCCCGCCACGTCCGATACACGCGGGTGTACATCACCCACCAGGACAGAACCCTTTTCCCGAAATGTTTTTTCCCGCGCAGCATCGCCGGAAAATATTTGATCAAACTGTTTGCGCTCTGTGATGCGGTTGATGCCTACATCAATCACGGTTGCGCCACTTTTGACATAGTCTTCAGTAATGGCGGCCGGGCGTCCGATTGCGACTACCAGAATGTCCGCCTGTCTGGTGAAGGACGCAAGATCACGCGTTTTCGAGTGGCACATGGTAACGGTGGCATGATGGTTGAGCAACAGAATCCCCATGGGACGGCCCACAATATCACTTCTTCCCACCACCACGGCGTGTTGTCCCGCAATTTCTATCTGGTTGCGGCGCAGCAGTTCAACAATGCCGGCAGGCGTGCACGGCGCCAGACCGGGTCGTTGCGTAACCAGATTGCCGATATTGACCGGATGAAAACCGTCAACATCCTTTTCCGGAGCTAGAGCCAGAAGCACCTTCTTTGCATCCACATGCTGAGGTAAGGGCAAGTGCACCAGGATGGCATCAATGTCATCGCGCAAATTCAGCGTCTTTATGATTTGCAACAAATCATCGGTGCCGGCTTCCGCGGACGGAGTGAATTTTTCACTGTGAATTCCCAGCTCGTCACACGCCTTCAATCTGCTGCGAACGTAAACCTGAGATGCCGGGTCGGAGCCGGAAAGGATTACGGCCAGTCCGGGGCGATGACCTGCCTGAGCCAGACGGCCTACTCTCTCCGCTACCTCGTGCATGATTTGTGAAGCAACCCGACTGCCGTCCAGAATGCTCGCGGTCCCAATTGGCATAAGAAAGAGTATCTTAGCCGAATCGGGTCAATTCACTGCAAGTCAGTTGGCCGCAGAAAAGAGTGGCCAGAAGGCCAGTCGCCAATCGCAAATCATGGGGGCCTTGTCTTGCTCGAATCAGCGTCTTGCTCGACTAGCGTCTTGCTCGACTCAGCGTCTTGCTCGACTCAGCCTTGTTTATGGTTAAATCAAACGTATGATCCTGAAGAAGATTCTCGACACCGTGGTGTGCCCCATCCGCGAATGCCGCAAAGCTTTAACGCTCGCCGGGGACGAATCCAGCCTGCAATGTACAGGGTGCGGAAGGGTCTATCCGGTGCGCGACGGAATCCCAATCCTGCTCGCCGACCAGGCAAAGTTGCCCGGGAAATAACAGCCGGGCCTTAAGCGGCCTTGTCGCCGGTCAGGTCTCCTGTGAGCATATCCAGCGATTTCAAGTATTTGGCAAATTCTGGTCCCAGATCTTTGCGCTTCAGGGCAAACTCCACTGTAGCCTTCAGGAAACCCAGCTTGTCTCCTGCATCATGGCGCTTGCCTTCAAACGTGTAGCCCAGAATCCGTTCACCTGCCTGTAGCAGCCCGCGTAAGCCATCCGTCAATTGCAGTTCACCACCGGTTCCCAAAGGCGTGCGCTCCAGCCTTTCAAAGATGGTCGGCGTCAAAATGTAACGTCCAATGATGGCCAGATTGGACGGCGCATCTTCCGGCTTGGGCTTCTCCACCAGATTGCGAACATTGAATGCGCGACCATTGAATTTGCCTTCCACTCGCTCTGCATCCAGCACTCCGTAGGACGAGATGGCTGGGCCGTTTACTTCCTGTGTTGCGATGATGGAGCACTGCGACTCTTCGAAAATTTCCATCATCTGCTTCAGGCAGGGTTTCTCGCTGTCAATTACGTCGTCTGCGAGCAGGACGGCAAACGGTTCGTCGCCAACAAGTTCCCGCGCCATCAGCACCGCGTGACCCAGTCCCATGGCCTCTTTCTGGCGCACATACGCCACGTGAATCATGTCAGAGATCTGGCGCACGATGCCGAGAAGTTCGGTCTTGCCGCGCTCCTCCAGCATGCGTTCCAGTTCGTAACTCACATCAAAGTGGTCTTCAATGGCCGTTTTGCCGCGCCCAGTAATAATGATGATCTGGTCACATCCGGCAGCCAGTGCTTCTTCCACACCATATTGAATGATGGGTTTGTCCACCAGTGGAAGCATTTCCTTGGGTTGGGCTTTGGTCGCGGGAAGGAAGCGTGTGCCCAATCCGGCAGCAGGAAAAACAGCCTTGCGAACTCTCATCTTCATAGTTATTCGTCCACCAGCTTCTTTTTATCCAGAGCTTCGTTGGATGCCGGCTATTGGATGCAAAAAGCAGCGAAATCTCTGCTCCGCATCTAGTGCGCAGTATTTTTGTAAACCACGCCGCTCTTCATCACCATCACCGGATGCTGCAACAGCGTGACGTCCTTCGTGGGATCACCATCCACAGCCACCAGGTCAGCATACTTACCGGGCTCAATGGAGCCGATGCGGTCTGACCATCCCAGCAGGTCAGCGGCATTCACCGTTGCGGTTTGGATTGCCTGTAGCGGCGTCATTCCCAGTTGAACATACACCGCGAACTCATGAGCGTTGAGGCCATGCGGATACACGGCGGCATCAGTACCGAAAGCGATCTTTACGCCCGCCTGCATTGCTTTGCCAACATTCTGGCGGCTGACGGCGGTAACCGATTTCATTTTTTCTGCGTACATCGCGGGCAAGCCAATGCGGGTTGCATTCTCTCGCATCCAGTCAGCCAGGTAGAGGGTCGGCACCAGATACGTGCCATGCTCCTTCATGATCTTGATGGCGTTGTCGTCGATATAAGAGCCGTGTTCAATGGAATCCACGCCAGCCTCTGCGGCCCAGGCGATTCCCTGCGCGCCGTGGGCATGGGCGGCAACCTTGCGGCCCAGGCGATGAGCATCCGCCACAATGGCCTTCATTTCTTCCAGGGTGTATTGCGAAGCCTTTGGATCATCGCCTTTGGAGAGCACACCGCCGGTCGCGCAGATCTTGATGACGTCCGCACCATACTTGATGATTTCCCGCGTCTTGTGCTGCACGCCTTCAATGCCGTCAGCCGCTCCGTCAGATTTGGCATGCCATTCATAGGGCAAAAGGTTCTGGTCACAATGACCGCCGGTAATGCTGAGCGCCGGGCCGCTGGCAATCATATGCGGCCCCGGGACCATTCCTTCATTGATGGCGTCGCGCAAAGCAATGTCGGCATATCCGCTGGCTCCCACATTGCGCACTGTCGTGAAGCCGGCTTCCAGAGTGATGCGGGCATTCTTGGCGCCAATCAGGGCCTCTTTGGGAATGGAAACGCCCAGTTCCTGATAGCCAAAATTTGGGTCGAACGTCAGGTGAGTATGCGCGTCAATCAGTCCGGGGACCAGAGTGGCATTGGGAAGATGAATCGCATTTACGCCCGCCGGCGGTGCGCCTTGATTGATGGCCGTTATCTTGTCGCCTTCCACCGTGACGGAGACGTTGTCCATCATTTTGCCGGTTTTTACATCCAGCATGTGAGCGGCGTGGATAACGGTCTTGCTCGGCGGTGCGCCAGCGGGTTGCTGGGCGAAGGTGTATGTGGCTACGAGCAGGACGGTAAACGCGACAAAAAGGTTTTTCATAGGAAGCTGCGGATTATAAACCGTTCATTGGATTACCGGCAGTGTGAAATTGCAGCCAAAATAAAAAGGCCCAGCGCAGTGGCCGGGCCTTAGGCGATTCACAAGTGCCAAACATTCGTTCTAGTCCTGTTTGGTTTTCGGGCAGCCTACGCCGTCGGTGATGCTGGTGAGAATGCCTCCGGCTGCGGCGATCGAACGGCTGAAGCACGCACCCGTAGAGTCGGTGGAGAAATAATGTTGTGAGCTTGCCTGCCCCTGCCCGCCGGTAATGTTGCCACTGGCGTCAAAGAGCAGCGTATCAGTGGGTGCAACGGTGTTGGAAACGGTGCTGAAGAAATCAGGACCGCCATCGCGTTTGATGAGCTGGTTATTGTTGAACGTCTGTTTGATCGTGGTGGTCTGGAAGCCTCCGGAACCATCAGCATTCACGGTGAAGTTAATATCCACCGAGAGAGGCCACTCAAAAGTCTGGAAGGAAGTTTTTCCGCCCTGGTGGCTGCCACGCGTGTTGGTGAGCGAGCTGATGCTGGTGTTTTGCGTGATGTTCTGTATAAACACCAGGCCGCTGATGTTGAAGTCCTGACGGTTGGAGAAGCGTATGTTCTGCTCAACCGACGTCTCCACCCGGCCATGCGACGTACGAACAAAACCCTCCACACGGAAATTACGATTCGACGTCACAACAACATTGCCGATGATGTTGCCGCTTGCGTCGGTCGCCAGATTCTCAGCGACGTTGGGCGCAGGCGCAGCAGTCAGAGTGTTTTTAGTAACAGCGCCAGTTATCTGCGTTGAGCCGTGGTCAAGAAAAGCGAGCAGCGTTGCCGTAGTGGAAAAACCATTGTTCGCGTTAAAGACATTCACGCTTACCGTATGCGGCTTGCCGTTGCTCAGAACTCCCGCGAAAGCTGTGAGGTCAACGCGATAAGGAACAAAGTTCAGCGCCTGGACGCCGGGAATCGGTCGCCAGAGCAGAGGATCGATGCCACCGGTATAGATCCATGGATAGACAGGAGCAACGCCGGCAGGCTGACCGTCAATGGTAACTTCGCTTTCACGAAAGCCAGTGGCGCCGCCGCTTTGTAATTCGTTAGCCACATCATTAGGAACGCACGTATACCAGAATTCATCGCCGGACTGGCTCTGCGCGATTACGTCAAGATAGGCGCGTTCCACATTGGTGGGCAGGTTGAAGGTGGCAGAAAGCGCACTGGCTGTGTTGGATAGAAATACCGTGCCTCCGTTATTGCTGCCGGAAAGGGGCAGTACCAGATCGGCGGTGTCAGGCGCGTTTTCATGCCCGGCGAGAGGATAGAACTGGAGTTGTGCCGTACCGAACAGCGTGCTGGTGAAAGTTGAGTTCACCAGATTGCCGAGATCCACGCGGCCGCTCTGAGAGTTGTTGAACAGTGCGCTGTAATCGGTGAGATCACGTTCAATGTGCCATGAGCGCGCGACCGTCCCTGACGGCTCCGAGGTAGTTCCGAAATAGACGTTGGTGCCGCCTACCCAGATGTTCGCTGTGCGATCAAACTGGCGGCCTGCCTGAATCGAGAAATCGGCTTCCAGCACTACCTTGGCCCATGGACCGGGACACGCGGATGGAGGAGTAAACGTAAAGAATTTCGAAGAGAAATCGGCAAACGGAATATTGGAAAAGAGCGTAACCGTGCACGGCGTAGTGTTGGGTCGAGGAACCGGCGGATCGGCCGTGGCGGTATTGGCAGAGCCGATCTGCAATCCGGGAGCAGGAATGACTTGAGAATAAGAGGTAATCGCACTGAAGATGATTCCGGCGAGCAAGAGGTTTTTCAGCAATGAACGGGTGGGATAGGGAGCGTGCATGAGTTCCTCCAAGACAGCGAGGAAAATCCTAGGCGGATAAGAGTGCAGTCGTCAAATGGCGGGGGCGGTCCTGAAGAGCTACTTCGCCTGCAGCCACGTCTGGGCCACCACCTCAGGGCTTAACTCACGCAAGAGCGCCTGAAGCTGTTCGATCACGTCTTCCGGCTGTGTGCCTTTGAGGTTGAACTTCAGCACTCCGCCGGGCGAGAACTGGGATCCACGCGCGCGCGCCACAAATTGCGCCAGACGTTCAGGCTCGATCTGCGCCTGCTCCGTGAACTTGATGGTCACCGACTCGCGCTTGCGATCAATGGTGAGCACTCCAACTTTTTCACACAACAATTTCAGCGCGGACGCCCCAAGCAGATAACGCACCGGCGCGGGAGGTGTTCCATAACGGTCTTGCAGCTCTTTGCGAACATCGTCCAGCGCGGCTTCGCTTTCCACGCCGGCTGCGCGTTTGTACATACGCAAACGTTGATTCTCTTCCGTGATGTACGTAGTCGGTATGCGCAGGTCAATGCCAAGGTTGAGCTGGGTGCTGATCTTATCGGCCAGCTCTTCGCCTTTCAGTTCGCGGATGGCACGGTCCAGCATGCCGGTATACATCTCAAAGCCCACGGCATCAATGTTGCCGCTTTGTTCTCCACCCAGGAGATTTCCTGCGCCACGCAGTTCCAGATCGAGCGCGGCGATCTTGAAACCAGCACCCAGATCAGAGAATTCCTTCAGCGCCGCCAGTCTCCGTCGCGCAACCGGCGTAAGCTCCGTATCCGAGGGAACCAGCAAATACGCATATGCCCGGCGATTCGACCGGCCAACACGTCCGCGCAACTGGTAAAGCTCGGAGAGCCCGTGACGGTCTGCACGGTTGATGATGATGGTGTTGCAAAGCGGAATATCGAGACCGTTCTCGATGATGGTGGTGGCCACCAGAATGTCAGCCTCATGGCGCACAAAGGAGTACATCACCTTTTCCAGTTCGCCCTCTGACATCTGTCCATGTCCCACAAGTATTCGCGCACGCGGCACCAGTTCCTGCAGCTTGGTGGCGATCTCGTAAATGCTCTCCACCCGGTTGTAAACGAAATATGCCTGGCCGCCGCGCTCCAGTTCGTGTTCCAGCGCCGCCTGCACCAGCTTTTCGTCATAACCGGCGACTACGGTTTGAATCGCCATGCGGTCTTTGGGCGGAGTCTCAATCACGCTCATATCACGCAGACCAACCATCGACATATGCAGGGTGCGTGGAATCGGCGTAGCAGACATCGTCAGCACGTCCACTTCTTTACGCAACTGCTTCAGCCGTTCCTTGTGGCGCACGCCGAAGCGCTGCTCTTCATCCACGATCACCAGACCGAGGTCCTGAAACTTTACATCTTTCGATAACAGTCGATGCGTACCGATGACAATGTCAACCTTGCCCTGCTCGAGCTTTTCTCCCGTCTCCTTGAGCTGCTTGGCATTGCGGAAGCGGCTCATCATATCGATGGTGATGGGGAAGGCAGCGAAGCGGCGTTTGAAATTCTCATAGTGCTGGAAGGTGAGCACCGTTGTGGGCGTGAGCACGGCAACCTGTTTATTGTCCTGCACGGCTTTGAAAGCCGCGCGCATTGCAACTTCTGTTTTGCCATAACCCACGTCGCCGCAGAGGAGACGGTCCATGGGCAGGCCGGATTCCATGTCACGCTTGATGTCGGCGACGGCGGTCAGCTGATCGTCGGTTTCATTGAACTCGAACGAATCCTCAAATTCCTTCTGCCATTGCGAGTCCGGCGGGTAGATATGGCCTTGTGCGGCTTTGCGCGTGGCGTAGAGCTTTAAAAGCTCGTCAGCCATGTCTTTCATGGCTGTCTTCACGCGGGCTTTTGTCTTGGCCCATGCCGTCCCGCCCAGCCGGCTCAGCGGAGGCCGAATGCCTTCGCCTGCACGGTATTTCTGAATCAGGTCCAGACGCGTGAGCGGCACATATAGCTTGGCCGCTTCAGCAAATTCAAGCACCATGAATTCGCCCGTGACTTCTCCCTGCTGGATTTCCTTCAGTCCCTGATACATGCCGATGCCGTGCTCCACGTGGACCACAAAGTCGCCCACAGCCAGATCACGGAAGTCAGACATGAAGGCCGCGGTCTTCGACTTTTGCCGCAGCGGACTGTTGACCACGACTTCAGAATCGTCAAATAGATCACGCGCACCGAAGATCACCAGGCGCGATTCAGGCAGGGCGACGCCATCCGGCAATGGAGCGCGGACAATCGTCGTGGTGGTGAGATCACCGGAGAAATACGCAGTCTCATCGAGATACGTTTCGCTGCCCGGAGCAGGCGTGCGTGTTCCCAGGCGGAACGGCACCTGATATTCGGTGAACATGTCCGCCAGCCGTTCCATTTCGCCGGTATTGGGTGCGGCAAAGATCACGCGCTGGCCGCCGGCGGTGAGCTTTCTCACTTCTTCCACCATGCCTGGAATCGATCCGTGAAAGCGAGGCGTTGGCTGCGTGGAAAACTCAATCAACGGGCCATCGGGAATGGCGGGCGCCGCGATGCCAATTTTGTTTTCTGCATGGGCAATGCGCAGCAAGCCAAGCTGTTCCAGATCGCCGCCGGGAAGCCTGGCAATCCGCTCACTCCACTGGTCGGGAGTGATAAAGATATCTTCCGGCGTCGCGAGCTTGCCTACCAGGCTCTGCTCATGGCGCGCGTTCACTTTTTCCCACCATGTATCCTGCGCGCTTTCGATGGCTGAAGGCTCATCCACGAAAACAACAGCGTCAGGCAGCAGATCAAAAATCGTGTTGGTGGCTCCGGCGTTGGCGTAATACTCCCAGCCAGGGAAAACCGTAACGCCGGTTTCAGAGAGTGCGTCGCGAACGGCTTCCGTGGAACCTTGAACTCGAGCGCCGGAGAGGCGGGCGTGGACGTCAGTCAGTACATCTTCACGCACCGGATTTTCTGTGAGCGGCAGCAGAATAATTTCATCCACCGGCGCGGCGGAACGTTGCGTACCAGGCTCGAACTTGCGTATGGATTCCACCTCGTCCCCAAAAAGCTCCATGCGCAGCGGCCGGTCAGCTTCCGGAGGATAGGTATCGATGACGCCGCCACGGACTGCGTACTGTCCCGGCATCTCCACTACGTCCATGGCGGTATAGCCGATGGTGTTGAGATGGGCAACCAGCTCATCTACGTCAACCGTGTCAGCGCGTCGAATGGTTCGGGCCAGCGAGGCGTAATGCTCGGCGGAACGCAGGCGCATGGCGGTGGCTTCAACAGGGGCAATCACAATGGACGCAGCACCCGTCGCTATCTTCCATAAGGCTGTTGCACGCTCTTCCTGAATTTCAGGATGTGGCGACATGTTCTCAAAGGGCAGCACGTCATATCCGGGCAGCTTAACGATGCCTTCAGGACTGCAAGCCCCAGTGAGTTCGCACAAGGATTGGACAATGCCCGCCAACGCTTCCGCCGAACGGTTGTTCGCGGTAATAACAATCATCGGGCGGCCAGCCGCGCGATGTAGATAGGGGATGAGAAGAGCTTTTGCGCCGGAAACTAGTCCAGACAGACGGATGCGCCCCGCAGATGGGGTTGATACCCCCCTGCGCTGTTTTAAATATGAGGCCGCCTGCTGAAAGCCAGGGCTCTTTTCTACGTCCGCCAGGACTTCGCGGACAAACGGCAAGATCACAGGCTCTATTTAACCATAAGAGGGGGCTGATGTCGGATAGAGCAGCTCAAGAACAGAGCACAGAACTAGGTTAACTGCGGTCGCGGCGTAACCACGCGCCAATGGCCAGTCCTGCGGCGACGAACAGCACGCTGACAACCAGGTTCTCAACCACCACGGTCCACTGGAACGAACCGATTCGAAGTGCGGGGATACTGTGCGAGCTCCTGCTGGTGATCCAGTTAATCGACCGGACTGCTCCAAGGCTCAAGGGGGCACGCAGGCCCGCGATCAACACTTGTATGCCGCCAATTATGACAAACGACGCAAAGATGGACCCGATGCTCAGCCCGAAAGTTGAACGTCGTGGTGCCATGCTGCTCACGCCCGGGTCTCCGGTTTTACCTTTGGATCGGCTTCCTTTTGTTCGGCTTCCTTTTGGTCAACATCGCTCTGCACTGGTGTCGCCACTCCAGTAGAGCCAGTAGATCAGCACAAACGCTACCAGCACTTCCAGAAGCACTGAGATTGCCGGAGGCACCAGGGCGCCAAACTCAAACCCCGCGCGTCCTCCAAAGACGCTGGAACGCGTGCGGCCTTCCATGTAAAAGCTGATGGTCTGCACAATCGTCGAGATGGTGGCTGCCAGCGCCTGCGCCAGAAGAAAACCGATGATGATGGCGCCAATGTATTCAGTAAGGAGGATCTGACGAAGTTTTCTCATGTGGCCTTTCCCTGCCGACTGAATACTAAGGCAGCAACATGGAATCGGCAAGACTCAGGTAATCAGACCTGGCACCGGAGAATTGAGCCATGTTGCTCGCTTCCTGCACCTTTATCTGGGCCTAAGGCGCGAAACTTTACTGAACATACGGGAAAGTGGATTTACACACGTTAATTAGATATAGAGAATGTCACCGCTCACATCTGGCTTGAGCCGGCAGTTGACCGTCGGCATTCGCTGATCGTACGCAGCCCACTCTCACATTAGGAGCTTCGTATAGGAGAAGATCCATGAAATCCAAACAATTGCGTTGGGGGATTGCGGCTGCGTTGCTGCTTTTCGCCGGCTTGAAATTGTCTTCCATGCTCCAGGCTGATAACCACAGCATTCTGGTCTCACGAAATGCTGCCGGAGCCGTAGCCACTTTCAGTACCACAGGTAACTTTGACTTCAACAATCCATTTTTCAAAAGCATTGGCACGAATGGCCGATCCTGCGTCAGCTGTCACCAGCCCGATCAGGCATGGGGAGTTTCTGCCGAGGATGTTCAGCGACGCTTTAAACATAGCAAGGGAACTGACCCCATCTTCCGGCCGAACGATGGAGCAAACTGTCCCACCACAGCAAGGGAGAATGATCCCACCACCTACAGTCAATTGCTGAATCGCGGCCTGATCAGAATTGATCGTCCGCTACCCGCAAACGCTGAGTTCACTATTGAAGTCACGTCGGATCCCTATTCCTGCTCCTCGCCGACTGATATCTCTGTCTACCGGCGGCCGCTGCCGACTACGAATCTCAAGTTCCTGAGCACTGTCATGTGGGACGGACGCGAGAATGTTCCCGGCCAGGCTGTCTTTGTCGACTTCCTGCAACAGGCCTCAGACGCAACCACCGGACACGCGCAGGGAGCGGCCCCTGATGCAGCAACCCTGGCCGCGATTCGCCAGTTTGAAACCAGCATCTTTACCGCTCAGGTCTTTGACCAGCGGGCCGGTTCCTTGTCTGACGAGGGCGCTACGGGCGGTCCCATCCCTCTTTCCCAGCAACAGTTCTTCATCGGAATCAATGATCCTCTTGGCCAAAACCCCACCGGAGCGCCCTTTGATTCCCACATCTTCAATCTGTTCACTGCCTGGGAAAACCTGCCAAGGCATAGCGATGAAGACCGCAACGCGGCACGCGCATCCATCGCCCGCGGCGAGGAGATCTTCAACACCTTCCCGATTCCGATTTTCGGAGTCGGCGGATTGAACGGTCCATTTGACGCCAATCAAGCTGTAATTCAGGGAACCTGTGGAACCTGCCATGACAGCCCGAACGCCGGCGATCACTCGGTGGTTGCCCCGCTGAATATCGGTCTGACCGATGTTTCACGGCGCACACCAGACCAGCCTCTGTTCACGCTCACCAACAAAACAACCGGACAGGTGGTACAGACAACTGATCCCGGTCGCGCCATGGTAAGCGGCCATTGGATTGACATTGGGAAGTTCAAAGGACCAGTCCTGCGTGGACTGGCTCCTCGTGCACCTTATTTCCACAACGGATCGGCCACCACGCTGATGGACGCGGTCGACTTCTATGACACGCGATTCGATCTGCACTTTACACCGCAGCAAAAGGCTGACCTGGTGGCGTTCCTTTCAACATTGTAGATTTCCATCCTCGTTTAACTTTCGGGGTGCTGAGAAGCACCCCTTTTTCCCCATTTGATCTTGTTGTGTCCAGATGCTCACGCCGCCTGATTTGGCGTGCAGGTTTATATTTGCCTGCAGGTTATATTTGCCTGCAGGTTAATATTTGAAGATGAGCATGAAAGAGCCTGACTTGCTAACTCACGCGCCCAAGAACGAGATGTGAGCCGCCAGCTTCCATGCACGCGCATCCAAAGTCATCCCCGGAGGCGTGAATTCGCCGGTGCGGGCCTTTAAGTCTGTGGCTTGCGATCCGCCGTACATCGTTCGCGGCAAAGGCAGCCACATGTGGGACGTGGATGGTCACGAATACATCGACTACGTCGGGTCATGGGGTCCGCTTATTCTTGGCCACGCTTTTCCGGATGTGGTGGAAGCGGTGGAGAAAGCCAATCGTGACGGAGCCAGCTTTGGCGCCTGCACGCCGGTTGAATCGGAAGTCGCGGAAGAAGTGATACGGGCATTTCCTTCCATGGACAAAGTGCGTTTCGTGAGTTCAGGAACAGAAGCCACGATGTCGGCGATCAGGCTGGCCCGGGCATTCACCGATCGCAAGTACATCATCAAGTTTGAAGGCTGCTATCACGGCCATGCTGACTCACTGCTGGTAAAAGCCGGATCAGGCATTGCCACGCTTGGCATTCCTGGTTCAGCCGGAGTGCTTCCGGAACAGGCCCAATTCACACTGGCCTTGCCGTATAACAATCAGCCCGCTGTGGAAGAAGCATTCGCGAAACTGAAAAATCAGATTGCCTGCGTGATCGTGGAACCGGTAGTTGGCAACATGGGAGTTGTGCCGCCTGCTTCCGGGTACCTGCAATTCCTGCGCAAGATCACTGCCCAACACGGAACCGTACTCATCCTTGACGAAGTGATGACCGGATTTCGACTGGCTCCGGGCGGCGCGCAGAGTCTCTACGGAATCAAGCCGGACTTGACTACACTGGGCAAGATTATTGGCGGAGGGCTTCCTGTGGGTGCTTACGGCGGCCGCAGCGAACTCATGGACATGATTGCTCCAATGGGTCCGGTCTATCAGGCAGGAACGCTTTCCGGAAATCCCCTGGCGATGGCCGCGGGATTGGCCACGCTCAAGCATCTCCACGCTCATCCAGAGATCTATACGCAGCTTGATCGTGTGAGCGCACATTTGGAAGAAAGTGTCCTGAAGATCGCCAAAGAGTATGGCGTCACCATGTGCTCGAACCGCGTGGGCTCCATGCTTACCTGGTTCTTCCAGAAAGGCCCGGTGAATGATTGGGACACTGCGGCGAAGTCGGACACACAGGCCTTCGCGAAATTCCACAACGGAATGCTGGAGCGCGGAGTTTATCTGCCGCCCTCACAATATGAAGCTTTGTTCGTAAGCGCGGCTCACACGGATGGAGACATTGCCCGCACCGTGGAGGCCGCCGGCCACGCCTTTAGCGTTTGATGTCCGGATCAAATGCCGACTGCGCCGTAGTCCGTGCCGGTTTCGGTGTCGCGAACCTCGTCTTTTTCGTAGGCCCGATAAGGATTGCGAGGGATACCCAGACGCCGGCGTCGCAGCTCAAAGCCGGCATAAAGCCCGCCCGTCAGTACCGCGGCAGTAAGTGCTCCAATCGCGATATAGCGGCCCGAACGTTGCGAAAGAGACCTGGTCACGTGTGAAGGAGTGAGCGCAACGCGGCCGGGAATTCCCAGTGCTTCGCGAAAATCGCTGAGCGATTCATCTCCGCCCCGCTCCAATGCACGATAGGCGTAAAGCTCACTATAGGAAAGTGGCATGCTGATGTCCTGTCCTCCATGCACGATCACATGCTCCACGCCGCGCTCTTTTTGCAGCTCCAGCAGCTCCTCAATGGCGGATTCCAGAGCGTCCGGTTTGGTCCACTTGGAACGGAAAGCCACATGGCCGGATTTATCGATCAGGTACGCCGGGTTTGGCATTTTGGAATACTTGCGATGAATGGAACCGCGCGTATCGTCAACAATGATCGGCATCTCCAGCTCTTCAGTATCGCGCAGCAGTACGGCCGCTTCTTTCTTCTCCGTTGTGGAATTGTGTGCCGGGACGCGTTCGCCAGGATGGGCTTCACGCACGTAGACAAATAAAAACTCGATCTCATCGCCACGGAACTGGTCGTATAACTCATTCACACCACGGATTGAGGCCGCGGTCATGGGACAGGTGACCGATCCGAACAGCAGTAGAACGTTCTTCTTGCCTTGAAAATCGCTCAGGCGCAGCGTTTCTCCATCCAGAGAAGTGGCCTTGAAATCCGGAGCGCGATCTCCCGGCTCTGGGCCGCTGAACGGCGCTCGGGCCATCTCGCGAAGAATGTCGCGGGAGAAGTGACGATAGTTGTAGTTGCTGAAACCCAGCATGAACGCTCCTTCAGATTTATTGTCTTCGCGGCACGGATAAACGGCAAGTCTCTGCGATCAGGCGCGGCTCAAGATGTGCCCAAATAGGACTTACACAACGCCCAAGATTACGATGCGGACTGATGCTCCTCCGTTTTCTAAAGCTAAACTGTCTTAATTTTTTTGACCACGATAAAATTGATGGCTTGCAGTCATAAAGGCATATGCCTTTCTGGTTGCGGGCCACGCTTTTTGCAAAACGAGACCTGGAGGGAAACGGATGTCAGCATTGCAAGCCGGAGTTACTGCTCCGGACTTTGAGCTTTCTGCCTGCACCGGCAAGCAGAGACATAAGTTTAAACTCAGCGAGTTCAAGGGCAAGAAAAACGTCGTACTCGCCTTTTATCCGCTGGACTGGAGTCCCACCTGAACCAACGAAATGTCGGCGTATGGGAAATATCTCCCCAGGTTCGCCGAACTTGATGCCCAGGTCGTGGGCGTAAGTCCTGATTCAATCTACTGTCACCTGGCGTGGCAGGAGAAATCCATTGGCTGGCAGGAGTATCCACTGGCCAGCGATTACTACCCTCACGCGGCTACGGCCATTCGATACGGCATTCTGCGTGAAGGTGAACCGCTGCCGGGAATCAATGAGCGGGCAATTTTTGTCATTGATAAGCAAGGCAAGATCACATTTTCTCGCGTATATGAGCTTGGCCAGGAACCAGACTACGAACTGATTGTCTCTGAACTTGCCAAGTTGAAGTAGCGTGGAAATGGGTGAGGCGAATGGTGAGCGCCGTACTGCGCGAACCTGAGCCGAGGGCGAAGCAGCGAAGCGTTGCGGAGCCCTTGAAGTAAAGATAAGCAGGGCAAGATCACATTTTCACGTGTGTATGAGCTTGGCCAGGAACCAGACTACGAACTGATTGTCTCTGAACTTGCCAAGTTGAAATAACGTCCTTCGAAAAGTAACGGCACGCCCAATTGATCCAAAGGCGTGCCAATTTTTTTGAGAACGATACCGTTACCGCAAGCGGAACCTAGCTGACTTTCTTTGCCTTGGTTGCCGACTTCTTTGCCGGGGCTGACTTGGCCGGGGTCGCCGGACCAGCTTTCTTTTGCATGTCTTCAATAATCTGGTTCAGCTGATCACGCTCTACCACTTCGACAAAAGGCGATGCTGCAGCTCCGGCGCCGACCACGAAAATGGTAGGCGTATGCTCCAGGCCGATCTTTTGTCCCAATAGCCGGTCTTCTTTCACTTTGTCGGTCAGCTTGCCGTCGGGATCAATGTTGAAGGGCAGGGCCACTTTATTGTCGTCGGCGAATTTCTGGGTGTAGTTCTGCAGCGTGGCTTCATCCACAATCTGCTGCTGGTTCTTGTAGATGTAACCGCGATAATCGTCGCCCACCTTCTGGGACTTGGTGTCAAAAAAGCGCGCCAGGACTGCCGCACGGAATGACCAGTTGTGGCGGGGCAGGGGGAAGTCATGAAGAACCACGGGGATCTTGTGCGCATTCGCGGCGTCCCAAACCACAGGATAGGCTCGTGCGCAATCGGGACACTGCAGGTCCTCAAAGACCACCACAGCCACTTTTGCGCCCGGCGGCGGTTTAAGAGATGAGCCATCGGCAGCAAATGCGCTCAACGCGAAAGCAAGCACGGCAAAAACCACAAGCATTTTCCTGTTTCCCATAATAGAGGTTTATTAAGCTCCCAAAAGATATTGAATTACTACCGCTGGCCGTATCAGCAGCCGCACCTATAATTTTAACCCCGAACCAATGCGAAAGACTCAGCTTGCTGGATTCTATCGCCAATTGGTCCGCTTTCAGCCTTCTTACCGGAAAGACCATTCAAAGATGATGAAACATAAGCGCGCAGTGCCACTCCTCCTGATCCTGGTCTACGCTGTTCTTACCCTGTCATTGCAGGCTCAAAGCCCTGACGGTGCGCTGGTTGGCACCGTTTCTGACGCAACCAACGCCAGAGTTGCGGGAGCCAGCGTTAAGCTTTCCGCCAAAGGTCTCTCAGGGACGCGCTTCGCAACAACCAACAGCGTCGGCGAATTCAGAATCGAATCGCTGCCTCCGGGCGCCTACATGATTACGGTGGAAGCCAGGGGTTTTGCGACCAAAACCGGTTCGGTTGATGTGGCCGTCAGTTCCACGCCCACGATCCATGTAAAGCTGCAACCTGCCTCCGTTCACCAGGAAGTACAGGTGGAAGGCACAGGTGCATCGCTCACCAATGCGCCGATTGAAACGTCCAGCAGCGTAGTAAAGACCAGCATCGGCCGCCAGGACCTGGAAGACATTCCTCTGGCCAGCCGCAGCTTTGCCAACATCGCATATCTAGCGCCCATGACTGAGCCCGTGGAACCTTCTGATCCCACCAAGGCTCGCATTACGGCGGTATCTTTCGGCGGCAGTTCAGGCCTGAATGTCGATCTCTCTGTAGATGGCGGTGACAACAATGACGATTTTATCGGTGGCTTCCTGCAAAACTACTCGCCTGACTCCATGCAGGAATTTACCGTCCGCACCGCGCAGTTTGATGCCGATACATCGCGCACCAACGGCGGCTCAGTGATCATCAGCAGCCGCCGAGGGACCAATGACTGGCACGGCGATGCGTCATTTTTATATAGAAACCAAAAGCTCAACGCCCGCAATCCGCTGGATAATCCTGATCCCAATCCCAAGCAGCCCTTCTCGCGCGGGAATTATGTCTTCGATGCCGGCGGTCCGCTGGTGAAAGACAAGTTGTGGTTTTTCTCGTCATTGGAAGTAGTCAATGAAAATGCCAGCGTCGCGTATAGCAATCAGAGCCTGGGTGAATTCAATGCGCTGGCACAACTGGCTTCATCCGGACAGATTCCGGGCGTTCCGTCCATTGCCGTGCCAACTTCTGTCAACAGCCCGTTCCATGACACTATTTTCTCTACGCGCGCTGACTACAAACAGTCTGACCGTTCCCAGTGGTTTCTGCGCGGAGCGTTTGATCTCAACAAAACAGACAATGATCTGGTGCACGAAGGCGCGCTGCCATCCACGGGTTTTGCCACCACGTCACACTATTACAGCGTGCTGCTCAGCAACCAGATGCAATTTACGCCAACCTGGATTGGCAACTTCGTGTTTCAAGCCAGCAGCTTCCATCACGTAAAAGTTCGCAACTCTGACCTTGGCTTCGGACTGGCTTTCCCCTTCAGCACCACCACGTTGACCACCTCCGGCTTTGAAACGTTTGGCGACAATCAATTTGCCACCCCGATCACGGCGTTCCCTGTGAACCGCGACCAGCAGAAATACCAGTTCCGTTATGACGTGTCCCACAGCAACGGCACGCATTCGCCAAAGTATGGAATCAACTTCATTCACGAGCCTGTGCTGAGCGGACGGCTTTCTGACAATGGAGAAATCATCCACACCCTGCCGAACGATCCTTCGTTTTACATCGCGAATCCGGGAACATTCTCCACGGACTTCAACGATCCGGCCAACCAGATTGCCAATTGTGCTGCCGATTCACCACCCGGCCAATGTCTGGCGACCAACGACGGCCGCTTTGCCCAGAACGTCCAGCGGCTTGGTCTGTACGTCCAGGATTCGTGGCGTATCCGTCCCCACTTCAGCGTGAACTACGGCATCCGGTATGACACCACCTTTGGCCTCTTCAATTCCAACGGCGGCAATCAAAATGACAATCCAGCGGTGCAGACGATCATCGCGGACAATCTGGCGCTGCCGCACGGCGTTCCTCATGACTATCGCAAAGCATTCGCGCCTCGACTGGGATTTGCCTATTCGCCCGGCGATAGTGGCAATACGGTAATTCGCGCGGGATTTGGCTTGTATTACAACGATCTGGCACAAAACGGCTGGGTGGATGCTTTCCGGGCCGTAACGCCGGGAGTGCAATCGCTTCTTGCTGCCGGCGATGCCGGGGCCATCATTGACCCGAACTATCGATCACCTTACGCGATTCAGGCCAGCGCAGGCTTGGAGCATGCTTTCGCCAAAACCTGGCGTTTGAATATCAACTATCAACACCAGCAGGGCGTACATCAATATCGTCGCTATGAGTATGTGGCAGTGGATCCCGCGGCTGCGCCAAACGGCACGCTTCCCGCCACTGCGCCGGACATCTCTGTGTTCCGTACTGACAACCGCTCCGCCTATGACGGAGTTTCCATCGCGCTGAATCACAGCTTCTCCAACCGTTTTGAAATGACGGCACATTACACGCTGGCCAATGCCACCACCTGGGGCGCCAACGTGGGCGAACTGTTCGACTACGTGAACGGCGTAACCAACGCGAACAATCCCTTCGGCCCCGGCGATCACGGGCCATCCGGTGAAGACGTACGCCATCGCTTTGTACTGGCTGGAGTGTTGCATCTTCCCGGCAAGTTTGAGGTCAGCACGCTTTCTCAGTTTGAAAGCGCACGGCCGTACACGCTGGGCACTGGTACGGACATCAATGGTGATGGAAATCCGAATGACCGTGCCGTTGTGAACGGCGTGCAGACAACACTTGACCAGTTCCGCGGATCGCCCTTTGCACAGGTTGATCTTCGCGTGACCAAAAACTTCAACTTCGGCGACCGCATGTCTCTGCATCCGTTCGTTGAGTTCTTCAATCTGTTCAACCGCGTGAATCCGGGCAACAACTATATTGCCGATATTGGCGCGCTCCCGGTACCGGCAGGACAGGTCGAGGCCGGAAATGTGACTGACCTTTGCACCAATGCCGATTGCAGCACAACAACTCCTATCACCAATATCAAACAGCTTCGTGTTCCCGGTGGCGCGCTGGGAGATTTCTTCGGTCCCGGCACTACGGTGGGAATCCCGTTTGCAGCACAGATAGGCATACGATTCACGTTCTAGACGCGCAGGCTTGCTGGGGAGCAGCCAACACGGTTCGAGCCACGCTAAACACGTGGCTCGTTTCGCTTGCAGACCACATTTGGTGTCTCCCGCTGTCATCTTGAAGCGCAGTCGGAGCGCATGCGACGACGAAGTCGAAAGATCCCGACGATGTCGGTTGTAACCATGCCGCAACGGAATTCGCTCGAGACAACGGTTGTGACTTGAGCATCTTTAGCCTTAGCATCTTTATCTTGAGTATTTTGGGGACGAACGCCCTGTCACGGCATGGCGGCGCTGTCATTCTCGGGATGTTTCGACTGCGAGCGCGAGATTCGCGCGGCTCGTCCGCTCTGCGCTGACAGGGTTAAGAACCATCGGCAATTCTAAAGTGAGAACGGGGCAGAGCAGCGTTGCAAATGTGACGCGACCGCGGAGATCAGCGGGTCAGATCGGGAATGGCAACAAATTTCTTTTCGGCATATTTGCCGAGCAAGACTTTGGTGGCCTCCACGGTGAAGCCACGATCGGCGCCGAAGCCGAGATGTCCGCCATCATGCAGAAGAACGATCTCACTTTGCTGGCCACGGCGGCTTTCAACTTCTTTGCTGACTTTATCGCTTACTTTATTGACGATAAATTCTGACGACCGCGCACTCCAGTCAAAGGCCGTGACTGACCACATGACGGGTTCCATCCCCATGCCACGCACAGTACGAAGGACATCAGGTCGCCGGCCTCCAAAAGGAGGACGAAACAATGAAGCCGGCGCGCCAATGGCATCTTCCAGAGCTTTGCCACAGTCGCTCAGTTCCTGATTAAGCTTCGTGGACGAAACCAGGACAAGATTGGGATGTGTGAAAGTGTGATTGCCGATCGCATGTCCGGCAGCCTGAATGGCCCTGGCGATATCGGGCCGCTGCTTCACGTAACGTCCGATGAGAAAGAACGTCGCCTTGGCCTCATGTTTGGCCAGACATCAAGCAGCCTGCAGCGTGTGAGGATCGTTGGGACCATCGTCGTATGTGAGAGCGATCTGTCCGGGGTCGCTGCCATGCGTGAGCGTACGGCCATACAACTGCGATCCGGGAGCCATGGTGGCGTATCCCAGATAGCCGACTGCGGCTGCGCCGACGATGGATGTGATTGCTCCGAACATTGTTGAATTTGGTAATTGAGTAAATTGGTAATTGGGTAATTGAAGCAAACACATCCAATTAACTCGTTTTGCCCAATTACCAAATTACCAAATTATCCATTTACCAAATCTAAAACAGGATTTATTCTCTCGCCTGACGTATTTCCTGACAGCGTTCTTCTGACTCCATGGCCAAGCTTTTTGAACCACCCCGCTATATCGCTATTGAAGGGCCTATTCGCGTGGGCAAAAGCACGCTGGCCAATGTAATTGCGGACAAACTGAATGCGCAACGCGTAATTGAGCCTGAGGACAATCCTTTTCTGCGCCAGTTCTATGAAGGCGAGCGCGGATCAGCGTTTCAAACCCAGTTTGCCTTCCTGGTGAAGCGGTTTGAGCAGCTCAAGCAACTGGAAGTCGGGCCGGGATCGCACAAAGCCGTGGTGGCTGACTACATTTTTGAAAAAGACAAGATCTTCGCCTACATCAACCTGAATGACCACGAACTGGACATCTACAACCGCTATTACCATCATTTCCGTGAACAGCTGCCGGTGCCGGACCTGGTGATTTATCTACAGGCATCGCCCGAGGTGCTGAAGAAGCGTCTGCGCAAAAAGAATGCGGCCGCGGAAGTGTCAGTCAGTGACGACTACATTGAAGAAGTGGTGAAGGCGTATGAGCATTTCTTCTTTCATTACACGTCGTCTGACCTGCTGGTGGTAAACACCAATGACATTGATTTTGTGGAACGTCATGCCGATTTGCAGGAGTTGTTGCGACGCGTGAGCGAGCCGATCCGCGGAACGCAGTATTTCCTGCCGCTTGGGTCAGAGGAATCGCCTACCAGATAATGCAGCCTTGGTTGAAAGACAATATCGGCTACGTTGTCCCACTTTTCTTCGTGGCAGTCTGGTGTCTCGCGGGTTACGGGACTGCGCTCCTTAGTGGCTGGAGGCTGCTGGCCAGAAGATTTCGAGCGGCCACGCAGTTTACCGGAATCAAATGGTACATGCAGAGCGCGGCCATGCGCTGGCTCACTCATTACAACAACGTGTTGACAGTGGGAGCGGATTCAGAAGGACTGTTCCTGGTCCCCTTCTTTCTTTTCCGTGTGGGTCACTCGCCATTGTTCGTGCCGTGGGCTGAAATCAATGCCCGCAAGACGAAACAACTCTTTTTCTTTCCAATGGTCGAATTGCGTTTGGGATCGTTCGAACAAATTCCATTTACGATACGTCCCTCTCTGGCCGCCAGGCTGGAGTCTGCGTCCGGCGAAAACTGGCCGTTGAATACAAAACGCCTGGTAACATCGCAGCCACCACCGATTGGCTAGCGCAAACAATTGTGCGTTGCACTTCCGCGTCCTGAATCTCGAAGTCTCGTTCTATTTACGGTTCCTGGATTTTCAATTCCCGCAATGCCTCTAGCTCAGGCAATGCGTTACGGTCTTTCGGACGTCCGGCTGCTTGCTTCGACCTGATTATGCCATCCAGCGATATCACCAGGTGGGCGGACACCATTGACGTCAACCTGTGAGGCACCTTGCACCACGTTTGCAAACTGACCGACTCCAGAAATTTCGCCCAGCAGATCAAGATCAATCCAGTCGGTTTGCAAGGTAAAGTTCATTCCTTGCGTCAGGGTGCGCTCATCGAGTGAAAACGGAATTCCCTCCGGCGCTCCACGAAGTCGGGGATGAATGGGAACTAGAGCCGACGCAAGCCGTCTCAGGTTCTCCGGCGATCGCTCATAACAGATATCAAGATCCTGGGTGAGCAAAGCCGAACCATGGAGCATGGCGGCGTATCCGCCAATGACGACGAAGTTCACCTGAGCTTCGCCCAGTAATTTCACCGTCGCGGCGAATTTATTCATCTCGCAATTTAGCCCCGGCTTGTTTCAGCTCCATCGCGTATTCCAAAGCAGAGTTCATCCGGTCGGCACGCTCGGTGGGCGTGAGCTGCAATAAGTGAAGATTCAGCGTGAGGTCGATTCCAAATTCTTTGGCCGCCTCGATCGTGCTGCCGGGAGGAGGATTCTGTATCAGCTCCCAAAGCTTCTCGTGCTCTTCTCTGGTCATCTGGAGCTCATTTTACCGCAGGTGAACACTAAGCGGCCCCCGCAATCTTAATCCTCTAAGTACATGCGTACTCAATCAGTTACCTTTGGTTGAAGTCGTTGGCCGCTCTTTTCTGGCCATAAATCATTTTCTAAGACTAAAATACCCTTCCGCCGCATCTTATGCGGTGACAGGTGGTATCGGGATTTCCCGAACTGCACTGGAGGCATATGAGCATCACTTCGTTCAACGGAGGGCAGCTCCCTGGCGCCCGACCGAAAGTCACCACTCTCACCATCCACGAGAAAAAGCAGCGGCATGAGCTCATCACCTGCCTGACTGCCTACGACTACTCCACATCACGCCTGGTTGATGAAGCCGGCATAGACATGATTCTGGTGGGCGATTCGCTCGCCCAGGTGGTGCTGGGCTACGACAGCACGCTTCCGGTGACCATGGAAGAGATGCTGCATCACACACGCGCCGTGCGACGTGCGGTAAAGTCTGCACTGGTCATCGCGGACATGCCGTTTGGCACCTATCAGGGTGACGTGCAGGAAGGCGTTCGCAACGCCACACGCTTCATGAAGGAAAGCGGCGCGGAAGCCGTAAAGCTGGAAGGCGGCACGAAGCGCGTGGACCTGGTTCGCCGCATGCTCGATTCTGAAATCCCAGTGATGGGCCACATTGGCCTCACGCCTCAGTCGCTGCACAAGATGGGCGGATATAAAGTCCAGGGAAAAGATCTGGCAGGAGTTGAGCAACTGGTGAAAGATGCCGTGGCGCTGGACCGCGCAGGCGTCTTCTCCATCGTGCTGGAAGGCGTGCCGCGCGAAGTTGCCGCCATGATCACGCAGGAGATCAGCGTGCCTACCATCGGCATTGGCGCCGGCCCGGATTGCGACGGCCAGGTGCTGGTCTTTCACGATCTGGTCGGCATGACGTTTTCTACGCCGGCGAAATTTGTCCGGCGTTACGCAGAGGCAGGCTCACTCATCCGCGAAGCCGTGGAGCATTTCAAGGCCGACGTAGAAGCCGGAAGCTATCCCAATGACCAGGAGTCCTACCATCTGCCCAAAGAAACCAAGGCGGAGTTGGAAGCACTCCTGCGCCGCAAGCAGTTGAAGGCTTACGCCCGGTAGTTCATTCGCGAATGCAGACGATCACTACGGCCGCCGCCATGTCGGCCATCAGCAGACAGGCCCACCGCGAAGGAAAGCGCGTGGGCTTTGTGCCCACCATGGGCGCACTCCATCCCGGACATATCTCCCTGGTGCGCGCTGCCCGCGAGCAGACAGATATTGTCGTGACATCCATCTTCGTCAATCCCACGCAGTTCGGGCCGAATGAAGACTTCTCCAAATATCCCAGAACATTGGAAAAAGATTCGGCCATGCTCTCCGCGGAGAAAACCGACTACATCTTCTGCCCGTCCATGGAAGAAATGTACCCAAAGGACGCCACTGCATGGGTTGATGTGGAATCCCTGAGCGGGAAGCTGGATGGACGTTCACGACCGGGACATTTTCGCGGCGTGACCACCGTGGTCTCCAAGCTCTTCAACATTGTTCTACCTGACATGGCTTTCTTCGGCCAAAAGGACGCCGCGCAGGTGGCTGTGATCCGCAAGATGGTGCGCGACCTGAATTTCCCGGTGCAGATCGTGGTCTGCCCCATCGTCCGCGAAAGCGACGGCCTGGCCATGAGCTCGCGCAACGCCTATCTCAATCCGGAGCAGCGCAAGCAAGCGCTGGTTCTCTCACGCTCGCTGAAGCAGGTTGAAAGACGCGCGGCGGATGGTGAAACGTCAGCAGAGAGACTGATTGTTGCCGGTAAACAGACCATGGCCGAGGAACCCTCGGTGCGCCTGGATTATTTCGAAATCGTAAATCCGGACACGCTCGATCCGGTTGCTGACGTGAAGCAAGGCGCGCAGGTGGCCGTAGCAGCCTATGTGGGGGCAACGCGGCTGATTGACAATCTCTTGCTCCCATCGCGATAAACGCCTCACGGTCGCGAGAGGAATTTGCTCCCGGCAATCACATAACGCAGCGGCATATCCGCCGACTTGGTGATGCCAATGCGCGGGGTGGTCTCAATCCCATCGGGAACAAACCCATCATCTCTCACCTGAAGATCGCACCTGGGCGACAACATGTCTTTGCCATTGTCGCGAGGGCGCGTAACGCTGAGTGCTTCAGAAAGGCGTCCCGGGCCGCTGGCGAGCCTGCGCAGATCGCGTACCGAATCAAAATCGAGATCGCCCAGCCCTCTGGCTGCCGCCATCGCTTCCAGCCCGCTGACCGGTTCCAACGCACGAATCAATATGCCTCCGGCTTCACCATCCGGCAAACAGGAGATGTTCAGGCAATAATGAACGCCGTAGATGAAGTAGACGTAGGCGTGACCGGGCGGGCCCCAGAGAACATCATTGCGAGCCGTGCGGCCGGCAGCGGAATGTGCGGCTGCATCGTCAACGCCCAGATAGGCTTCCACTTCCACAATTCGACCGGCGATGAGTTTGCGGCCGTCTTTACGGATCACGAGCTTGCCCAGAAGCTCAGGCGAAACATGACGAGGATCGCGATCAAAAAACTTGCGCGTAAGAAGGCTGGCGCTGGCAGGAGATTTGATTCGCGAAAGTTTGAGTAGTGAAGAGTTGACTAATGAACGCGCCACATCTTTTTTATAGCAGACCGCTTTTGATGCGGACCGGGTTTATGGGCCGGGCACCTACACCGGACGCGATTGCACGTGCGCGAATTTCTCTTTCAGCCGCAGGAACGGAGTTTCCAGCCAGCGATACGATGCAGCGGCAAGGGCGATGGTAATCGCCAGCGAAATAGCGGACTGGCCCACGACCCTTAATGGCGAGGAGGCGGGAAAGATCTGCTTTGCCAGCAGGTGAGCCAGTTCGTGAATGACATAGAGGCCATAGGAAATTTTGCCGAGATAAATCAGGGCTCGCCGTTTAGAAAATGTCTGCGGCGTACCCAGGACACCGAGCAGGACCGCCGTGGCGGCGAACGCAGTGAGTGAATGCGCTGCAGCCACTTGCCAGGTGCTCACCGTTGCGCTGTTCTCAAGTGCGCTCATGGCGTAAGCAGAAACGAATGCGGCGATACCGCCTAAGATCAACGCCCAGCGCTGCCAACGGACGAATGCTGGAAGCTGCTTCTGGAAAAGCGCAATCAGGATCCCCAGCGCGATGGGATCCAGCCGGGTGAATGTGTTGTATTCCATGGCATTGATCGATGCGCCGGTTACAACCATCCAAGCTCTCAGAATGTGCGCCAGCAGCAATACTCCGATCGCGATTACAGCAAGGCGGCGCCCCCTGGCTTTGCGCAGAGCCAGCGGCCACGTCAGGTAGAACTGTTCTTCAATGGAGACCGTCCACAACGGGATGGCAAAGGAATGCGGGAGTCCGTGAAATACGTAGACCCAATTCCCGGCCAAAAACGTAAACCCCAATATGTAGCCGGCGCCAAGGTGCTGGGAAGGAAAAATCCGGCCGGCAATCGCCGCCAATGCCACAAACGCAAGATACAGCGGCCATATGCGAAGAATGCGGCGTAGATAAAATCCGCGCAGATCGACCGTTCCAGTATGATCGCGCTCACGCAGAAGCAGGCTGGTGATCAGAAAGGCGCTCAGGGCAAAGAACAGATCAACGCCATAGGCTCCAGCTCCGAAGAGTGAAATAAGAAAACTGCTCAACCAGTGGGGAGCTCCGGCCGCGTCGTAAAAATCCCGTGTGTGCGGCGCGGCATGAAAGATAAACACACCAAAGAAAGCAAAGAAGCGCAGCACATCGAGTTCGGGGCGGTAGAACCGCTCGGCACTGGAATCTGACTTTCGCTCCGGCGCAGGTGCAGCTGCGCTCGGACTCAACAACTCAAAAGACAGAGATTCCTTCACTGCATCAGTACCCTGCACCGGCCTTCGCGCCTGACGCCGGCGCATGCGCTTTCTGCTTTGCGGTGCGCTGCTTTGCAACCCACTCGTTCACATTCCGCTCCAGAATATCCAGCGGAACGGGCCCTGAGCCCAGCACAACATCGTGAAAGGCTTTGAGATCAAAGTCGCTGCCCAGTTGCTCATGCGCGCGCTTGCGCAGCTCCTGGATTTTCAGCTCGCCGATCTTGTAGGCCAACGCCTGCCCCGGCCATGCGATATAACGATCAATCTCGTTCACAATGTCCAGCTCCGCCTTGGGAGCGTTGTCCATGAAATACGCAATTGCCTGCTCGCGCGTCCAGTGCTTGGCATGCATGCCGGTATCAACCACCAGCCTTACGGCACGCCACATTTCATAGGTGAGCTGGCCAAACTTTGCATAAGGATCAGTGTAGAGGCCCATGTCTTCGCCCAGAGATTCGGCATAAAGCCCCCATCCTTCCACGAAGGCCGTGTAGCCGTTGAAGCGGCGGAACATGGGCATTTCTCCCAGTTCATGCGCCCGGGCGATCTGCAAATGGTGTCCGGGCACCGATTCATGCAGCGTAAGCGCCAGCATTTCCCACTTGGGACGGGTATCTGGTTTGTAAAGGTTGACGAAATAGGTTCCGGCGCGTGAGCCATCCGCCGAGCCCTGGCGATAGTAAGCCGCCGTTGTATCGGGAGCTGCAACTGCGGGTATGGGTTCCACTCCATACGGCTCCCGCGGCAGCGTGCGGAAGACCTTCACCAGGTTCGGGTCCACGCTCTTGGCCATGGCTTCATAGGCCTCAAAGAGTTCTTCTGGGGTCTTGTAAAAGAATTGCGGGTCGGTCCGCAGAAATTTAAAGAAGTCATCACGCGATCCCTTGAAGCTGGTCGCCTGCATCACTTTTTCCATCTCCGCGCGGATGCGCGCCACCTCTTTCAATCCGATTTCATGGACCTGGTCCGGCGTGAGATTGGTGGTGGTATAGCGCCGCACTTCATAGGCGTAAAGCTCATCGCCCTGCTGGACCTGCCACACGCCTACTTTGTCAAAACAGGCGGGAAGATATTGGCTTACGAAGAAGTCTTTGAATTTCCTGTAGGCCGGAACCACCTGCTGGGCAATCGCCTGCTTCGCGGATTCGCTCAGCCGCTTCTGATCATCGGCTGAGATTGATTTTGGAAAATGGCGGAACGGCTTGTAAAAACCGCTTTGCGCGGGATCGTCGACGATCTGCTTGTCGATCTGTGCAGGCAGGCGCTGCATGATCACTTTGGGATGGACCATGTGCTCCTTAATGCCCTGCTGCATGAGCGCGATGGTCTGGTCCATCAGTGTCGGGAAAGCCTTCAGCCGCGCGATCCAGTCTTCATAGTCCTTCACGGTTTCAAAGCGGAGTGAATCGCCCAGTTCGTCTTGCGTCTGTATGCCGCCGCGCTGGTTCAGCGGTACCAGAAAGCGGCGATATTGATAGCCTTCGATTTCTTCCGCAAAATCTTTTTTGAAGAGATCGTAATTGAGCTGATCGGCAGCGTTGAGCGAGCCACGATTGATCTTTGCCAGCCGCACCAACACGTCTTTGGCGTGCTGGTTTTCCTGGGCATACGCTTCCAGGCTTTCATCTGACCAGCGATCATTCCAACGCCGGTCGCCCAGTTCGGAAGCTTCTTCCGGCGAATGCTGCATCCTGTAATCCCACTCGGCGGCAAACAGCTGATGCAGTTGTTTGTGCGACGCGGCTCCGCTGGCCGGCGATTGGGCGACGCCAAACTGCGTCAGCAGAAAAATAACGGGTAGCACCAGAACAGAAGTACAGCAGCGCACAATCACCTCCGTGTGAAACAACGCACTCACTTAAGAACTCTGCCCAAGATAGAATCTGGGCATTTCCATCCAGGCATTTCTGCGGACGAGGAGTCCGTATTTTAGATTGCACTGGCAAAGGAGTTAAGCACGATTATGAAGATCCGCAGCATTTCTTTTCTGGCAATGTTGCTGGCCGGTCTGGTGTCACTGGCGGGCGCAGAGAAGTTTCCTGACGGAACGCATGTGACCGTCCGCGTGGGAAACACGCTCAGCTCAGGCAGCGCGCACAAAGGCCAGGCATGGCACGGCACGCTGACGCGCGACGTAGTTGTTCGTGGCAAGAAGGTGGCCAAAGCCGGCGATCCCGTGAAGGGTATGGTTTCATACGTGAAGCCCAGTGGCCGGTTGCACGCACCGGGTGAGATCTCCGTACGGCTGGCGTCGATTGGCGGCCATCCCGTTTACAGCTCACGGGTCAGCCGCAAGGGTAAAGGACATGCCGCCGGCAACACCGCCAAAATCGGCGGCGGCGCGGGCGCAGGTGCGCTCATAGGCGGTCTGGCTGGTGGTGGAAAAGGCGCAGTCATTGGCGCTGCCGCTGGAGCAGGTGCAGGAACCGGTGTGGCAGCAGCCACAGGTAAGAGCGAAGCGGTCATCCCGGCGGAAAGCGTGTTCAGCTTCACTCTGACAGGATCGAAGTAGATTCCTTAAAACCTTACCGCGGATTAACGCAGATAAACGCGGATCGGAAACAAAGCTTAACCACAAAGGGCACGAAGGAACACGAAGGGCCAAATCAGAAAGAACAGACAGCCGGACTGACGTTCTCCAGTCCGGCTTCTTATTTCTGGCTGTACCCGGTTTTCTGGCTGCTCAAAATTTCTTGGCTCTACCTAGGATTTCAGCGCTGCCAGAACTGCCTTGGCGTGTTCGTCTGGCTTAATACCGGTAAGGATCGCCGCGATCTTACCTTTGGGATCAATGACGAACGTGGTGCGCTCAATTCCCATGTATTTCTTGCCATACATGCTCTTTTCCTTGAGCACATCGAACTTCTTGGCCAGGTCTTTATCCACGTCGGCCAGGAGCGAATAGGGCAGATCGTACTTTTCCTTGAATTTTTTCTGGGCTGAAGGTTTGTCAGGGGAAACGCCGTAAACGGTGGCGCCGGCTTTCATGATCTGCTTGAATGCGTCGCGGAACCCGCACGCTTCCAGCGTTCAACCGGGCGTATTGGCTTTGGGATAGAAGAACAAGACCACGTTCTTTCCCTTGAAATCTTTGGAGCTGACGGTTACGCCGTCTTCATTCGCCAGCGAGAACTCCGGGGCTTTATCATTAACTTCCATAGGTTTTTAGTGTTTAAAGCTTTGTGTTTAAAACAACAATGAATTTATATCGGAATTTATATCGCAAACGCGCCTTTCGGGCCAGCCTTGCTCTGGTGCTCATCACTGTGGCCGGGACTGGCGATGGCGCAGACACACAAGCGTACGCCTCACAAGTTGCGTGCCACGGCGCTGCTGGAGCTGACTACGGACCGTGCCGGCAAGGTAAAGGCCCAGCTCACCCCTATCACCATCCTTGCCGACGGCAGGTTTGAGGACGCCAGTATTTACAAGGCTACTCCGCAGCCCATGGCGCTCGATAACGGCATTGTCTATGAGGCGCAAAAAACCGGCGTCCCTGCGGGTTATGTGACAATTACGAATTCTTCCAAAGGCAGCATATGGACGGCACTGGGAAGATGGCAAGTATATACAGCGGTCGCCAAGAAGGCAGCACCGACGCCGGCCCCGGCTGACAATCCGAGTGATGGTCGGCCGCGCCTGAAGCGTCCGGGCGAAAGCTCCGGGAGATCGTCATCGCCTGCATCGTCGCCTACGCCGGATGGATCGTCTACGCCGTCTGGCGGTGGTTCCGGTGGCAGTTCTAGCGATGACCGGCCACGATTACACCGTCCGGATGAAAGCCAGAGCCCGCAGGCCACGCCCGTGCCCTCGGCAACACCATCTGCTTCAACGCCACCTGCCGCGTCAACACCACCCACCCCACCACCGCAATCTGCCCCAGAGCCGCAGTCAGAGGATTCTGACAGGCCTGTGCTGCGCCGGCGGAGTCCGTCCACGGCAGCAGCAGCGCCCACGCCAGCATCCAAGCCGGCATCCACTCCATCGGCCAGCGCCAAAGCCACTCCAGTTCCGACGGGCACCGTGCCCGGGACAACACCTAACCCGCCAGCGGCGGGAACACAGACCCTGGTTGCTGTCTCTGACAATGAATCCAGTGACAGCCGTTCTTTCGAATTCATATGGAAACCAGGCGAGCAGGAAGTGATGGAAGCCAAGATGCGCAAGCTGGCTCTGGCTCAGCTTCCTAAAGAGAACGCTCAACTGAATGATGGGTCATTCAAGAACGTAGTTATACGTTCGTTTGATCTTGATCTGAGCAATGACGCCGTGATGGTGCTGACGGCGGAGATACCAGGCAGCTACCTGGCTCCGGCGGCCAAGACTGTGCCGCAAAAGAAGGTGCCGGGTAAGAAAGCACCTCAAAAAGCAGCGCCGCCAGATAAAGACAAAACAGTTCAAGACAGCGACGCGGGGAAATTCGTTTCGCGTTACATCACACTCATTGCCCGCGTGGACTTTGAAGGAGTACCGCAGCGGCTTGCGGTCAGCGTGACCGATTCTTCACGACTCGATGTAGCTCCGCGACTGGAACTGATTGACGCGGCGGACGTGGATGGCGATGGGTTGGGAGAACTCCTTTTCCGCGAATACGGCTTTGATCAGAAGGGCTTTATCGTTTACGGCATTGGCCGCAGCACCGTGACCAAGGTCTTTGAAGGCGCAATGCAAGACCTGAAGTAGGCGGAGCTTCGGGTTCTATCCGCCGCTGACGGCGGGTACGATCATGACCTCGTCATTGGCGGATACGGGCGTGTCCAGGCCGTTGGCATGGCGGATTGCGTCTTCGCCGACAAAGATGTTGATGTGCTGACGTACTTCGTTTTGTTCATCGACAACGCGGTCACGCAGCGCTGGATACTGGTTCCACAAGTCCGCCAGCAGATTGCGCACAGATGTGCTGCTGGTTTCCAGCGTGAGTGCAGTCTGTCCTCTGGCGAACTCAGCAAGATAAGAAGGGATGCGAACGGTGATTGGCATTTTGTGACCTTCTACCTTGCCGCCACCCGTCGTTTGCGTGCGCTCCGCTTTTTGCCGGCTGACGATTTCGGCTTTGATTTCGCGACACTACGGTGCTTGCTTGAAGTTGCTTTCCTGGCGCTCAGTCCGCGGCCTTCGCCTTCGCCGACCAGGGCAGTTTTCACGCAGGTCACCGGAGGCAGCCCTTCCAGAATCAGATTCCACGACTTTCCGTCGTTGCTGGATCCATAGACCTTACCGCTACGCGTACCGAAATAAATTCCGGCCGGGCGCAAAGTATCGGTAGCCATGGCGTCGCGCAAGATGGTTTCCAGGGCATTCTTCTGGGGCAGGCCACGCGTAAGAGCTTCCCATTTTTTACCCGCATTCCTGGTCTGATAAACACGCAGCTTGCCTTCGGGCGTGCAGCGATATTCATCCGACTCAACCGGAATGATATACGCGGTGTCCTTCTGGTGAGGGTGGGCCACGATGGCAAAACCGAAATCGGAAGGCACACCATTGGCGATGTCGTGCCAGCTGTCGCCATTATCGTCACTACGATACAGGCCCCAGTGGTTTTGCAGATAAAGTCTTTCCGGGTTCGCAGCATCGCGGCTGATCTTGTGCACGCATTGACCGAACTCAGGATGCTGGTCGGGTAAAAATTGTGCGCGAACACCTTTGTTGCGGGCCTGCCATGTGCGTCCGCCATCGTCCGTGCGATAGCAGCCCGCGGTGGAGATGGCGATGATCATGCTCTGCTTGTTCGTGGGATGAGGAATGATGGTGTGCAGGCACATGCCTCCGCCACCGGGCACCCACTTGGGACGATGTGGATGTTTCAGCATGCCTTCCACCGCGCTCCAGCTTTTGCCGCCGTCGCGCGACTCAAACAGCGCGGCTGGCTCCACGCCGCAATACATGGTGTCCGGTTCATCCTGCGGCCCCATGCAGATCTGCCATATATTTTTGAGCGCCAGGCCTGAGTCTTCGGGAAACTTTACTGAGTATGTTTCCGGCTCGGTGGATGTGCGGCCGAAATCGTCAGACGAACAGAGGATAGTGCCCCAGCGAAAGCTCTGCTGCGCCCACCACAGGCGATTGCGTCCATTGCGACTGTCAAAGGCCATGGAGTAAACCGGCGAGCCCACAGAATACGGACCGCCCACGCTCCATTTTTTACGTGCCTTGTCTGAACGCAGAACAAATGCACCTTTCATGGTACCGACAAGTAATAGAACATCGCCTGACCTGGCGGAGACATGTTGAACCGATGGCATGTTTGACTCCTGCTCGCAAAGTCCGAACCAGATATTCTATTCGATTTCCATCTTATGTCGCTTCGCTCCACACCGCTTAAGTTTTCCAAATTTGTGGTTGCTGTGTTTAGGCTCCTGCTGCAGCGGGCTCGACGCGCGTGGACGGCGCGAGCCCTTGACTCCCTCGATATGTCGCTTCGCTCCAAACCGCTTAAGCTTTCCAAATTTGTGGTTGCTGTGTTTAGGCTCCTGTTGCAGCGGGCTCGGCGCGCGTGGACGGCGCGAGCCCTTGATTTTCAATTGAACTCACGCCCTTGAGCCTTTAAGATTGTCCGGCTTTTCATACCACAACTTAACGGCCCTGAATCACGGCCAAAATGAGGAACCTATGCGCAAGACCGGTTTCGTTGGTCTTATTGTTTTTCTACTGTCGGGCATGTCTCTGTTCGCCCAACAGCAACCGGATTACAGCAAAGTTGAAATCAAAGTCCAGAAAATCGCCGGTTCGGTGTACATGCTTCAGGGCATGGGCGGAAACATCGGCGCTTCTGTTGGTGACGATGGCATTGTTGTGATTGATGACGAGTTCCTTCCTCTTGCGGACAAAATTGAAGCCGCGCTCAAGAGCATTACGGACAAGCCCGTTAAATTCGTGATCAACACGCACTGGCATGGCGACCACACGGGCGGCAATCCTCATTTCGGCGAAAAGGCACCCATCATCGCTCAGGAAAACGTACGCAAGCGGCTATCCACCGGTGGCACGTCACGCTTCGGAACCACACCGCCTGCGCCCAAAGTGGCCTTGCCTGTCATCACTTTTGAAGAGAATGTGACTGTTCACCTGAATGGAGAAGACATCAAAGCCATCCACTTTCCCAACGGACACACTGACGGCGACAGCGTGATCTTCTTCACGCAATCGAACGTTGTCCACATGGGCGACGATTTTTTCAACGGGACCATGTTCCCGTTTATCGATCTGGATAGCGGTGGCAGCGTGCAGGGGATGATCGCCGGCGATGAAAAAGTTCTGGCTCTGATTCCCGACGACGTGAAGATTATTCCCGGCCATGGTCCGCTTGGCACTAAAGACGACTTGCGGAAGTTTATTCAGGTACTGAAAGAGACAACGGCCGCCGTGCAGGCGGGTATCAAACAGGGCAAGACACTCGACCAGATGAAGAAAGAAAAAGTCCTGGCCAAGTGGGACGCCTGGGGACAGGCCTTTGTAAAGACAGATATGTTTACTGAAGTTCTTTATGACAGCCTGACCAAAGCACCGACTGGGCCGAAAAACGCGCACGGGCACATCACAAAGTAGGTTTTTGTTTTTTGTGTTTTGTGTTGGCCGCGACTCTCGCGAAAAGCGCGAATGAACTGTCAAGGAAGAAGAATATCAATGGTGAATCGGATTCCCGGTTGATTCGCATTTTTTGGTTTTCATTCGCGGCTAAATTGTTCCTTGCCGGCATCTTCTAAGATTGCAGGGATCCCTCGCTTCGCTCGGGATTTTAGACGAAGCTCGGAATTTAGAAGAAGCAGAATACTGGTTTGCTAAGGTCGTCGTCATGTCCGAGCGTTCCCCCGAACAGATAAGCGCCCAGATACGCCAGTTGCTCGACTCCCTTTATCGCGTGGATTCGCGACGAATCCTGGCAACTCTGATCCGCTTGCTCGGTGATTTTGATCTTGCCGAGGAGGCGATGCACGAAGCCTTTGCGGCTGCGCTGAGCCTGTGGCCAAGCAGTGGAGTACCCGGCAACCCGCGACCATGGTTGATTTCGACGGCCCGATTCAAAGCCATGGATACTTTGCGTCGACGGGCAAGAGTGGATGCGTCTCAAGACGAGCTGGTGCGATATCTCGAAACGCAATCTAGTTCGACGGAAAGGTCCAATTCCAATGAAGAGGGCAGTCTTGAGGATGACTCGCCTTGAGGATGACTCCCTTGAAGACGACCGGCTGCGCCTGATTTTTACCTGCTGTCATCCATCTCTGGCGCCGGAAGCGCGCGTTGCGCTCACCTTGCGTGAAGTGTGCGGGCTGACGACTGAGGAGATTGCCAAAGCCTTCCTCACCACTCCGAGTACGCTGGCGCAGCGCATTGTGCGCGCCAAGACAAAGATTCGAGAGACACGGATTCCGTACGAGGTGCCGACGCCGCAGGAATTGCCGGAGCGATTGGGCGCAGTGCTTCATGTCATCTATCTCGTCTTTAACGAGGGTTATTCGGCTGCGGCGGGAGCGGAGGTAACGCGGGCCGAGCTGACCGGCGAAGCGATTCGACTGGGCCGGTTGCTGATCGAACTCCGGCCAAGGCCGGAAGGCCTGAGTCCTGAAAACAAGGACCCGGAAGTTATGTTTCCGCAGATCATGGGGTCGGAAATCATCTGGCCGGAAGCTGATGGGCCTGCTTTCCCTGATGTTGCTCCAGGAATCCCGTCGCACCGCCAGAAGCTCTCCGACCGGAGAGCTGATTTTGCTGGAGAACCAGGATCGCTCGCTCTGGAACCGGGAGCAGATCGCGGAGGGAGTGGCATTGCTGACGAAAGCCCTGAAGTCCCACGGCTTCGGCTCCTACACACTGCAGGCTGCGATTGCGGCCGTTCATGCGGAGGCGGAATCGGTGGCTGCGACCGACTGGCGCCAGATCACCCTGCTCTACGATCAGTTGCTTCGCATTCATCCATCCCCGATTGTCGAACTGAACCGCGCCGTGGCCATTGCCATGTGCGACGGTCCGGAGAAGGGCCTTCGTCTAATCGATGACTTGCTAACGCGCGAGCAACTCTCCGAGTATTACCTCGCGCACTCTGCCCGTGCGGATCTGTGCCGAAGATTGGGGCGAATTCCGGAGGCGCGTGCTTCGTATGAAAAGGCGCTCGTCCTGGCGCAGCAGGAACCGGAGCGACGTTTTCTGGCGAGGCGGCTCGAGGAATTGAAATGATAACTGGTGACGCGGAATCCGCCGCCCCGTCCATTATTTAAATCTTCGTCAATATCCCCCCGGATTACAGAGCAAAGATCACTTGGCCGACAAGCCGCGCATCGAGAACAGGCTCCGGAGGCAATCCCGCATTCTCCGGCACCTGAGCCGACGCCGCGACCTTGGCGGCTCGCTCTCCTGCGCAGGTTGCGGTACGCACTTTCATCGTCAGGTGAATGAGGCAGGGTTCAGGAATCGCGAAATTCAACATTTGACATTTATAAAAAATACACTACCATATGGTTGTGAATAGTCTCGATACAACATTTACGGCTTTGTCTGATCCAACCCGTCGGGCGATGATCGAACGGCTTTCACGGGGCCCTGCCTCTGTGCATGGATTGACGAAACCGTTTGCACTCTCGCAGCAGATGATTTCAAAACATATTGCCTACCTGGTGCGGGCGCGGATTGTAATCAAGACGAAGCGTGGAAGAGAGAGTGTCTGCACGCTCAGGCCGGAGGCGATAAAGACAGTCAGCGACTGGGCAATTAACTATCGCCGACTCTGGGAAGAGCGCTTCGACAGGCTGGATGCAGTGGTGAAGCAAATGAAAAAAGCGGAGGTTGGATATGACAAAAAGCACGTCGAATGAGACAGAGCGGATGGTTGTCACACGAATTTTTGATGCCCCGCGCGAATTGGTTTGGAAGGCGTGGACAGACCCGAAATACGTGATGCAGTGGTGGGGGCCGAAGGGTTTCACTGCGCCCTTTTGTGAGATAGATTTTCGCGTGGGAGGAAAATTTCTCCTTAGCATGAGAACGCCGGATGGGTGGGAGGGCTGGAACGGTGGTGAATACTATGAGATTGTTCCGTACGAGAAGATCGTCTCATCCATGTACTTTTGCGATTCGAAGGGAAACAAGATTGAGCCTGAGCAGCTGGGAATAGAGCTTGAGGCCATAGACGCTGCGCACAACGTGATTCTTTTTGAGGATATTGGAAACGGCCAGACGAGACTCACTTTCATTGGAAACGAAACCATGCAGAACGCAATCGAGAGCGGGCAGCTCGAGGGCTGGGCGGAGCAACTCGATAAACTTGCTGCCGTTGTTGCAGGACTGATGCAGACGAAATAAGAGATTGAAGCCTGGATGATCGTCATGCTCGAAATAATGAACGCAAAGCAAACGCAGATCCACCCCTGCAATCCCAGCCAGGGGTGGCTGCGGAGGCTTAGTTCAAACGCGCTCTCGTCACCTGGCCGAATCGTTACTTTGTCGGACAAATGACCCTGGTCTCAGTCGCGGCCTTGAGGCCATAAAAAAGTTGTTTCTGGTTGTCGATTTTCGTCTGTCAGCGACGACTATAGGATGAACGACCCGGGAAACCGGGAACACCCGCAGCGTTCGCCCCTGCGGGCAAGTGGTAGCATAATTTTTTGGATGGAGGTCCAGCCAAACATGGCATTCATTCGCGATCTCAGAGTTGCATTTCTTTCGTTGTTTCGGGCTCCCGGACTGGCCGTTGCCGTGGTCCTTACTCTGGCTCTGGCCATCGGCGCCAATGCGGCAATCTTCTCGTTGGTGCGCGGCATTCTGCTTAAACCTCTGACCAACCGGGACGAAGCCAGGCTGATCTATGTCCGCCAGAGCGCGCCGGGAATTGACGCTGATAACACCACGTTTTCCGTGCCCGAAATCGAGGACCTGAAATCCGGCGTCAAGAGCGTGGGTGCGTTCGGCGACTTCTCCGCCATGGGTTTCACCATGGTCGGGCTGGGCGAACCGCGCACCATTCAGGGTGGCGTTGTCAACGGAACGTTTTTTGACGTGATGGGCCTTCATCCCGTGCTGGGACGGCTGATTGGACCGCAAGACGACGGTCCGAATGCCGCCGGCGTCGTAGTGCTCACCTATCGTTACTGGAACACGGCCCTCAATCGCGATCCCAGCGTCATCGGGAAACAAATCCGTCTGGGCAGCATCGGCGATCGGACAGCGACCATCATTGGCGTGCTTGAACCCTGCGTGCCGTATCCGCAGGAGACGGAGATCATCGGCAACCTGGTGATCAGCCCGCATCATCTTTCCGCAACCATGGTGACGGGACGCGTGCATCGCATGACCGAGGTGTTCGGGCGACTGGGTCCCGGAGCCACGATCGAACAGGCCCGCGCGGAATTGCGCACGACCTACGCGGCCATGACGCAGAAGTATCCTGAAGCCTATTCGAAACAGGCGAATTTCCAGATTGCGGTCACTCCCTTTCGCGACGAAGTCACATCCGGCGCGCGCACCATCCTGCTGGTCTTGCTGGCGGCGTCAGGCTTGCTGTTCATCATCGCCTGCTGCAATGTCGCCAACCTGATTCTGGCGCGGTCCGTGCGCCGCGAAAACGAACTTGCCATCCGCGCCGCGCTGGGCGCAAGCCGGGGTGCTTTGCGCCGCATGCTGCTAGCGGAAGGGCTGATCGTCTGCGGAATTGGAGCCGCGCTGGGTGTGGTCAGCGCAAGTCCGCTGGTCGCGATTCTGGCGCGCTACGCCTCTCGCTTCTCCGTGCGCGCCCTGGACCTGACCGTGGATACCAGCATGTTGTGGGTCGGAGCAGGACTGGCGATCATCGCTTCCGTGGTACTGGCATTCGTCCCGCGCCTGCCCTCCGGGGACAGTTCTCAGGGTTTGAGCCTGGCCACCGGCGGCGCACGCTTGACTGGCAGCACATCACGCCGCCAGCGTATCTTCGCGGTGACGCAGATCGCTTTGTCTTTCGTGCTGCTCACCGGAGCCAGTAGCCTCATTACCACACTCGTCGCTCTGCGCCGCGCCCAGACGGGCCTGGACACGGAGCATGTTCTCTCTCTCAGTGTTCCCGCCATGTCGTATGGAAAAACGCCGGAACAGGTGATTGACTTCTACAAGGAATCCATGCGGCGCATCAACGCCCTTCCGGGCGTCACGTCGACGGCCTTCGCCAACGTCATTCCCTGGCGCGACGGCCAGAGTTTCGCTCTACAGTTTGCTGGTGACGGCCATCCTCATCAGGCAGGCAAAGATGATCCACGCGCCCGCTGGCGCACCATCTCTCCCGGATTCTTCGCCGCCCTGGGCGTTCCTATTCTTGCCGGACGCGATTTCGATGCGCGTGACACGAAAGACTCCGAGCCCGTGGTGATGGTAAGCCAGTCGCTCGCCCAGAGCATGTTCGCCGGAGGAGACGCCGTCGGCCGCCATATCTACTGGTCAGACCCGGTGCTGGAGTTCATTTCTGAAAAAGGTGAGGAAAGGAACCGCATCAAAGGGCCGCACCGCATCATTGGTGTGGTTCCCGATATTGACGACGAACACATTATTCCCCGGCCTACCGTCACCGTGTATAGCACTTTTGAAGACGGCCCCATGTTTGGCGCCGATCTTTTCATCCACACCAGCCAGGACCCCTATGCTCTGGTCACTCCGGCCACGCGCATCATCCGAGAACTCTCCACCGATCAGCCGGTCGAGAAGCCTTCAACGCTGAAAGATGTCCGCACCGAAGTACTCACTCCGGACCGGCTGAACTCCGTGGTGTTCAGCGTGTTCGCCGCTGTCGCGTTGGCGATCGCTGTGATCGGCGTTGCCGGCGTTCTGGCATTCTCAGTCAGCGCGCGCACACGTGAGTTCGGCATCCGGCTGGCTCTGGGATCGCAGCCGCGGCAACTCCTGCAAGGTGTGATCGCACAAGGCGCGCTCATGGCGACCCTTGGCGTACTCGCCGGAGCCGCGCTGGGGTTCGCGCTGGCGCGGATAGGAGCCAGATACTTTGCAGATCTCAAGATGCCCGGCGCGGTGCCGGTCGTGGTCTCGGCCCTGGTATTGCTGATCGTAGCCATCATCGCATCATTGCTGCCGGCGGTGCGAGCCTCACGCGTAGACGTGACGCAGGCGCTGCGGTCGGAATGAGATCGTCTTACCCGGAGGCTCGAAGAAGTGTGAGGCTCCGGGTTTTCCGCCAAATTAAGACGCGATTGAGCGTTCATTGTAGACATGGGTAGAATGTACACTCGCCGGCCGAATTCTCTTTTCCCGAAGTAGTATCGGACACGGATCATCTGGCAAAATTGATAACGGGAGAAGACTCAGTTGCCGGAGCGATCAGAGCCCGCTCTGACGATCCGTTCGGTGGCCGGAGCCGGATTACTCGGCTTCTACGACCAGTTGCTCTGAATTCAGCCCTCCCGGTTGTCGAACTGGATCGCGTGTGGCCATTGCCATGTGCGACGGTCCCGGGAAGGATCTTCTCCTCATTGATCACGTGCTCGAACGCGACCAACTCTCCCACTATCACCTTGCGCACTCTGCCCGTGCGGCTCTGTGTCGCAGATTAGGGCGGATTCCCGCGCCCGGGCTTCTTATGAGAAGGAGCTGGCTCTGACCCAACAGGAACCGGAGCGTCAGTTCCTGCAAGAGCGGATTCGGCAGCTGAAATAAAAATTGGAGTCGCTGTCGATTTTTGGTCTCCGCAACGACTATATGCGACAGAGCGATGAGCTACGGCTCTGAGTGACAGAAAACAAGTCACAGAAAAACAAGGAGAAAACGTCATGCCACATTTTCTGGTTGCTAACTACCTTCCCGACGACTTCGACCCGTCCACCGTAACCGAAGCGATGATCGAGGAGATCCACGCTCTCAACCGCGAATTGATTGCTGCCGGCGTGAGGAAGTTCGCCTGCGGCATTTCCCCGGTTGGCAGCGCGAAGACGCTGCGGGCAAAGGCCGGCGGCAAGGTGCTGGTCACCGACGGGCCGTACCTGGAGACCAAGGAGCACATAGGCGGATTCTGGATACTGGAATGCGCTGATATCGACGAGGCGCTGAAATGGGCGAAGAAGGGTGCCATCGCCTGCGATGTGGCCGGCGAAGTGCGCGAGCTTCTTTTCTACCCGGCTCCGGAACAAGGACCCAACGGAAGCAAGTAAACCTCCTGGCCACTGCGGCCCTGTGAACACGCGCCGTATCTGGAGACCAGGGAGCGCATCGGCGGTTTTTGGATGCTGAAAGCCGCCGATCTGAATGAGGTACTCGCGTTGGAGGCGCAAGGCCGGTGTCGCCTGACGAAATGCGGTGTTTAACTGACGGAGGAGCCGAGAGGAGCGACTGAGCCAATGAGAAACCTGATCTTCGCAATCAACCTTACCCTGGATGGCTGTGTCGACCATACCAAGTTCAATCCCGGTGACGACACGCTTGAGTGGTTTACGCACCTCACGCGAGACGTTGACTTGCAAGTCTTTGGGCGTAAGACCTATCAATTGATGGTTCCTTATTGGCCCGATGTCGCCAAAGATCATTCTGCGTCAAAAGCAGATCACGAATTTGCTCACGCATTCGACTCCATCCCCAAAGTTGTTTTTTCACGAACATTGGACAGCGCTGAAGATAAAAATACGAGAATTGTTCGTACTGACCTGCGCGACGAAATACTTAAATTGAAACAAGAACAGGGCAAAAATATTTTAGTCGGCGGTGTAAGTGTTCCTTCACAACTGATAGAGCTTGGCCTGGTGGATGAATATCAATTTGTCGTTTGCCCAATCATTGCTGGCGAAGGAAGACGGTTATTGGACGGTGTCAGCCTGCCGGAGAAATTGCAGTTAAAACTTGTTGAGTCAAAGATTTTCAAATCAGGTTGTATTGCGCTTCGTTACTTGAAACAGTAAATCTGCCACCTCACCCGCAAAAGGAACTGGAGTCATGAGAAAAGTGAATCGTACTTGAATTTGTCTCGCTGGATGGTGTCATACAAGCACCAGGCGGGCCAGAGGAAGATACCAGTGGCGGCTTTGCGTATGGCGGGTGGACAAGTCCCCATTCCGATCCTGTTAGTGGAGCGGCCATTAAAAAGCAGATGAACATGCCGTTTGACTTGTTGCTGGGGCGCAAAACCTTTGACATTTGGTCACGATTCTGGCCGCAACATGGCGACGTTTGGCCGGCCGTCAACACAGCCACCAAGTACGTCGCCTCAAATACCATTGCGTCTCACGAATGGCAGCCGACTGTGTTTCTGAACGGAGATATTGCGGCAAAGATCAAGAAAATCAAGCAACAGGAAGGGCCGGATTTGCACGTTTGGGGAAGCTCAAATCTTGTTCAGACGCTCATGAAGCATGATTTGGTCGATGGCTTCTGGCTGAAGATATTTCCGGTAACGTTGGGCAATGGAAAACGATTGTTTGCCGATGGCACCATCCCGGCGGCATTCAAGGTGACGGAAAGCACAGTCACCCCGAAAGGCGTCATCCTCGTGAATTACGAGCGTGCAGGCGCAGTCCCAACCGGAAGTATGTAAACATTCGGCAGGCGGCCCGGGTGGCACTCTCCTTGACGGGAAAGGAGAGAGCGCATATACTCTCCTTTCCCAGATAGGAGAGGGCTCGTGACCAATGACGAAACCCGTTGAACTCCCGCAGGGCACACTCGAGATGCTCATCCTCAAGGCGGTCTCGCTCGGTCCGCTGCATGGCTACGGCATCCTGCTGCGCATCCAGCAGATCTCCGGCGAGCGCCTGGAAATCCTGCAGGGTTCTTTCTACACTGCCATCTATCGTGTTGAGCGCCAGGGCTGGATCAAAGGCGCGTGGGGTGAGTCAGAGAACAACCGCCGCGCCCGCTTTTACTCGCTCACCGCTGCCGGTACGCGTCAGCTCAAGGCTGAGACCGCCAAATGGACTGACATGGCCGCTGTGGTCGCCGGCATTCTCGCCAAGAAGGCGGAGGAGAGGTGACATATGAGTCTCCTCGCCGCAATTCGCAAGCTCTGGCACTCCATTGCGCCACGCACTCATAGCGACGTGGAAGAAGAATTTCGTTCTACTCTCGACGCCTACCAGGAAGATTTAATCCGCCAGGGCCTGCCCGAAGAAGAAGCCCGCCGCAAAGCCCGCATCGACCTCGGCCAGCCTGCCGCCCAAAACGAAACTTACCGCAACGCCATTGGTCTGCGCCTCTTCGATGAGCTGGGCGGAGACATTCGCTACGGACTCCGCGGATTGCGGCGTAACCCTGGCTTCGCCGCCGTCGCCGTGCTCTCACTGGCGCTCGGCATTGGCGCCACAACGGCAATGTTCTCGCTCATCTACGCCGTTCTGCTGCACCCGTTTCCCTACGCCGACGCCGACCGCATCGTGAACCTCTTCGGGCTCACCGAGAGTGCGGCGGGCACATCGTTTACCTGGGCAGCCCTCAGCAAGGCACAGCTTGATGACCTGGGCCGTGCCTCCCCGGTTGATTCAGTGCTTGGCTTTAACCCCACGCAGATGGAGATCACCGGCGCGCTGCCGGAAGAGATCGCGGGCACCTACCTCACAGAGAATGCCGGGACGTTCTTCGGTGTGCGCCCGCTTCTCGGCCGCAACATCGAGCCATCCGATGCGGAGAACGGCGGCCACTCCGTTGTTGTTCTTAACTACCGCTTCTGGCAGCGCCACTTCGGCGGCGATCCCCACGTGATCGGGCAGACGCTGGAAATGAATCATGCCCCCTACACCATCATTGGCGTGATGCCGCGCAGCTTCGCATTCAATGACATGACCGACGTTGGCGATGTCTACCTGCCAGCCACCTTGATGCAGCATCTTCCTGATGTTCCCGTTTCCGGTTCCTATTTGCCGTGGATCAAGCTCCGGCCCCACGTTACACCTGCGGCCGCCAAGGCCGTGCTTGAGCCCATTGTGCTCCAGATTACGAAACAGAATCTCGGAAGCTTTCCCGACCACTTGCATTTCGGGCTGCAGCCCATCATCTGGATTTTCCAGGAGAATACCGGCCACACCCTGACGCTTCTTCTTGCCGGCGTTGTGCTCCTGCTGATTATCGGCTGCGCCAATTGCTCCATCCTTCTGCTGGCACGTGGTCGCACGCGCCGGCATGAGCTCGCCATCCGCAGTGCCATCGGCGCCAGCCGCTGGCGCATCGTCCGCCAGTTGCTGGTGGAAGCCATCGTCATCTCCTGCAGCGGCGCCGTCCTTGGCGTGGCCGCGTCTTACTGGCTGGCAAAGCTTCCCATGGTGCTTTCTCCGGATTCCTTTCCGGCAGAATCCTTCATTCGCATCAACGCTCCCATTCTCGCGTTCTCCGTCGCGCTCGCGCTGCTCTGTGGCATCCTCTTCGGTCTTGTCCCGGCACTGCGTCTCTCGCGTGGCGATTCCGCGCGCATGCTCCCCGGAAGGCAGACCGGCGTTGTGGCTGCTCCCGCAAAGCGCCGCTGGAGCGTTCTCATCGCCGCGCAAGTCGCGCTGACACTGCTTCTTATGGCCACTGCGGGCACCGCCATTCGCAGCTTTCTTGGGCTGATGCGGACGCAGCTTGGCTACGATCCCGCCAATGTAATGAGGCTCGGCATCCAGCTGCGCAACCGAATCCCAGACGAGTGGGAGCGCCAGTCGCGCGAAGCGAGAGTCGCTTACATCGAGCAGATACGGGAGAAGATCGCATCCGTACCCGGCGTCTCCACTGCTGCTGTCGGCGTCAATGCCATGCCGCCCTCTGCTGGTGCCGACAACTCCTTCGAGATTGACGGAACTGGCGATCACGAGCAGACACAAGCGCGTGTGATGCTGGTGGACCAGAGATATTTCGCTGCGCTGCGCATTTCACTGCTTCAGGGTCGCGTCTGGAACACGGATGAAAACAACCGCGGAGACTTCATCGCGATCGTCAATCATGCTTTCGCCACGCGCTATCTCTCCTCGTCCAACGCCCTGGGCCGGCAGCTACGCATTCCCGGTCTCACACCTCAGAATCGCTACCAGGTCGCCTCTGCGCAAAGCACCGCATGGCGTCAGATCATCGGCGTGGTCGGCGATGCGCGCAATGACGGCCTCGATGCATCCCGTCGTCCCCGCCATCTACCTTCCATACACCACCGTGATGCGGCCCTACGCGCAGTTCTTCGTCCACACGCAGAGCGATCCGCTTACCTACATGCACTCCATACGCGCCGCTATCGCATCCGTCGCTTCCGGCCAGACGCTCTCCAACAGCAGTTTCAACGGCACTCTTACCCTGAATGAAGCCATCGCGCGCGATGCACAGTATAGGAACCAGCGGCTCTTCTCCGTATTGTTTGGCGTCTTCTCCGCCATGGCGCTTGCGCTCGCGCTGGTTGGCATCTTCAGCGTCGTCGCTTACAGCGTCGCGCAGCGCACTACAGAATTCGGCGTCCGTCTGGCGCTCGGCGCGCCGCGCAAGCACGTCCTGTGGGTCGCCGCGCGCATCGCAGCTTGTCAGCGTGGCTGCGGGCATGGTCATGGGCCTTGCCGTGGACAGCTTTCTCGGCGCTGTTCTCGCCCACTGGATGCAAAACGATTTTGCCGTAACCAGTCTGATCGCGACCGCCGGGCTCTTCATCTCAGCGCGCTCCTCGCCTGCCTGTTGCCTGCCCGCCACGCCATCGCCGTCTCACCCACCGAAGCTCTTCGCTATGAATAAGACGTGTTCCATTTGACCAGAGCGTTAGAGCGGCCGCAGAGTTTTCAATGGTCAAAATCTCTGTTAACGACGATTCGCATCAGTGACCCCACAAAACTCCTCTGGTGAGCTAAAAAAATGGAGTAGCTGTCGATTTTCGGTCTCCCGAGCGACTATCTGATAACAGCTATTTGATAGCGGAAAGATGAGCGATGGCTCTGGATCACAGGAAACCAGGAGTAACCGATGAAATACATCTGTTTGGGATACATCGAGCCAGGGAAATTCGAAGGGATGACCGAGGACGAGCGACACGTAGTGCTCGACGAATGCTTTGAGCACAATGACCATCTGCGCGCCAACGGACATCTGGTTGCCGAAGTGCCTCTTCAGCCTCCGGAGACCGCGATGACCCTGTACTGGAAAAACGGCAAAGTGGCGACCACTGACGGCCCCTATGCGGAAACCAAGGAACAGGTTGGCGGCATTCAGATCCTTGAGGCGCGAGACCTCAATCATGCCGTTCAGCTTGTCTCACAGCAACCAGGCTTTAAGTATGGACTTGGACCGATTGAGATACGGCCGGTTGTGGATTTGACCGAAATAATAAAGGAGAGCGAGCAGCGGCGACGGCGAAGAACAATTTAGCCGCGAATGAAAGCGAAACACGCGAATCAACTTCAAGTAGACCTTATTTCAGCTCACTCGGGATATTTTTTCACCATTCGTGGGCGACTATCTTCCTTAAGACCGTAGGGGTTCCCTCGCTTTGCTTCGGGATAAAAAATCCGCCAGCATCGTGTAGGGATCCCTCGCTGCGCTCGGGATTTTAAAAAGAGGCAAGAAGCCATCAACCTAGTCTCTTCTTTACCAACTCATTCACCAGCTCCGGCTTGGCCTGGCCTTTGGATGCCTTCATCACCTGACCAACAAAGAACCCGAGCATGGTGGTCTTGCCGGCGCGATACTGTTCCACCTGCTTTGGATTGGCAGCAATAATCTCATCCACCATCTTTTCAATGGCAGAGGAATCGGTTATCTGCTGCGGCTTCTCGCGCTCGTAGACAACCGGAAAATCTTCCTTGTTCTCAAAGGCCTTGTCATAGAGATCCTTCAGTATCTTGCTGGAAATCGTTCCGTCTTCCGCGAGATCAGCGGACATGGCCACGCCTTTCATGGAAATGGGAGATTGCTCAATCTCCAGGCCATGGGTCTTCAACCGGCCCATCAGTTCACCCTGCACCAGATTAGCAACGCGCTTAGGGTTTTTGGCGGCCCTTGCGGCCTCTTCAAACTGGTCAGCCATGGTGCGGCTGCTGGTAAGCACCTGAGCGTCATAGTCAGTAATGCCGTACTCGGAGACCATGCGCTTGCGGCGCGCCTCTGGAAGTTCAGGGAGCTTGCCGCGGATCTCCTGTTGCAGCCTTGCGTCCACCACCAATGGAAGAAGATCGGGCTCAGGGAAGTAGCGATAGTCATGCGCTTCTTCCTTGGATCGCATGCTGTAGGTGCGTCCTTGTGGGGCATCAAACAGCCGGGTTTCCTGAATGACCTTTCCTCCGCTCTCAACCACTTCAATCTGACGGTCAATCTCATACTCAATTGCCTGGCGAACAAAGCGGAATGAATTTACATTCTTGATCTCGGCTTTGGTCCCCAATCTCTCCTGGCCGCGCGGACGTATGCTTACATTGGCGTCGCAGCGCAATGAGCCTTCTTCCATGTTGCAGTCGCTCACGGCGGTGTAAAGAATGATCTCTTTGAGTCGCGTGAGATATTCAAAAGCCTCGTCGGCGGAACGCATGTCCGGCTCACTGACAATCTCCACCAATGGCGTGCCAGTCCGGTTCAGGTCGATGTAGGTATAGGCATTGGAATCTGCGAAGCCGTCATGGATGCTCTTGCCTGCGTCTTCTTCCATGTGCAGACGCGTGATGCCAATGCGCTTGCTCTGGCCGCCGACAACAATATCGATGTAGCCATGCTCGGCGAGCGGGCGATCGTATTGAGAAATCTGATAGCCCTTGGGAAGGTCGGGATAAAAATAATTCTTGCGAGCGAAAATCGACGTTTCTCGAATCTCGCAATGCAGCGCCATTGCCGCCAGGACGGCGAATTCCACGGCTCGCCGATTCAACACCGGCAAAGATCCCGGCATACCCAGGCAAACCGGACAGACATTGGTATTTGGTGGGGCGCCAAACCGGGTGGAGCAGCCACAGAAAATTTTCGTCTGCGTGAGCAGCTGGACGTGAACTTCAAGCCCAATCACTGCTTCATATTTCTGGCGAACGCTGCCGGGAATCTGCGTACTGGCTGTCATGAAGAAAAATTATAGGTCATTGGTATTCGGCGGGGCGCCAAACCGGATGGCCGGCCTATTTAGAGGGTGGCTCCACATAAGGCTGTAAGGGAATGTCGAAATAGAAAAGCTCCTGCGACCCGCTTTTTATCCCGGAAATCTGCACATGCGCTCCTGCCTGGGGGTCGGTGATTCCGGCAACGTCAAAAAAGACAAAGCCATTGTGACTGGAATGCGGGGTAACCGGAAAAGCGTTAAACATCGCGGCGTCAATTTCGTCGCGCGTCTCCTTGCTGATGGGGCTTTTGTCATGCGGTACGGGGACCGGCAGCTGAATTTTCGATTTGCTGGTGATTTTGTCCGGCCGGGCGATGCGGCGGAAAATATCGTCACGCGTTGCCGTCGTGACCTTTTCTTTGCTGCCGGCAACCAGCTCAATCCTGATTGTGTCCAGCATCAGCGGCTTGTCACCGTCATTGGCAATGATGATGCGGATGGGCAGAAATCCGTAATCGCTATAGCGCGTTTTGAAGGCAGCCGCCTTGTCCGGAGTGGTGAAGGGATCAATGGCGATGGTCACCTTCTCATCATCATGCGCCTCATGCAGGGGATAACTGGCTGCGGCGCCGGCCGGCGGCGGATTGAATCCCTTGTCGCCACACAGGCCCACGGTAGTCAAAAGCAGAAATAGTACTGCGATCCTGAAGGTTTTCACTGCTCTGATTATCAAATGGGAGCCGGTTTTTCACAACTGGCGCAGGGGAGCGAATAGAATGTCTAGTCTTCCATGTACATCCTCTACAGCCTGCTGCTGGCCTGCGTTGCCATACTGTCCCTGCCCTGGTGGGGATTGCAATTGCTGCGTTTGCAGAAATATCGTGCGGGCTTCAAGGAGCGCATCGGGCAGGTTCCGGCACGCTTAAAACGCGATGCAGCCCGGGGCTGCATCTGGGTGCACGCGGTTTCAGTGGGAGAGGTGCTGGCTGTAAGCCATCTGGCTGGTGAGTTAAAGAAGGCTTTTCCGGGGCATCAGCTTTTTGTTTCAACCACCACGTTGACCGGACAGAAGCTTGCGCACCAGCGCTTTGGTCCGGAGAATGTTTTCTACCTGCCGCTGGACTTTGGTTTTGCGCTCCGGCCCTACATACGATTTCTGCGACCTGACCTGCTGGTGCTGGCTGAGACTGAGTTCTGGCCGAACCTGCTGCATCTGGTCCATGACAGCGGTGCCAGTGTCGCGATTGTGAATGCACGTATTTCCGACCGCTCATTCCCTCGCTACCGGCGCTTTAAAGCATTCTTTTCACGCGTGCTGAGCAATGTCGATTTGTTCCTGACCCAGACTGCCGGAGACGCTGAGCGGTTGATCGGCATTGGCGCCCGGACTGATGCGGTACATGTCAGCGGCAATTTGAAATTCGATATCCGCCTGAGCGCAAGTTCTGGCCTGGTTCAGGAACTCCGTGAAACCATCAGCAAAGACGCTCCGGTGATCGTTTGCGGCAGCACCACGGAAGGCGAGGAGGAGCTGGTACTGGCCGCATTCAAACTGGTGCTGAAGCGTTTTCCGTCGGCGGTGATGGTGTTGGCAGTACGCCATCCGGAGCGCTTCGACAAAGTCGCGGTGATGGTCCAGAGTTCTGGGTTGAATATGGTGAGGCGCAGCGCATGGAGATTCTCGGAAAAAATTAACGGTTGTGTCTTTCTACTCGACACAGTCGGCGAACTGGCCTCGGTGTACGAGTTGGCACTGGTGGCGTTTGTGGGCGGAAGCCTGGTGCCGCTGGGCGGCCACAACATTCTGGAACCTGCCCAGCATGGAGTGGCGATACTGACCGGGCCGCACACATTTAACTTTCGCGAGATCGTGCGCATCTTCACCGAAGGCAGTGGGCTGAAGACGATATCGGCAGAAAATCTGGGCGAAGAATTTATCTATCTGCTTGAAAACCGCGTAGAGCGGCAGCGGCTCGGCCATCGAGCCAGGGAGTTGTTTCTGGAAAACACGGGAGCAACAGACAGGACCTTGACTGCGCTGCAAAAGCTGATGAAGGAGAAAGCGGCGGGGCAGGCGCTGAGTGGCGGAGCAACGGGCAAATGAATCCTTTATCAGCTATCTTCGGCGCCGCGGTGGCGGTCCGCAATTCGCTTTATGATCGCAAGATATTTGCCGTTCATAAGCTGCAAAAGCCGGTTGTGAGTGTTGGCAATCTATCTGTGGGAGGAAGCGGCAAGACGCCGTTCGTGATTGCTTTGGGCGAGTTGTTGAAACAGCAGGGCATCAGCTTTGACATTCTTTCCCGGGGCTATGGCCGTAAATCCGGAAATGTCAGCGCGGTCGATCCACAAGGCTCCGCTTCTGATTTCGGCGACGAGCCGCTGCTCATGGCACGCAGGCTTCAGGTTCCAGTAGTTGTTGGCGCAGACCGCTTTCATGCCGGACAGCTGGCAGAACAGACATTCTCTTCGCAGCTGCATCTTCTGGATGATGGCTTCCAACATCGGCGTCTGTATCGCGATTGCGATCTTGTAATGCTTCCACAAGCTGACCTTGATGGCACGTTTCTGCCGATGGGACGGCTGCGCGAGCCGCAATCATCGCTGGATCGCTCTGATGTTCTGGTGGTGAATCCCGGAATCGAACTGCCGCAGTCGCTTGCCGGCAAACAGATCTGGCGCGTCACGAGAACGCTCGAACTCCCGAGCTTCGCAGGCCGTGGACTCGCGTTCTGTGGCATCGCCAAACCCAATCAGTTCTTTGAGCAGCTCAAAGCGTTGCAGGTGGATCTGGCGGGAACCCATGCCTTTCCAGATCACCATCACTACTCGGCGGCAGATGTTCAACTGTTGTTGAACAAAAAGCAGCAGTGCAAGGCGGACTATTTCATCACCACGGAGAAAGACGAGATCAATCTTCAGCCATTCAGAGAGGCACTTGATCCGGTGCAGGTGGCGCGCTTAAAAATCGGCTTAGAGGACCCCAATACAGCCATGCAATGGCTGATTAGCACCTTAGAACAACGTTGTGGCTGCAGATTGTAGCTCCGGCATGAGAGAATTTTGCTGCTGATATGCAAAAGCAATTGAAGCCCGCAGATCGCCTGGTCAAGATCATTGAGAGCTTTCCCAAGCTGACCATTACGGTGCTGGGAGACCTGATCGCCGACGAATTTATCTATGGCGAAATCGCGCGCGTGTCGCGTGAAGCGCCGGTGCTGATCCTGCGTCATCGAGATCGCACTGTGGTCCCGGGCGGCGCAGGCAATGCTGTCTACAACCTGGCCGACCTGGGGGTCACCGTGCTTCCAGTAGGCGTAATTGGCGATGATGAACCCGGGCGCATGCTGCTGCATGCGTTCCGCAAAAAGCATATCTCTGTAAGCGGGATCCGCCGGGTCAAGGGACGCACGACTGTCACCAAGACGCGTGTATTGGCCGGCATGACTCATTCTCCCCGGCAGCAGGTGATACGAGTTGACCGCGAGCCTGACACGCCTCTGGACCGCAGCGCCATGCGCGATATGGTTTACCAGACCCGCGGATACGTGCGCGCCTCTGACGCTTTGCTGATCTCTGACTACGGTTATGGGGCCGCCACACCACAGCTTTTTGATCTGATTCGCTCGCGGTCGTCAGTCAATGGAATCCCAGTGACTCTGGATTCGCGTTACCGCGCGCTGGCATACACCGGGATCACCGCCGCCACACCAAACGAATTTGAACTGGAAGAGGCATTACAGACTCGCATCGGCTACGACAACGGCCGTCTCATGGCAGCCGGGAAGGCAGTGATGCAGAAAATGAAGCTGCAATCGCTGGTGATTACACGAGGCAAAGATGGCATGGTGCTGTTTACGCGTTCCGGCAAGCCGGTGGCGATTCCAATCCATGGATCTGACGAGACGGCTGACGTAACTGGCGCCGGTGACACGGTGATCGCCACATACACCGCTGCACTTGCTGCCGGAGCGGACGCGGAATCCGCCGCCAGACTGGCCAATTATGCGGGCGGCATTGTGGTGATGAAACGGGGCACGGCAACCGTCTCCCGGGCTGAGTTGCTGCGGGCCGTGATGGAGGAATAACTCCTGGCGCAGATATCAAAACTGGTTTCTTTAAGCGAGTTGCCCGCACTGGTGCAGCAGTGGCGCGATCAGGGCAACAAAGTGGTGCTGACGAATGGCTGCTTTGATCTGCTGCATGTGGGCCACGTGCGTTATCTGCGTGCCGCTAAAGAATTGGGCGGAAAGCTTCTTGTCGCGGTGAATTCTGACGCGAGTGTGCGGTGTCTGAAAGGCAACGGGCGTCCACGCGTCCCTGACCATGAGCGGGCTGAAATTCTGGCTGCCCTGACTGACGTGGATGCCGTGATCGTGTTTGATTCGCCCGATGTGCGCGACTTGATTCGGCTGATCCGTCCGGATATTCACGCCAAGGGAACTGATTACACCGCGGAAAGCGTCCCTGAACGAGATGTTGTGATGGAATACGGCGGACAGGTTGCAATTGTGGGCGATCCGAAAGACCATTCCACGACCGAGATGTTGAAGAGAGGCGAATGGCAAAAATCCTGATCGTGCGGCTGGGCGCCATGGGAGATATTCTGCACGCCTTGCCGGCCGTCACATCCATTCGCGCTGCTCTGCCTGACGCAACCATTGGCTGGCTGGTGGAAGAAAACTGGTCAGAGCTGCTGACTGCGCGCGGCCACAAACCTGATCCCGTATCGCTTTCTCCACCCAAGCCCGTGGTGAACCTGATCCACACCGTGAACACGAAGCGCTGGCGCAAGCGGTTCTTTGATGGAAAAACCATTGCCGAAATCAGGGGCGACTTCAAACGCCTGCGCGAAACGCATTACGATATCGCCCTGGATTTTCAGGGCAACGCCAAATCATCCATTGCCGGATGGCTGAGTTCCGCACCTGAAATGGCCGGTTACGTTGATCCGCGTGAATCCATCGCGCGCTTGTTCTACAAGCACACGTTTGCGCGGCACGGTGCGCATGTGATTGAACAAAATCATCAACTGGCAAAAGAGGTGCTAGCGGGTTTGCTGCCCGATGGCGAGTTGCCGCTGGTGGCGCCGCAACTTCCCTGCGATCCCGCGGCGCAGCGTGGGTGGACGAACAGATCAAAATTCTGGGAATTGCCAGCTATGCGGTGGTGACTCCGGGAGCAGGCTGGGGCGCCAAGCAATGGCCTCCGCAACGTTTTGGTGAAGTGGCCCAGGGCCTGGCCAAACATAACTTGCGAACCCTGGTGAATACTGCACCGGGCGAGGAACCGTTGGCACAGGCGGTGGTTGATGCGAGCAAGGGAACGGCATTTTCGATCAAGTGCACCATCGGGCAGCTGATTGCATTAACGCGGCGTGCGCGCATGTTCATCGGTGGAGATACGGGGCCGTTGCACCTTGCCTCGGCGCTGGGAATTCCCGTGGTAGCCATCTTCGGTCCCACCGATCCGGCGCGGACCGGACCCTATGGATCGCAGGCCATCGTTTTGAGGAGTCCTGAAAGCGAAACTACTTATTCGCACCGCGCCGAACCGGAACAGGGTCTGCTGAAGATAACAGCGGAGGAAGTGATTTCAGCGGCGCGTCATCTTTTGACCTCAACCCCAGTGACCAATCCGACAGGTGAGCAAGATGGCTAGCGGGTCACGGTCCTTGTCATGGTCAAAGATCGCCACGCGCATGCGGGTGCCATTGGGATTTGCATTCGCAGGGGCTTATCTCTGGTTCGCTGCTCCCACATGGTTATCCATCCTCGGCGGAGCCACTTGTTCGCTGATCGGGCTGGCGGTTCGGGCAATTGCCTCCGGACACATACGCAAGAACGCGGCACTGGCGACGACCGGCCCATACGCTTACACCAGGAACCCGCTTTATCTTGGCTCCGTGCTGATAGCTTTGGGGTTTGTGATTGGTGCACGCAATTGGTGGATCGGGCTGGCGGCGCTGGCGATGTTTTTGATTATCTACATTCCCGTGATTCAAGCCGAAGAAGTGTACCTGCGCGGGGTTTTTCCCGATTACTCTCAATATGCAGCGAACGTGCCCCGCCTGCTGCCTCGACTGACAGCCTATCGGGCGACGACAGTGAATGATGCTGATGATGGTTTGGGGAGCTTCTCCCGCGAACTCTATCTAAAACATCGCGAGTACAACGCGGCGCTTGGTTCTGGTTTAATGATAGGAGCGCTGATCCTGAAAATGCTTCTAGGAGCCCATTGAGCCGACTTGGAAACGGAGTACTGAGATTTCTCGCCGTGTTAGGTATGGGTGTGGCCGTGGCCACGAGCCTGGCCGGAGTTTCTTTGAACATGGCCTTTGGGCAGAAAAGCAGCCCTTCGGCCAGCAGCATGGTCTTCGTACAGAAAAGCGGCCCTGCGCCGACGACAAAATCCGGACCATCAAGCCCGGGTGCAAAAGCTGATCCCGCCACGGGTCATTTGTCTTCCATATCAGCCCCCACGGTAAGCAGGCCGCGGGCTGACTTTGCGTATCCACTGGGGCAGACATACGTTTACGGCGGTCAGTGGAGGATCTTCAATGCCGGCACTGCCAGCCTGCGCATGGAAAAAGCCGGTCAGGAAAACCGCATTGTGGCTACCGCTGATGCCGCCGGCACAGTCGCCCTGCTCTATCACGTACAGGACCGCCTGGAATCGTTTTTTGATCCCGCCAGCTTTTGTTCGCGGAACACGTCACGTCACGTGGAAGAGGGTTTTCGCCGGGTAGACACCAATATCACCTTCGACTACGCTCATCGTAGAGCGGTACTCGACCAGAAAAACCTGAAGAAAAACGAAACCAAACACGAACAGCATGAAATCCCGGGCTGCGTTACCGACATGCTTTCGGCGATCTACTATGTAGCGTCCTTGCCGCTGGAGCCGGGCAGGACCTTCAGCTTTCCATTGAATGATGGTGGCGAGTCAGTGGATGTAAATCTGCATGTTGAAGCTCGCGAGCAGATCAAGACTCCGGCGGGCACGTTTAACACACTACGTACGCAGCCTGAAGCAGCCAGTGGACTGGTACGCGATAAAGGCAAGCTGTGGATCTGGTACACCGACGATGCCGCGCACGTTCCAGTACAGATGCGCGCACGCATGAACTGGGGAACGCTTGTGTTTCAGTTGCAGAGGATCGATAAGAAATAATCTCGGCTTCTCCGAACAAATAATCACATGGCCGTGCTGTCCTTTTTCCCAAGTTCATCCATAACGTGATGCGGCATATCAAGGGAAATCACACGAGCTATCCCGTGAAGAAATCAGAAAAGGTCCAGTTGGTCCCAAGTCTTGTCCCGAGGCTCATCATAGATCTAATATCTAAGATCTAAGATTTAAACCCCCGTAAGATATTGATTACTAATGATTTAGCTTCTAGTCAGTACACAGGCCAGGCAGCGAAACGGCTTGATTTTCCGCATTAAAAACCTTCAGAATTCCATTGACAAAAGTACTCAACATGACTAAAGTAGCTCGCAGAGTACATGTCCTATAGGACATGGATCAAATGGCCATATGGCCAGCACTGAGCGGCTCCCCTTTTTCCCCCTGAACAACAAAATTTAGCTATTCCCCCTTTTTTCCCCCTGAACAACAAATTTCTGACGGATAGCCCTTCCGGGCGCGGAGACTAGCGTGAAACTCAAAATAATCTCGGCGGCAATAGTTTTATTAAGTCTTGTTCTTTTAAGCGGTTGCGGTGGTGGTGCTGGACCGCAACATTCGGTACTTCTCAGCCACCACCACGACTAACGCCAACACCATCACCCACGCCAGCATTGGCACCCGCACCAACTCCAACACCGACTCCCGCACCAACTCCAACTCCAACACCGACTCCCCCGACTCCGACACCGACTCCCACACCGGCACCGACTCCGGCGCCAACTCCAACACCGACACCCACTCCAACTCCAGCGCCTGTCACTTTGACGGGACTGCAGATTTCACCGGGAACCGCATCGATTTCGCCTGGATCGACACAAAACTTTTCGGCATTGGGAACGTTTTCAGACGGCAGCAGCACGGACATGACTGCTTCAGTACTGTGGAGTTCGTCGGATGCCGGCGTAGTCTCAATGAACGCAAGTGGCACGGCCAGCGGCATCACCAGCGGAGTAGTGACAATTACCGCGAGTTCGGGAAGCATTCATGCCACCGCGAGTTTGAGTGTCACAGTGGCTGCCGCTAACTTGACGACGATCACCGTTGCCCCGGCCGCGTTATCAATTCCGGTAAATACCACCCAGCAGTTTACGGCCACCGGCACGTATAGTGACGGAAGCAGCCGCGACCTCACCGCACTGGTAAGCTGGGGCTCGTCCACATCGGCTGTTGCCACGGTTGACGTCAACGGATTGGCCAGCGGCGTAGCATCTGGCACAAGCACCATTTCCGCCTCCTTGGGCGTCGTTGTCGGTTCCACCACGCTCACCGTGAATGCGCCCGTAATCGTTTCGATCACGCTCAGTCCTGACGGCCTGACTCTTGGCATGGGCATCAAGCAGCAATACACGGCCACGGCCACTTACAGTGACGGTTCATCGCAGGACCTGGTGAGCGGCGTCTCATGGACATCCTCTGACAACACCGTAACCAGCATCGACGGCAACGGACTGGCGACTACGATCGCGCAAGGCACGGTGACCATAACGGCTACCGCGGGAGCATTCAGTGACACGGCTACGCTGACCGTGGTGCCTGCAAGCCTGGTCTCGATTTCAGTCACTCCGGCAGTTCCTTCTATCGCCCTCGGTACGGCCCAGCAATTTATTGCGACCGGCAACTTTGATGATGGCAGCACGCAGCAACTGCCCTCGGTCACATGGTCATCATCGAACCTCAATGTTGCTTCCATCAATGCAGCCGGTCTGGCGACCAGTACGGGCGCCGGCTCCGTCACAATCACCGCATCTTCCGGATCTGTGAGCGGCACGGCTTCGCTTACCATTACAGCCGCAACCCTGGTTTCCATTGCTGTCACGCCGAGCAACTCCGGTATGGCCATTGGGACCACAAAACAATTCACCGCCACAGGAACCTTCAGTGACAGCACCACGCAGGACATCACCGCGTCTGTGCTTTGGGGCTCTTCCAGCCCGGCGGCGGCTACCATCAATAATCAGGGACTCGCTTCCAGTGTTGCCGCGGGAACCACCACCATCACAGCGACAGTTGGCTCCGTGAGTGGCTCAACTGGTCTCACGGTTTCGATTGTGAATCTGGTGAGCATTGCCATCAACCCGGCCAATCCCCACGTACAGCGCCATACATTGATCAAGTTCACCGCTATCGGGACTTTCAGTGATGGCAGTACGACATCCAGCCTGAGTGGCTTGTCATGGAAGTCATCGAAGCCGCAATTCGCGTCGATTCGCTCCACAGGCGTGGCCAATGGCAAGAAAGTTGGAACCGCCACCATCACGGTCACTGCCTCAGGTGTTAGTGGGACAACCACCCTCACCGTCAGCAATGGCACGCTGACTTCGATCGATATTACCCCGGCGGCCTCTTCGGTCGCCCTGGGCAGCCCGCAACAGTTCACCGCGACTGGGACATTCAGTGATGCAACTACCCAGGACGTCACACTCAACACTCACTGGAGCTCCTCTTCGTCCAGCGTAGCTACTATCGCCAACGGCCCGAACGGCGCCGGTCTGGCGACCACCAAAGGAGTTGGCACAACCTCCATCGGTGCGAACACGGGCGGCATTACCTCATCCACTGTCATGACTGTCCACTAACCACCCATGTGACCGTAAGAATGGCGGGCGCTGATACGTTGGCGCCCGTCAGCTTACTTAGGGGACTCAGTGTTGATCAGTGGTGATTCTTGGTTCGAAAATTTTCTCTCCGACAGGCTCTCAGGCTGTCCCTTTTTATCTCCCATGGTTATTTTTTATCTCCCATGGTTATTTTTCAGTTCGCTGGTTATCAAACCCAATCCAGTGAGGACCATCACAGCCCGCGGATAGATACTCTGACAACCGATATTCACGGCCAAGCTCCTCGTCTTTGAGATAGATCACGTCATCCACAACAAACTGACCATTTTCCCGAACCACTATAGCGGCAACACGCCAGCTCGAAGGCGGTTCCCCCGGAAAGGGCCGAGCAAGCTTCACGTATACGCGAAACGATCCATTCTTCATTGCCTCTTTTCTTTCAACCACAAATGACTTTGGGGAGGCCCGCTCGTTATCGCCCGAAAAGGGTCCTAGCTCCAGCCAACCGAGTTCCGGCTTCAAGTGGGGTTCCGGATTCTGCCGATGCCAATCATCAACGCAAGCGATCGCCAAGTCCATTCTGTGAAGCAACGCCTTGCTAAGATAGGGCGCTAAAATCTTCATGTTCTCACCCTCAGGTACACCTAGCGGATGACGGGCGACCACGCGCTTATAGAGACTCCGCACAAGCATCTTAGGGCTGCCGGCTGATTGGGGAGGACGGTCAGTATGCTGGGCAGAGTTGCTAACTGTAAGTGGTGTCATCAACTGCAACAACACACAAGAACTTAAAAGATTCATATCACCTGCTTGAGCGGAGCTTTTGCTTCCAGAGATGAAACCCTCTCGCCGGAGAGTCCAGGCTTGCTTCGCGAATATTTTCGCTCCTGGAAAAAAAGAGGTTGCTTTTCGATGGATCGACCGATGGAGTGCCATCGTAGAAGCCGTGCGTCAGCTCTTTTGGATTTCCTTTGAGAATTGGAACCAACCATATCGAATATTTATATTTGCCGTCCTCATGAGAGCTTAGGAGATAGCGATCGTCAAACCAAAAAGGAGAATCGTCTCCTACCGCCTCAAAAATCTTAGACAGTTTTCCAGTGCCGATTTCGATCACGTAAAGATCCTGCCGCATCTTCGTGTTTTCCCTTTTGCGGCCGACAAAAGCCAGCCGCGAAGCATCTGGAGACCACAACGGAAAGTAGGGAGTTACTCCGGCCAGCAAAGAATGGATGTTAACCAGCTTTGCTGTATTGCCCCCAGATTCTGACACGACATAAATGTCATCGTTCATTACAAAAGCGATTTGCCCAGTTTTGGACCAGCTTGTGCCTGCGCCAAGGGCAGTAAATTCCGGCAAATGGGTTAATTGCTTCACCTCGCGTGTCTGCACGTTGACACTAAAAACCTGCTCGGTCATTGCTCTGGAATTTACAGGGCGATTCCCGATAAAGCTGAGCGATGCCGAGTCCGGAGACCAGGCTATCTCACCATATTCCAGAGTTTTCTGGTTAAGCAAGGCTGTCACGTCTCCAGCTTTACTACTGTTACTCATGATCCAGATTTCTGTATCACCTATGTTCTTCGAGGTAAAGTATTCAAATGCCAGCCAACGACCGTCAGGAGAACAAAGCGGACCAAACTCACCGACCGGCCCTTTGAAGATCTGTACAGCTTGATCATTCGTGTTGCCCGTCCTTAAAGATATAAAGATCGGCCAGCACAATAACAGTAAAGTAATCACTCTCGTCTTCGCGCTAAGCATCATTTACAGCCATCCGGCGTACATTGCGCATGGTCTGATGAACTGACGCTAGTGACTAGCTGGCGATCTTGCCGTTCCGATCTCGGCGATGTCGTGCGGTGACGGCGATGTCGGCGATGGGGCCACCCCCGTCATTCACCCCAGCCCATCGCAGTCATCCCAATTTGGCGTAGACCTCAGCGATTTTCTGATCAGTGTTATCCGTGTAGATCAGTGGTGATAACTGGGGTTGGGCTGTTCCCGATTTCGGCGATGTCGCGCGATGACGGCGATGTCGGCGATTCCTCAATTTCCCGATTACCAAATTACTCAATTACCAAATCTTTTGGCGATGCCGCGCGTCGGTACAGATGAGCGCCCGCATGAACCTGTCCCATCCAGATTCCTCAATTTACCAAATCTTTTGGCGATGCAGAGCACGTTCCGGGACAGATGAGCGCCCGCATGAACCTGGGCCATCCGCTCATACCCGGCCATCCATCAACTCTCCTCATCAAGCAGTGCGCCCAGTCTGTCGAGCCGTTTCTCCCAAAGCGACTTGCGCGCGGTAATCCACCCGCTGGCGAGGTCAAAGCCCTTGGGCTGGAGGGCGCACGTTCGCACGCGGCCGACCTTTTGCGTGTGGACAAGCCCGCCCGCCTCCAGCACCTGTATGTGCTGAACCACCGCCGCCAGCGTCATCTTCAGGGGCTTTGCGAGATCGGAGACCGAGACGGGGCCTTCGCTCACGCGTTCAACGATGGCACGGCGGGTCGGATCGCCAAGAGCGTTGAAGACGCGGGCGATGTCCTGTGCTGTCCTCATCAATTGTTCCGATTCAGTTCTTCGCCGAGTTTGTCGAGAACCTCGGTCGTACCTTGCTCACGGCCGCGGGCGGCCTCGGGACCGTCAAAATAGACGCCCTGCTCGGTAAAGACGAGTTTCGTTCCCTGTCCGTCCCTGATGAATTCGACGGTATTCTGGGAGGAAGACATGCGGCGGTCGCCACAATCCATCGTGTATACGAAAACGATACTGTGGTTGGGAATGATCCGGTGGTAGCGGGTATCGTTGCGCATCAACTCGCCGCCGGGAACGCGGAAGGTCCAGCGCTCGAATTCGTCAACCTTGAAATTCATCTCAAAGCTGATGATTTCAAAGCCTTCTCCATGATGTTTGCGGGCGACTGAGTCAGGGTCGTTCTCACCTCCCATCCAGCGGCGTTTCTTCGCCGGATCTTGAAAAGCCGCGAACACCTTCTCAGGCGCATGGGGATAGCGCTTCTCGATGGTGAATGTGCCGTGTGTGATTTGCAGATCGTTCATTTTGACCTCCTTGAGTTACTTAAGTTGCCACTTAAGTATCTAACATGCGCGACGCATAGTCAAGTGTATACTTAAGTATTAAAATCTTCCGGGAAAACCGGGGACTCTCCCCAAGTTCCCCTCTACCCGATCAAGTGGCCATTCCTTTGTCCTGCTAGTTCTACCAGTTCCTTGCCTGAACTGTCTGGGGGTATCTTTGCTACGCGATGGATGAGAGTCAGCAACTGCAGCATTGCTTAACATCGTGCTTGAGCGGTTGTTCATTCATAAATCGTTCGTGGGGGGCACACATGGCGATCGCAAATCCATCGGACGAGTAAAGAGCCCAGGAGGGCTCCCGAGATGAGCACAACAACGAGAAACGCGAGATTCAGCCAGCCGGCGGCGATCATTTTTTGCCTGCTTTTTGCCGTTGGAGTCAGTGCACAAGCAAAAACCGACACCGCCAACACCAGCGGCCAGGCGGCGGTCCAAACACAGGTGGAGCGCGGTGAAGTAGTTACGGTCAACGGAAATGACTTAGTTGTGAAAATGGAAGATGGATCTCTCCGCCACTTTGCCAACGTTCCAGAGAGCGCCAAGGTCACTGTGGACGGAAAAGAATTGGGCATTCACGATCTGCAACCAGGCATGAAGCTGGAGCGGACCATTACCACTACCACCACTCCGAAGACCATCACCTCGACGCAAACGATCACAGGAAAGGTCTTCCAGGTCATGGCTCCAAACTCCGTGACCCTGACCCTCGAGGATGGCACAAACCAGCAATTCAAGATCCCTAAAGGCCAGAAGTTCACGGTCGAGGGCAAGGAAACCGACGCCTTTGGCCTGCGGAAAGGCATGGAGGTCTCCGCGACGAAGGTTGTCGAAGTAACGCAAACCGTGGTGGACCAGCAGAAGCAGGTGACGGGCACCATGCCGCCTCCGCCGCCGCCACCAGCAGCTACTCAGCCGATCCTGATTCTCATTGCTCAGGCGCCAGTTCCTCCTTCACCTGCGAAGGCTGAGGAGCCGGAGAAACTGCCCAAAACTGCCACGCCAATTCCGTTGTTGGGTCTTTTAGGGCTGCTGTCCTTTGTTTCCGGAGCCGGGCTTTGGGTCCGTGGATTGTTAAGGCGAGCCTAGATATATATCTAGATATATGTATAGAGGAAAAACAAAAATTCATTTCAGCCGGGCAGCGCGGTTAGCTGCCCTTTTCGCTCGCGAAGTTAACGTCTGGTGTGAAGACACGAATTGCGATGGCTGACGACAAATTAACACTAAACAGATTCTCTTTCGTTTTCCCCAAAGTAGGACGTTCACGGCGGTGGCCCAGGCTTCCGCCCTTTCATCTGTCCCTCTCGAAACTGAGTGGGTGTCCCTCGATAAGAGCGAAGGGCACCCCTTGCAATTCCTTGAGGGAGAGAAAGCACTGGCAAGCCTGGGGCCCCGCCTTCCGACGCAGACACACTGAAAAGTCCACACCTTTACTTGAATCACCCAGCTTGAGCGCGGAACCAGTTGGTTGTTCTACGCCTGCTCACAGCGAAAGATCATCATCGGCGAAAGGGACTCAATGACTAAAATCAAATCTCCCCTGCGTCTCGGGAAAGTCTTTTCTCTTGACATTGCCTTTTATAGAACCCGCCCCTCTTATAGAACCCGCCTGGTTCAACTTCCAGTAATTGCTGGCCTTTCCACCTAAAAGTTACTTTGAGCTAAAAGTACTAAGTATCGACGGTCCAAGTCACTGCTGCTTTGCCGGATTATAATTCGTGCCCGGAGGACGATTGATCCTATGAAAAGATTCGCTTTTTTTATCTTAGTAGCGCTGTGCGGCTTCAACCTTGCAGCACTTGCGCAGGACAATGATGCCCTGCCTCCCAACTTCGCCGCCGCCGGCCTGCACGTTTTGCACGCAAACAATTCCGCGAATGCCCACAAGAACGGCAACATTCCTACGCCTCACGGTTTTCCCGCGGGGGTGGATACCCTGGTGAATTTCACCGACCATTTTGAAGCCCAGGGAGTGTTGTTCGACGGCACCGCTCATCATATCTGGGAATACAGCATGGTCGGGAATCCGCCGAACAAAGGCGGAACAACCGTCTTCAATGCTCCGGTGGTTCCGGTTTCCCTTGACTTGCGGAATGCCGACGGGTCGCCCCGTTTCGTGAAAGTGGTGAACGGCGCGGTTGTCACATGTGGACAGAACGGGGTTCCACTCGACAACACATGCACGCGTCTCTTTTCTGACGTTACTCCGTTCATCCAGCCGTTCCTGAATGGGCCGGTATTCTCCAACGCAAATTTCACCAGCAGCCCGGTCCCGACGCAAATTACCGATGCGGTGCAGCGCGCCGAGTTTGGCAATCAGGCCAAGCCGGATTGGCACACGCTGCTCGCGCCCAGCGTGAAGACTGCGGAGGTGATGACCCTGCTCGCAGGTACGTACGTCTTCGCACTCAATCCAGACGGAAGCTGTTGCCGTTTCGTTCTGATTAATTCCGCCACGTTTAACAACAAGCTGTTCCCGCAAAACCCTGCCGGGCCGGACAATACGTCCATTATTGGCCAGGCTGAAGTCGCCGGGAACATTACGACCAGGGACGTTTCTACCTTCTTCTTTCCGAACGCTTTCCTGTTCAACGGGAACGTGAATAATTGTTGCGTGCTCGGGTTCCATACCTTCGATTTCGAGCCCGGCAATGCGATTAACCTCCCCAGCAACGGCAACCTGCAAAGGTTTTTCGTATTGAACTATTCGAGCTGGATCAGTCCAGGTCTCTTTGGCGGCGGGTTCCAGGACGTGACCGCTCACAGCCACGAAGTCGCTGAAACCTTCAATGACCCCTTTGTCGGCTTTGATGGCATCCACAATGTCACGCCGTTCTGGTTGAATCCCGCGGGACAATGCCAGGACTTACTTGAAGACGGTGACGTGATCGAGGACCTTCCCAACCCCACATTCCCAGTCACAATAAACGGATTCACCTACCATCCTCAAACGGAGGCTTTATTGCCATGGTTCGAGTTCCAGAAGAATTCGAGCGCAATTGATAACGCCTATAGCTATCCCAACGAAACCGTCCTGACCCAGCTCTCTGCTCCACAACCGCTGAACTGCGGTAGACAGTAAGCGCGATTCCACGCTTGGCGAAGAAGGGACTCATGAGAGTCCCTTTATTGTTGACGAAAGGCCGAGTGTTCCTAGTTTCGTTGGAACAACAGCGCGTCCCTTGGGATGTTTCCTGTATGAGAAGAGGGGACAGCCTGAGAGCCTGTCGGAGAGAAACCGACAAAAACTCGCATATAGCATCTGCAGTTGTGGTTTTCCTTGAGATGCCTCGCGGGAATGAAGCTGAGCCAAGGTTGGGAACGCTGCCAGTGCTTCAAGCAGGTGTGGGGCTGGTTCCGTAGCGGAACAACTTCAGCAGATTGTGAGCGGCACAGATGAGTTTCCATTCGTATTGCACGCATCTGAGACGCCGTAAGCGGAACCTGCGGATGCCGCGGCCCTCTTTGATTTGCCCGAATACCGGTTCGACCGTCATTTTGCGAAGAGTATATAGAGCTCTTCCGGCCGGTGTAGCCAGCCATTCACGCATGCGCGAAGCTTCTTCGTTTTTCGGCGCGTTCAGTGGGAGAGGTGCACCTGGCGGCTGCGGTTGGGAGTCTGGTGAAACAACCACCTGGATTCCTTCGAGGGCTGGATCGTGCAGGCTCGTCGTGTCCCAATAGCCTGCATCGGCGATCACTGTGCCTTGATCGATTTGGCTGATGGAGCGCAGGCTCTTCACCATCGGAACCAGTTGTTCCCGGTCGGTGGTCTGTTGCGTCACTTCCGCCGCCACAATCACTTGCTGGTAGTGATCGACGGCGATCTGGGCATTGTAGCCTTGCACAAAGCATTTCCGGCCGTTGTCTCTCATCACCCGCGAATCCGGATCGACGAAATTATATTGTCGTGATGGCTGTTCCGCTTTCTGTCTTGCCCGGCTCAGTTTCTTTTTTCTTTTCGCAAGCTGTCGCCGCTGCTCCGGCGTTTGTTCCGTTACATCCTGCTTGCGAGGTCGACCGCGCTTACGGCTGACTTGGTTCCCGGCCACGGCCTCCAGTTGTTGCTGGGCTTCCCGTTCCAGTTCCGCTTTGGCCGCTCGAATACGGTGCAGCCGGCTTTGGGCGTGGGCCAGTTCTTCTGGCAGTGAATCGACACCCTGGCCTTTTCCAAAACGTTCATCTTCCTGCTCGTTTTTGCGTTGAGCCTCGACCAGGAGCCGCTCTACGGTCGTCTGCCAATGCTGCTCTTGTTCGCCTAGCTTCTGGTGCGAGACCGAGTGCCGGGTGCTGGCATTGGCCAGCATCTTGGTTCCATCGATGGCGATGTTGCCCAACTTTACCAGTCCCGCTTTGTGACACAATCGCAACCCTTGCACGAACAGTCCGGCCAGCGCTTCCAGATGCTGCTGGCGAAAACTAGCGATGGTGTCATGGTCGGGATGCTGATCGGCAGCCAGATAGCGGAATGCGATGTTGTCATAGGTGGCGCTTTCAATCGCACGCGAGCTGGTGACGCCGATGCTATAGCCGTACAGCAGCAGGCGCGTGAGCAGCAGTGGGTGATAGGCAGAGAGTCCTCGACCGTCGTTGCGCTTGTACTCTGCGTAAATCGTGGACAAATCCAACTCGTTGGTCACATCCGCCACGAACCGGGCCAGATGCCCATCCGGCAACCAGTCTTGTAAAGAAGGAGGAAACAGAAACGGCTGATTGAGGTCGCACACACGAAACCGTTTGTTCACAACGCCATGATATCCAGCTTCTCAATCCTGTAAAGTACTTCGGCGGAATCTATCTCCGACAGGCTCCTGAACTGAGCGATTTTCTGCAGATAAACCGGAGATAGAACTTCAGGGGACAGCTGGGCCGTTTTCTAATCAAGACGAACACGTACCGCACCTCCCGTGCATCCAAGCTAATGAGGTGGAGAGTATGAGCGTGGAGCAAGAAGCAGAACCGGAGCTGGTGGATGTGTTCGGTACGCAGCAGGAAAGCGAAGCCCAGGTGGTGCATGGTTTACTGACGTCCGCAGGCATTGAGTCCGTGGTGGCCAGCCTGGACGCAACGCAGGGTGTGTGGCCGGGAGTTGGCGGGGTGGTGGTGCGCGTGAATGCCGAACAGGCGGACGCCGCCCGAAAGATGATTGAGGAATATAAGAGCGCGCCAGGGCTTACTGATGAAGTGTTGACAGATGACGCGCAACCCGAAGTTAAGCCCCCTGAAGTTGAGTCTAACGACGAGCCTGCCGCCTAGCTGAAAATAGCAAATGGCAAATGGCAATTGGCAAAACCAACGCAGGCGAGGGCGCCTGCGCTCCACGACCCACACTGATGACACCGATTCACGGTAATCGGTCAGCAATAGTCGCTCAACTTCGACTGGCTCGTTGCCTTCGGGGAATCAAAAAAAACCGCCCGGATTGCCAGTCCTGACGGTTTCTTTCTCTGCGTAAGCTTTGAACTGTTTTTTATTTAGACGACAGCAGCACACGAATCACACCGGTACCCTGCGGGAGCGGATCAAGGGCCTTACCGATGATAGCTCCCAGCATTTTCTGCTTGTCCGTGCCTTTCATGGCATAACCGGGCGTGGCTGCAGAAACCAGCAGGTCGCCACGGCTGATGGCGCCATTTTCCGCGGACACTTTGCACGGCACGATTCCGAACATGGCCAATGGCACCTCAGCAGCAAATTTTTCAGGCTCCATGGGGTGCGTGCTGGCCAGCATGCCTGGCTGCGTGGAATAGACTCCGGCCACCAGAGTTGAGTACGCAGTGCGCGTGAGGGCAAAGCCGTCAGAAGCCTTCTCGTCGATGGCCATTACGTCGCCCGGCTGATAGCCTGCGCGCTCGCCGGTAACGGCAACTGATTCCGCATAATCCACGCCGCCGGTGAAAAATCCCTTGGCGGCGAAAACAGAACCCTGATCGTCCACACGGAAGACACGCGAATGATATCGGCCCAACCCGAGAATCACGTCTTCCTCGCGATAGCCGCGGTCTCTGTTTCCGTCACGATCGCGGTCACGCTCCCAGTCCGCACGATTGCGGGGACGCTGCTGCTCTTGTTCCATGCGCAGACCAACATCAAACACTCCGGCATTGGCGAAAACCGCACCAAAGGCGCGCACGTTGCCATTCACTTCCAGCCGTTCACGCGGCGTGAGCGTGCCGATACCGACGTTTCCACCGTTGCCGCCGAGAGCAATATTCCGCCAGGCCACACCCTCTTCCACAAAACCGATCTGTGCCACCGGAGGCGAGAGCTCAGTGCGCACTCCAAGGTGAAGCTTCAGGTTGGGGTTGCTGTGGCCGGAGATGACAAATTGAATCGGACGGTCCTGCGCCGTCGGCATTGTCGGCCGCGATATGGAGGTTCCCCAGAGGAGCGTTTGTTCCAATACCGAAGAAGCCGTTTGGAGTCACGGTCAACCATTCAGCGCCCGGAGTATTCAGGTTCGGCTGGCTGAAGAGACGAAAGCGTCCGGCAAAATTATCCATATGCCATGTGGGTGCTGAAGGACCACGCTCCTGAAGCAGTGAAAACCTGCTGGCTACGGTGTCCTGTTCGCGATGAGCAAACGCGCTCTGCTGTGATATGGAGGGCAAGGCGCCGAGAATCAGCACCGAAAAGGCAATCAACTTTTTGCAGGCCAATTTTTTGCTGGCAGACGTTTTGAAAACCAAGGTTTCACTCTCCCTATAAGAGTTTCCGAAGTGAGACGACCACGGGGAATTTTGAATTTTGCGTGCCGGTTCTTCCCGAGCACACGCCCTCTGTTCATTCTGCCGCAGATCGAGCAGAACTGGAGTATTCGTCAGGTCATGTACCGCTTGTGCCACTAATGCCGCAGGGCTTGCAGCGAGTCACGGTTGTCGGCTGGAGCAAGAAAAGGTGGTTGCGCTGTGACCTGATTACCGTCAAGCCAGAAGCTCACAACTCCAAGCATGTCAGTGCGGTAGGTATGAACATGGGCAGTCTGGAGTCGCTCCAGCACGATGGCCCGGGGATGGCCAAACGGATTCCTAAACCCATCAGAAATGATGGCGAATTTTGGCTGCACGGCAGCAAGCAATTCAGGCGTGGTGGAAGTGGCACTGCCGTGATGAGCAACTTTCAGCAAATCGGCATGGCTGCCCTGGGCATTCATTGCAGCGGCGACAAACGTCTCCATCTTGCGTTCAAGATCGCCAGTCAGAAGCGCGCTGGTCTTTCCGAATGAAATAACGAAAGCGAGCGAGTCATTATTTCCGGGCTGCAACTTCGGCTGGTAATCAGGTGGAGGGGAAACAACACGGATATCCGTGCCGGCCCAGTTGAAGTGATCGCCCATGACATGTTTTTGTAAATGCACGTGGTGGAGTGCGGCGACTTCGAGCAGCTTTTTCAGGGCCGGTGTTTCCGGATTGATGCCGAGCCACAACTCAGAGGGAGAAAAGTTTTCTACGATGCGCGACATGCCTCCGATATGGTCGCCATGCGCATGCGTGAGGACAACAACATCGAGATGGTAAATACCACGCGACCAGAGATACGGGGACACAACGTCTTCGCCATAATCGAACTCACTGTGGAGCGGGCCAAGGCTGCCGCCGGCATCAATCAGCATGGTCTTGCCCTGCGGCGAAACAATGAACAGCGAGTCGCCCTGGCCGACATCGATGGCCGTGATCTCAAGCGCATTCTGGCGAATGTCAGGCTGGGGACGTGCGATGGCAACCAGCAACGCTGAGGCAAAGAGAGCACCCAGTCCGCCGGCAGTAATGAATTTGCGAGGCATCAATTTGCGAGACATCAATTCGCGCGTCTGGCGGACAGTGAGATAGCTGATGAGAATGCCTGCGCCAGCCACCAGCCACAAAACCAAGTTGAGGTCAGGAGTGCGCCATTGCGCCACAGGGAAATGCGCAAGCCACGTCAGACATACCAGCGTCCAATGCAGACATGCGGAGGCGATCAAGGCGGCAACGCGAGCCAAAGGCGTAAAGAGGTAGCTGAGCGCGATGGCCAGCACGCCCGAGTTCAGCATGACGCCCGCGAGAGGCAGGATAAGAATATTGGCGGGCATGCCGATGAGCGTTGCGCGATGAAAATAACATCGCATGGGCGCTACCAGCACCGCTTGAGTAATGGTTGATACCAATAACAGTTCGAAGGCAGCCAGACTCGTCCTGACCACGCCAAGAACGAGCCAACGGGCAATGAGATTTCCTGTAAAACGAGTCAGTCGTTCGATGACCAATCGCATGTCCAGACGAAGCTGCGCGATCCTGGGATCAATATTCAGGTCGTAGGAGGTGGAATCGAAGTGAGCCAGGGCGGCGCGATAACGATTCGACGTCCTCTCAAGCATTGGCACGGCAATGCCAGTGATGGCGAAAAGGGCAAGAAACGTCAACTGGAAGCCGGCCTCAAACAGAGCAGTGGGAGACCAGACCAGGACAACCAGAGCGGCAATGCCCGTGGCGTTCAAAGCGGCACGGTCACGGTAGAACAATCGCGCGATAAGGAATACGGACAGCATGAGAACTGCACGCTGAATGGGAACGCCCATGCCTGCGATGAAGGCATAGAAAGTCGATAACGCAATGGTAAGAAGAGACGCAGCCCAGTCTGGCGCCCGCAGCCAGCGGGCGAAAAAGAAAACAGCAAAAGCCAGAATGCCCACATTCATTCCGGAGACAACCAGCAGGTGGTAAACGCCGGTCTGCTGGAATTCCTCGCGAACGTTGCGGCCGATAAGGGAATCGTCGCCAATGATCATGGCAGCGAAAAGCGCGGCGTCTTCTGCCTTCCAGAGCGGTGGTTTCACGTTCGATTGGTCCGTCGGCGATTGCTGACCATTGATGTGGCTAAGGATGCTGCGACGGATTCTGCTGCGCCAGCGGCCCAGCGTGCTCCCAGACTGTCCGGGCAGAACGGTAATGGAATCGGCATCGGCCGAGCCAAGCGCGGAAATGCCAAGTCCGCGCAGATAGCCTTCGTAATCAAAGGCTCCGGGATTGCGGAAATTGCGAGCTGGGCGCAGCTTGGCGGACAGACGAACGCGATCACCATAGTTGAGCTGCTGGAAAATGTTTGAGATGTCGGCTTCTTCTTCAGCTTCACCATTTGCGTTGGCCTTTTGAGCGAAACCAACACCACGCACAAAGACTGATATGCGGATTCCAGTGGGCTGGCTGAACTGCGAATCGCCAAGCTGGATGGTCTCTGTTTGCAGATCGAAGCGCTCACGCGAACCGCCGGCCAGCAATGAACCGTCATTGGTCACGTGTCCGGTGATGAGCACGCGCTCGCCGCTCAGGAATTGAGCGGGCGGAGTTGTAATTCTCGGCGGCGGAGTTGCCGATTCAGCGAATCCTCCGGCACAAATCAGAGCGAGCACAATGGTGAAGCGGGCCAGACGATCACTGTGTTTGTAAAGCGCGAGTAGCGCGCAGGCGATGAGCATTCCTGCGGACCATCCCCATAGATTCGCCGGACGCTGGTAGTGCCGGGCAAGAAAAATTCCGCAGGCAATGGCAATAGCGGCCATTCCAAGCGGGGCGCGAGATCGCACCGGCGATTGCAGCGGAGCGGATTGGGCTGGGTTGTTCAAGGAAATGACGAAGCAGAATAGCTGATTGATAGAGCGAAGGGGAAAGGAATTTACGGAAGGCGCGTTTCACGAACATTGCAGGAGCAACAGGAGCCTATTCCACTGTAGTCACAAGACACGCGCTCCAGCGTGTGTGGAGCGAAGCGACACGAATTACGACTGTAGGGATTCCTCGTTCCACTCGGGATGAAGACTAACGAGCCAGCCTGACCACGCTCTCGATGTGGAAGGTCTGAGGAAAGAGGTCAACCAGGTGTACTTCCTCCACGTGATATCCGGTTTCCAGCAGCAAACGAACATCGCGCGCGAGCGTAGCCGGGTCGCAGGAAACATACGAGATGCGCTTTACACGCAGTGCGGCGAGCAGTTGCGTCACCTTGGGGCCAAGGCCGGCGCGAGGAGGATCCACCACCACAATGTCTGGATTCATGTTCAGGCAGCGCGGCAGGAATTGCTCAGTCGCGGTCTTCACCGGAACCACGTTCTTGAGCACGTTCGTCTGGAGGTCGGCAGATGACATGGGCGCTGATTCCACCGCAAAAACCTGGGTGAATCGCTTGGCCAGATGGTTGGCAAACAGGCCTACGCCGGAGTAAAGATCAAGTGCGATGTTGCCAAAAAAATCGGAAACAACCGTCTTCACCAGTTCGCTGGTCAGATGGCGGTTGGTCTGGAAGAAGCTGCCGGCCGTCACGCGAAAGGCTTTTTCGCCCACCTGATAAAGCAGGCTTGGATTGCCGACACTCTCTTTGAACTCAGGCGGGGCCGCGCCGCCGGTCGGCGCTTCAGAGAAGATCGACACTCCCTGGATGTTGGTGATGCGGTTCTGCAGCTCACCGGCGAACTCGCGGATCCCAGTGGTATTTGGCTTCTGCATAATTTCGAGCACCACGCGGGAATCAGCATGGTCCACGAAGAACTCAATCTCAGTCACGCCGGCCGGAATACCCCCGGCAAGGCCGATCTCCCACATCTGCTCAATCACTTTGTTCACCGCTGGAGAGCTGATAGGACACTGCTTGATCGGCAGCAGGTTATGCGAGCCCAGTTGGTGGTATCCCAGGGCAAAATCCGGGCCGGTGCGGACCTTCAACCGAGTACGGTTACGATAATTGAACGGCTCGGCGGAGTGCGTAATGATTTCGCCAGTCCAATCCAGCTTACCGTTGCGCAGCAGCGTTTCCCGCAAGATGGCACTCTTGATTTCCAGCTGGGTCTGATAGTCGGTGTGCTGATAGTGGCAGCCGCCGCATTCGCCAAAGTATGGGCACGGCGCCTGCACACGCTTTCCTGAAGCTTTCAGGACCTGGGTGACCACGGCGCGGGCAAAGCTGCTCTTTTCCCGGGCAATGGAGGCATCAACCTCCTCACCGGGAAGCACAAAGGGCAAAAACACGGCCTTTCGATCCGGGAGGCGGGCCAGACCATCTCCCCCGTAGACCATCTTTTCGATTGTTAGATTCACATGTAAAACAGACTGAGTCTGGGCATTTTAGCTTGTTCGAGCAAACGCTTGTGAACAAATTGTTTTAATAGCTGATCAATCTGCGATCCGGGCATTTTGCTGCGATACGGTGCAATTTCGCGGTCCGCTTCTGTACGTAACTTTACAAGCTGGTCTTCCGAAGCCGCAACCGTAAGCACCGCCATCAGTTTTTCCTCAAGTATCGTCATACGACGTTCCAGATCTTCCAGTTTCACCGGAACTGAGCCGGATTTCAATGCTTCAGCCAGGTCTGCAAGCGAAGCGGCACATTCGCCGGCAATTTCTTTTACCTGCGTCGAGCTGTCGACCTTTCGCAGTTTCTCGGCATTGACCATCATGTAAGTCGCGATTTCCGGCGAACCCAGCCCGGGAACAGAGTCCGTCTTTTCCCGCGTGGCGCCCACCGCGGCTTCCTGCATGTCTTCGGCAGCACCCAGAACTTCCTGCGCGCAGTAAGCCAGACTGTTGATCTTCTTTGTCTTGGACGGACGGCGCTCATATTTGTCAAAGGTATCGTCAATCCCACGCAGCACCGCATCCAGCGGAATGCCGGCGTTCTTCCATGTCTCAATCAGCGCCCAGTCGATGGTGGACAACAGCAGCCCAGAGCCACGTCGCTTCAGGTAGCGCTCTTCGATTTCTGTAAAGTAGTTGAAATAATTGTCCACGGATAACTGCTTGATCGGCCGGTTCTGTTCAGTCGTTAACGAATTCCCTCTTGACGCTGGTGTTGAACCGCGAATAGTTCTTGCCGTCGAACCGATAAGAGACCGGTGGCAGGCCGCATCATTGCTACTGAGAAGGTTTGTATTTCCCGAAATCTATTCCATCGCGTTTTCTTGATCACCAAATCGTGGGCCATGGCTGTAAGAACCAGTTTATGACCGTGACCGATAGTGCGGAAGATCCAAAACATTGTGGTGTTGGCCCCTGAAACCGGAGGATTGGCCGCAACCACCAGATCAGGTTCCTTCGCATGGCTCAAATGCACGGCAGAGGCTGAAAACCACGAAGCCGGTAATGTTTCTGGTTTCAATCCTCCATTTTCGAGTTGCTCCTCAACGACTTCTTGCTTACGCCAGAATTGCCATTACGTCCTGCTGGAATGGCTACAGGCCGTTTAAAGCTTTCATCTTCTGCGCTGAAATGCGTTTGCTCAACTGCAAGCGTTTTTGGTTTGCTCTGAGCGGCCACAATGCCGCTGAGTGCAATAAAAACGATGACGTAAACCTTGAGCGCACACAAGCGTTCATGCCTTGTGCTTCGGCGACGTGTTGTTGCGCTCCCAGATGATACGCAGTCCATCAAGGGTCAAAAGATCGTCGACGGTTTTGATATGGCGCGAGTTGTCGCCGATCAGTCGCGCCAGCCCGCCTGTTGCCACCACTTTCGTATCCGGGCCGAGCTCGCCGATCAGGCGTTCCAGAATGCCATCCACCAGCCCTAAATAGCCGAAGAACATGCCCGACTGAATGCTGCCGACGGTGTTGGTGCCAATCAGCTTGGCGGGACGGCGGATATCAACCAGTGGCAGCCTGGCCGTATGCTCAAACAATGCCTGCGCCGAGATGCCGATGCCAGGCGCGATCACACCACCCATGTACTCGCCTTTGCGTGACACAGCGTCAAACGTCGTGGCTGTGCCGAAGTCGACCACCACGCAGGGCCCGCCAAATTTCTCAAATGCCGCCACGCCGTTCACAATGCGGTCGGCGCCAACCTCCTGAGGATTGTCATACTGGACGGGCATTCCGGTCTTGATGCCGGGTTCAATGAACAGCGGCTTGAGATGAAAATAACGCTCGCACACTTCGCGCAGCGTAGAGTCCATAGACGGGACAACGGAAGAGATAATGATGCCGCGAACATCTTCGGCGGCAATTTTTGCGAAAGCAAAAAGGTTGCGGAACAGGACACCGTATTCGTCAACGGTATGTGTCTTGATGGTGGCAACACGCCAATGGGCCACGAGTTTGCCCTGGTCCTTATCTGACCCGAGATCGTAGACGCCCAGAACTGTATTGGTGTTTCCGACGTCAAGAACCAGAAGCATCGCTTCTCCTGGAAAGGGGACGGACACTGCCTGAAATTACCATGCGCAGCCCCTTATCGGTACGAACGCGAAGGAAACCACGGGGATCAAGGCCGTCTGTGGTGCCACTGTAGCCGCCGTCTTCTTCCACATGCACAAGTTTACCGGTTGCATAGGTTGAACGCGACTCCACGCGTCGCATGATGGGCTCAAAGCGCAGGGCGGGTGTGCGGATGGGACTTTCCATGGCGCGAAGAAGCGCGCGATATTCACGATCGACGGCGCGGATCAGCGCCGCAGTCATCTCGATTCGCGAGCATTCCGTGCCGGATTCCATGCGAAGAGAGGTGGCCGTGGTGGAAAAATCTTCGGGAAAGCCCTCCTGATTCACATTGATGCCCACGCCAATCACCGCGTGATGCACCCGCGAGGAATCAGAACTCATCTCCGTGAGGATGCCGGCGAATTTCCTTTCGCCAATAAGAAGATCATTGGGCCAGCGAATATCCGCTTGCAAGCCGGTGACTTCTCGCGTGGCATCCTGTACGGCCACGCCTGAGATCAACGAGAGCCACAAAGTCTCCGACGGGGTCATGGGGGGATGAATCAGAAAGGAGCAATAAATACCTGCTCCCTTTTGCGAGCTCCAGGAGTGGCCACCGCGTCCGCGTCCCGCGGTTTGTTCTTCGGCCAGAAAGACCGAGCCTTCCGGAGCACTGTCCGGTGCATGACCGGCGCGTGTTCCCGCGGCCATGGCCAGGCTGTTGGTGGAGTCCACCTGTTCCTGGTGAAAGATGTTGCCGGAAAAGATCGTATTCCGCACCAGCGGAGCGATTTTTTCCGGCAGTAATAGATCAGATACAGCCACGAATGTGTGCCCCAGAATTATTTTGCTGCGCCCGCGGCTGCCGCCGCCGGTTTCGCTTGCTTGGCCTCAACGTTGATATCTATCTTGACATCGTTTGCAACCACCAGGCCACCATTATCCAGAGCCTTGCTCCAGGACACGCCATAATCCTGGCGATTGATGGTCAGGCTGGCTTCCGCACCAAGGATCTGGCTGCCCATAGCTGCGATTGGGCCGTTCACCTTAAAAAGTAGGTCCACATCCTTGGATACTCCGCGGATGGTGAGCGCTCCGTGCGCTACAAAGCCATCAGCCTTCTTTTCAACAGACTTGCTCACGAAGGTGATCTCAGGGAATTTCTGAGCATCCAGAAAATCCGGGGACTTCAGGTGACCGTCGCGCTGTGCATTGTCCGTGTTGACGCTGGCCGTTTTGATGGTGACGTTGACCGAAGATTTGGTGATGTCCTTGTCGTCATAAACGATGGTCCCGCTATATTCGCCGAAGCGGCCATGGACGGTGTTCACCACCATATGCTTCACGGCAAAGCCGACGGTCGAGTGAACGGAATCGATCTTATATTCATCAGCCGCCAGAGCAGAGCCGCAAAGGGTTAACACACCAAGCAAAAGACCAAGAACTTTATTTCTCATACGAACAAAAGTCTCCTTAAAAGATTTGCTACTTTGGAGCAAAAAACAGCAGCAAACGATCCAAAAATTTGCCAGAAGCGATACTTTAATATCAAAGTATCGAGTTATCAGTCACTTCGCAGGCGGGGCCTGATAGCAAGGGACAGGAAGGGCCAGACTCTCTTGATGATTTTTCTCCAGAAAATCGTGAATCCTTAGCTGGCGGCTCTGCGCTCGCCTGATTGAGATCAAATCGGACATACAGCTTACGCGGGAACGATCCTCATACTCAAGTCCACTGCCTGGGGTGAGTGGGTAAGGGCGCCGACCGAGATATAGTCAACCCCGGTTTCAGCGTAGGCACGGACATTCTCCAGTTGAATGCCCCCGGAGACTTCCACCGGGATATTGCGCGGCTGTTCCTTGATTTTAACCAGCGCGGCGCGAACGGTCTCCACGTTCATGTTATCGAGCAGAAGCCTCTCCGCGCCGTTAATCAAGGCCTCATCCAACTCTGACAGGTTACGGACTTCAATGACAATGGGCAGTTCACCGCGACGGTTGCGGATTGCACGCTGCAATGCAATCGCGGCGCTTCCCGGCCAGAGTAATGTGATTGTTCTTGATGAGGATACCGTCCGAAAGATCAAGACGATGATTGTGCCCGCCGCCACAGCGCACTGCGTACTTATCCAGCACGCGTAGTCCGGGCGCGGTCTTGCGGGTATCAAGGATGCGGGTCTGCGTGCCGTGAATGGCATCCACAAATTTCCGCGTGAGTGTTGCGATGCCGCTCAGGCGCTGCAATACGTTCAGGATAACGCGTTCGCAGGATAGTAAGACTCGCGCATTGTGCCGAACCACGGCGATCACCTGGCCTTTGCGCAGGCGTACGCCGTCGAAAATCTCGCCATGGCTGATGACTTCCGCGTGGCCGATGGCGTTGGGATCAAGCTGTTCGTAGATTTCCAGGATGCGCGCAACCGCGCCCACGCCGGAAAGGATGCAATCCTGCTTGGCCAGAACGGTGGCCGTGGCGCGCTGCTGCGGATCAATACATGCGCGCGAGGTGGCATCACTGGTGGCTTTGTCTTCCAGCAGTGCGTTCTCAAGAATGGCGCTGATTCTTCGGCTATGCCAATCCATATTGTCAGTTTAAAGCGTATCTGAATTCAAATTGCAAAGCACTATCACAAAGCGTCAAGCGCCTTGCGGGTCTTATCGATCAGAATTTGCATTTCCGCAGCCTGTTTTTTTAATCCATCAACCACGTGCGGCGGAGCCTTGGAAAGAAACTGTTCATTGTTCAGCTGCTTTTGCGAATTGGCCAGCTGGGCTTCCAATCTAGTCAGCTCCTTGGTAAGGCGCTCGCGCTCTGCAGCTACGTCGATCTGCTTTTTGTAGACCACAACTACTTCGAACCTGGACGTGGTGCGGACACCCGCTTCCCCGGTCAGGGACCCGGCAACAAAACTGATCTCGCTCACGCCCGCGAGGCGTTCCAGCATGGAACTGTTTTCGCTGACCAGTGCCTGCACGGCGGCATTGGTGTGAATCCGTACGGGAGTCTTTACCCTGGGTTCAACCTGTAATTCCGCGCGAAGGTTGCGAATCTCACCGATGAGGCTCTGCAATGCAGCCATCTGTTCTTCGGCCTGATCATTCAGCCATTCTTTGCCGCCTTCAGGGAAAGCCGGCCAATGCAATCGATTTTTGCGGCGTCTTGCCGTCATACATCGCATGCCAGATTTCTTCGGTGATGAAAGGCATAAAAGGCGAAAGCAACCGTAAAGATCCCTCAAAGACATCGCCGAGGAAGGCCACCGCCGATTGCGCTTCTTTGCCCTCTCCCAGCAGTCGAGGTTTGATGATTTCCAGATACCAGTCGCAGAACTCATTCCAGAAAAACTTATAGACGGCGTTGGCGGCTTCATCAAAGCGATAAGCATTCAGGCTTTGATTTACCTCGCCGGCCACGCGATAAAAGCGCGAGTAAATCCAGCGGTTCTCCAGATATTTCAAATCGTCTGAATTTGCGCCCTGGGTAAGGCTGCTGCCCGGGACACGATCCGCATTCATGAACATGAAACGCGCTGCGTTCCATATCTTATTGGCGAAAGCCCGGTAACCTTCCGTCCGGCTTTCACTAAAGGCTATATCCGTGCCGGGCGAAGCCATGGATGCCAGCGTGAAACGCACCGCGTCTGTACCGAATTTCTGTGTAACTTCGATTGGGTCAATTACATTGCCCTTCACCTTAGACATCTTCTGCCGATCTGCATCACGTACCAGTGCGTGTATGTAGACTTCTTTGAACGGCACGCTGCCCTGGGGATGGCCTTCCATGAAGTGACAGCCCATCATGATCATGCGGGCGACCCAGAAGAAAAGAATGTCGAAGCCCGTGATGAGTAGTTGTGTTGGATAAAAGACTTCAAGGTCACGCGTCTTCTCAGGCCAGCCAAATACCGTAAATGGCAGCAATGCTGATGAAAACCATGTATCTAGAACGTCATTTTCCTGTTCCAGTTTAGTGCTGTTACAGGTTGCGCACGCGGCGGGCGCTGTACGAGCGACAGTGATGTGACCATTGGCGCAATGCCATGCGGGAATACGATGTCCCCACCAGAGCTGGCGGGAGATGCACCAGTCATGGATGTTGCGCATCCACTCGAAATAAGTCTTGGAGTAATTCTCCGGGGTGAAGACGATCTCACGCTTCTCCACAGCCGCAATGGCGCGGTCCGCCAGAGGCTGGATCTTGATGAACCACTGCGTGGAAAGCCGAGGCTCCACAATGGTTTTGCAGCGATCACACTTGCCAATGGCATAGGCATGGTCTTTGGTACCGACCAGCAGGCCACGGTGTGTGAGGTCATGCAGGATCTTTTCCCGCGCTTCATAGCGATCCAGCCCGGCATACGGCCCGCCATTTTCGTTGATGCGCGCCTGATCGTCCATGATGTTGATCTGGGGCAGGTTGTTGCGCATGCCAGCCTGGAAATCATTGGGATCGTGCGAGGGTGTGACCTTCACCGCTCCGCTGCCGAATTGCGGATCGGCAAGATCGTCAGTGATGATGGGGATCTCGCGCTCCAGCAACGGCAAAATCAGCTTTTTGCCGTGCAGGTGCTTATAGCGCGCATCACGCGCGTTCACGGCCACAGCGGTATCGCCCAGCATGGTTTCAGGCCGCGTGGTCTCGATGGTGAGCGATTGGCTCGGATCACCTGCCACGTGATACCTGATCTGGTAAAGCTTTCCTGCGTAATCTTCGTGAACGACTTCAAGATCAGAAATGGCAGTCATGCAGCGGGGACACCAGTTCACGATGTATTTACCGCGATAGATCAATCCCTGCTCATGCAGACGGACAAAAACCTCTGTCACCGCGCGCGAGAGATTTTCATCCATGGTGAAGTACTCGCGGTCCCAGTCAACAGACGCGCCGAGCCTTTTCATCTGCGCCTGGATGGCGCCGCCATAATGCTTTTTCCACTCCCACACGCGCTGAAGAAACGCTTCGCGGCCCAGCTTCTGACGGCTCGTGCCTTCCGCGGCAAGCTGGCGTTCCACCATCATCTGCGTGGCAATGCCGGCGTGGTCCGTTCCGGGCAGCCATAGTGTCGTGAATCCGCGCATGCGACGCCAGCGAATGATGATGTCCATCTCCGTCTGGTTGAGCATGTGGCCCATGTGCAGCCGTCCGGTGACGTTGGGCGGCGGCAAAAGGAGGGTAAAGACGGGCTTTTTTGCTGCTTCCGAGCCGGGTTCCGGGGTCTTCACCGAGAACAGCTTCTCGTTGACCCAGTACTCCGCCCAGCGGACCTCAATAGCGCTGGGGTCGTAGGTTTTTGGAAGTTCGTTTGGCATGCGATGCGAAGCGGCTAAGACAAGAGTTTACAGGCGAAAAGTGGAAGTGAGCAAACGCGAGCCCTATGTTCGACAGGAAACAAAATCGCGCGACTGAGGTGAATCAATCGCGCGAAATATTTCGACAGCCTTTTGTTGTGGGTCTATCTCATCTTTTATCTTTGGCAGCGAAGATTGCCATCGTCATTGATAATGTCGCTGTGACATTTGCGATAGTCGTCCAGCTTGGTATCGTGCAGTTCACCACCGTTGGTCTGGCAGCGTGCATGCAGATCATCGCCTTTAGCATGGATATCCATGCAGGTACGCGTGTATGAGCCCTCGGGACCATTCCGGCACCGTTATAGCCACTGTTAACCGGAACGGGTCCATTGCCGTAATAGCCGCCGGCCACAGGAGCGCCGGTCACGCAGCGTAGATGTCCATCATCATTGATGATATCGCCACGGCATTTCTGGTAGTCATCGAGCTTGGCATCTGCCCAGTCACCATTGCGCGTCTGGCAGCGAGCGTGAAGATCATCACCGCCAACGTGAATGTCGCGGCAGCTTTGCCCATAGCTTCCAGCCGGACCATTTGCGTTCTGATAATTCGGGCCTCCGTAGGGTCCGGGACCATAAGCTCCCACGGGGCCTCCGCCGTAAGGCGCACCGGCTACGCAGCGCAGCTTGCCATTGTCATTGACGATATCGCCCTTGCACTTGCGATAATCATCGAGTTTGGCGTCATGCCATGCGCCGTCATTGGTCTGGCATTTTGCATGCAGATCGTCGCCGCCAGTTTTCACGTCACGGCAGCTCTGAACGTATGATCCCCCCGGACCGTTTCCCCGCCATGCCTGGGCCGGGCCATAGCCGGCGTTCGCGCAACGAAGGTTTCCGTTGTCATTGCTGACTCACTGGTACAGCGCTGGAAACCGGGTAGCTGCGTGGTACGCCAGGTACCGTTTGCATCCTGGCAGTTTGCGACCAATGTGTCCCCGCTCACGGACACGTTGTTACAAGTCTGCTGATATGTTCCTTGTGGAATTCCCTGAGCACTGCTCGTCGTCCCCCAGAAAGCGGCGATACAGGCAAATGCGGCCACAGTTATGAAGCGTCGCATGAATAGTTCCTCCTTCGAAATCTGGAGCTCCCTGACAAGTGATGGACAAGTTATGCTCCTTGAGAGGTTTGATTCCGGATTGAGAACGTCAGTTGTGAAGATGAGTGAGCAGCTGGATTGCTTTCAGTTGATTTCCGAAGCAACCTGGCACTGGCAGTCAGCAAATCTGCCGCACGAAAACAAAACGCATCAAAAAAAAAAGGAGCGCCTTTTTCGACGCTCCTGAATTCGTTGGTTGAGGTGCCTGTTATTTCTTTGATTTAAGTTCCCGGACGATCTCTTCCACCAGATCACCTTTCATCCGCTCCATCACGCGATGAACTACCTGCGCGATGTTGTGATGTTCGGCCCCGCCGGCTTCCGCTGCTTCAGCAATAGCTGCGGCAGCTGCGGGCAGCTCTGCTTCAACTCTGGCGGTTACGGCTTCCGCAGTGGCTGAGGCAACCGTTGCCGGCTCGGCTGAAGCTGGCGCGGCCAGATGAATGGGCTCTGCGTTGACCTCTTGCATTTGCGGTTCGGGTTCAGCAATCACAGGCACTGCTTCTCTGATTGCATGGACAGGCTGCTCTATTGCCGGAGCGGTTGCGCTCGAGCCATTCTTGCCGGTGTCAGCGGGGCTTGGCGAACTGGGTTGGGCGTGACTGTAAGCAGCCATGGCAGCCGCAACACGGGCTTCGAAGTCATCGTTCGTGAGTGGCGGCAAAGGCGGGGTTTCCGGTGACGCGGTTCCAACGGCCACTTCTGGCGAATGGCTGTCTATGATCGGCCCAGCTTCCTGAAAGTCAATCGATGGCAGTTCAGCCACAGGACTATCAACCGGCGCTCCAACGCTCATTTCAGCTACATGCGCTGGCGCCGCGACGTGGGCTGACGCATTTGAACTGGCGGCATCAACAGCGGCATGGCTGGTCGGCACCAAGCCGGCCTCGCGGGCATCAGCCACCGTGGAACGGGTTATCTCTTCCGCAGACTCCTGCAGTGCGGGTTCGCGAGGAACATCAATATCGCCAATGGGAGATGCTGCTGTCGGCATAAACTCTGCCGGCGCTGGCGTGGAATCCTGATAAACCGGAATCTGAACAGGGCGGGCAGTAAGTGCCTCCGGGACCTCTGTGACAGGAGACGAAGGCGCGTCCATGGCGGCCTCAGCCACATGCAGGGTCTCTGATTCAGGAATGGGCTCAGGCATCGCCTCGGGTTCGAGTTCCGGTTCAGATACGTCAACCGGCGCAGGAACGTCTGTAACTGCCGACGCTTCCGTAACCGGCGCTGGCGCTGATTCCGGGGCAGCCATGTCGCTCGGCTCCGGCGGGGCATCCGGACGCCATGACATGGGCACGTCATAATCAGAAACAGCACTGAGTTTGGCCGTCTCTTCCGCTGGAGAAGAACTGGAAGGCGGCGGGACGAAGTGCGGCGTAGGATAACCTGATTCGCCGCCCAGCAAATCACTAAAAGCCGAAGACGATGCCATGTGGTCCGGCACTTCCACGGTCGACTGCATCACTTTGGCGCGAACCGGCTCCGGAGTTTCCGGCTCGGGATAAAGATCCACTTTGCGGACAGGTGGCGGCGCAATGGCTGCTGGTGCAGGCATAGCCTTGATGCGCTCTTCAAACTTCTTGATGATGGCCAGAAGATCACTGGCTTCAAAGGGCTTGATAATGACGCCGTCAGCACGGACGCGGTTAGCATCTTCAGGCTTGTATGGCTCCATCTTGCCCACTGTGAGAAGAACAGGAGTTTTGATGGTAGCGATGTTTGAGCGGACCTTCTCGCATACTTCCAGGCCGCTATAGCCCGGCATGTAGACATCAAGGATGATGATGTCCGGCTTCTGCTCGGCAATCTTCTTAACTGCAGCAGCGCCGTTGCTGACAGCAATCACCTCATATCCCGCTTCGGTGAGGATCTTCTTGCCCATGTTCTGGGCGGTCACGCTGTCATCGGCAAATAAAATTCTTAGCGACACGTCTATAACCTTCGTTCAGGCAGGAAACGAGCTCACGTTACTGGTAAACGCCTTTGAAGTCAATGGAAAGACCACCTCAGTACCTAGTGAGGTATATTCCCTACTCCATCAGAAGTGCTAGCCCTTCTGGAGTGGCTCAGGGACTTCTAAAACGGGATCAGCTTGCGCAGCCCCTTCTTGGTTTTCTTCTTACTGGTCGACTCGTCTTTCGTTTCGCTCTTGGTATCAGTGGCCTTGGCGTTCTCCTTGGAGACGGTTCCGGGGGAAGATGTCTGGCCCGTGGCCGCCGGCGGGTTCTCCGTTGCAGGAGCGCTGCTTACCGGTGATTGGCTTCCCTGAACCTCATTCACCTGGGCTGGAGCCGGCTTGGGAGGCGCACCTTCACCCGTGGGCGCGGAGCTGGGCGTGGAACTGCTCGGCGGAGCCTCATTTGCGCCCGGGGCGGTCCCATTCGATTTCACCGGTTGCAGTCCCAGGTTTGCATTCGGTTGATTGGCGATGGCCAGTTGCTTATTCAGCTCACTGACCATGGCTGGCGCACTTTTTACCTGTTCCTCTTCCAGGCTGGGTTCGCCGACCTTGGCTGCACGCGCAAGCTCTGGGCGCTTCTTGAAGTTCCCAGTCAGGCTCTGCATGTGGGTTGGGCTGCTGCGGCTTTCTTCTTCCGCCTTGCTTTCCGCCATCGCCTCAGCCGTGGGTGTAGGAATAGGAGCATTGAGCGCCCTCAAACGCTGTCGCGCGCTGTCAGCCCGGCCCATGGCGGGATACCGTTTGATGATCCGCGTATAGGCTTCAATCGCCTTCGATTGAAATTGAGCAGCCATCTTTTCCTTGGCCGCTTCGCTCAATCTCTGCTTGCGCACGGTGACGGCTTCTTTCTCGTACAAAGCGCCAAGTTCGTACAAGGCTTCATCAATCTCACTGTATAGCGGATAGGAATCAATCAATGACTCCATGCGCGCCTGCGAGGCGGCAAGATTGTCACGCAGGAAATAAAAGTGGGCGATGCGATATTGCCGCTCAGCCAGCAACTCCTGCACTTCACGGAGGCGCTGCTTGGCTTCCGGAACCAACGGGCTGTCAGGATAGGTAGTGATTAAAGACTTGTATTCTTCCGCCGCACGCATCGCCTGGTTATAGTCGCGGTCGGGCTTCTCCATCTGGCGGTAATGGATCTTGGCGACCTTGAGCTGAGCTTCTGAAGCTTCAGGAAGGTTCGGATAGAAGGTCTGGAAGTCCTTGTATTCCACTTCAGCCTGCTGCAAGGCCGCGGTACCGCCTTCGTTGTACCAGGAATCACCCACCGCGAGTTTGGCGCGGGCCAGATACTCTGAATCCGGATAGGTGTTCAACAGCGTTTCAAGCAGGGTACGTGCTTCCTGATAACGGCCGTGTTTCATGGAATCCATGGCGCGATCGTAAAGTGCCTTGTCCGGCTGCTTGGAGTCGATGTTTGCGAGAGGGTTCTGGACTTTATGATGGCATCCCGCAGCCAGCAGCAAAGTGCAGGCAAGAGCCAGCGATAAAATTATTTTTCTTACCATTCCTACCTCAAATACCGAACAGATTTTGTTCTTAGACCCTTTGCAGGGTAGCTTCCTGAGCAATTCTCAAAAGACGCTGCACGTTTTCCTTGGGGCTGCCCGATCCAAATACGGCATTGCCTGCGACCAGAATCTCCACGCCCGCGCGTACGGCTTCAGCGATGGTGTCATGGCCAATACCACCATCAATCTCAATACGGAAGGTGGCGCGGCGCTCTGATCGCATGGCCACCAACCGGCGCACCTTCTCCAGAACCATGGGAATAAATTTCTGTCCCCCAAACCCAGGATTCACTGACATGACCAGAACGTGGTCCACCATGAAAAGGACATTTTCCAGCATCTCCACCGGAGTCGCCGGGTTAATCACCACGCCTGCATTAACGTTATGGCTGCGTATCAGCTCCAACGTGCGGTGCAAGTGAATGCATGCTTCCTGATGAACAGAGATCCAGTCAGCCCCGGCGTCCACAAACGAAGGAATCAAAAGATCAGGGTTCTCGATCATCAAATGGACGTCGAGCGGGAGCCGGGTAACTTTCCGCAATGACGCAACTACAGGCGGCCCGATGGTGAGATTCGGCACAAAGTGCCCGTCCATCACGTCCACATGCAGGACTGTAGCGCCGCCTTCGGTGACCGCGTGAACGTGGTCAGCCAAATGCGCAAAATCAGCGGACAGTATGGAAGGCGCTAGTTCAATCACAAAAGAATTCTTTCACCTGAATCAAGATCCCGCAGCTTTGCCAGTTTCAAAAATTCTAACACGTTGACGATAGACACTTTACTGCAAACATGCCGGTTTCTAAGGTGTATCACCCTGCCCGCGGTCCTAATGCCGCTAAGGCCAGCTCTCTCCGCCTTCCAAGGAACGTGCCACTTCACCCTAATTGCGTGCCAATGAACCTTAATGACATGTAATGACAGGGGCCTATGAGCTTTCGGGCCTCCTTTCCAGCGAATTTAAAGATTTAGACAAGGATTTAGATGATGTTTACGCAGGGATGTTGGCGTTGGTGGCGCGATTTGGCGCCGTTTGCCTCATGGCAGGCATGACCCCGGTCGGCCTGAGAACTAGCGTCATTTATAGTTATAGTGAAGCTCATGCCCCTGGTGGAAATCCGCGACCTGGTCAAGGTCTATAAAACCGAAGGTGCTTTTGGCCAGGCGCAACGTGAGGTCCGGGCGGTGAGTGGAGTGTCTCTGGACATTGAAGCGGGAGAGACACTTGGGCTGGTGGGTGAATCAGGCTGCGGCAAAAGTACTCTGGGACGGATGGTTTTGCGCCTGATTGAACCCACCTCAGGCAGCGTGCTTTTCCAGCAGCAAGACGTACTTAAGGCGTCACCTTCTACTCTGCGAAATCTTCGGCGAGAGATGCAGATCATCTTCCAGGACCCTTTTGCATCGCTCAACCCGCGTATGAAGGTGCTGGAGATCGTGACCGAACCGCTGGTCATCCATGAGGCCGGAAAGCGGAGCAAAGCACAGATGGCGGAGTCTGCTGTGGAGATGATGAAAGCGGTAGGCCTGGATGAATCAGCGTTGCGCCGGTATCCTCATGAGTTTTCCGGCGGACAGCGGCAGCGCATTGGTATAGCGCGGGCATTGATGCTGCGGCCAAAGCTGATTGTCTGCGATGAACCCGTATCTGCACTTGATGTCAGCGTGGGCGCGCAGATCATTAACCTGCTTAAACAACTCCAGCGCGACTTCGGCCTGACCTATCTATTTATCTCCCACTCCATGCCGGTGGTCCGATACTTGTGCAACCGCATTGCCGTGATGCGAGCAGGAGAGATCGTGGAGCTGGGATCGTCAGAGCAGATAACATCATCGCCGGCGCATCCCTATACGCGTACGCTGCTGGAAGCGACGCCGGAAGTCAGCATTCAGTCGCAATCCTAAAGACCTTTACCACGGATTAACGCGGATGTGCGCGGGTAAAACCAAGAAACTCACTCACTGATGACACTGATCTTTAGTCTCTTAAAGATCCGACTCTGGCTTGGTATTTGCCACAACCTAGACGCTGTGATCAATTCAAAGATGATTTTTTGAGGCTTAATCCGCGTTCATCCGCGCAATCCGCGGTAAGGGTTTATTGTTTCCCTAGAAACCTGATTCTGCCATTCAACGTCCGATGCGCCTGGCCGAAGAAGGTCAGGAACGTAGGCGAGTTCACGTCATTATCCACCACGTTGGCATTGGGATTGTTCGTGATGTTCTCAACAGCTACCCGTGCGGCCCAGAGATAACCGTGGAAAGTAAATTTCTTTTCAATCGCCGGGCTGAGAGAAAGGTATGCCGGAAAGCGGAAAGTGCCGGTGCCGTTCACAAGCTGTCCAAAGTCATTCACGGTGATAAAAGGATAACCAGTGCGATAGAGCAACGAGTAAGAAAAGTCGAACTTGTGGAACTTCCAAAAGTCGGGAAGCGGATACGACCCCCACGACGTTACCTGGTTCGGCGCATCCCATTGCAGCGGCCCGCCCTGCTGGGGCCCGGTGGTGAAATTATCAATGTTGAAATCCAGACTCTCATTCGATGTCGCTTTTGAGTGTGTGTAAGACACCATCACCGGATAGCCGTGTTTCAGCTCTTTACGCAGTGTGATCTGCTCGGCTTCATAGCGATCTTCTTTGTGAGTCTGCAGCAGGAAACTTCCGTCCGGCTGCTGTTCATAAGCCCATACGTGTTCGCCGTGACGGTTCAGGTAGTCAACCCGGGCATACAGGTTCCAGGGAAGCCGGCGCTCAATGCCGACGCTCCAGTTGATGAAACGCGGCATGGTGAGTTGAGTTGGATCGACCACGAACCGTGCTGGAATTACCTTGGCGGCTGGCACAAAAAACGTATCCGTGCGCTCGCCCTGTAAAGACTGGCTGGCCATGGAGAGATTTGAGCGATCGTAATAAACGCCGATGCCGGCGGTGAACTTGGTTTCATGGGCACGTTCCAGCAAGGCTGTGCCGGCTATGCGAGGGGAATAGAAGTCCTGTTGCAGGAAGCTGTCATGGTCCCAGCGAACTCCCGGTTCAATCACTACGCGTTGCATCGGCATCCAGCGGTCCTGCACATAAGAGCTCGATTCCACGGTGTTCAGGCTGAACTGCCCGGCATTGGTAAAAGAGGTCTTGCGCAGAAGGTTGTCGGACGCGTCCACAAAATCGAGTGAGGTGCGCACGTTATCCCCGCTATATACGATGCGATCTATGCGTCCACCCACTGTGAACTGGTGCGTGCCGGCAAACTTAACTGGATGCAGGAACAGATTGCTGAATGCCTGGGCGCGTGACGATGCGTTATGGCTGGTGAAGTAAAAATTTCCTTCGCGTCCCGTGGGCGTGAGGATGTAATCGCCTGCGCCTTGCGGCAGCGTGGCGTTCTTGGTGCGATGATAGCCGCCACCAAACTCGATTAGTGTGTTCCGCGCGATGGTGAACTGGTCTTTAAGCGTCAGCACATATAGCGACGAATGGCCGTTGGTGGAAACTGACACCGGATCAAACGGCGAAATTCCGCTGTTATCAGAATTGAAAAGGTTCACCAGGGCACTGGCGGTGATCACGTTGCTGGGCGTAAGGTTCATGCGCAAACGAGCCAGATCCGCAGTGCGCCAGATTGGATTCTCGTTAGCACCGTCTGGAAGTTCCTTGACGATATTCAGGTCGTTCTCGCCCTCATGCGAAAGATTGAACCAGATCTTGTTCTTCACCAGCGGCCCGGACAGGTAAGCGCGCGGGGTCCAGTTATTGAAGTGCAGTCCGTTTACGTTTTGAAAGGTGGGGACGAAATCCGTGGCATTGAAACGCAGACGGTTGTCGCCATCCTGAATCTCCAGGTCAGTCAGGCCGCCGGAACCCTTGCCGAAGCGTGGCGAGTAGCGGCTGCTCTGGACATCGATCTTGTGCAGCGAATCCGGATTCACACGCACAGCCAACGCTCCGCCGGCCGGCTGGCTGACTTCAAAACCATCCATATAATCCTGTATTTCCTGTGTACTGGCGCCGGCGACATGAATCTGTCCGGAGCTGTCAGCCAGTACGCCGGGAATGTAAGGCAGCACATTGCGGTAGTCGCGGCTGGTGGGATAAGGAATGGTAGAGATGTCCGCGGCGGTGATCGCCTGTGAGCTGGCGCTCTGCTCGGGATCAATCGGGGATGGTTGCGCCATCACCTCAACCTCTTCGCGATACTCGCGCAGCGGCTGCATCTTCACTTCTACAGCCTGGTTTGTTCCTCCGGCCAATTCGAGCTTATCCAGCACCGTGGCATAGAAGCCCTGCTTTTTCACGATGATCTTGTATTTGCCCGGCGCAAGGTTGCGCACCAGCGCGTTGCCGGATGGCGTGGTCCGCTCCATTGCCAACTGCCTTCCATCCTGCTCCACGTTGATTTGTGCGGCGACCAGAGGCTGCCCGTTCTGGTCAGTAACGGTTACCGCAATCTGTCCGGTTGACGCTGCCTGGAGCAGCATCAAGGGTCGGCAAGTACTTCCCCACCCAGGAATAGAGGCGAGAGAAAGAAAAATGATAAGACGGTACTGAAAACGAAATGACAATTGGTAATACCCGGTGGACCCGCCAGCCAGGGGGCAGCGGTGTCCTGGACCACTCACATCGATGGGGTGGCCAAGCTAGATTCTATGCGAGTCACTGGCTGCCTGCCAGCGCGAGTGGACATGGCCTGCGGGCGTTACTCAGTAGTCGTCTGGGGTGTCTCAACGACGATTGGCTGGGTCTTCCGCACTTCCGCCTTGGGGTCCATACGCGGTTCAGTGGGGCGCACGCGTTCATCAAACTTGCCAAAGATCATCTTGCCGGCGGTGGTCTGCAAGACAGACGTCACCGCAATGTCCACGTTCTTGCCGATTAACTTGCGCGCATTGTCCACCACAACCATGGTGCCGTCATCCAGATACGCTACACCCTGGTTGTACTCTTTGCCTTCTTTCAGGATGAACACGCGCATGGTCTCGCCGGGGAGCACAATTGGCTTCAGCGCATTGGCCAGTTCGTTGATGTTCAGCACTTCCACGCCTTGCAGCTGGGCCACTTTATTCAGGTTGAAATCGTTGGTGATGATCTTGGCTTCGTAAACCTTGGCCAGCTCAATGAGCTTCAGATCAACTTCGCGAATGGTGGGAAAGTCATCTTCCACAATCTGGACGTTGACGGTCACAATCTTCTGTACGCGTTGAAGCACGTCCAGGCCACGCCGTCCGCGATTGCGTTTGAGCGAGTCCGCCGAATCAGCCACCAGCTGGAGTTCGCGCAGCACAAATTGAGGAATCACCAGCACGCCGTCAAGAAATCCTGTGTCCGCGATATCAGCGATGCGCCCGTCGATGATCACGCTGGTATCCAGCAGCTTGAAGCTTTTGCGTCCTTGTTTCTCCGAGCCAAAAACTCCGCCCAATGCTGCCAGGTTAAGCAGATCGCCCTTGTTCGCCCCTACCACCAAGCCAACGTAGGACATCAGCAGCATCACCATGAGCTGCAGGAAACGCTGGGTCTCAGGGTGAGTGATACTGTTTTTAAGAACCACGCTGAACAGGTAGGCGCCAAGAATGCCGAGAATACTGCCAATGACGGCGCCGATGAGCCGCTTGAGGCTGACCACGCGCAGCCTGATCTCAAAGGCCACTACCATGGCGCTCATCAGCAGGCCTGCTCCAATGGCGGGTGCGCCGTAAAGGCCAAAGGGATGTAAAAACCAACAGGTCGCAGTTACGACGATAATGAAAACAATGCGAATGAGTAACAGGTCCATAAATGGGACCCTCCCGACGAGGGGACAGTGCTGCCAATGAAAGCTAAAGAAACGTTAAGTTCAACCCGCAGTAACTCCTGGTAAATCGCTGCCCCCGCAGCTTTATTCGGAGCTATGAAAGTTAATATGAACGGGCTCCGAGTTTATTCCGGCTCAGTATACATCAGCCTGCGGCGCTAAATTTGCCGTTGTTGGTTATCTGTGCAGTAAACACGCTGCCTTGCCTTTGTTATTGACCTGAATAACGTCCAGAGTCCATCTTGTTCAGAGTAGAAGAACTCGTGGTACTACCAGATTCGCAGCAGCCCCCAGCACACGCGAAACAGTTGGCCGAAAGCAGATGAGCGGCCTGGTCAACCCTTGGAAGAGGGGAGACTCCAAAGCCGGCGCTGAACATCTCGGGGGAGAATAGGCGCCGGTTTTTTACTTCAACATTTATTTGCTCTCCACGTTGCCCAGCACGTCGTCGTAATAGGCAATGACCGCCCGTTTGGGCTTCACTTTCAGTCCTTTTAAGGGCACATGCTGGTCGATGGTTGAGTTGCCAAACATCCGGGCTGAACCCAGTCGTGCCATCCCGCCATTCGGCATTTTAAAATTCAAAACCTGATCGCCTTTGTCATCGGTTGAGAACGAATGCTCGAATTTATACGACGGGTAATCCGTCTAGCTCGTCAACTAAGCGTTTAAAGCCCTCCTGCGTAGTCGCCAGGTTTAAGGCCTTCCAAACCAGTACTTTGTGAGAGCTTTGACGGCCAGTAACCCCTCTGCACAAGGGTAATGTTGCCCAAAATGCATCCAATATGCGACAGTAACGGTTCAATTCCGCATCAATCGTGGAAACCCCAGCAAGGTCGAATGCGACCGGAGCAGGTGATGGAATGGCAAAGAAAGAACAGCAGCGCAGTTATGAAGACGCCGTGAACTGGCTTCGCGAACATGGCTTTGAAGTGCTTGAGCCGGCGGGAACGCAGAACCGCGTCTTCGTGAAGAAATATGCCGCGTCGGCGGCTATTGAAAGAGATGCAGCCAGCGGCGGAGCACGTCTATTTGCCAAACCGGGGTACCTGATCGGCGGCGAGATTTCCCGCCTCGTGGATAAGGGCTACCAGAAGTTCCTGAAGACCACGAAAACGGAAGTCCCCGCAACTGCCGACCACCTGAAAGCCATCCACGACTTTTCCGAAGAGCTGCGCGAAGCCATGGGAAGCGTGAGCCTGTACAACGAATCACTGGGGACCGTGAGCGATAGTTACATGTATGACCGGGTTAAGGACCGTGATCTGCCCGAAGGAAAGCGACCGCAACGCGCATGGGAAAAATCGGCGGTACCGGTAGGCGGCAAGAAGGCCTGATACTTGCCAGATTCTTTGAACCAGCTCAGGTCATAAAATCAGCAGCTTTGGAAATGTCAGTCTTGAAATCATCAGACTGACATTTCTTTTTTCAACATCCGATTCGTGATTGCCTGAATCCTGCCCTAAATTGCCGCAGTCCGGCGGGCTCTTGTATTATCCTGCCAGCCAAATTCACTGGCTCATTTGGATTTGCATTTCCCAGTCTGATGGCCAGCTCTCTTCTAACATACATTTCTCTTGCTGGAGTTTTGCCTTACCGGCACTCGATCACGCAAGACCAACTCAAGGAGATAAGAATGAAGACTGCAAAATTTTGTATGTGGATGGTCGCGCTTTGCATGACGCTTGGCCTGGTTGCGGCACGCCCGGCCCATGCCACGCAAGCAGCGTCGACTGGATCTACTGCGCAGACCGATCAGAAGCAGGGCGATACTAGCTCGAAGAAGACATCGAAAAAGAAGAAGAGCACTGCAACGGCAAGTCCGTCACCGGCCGGTTCCGCCACGCCTGCTGCAAGTCCTGATGCCAGCGCAGCCAAGAGCAAGAAATCGAAAAAGAAAAAAGCTGATGATCCGGGTACCACAGCTTCGGCAGACGCAAAGCCAACCAGCTCTCCAGCCGCTGGATCCAGCGCCGACGCCGCTGCCACAAAGAGCAAAAAGTCGAGCAAGAAAAAGAGTGCTGAAGCCAGCGCAACAGCTGCTCCCGCAGCCGCTGCCTCTTCATCTTCAAGCTCTAGCAACCTCGAGCGCGAAGAAGAAATCTACAGCAGCGCCCACTCAGGCACAAACCCCACCTCAACCCGGAATGGTGTGGGTCAACACCGACTCACGCGTGTATCACAAGAGCGGCAAATGGTACGGCAACACGAAAAACGGCAAGTGGATGACAGAGCAAGATGCCGTGAAAGCCGGATACCACGACGCCAAAAAGGGCGGGTAGGGCAGACAAGGGAGTTGCCGGCTGCGGCTCCCGGCAATTCTCTCTGGACTGGAGAGGAACATATGGGATTACTTGACGATGTAGTAAACGCGGCCAGTGGCGGCCAGGGACAGTCCAACAACCCGATAGTTGGACAAGTACTGGATATGATCAAGAATCATCCCGGGGGCATTACGGGACTGGTTGAGAGCTTTCACCAGAATGGTCTGGGCGGGATCATTTCCTCACGGATCGGTACAGGACAGAATCAGCCGATTTCGGGTGACCAGCTTCAGGCCGTACTGGGCAGCAGCCAGGTAGCGAAGCTGGCTACCAAACTCGGCATGTCTCCCGACCAGGCTAAGGCAGCACTCAGCCAGATCCTGCCACAGATGGTAGATGAGCTTAGTCCCCAGGGTCAGCTTCCTCAGGGAGGCATGCTGGATGCCGCCATGGGAATGCTGAAAGGGAGATTGTAATCGCATCAAAACGCGTGCCCGTGGGTTCTTACTATCCAACCGCTCGAGAAAAGGAGAAACAATTTATGGTCCGTAATGCTATCCGGGTGATGATCGCCCTCTGTGCTCTTGCACTCACCATTGGACTGGTTCAGCCAACGATGGCGAACGCATCCCAGGGAACAAAGCAAACTGCCGATACGAGCACGAAAAAGTCCACCAAGCCGGTTGATCTGAATACCGCTACCAAAGAGGAACTCACTGCGTTGCCGGGAATCGGCGATGCCTACTCGCAGAAGATCATTGACGGCCGGCCCTACAGCGGAAAAGACGATCTGGTGAACAAAAAGATCATTCCCCAGGCTACCTATGACAAGATCAAAAACCTGGTCATTGCCAAGCAGCCGAAGAAAGCGCCCACGCCCAAGAAGTAAGAGCTGTTTTCGAAAGGCAAGAAAGACTCTTTAAAAAGGCCACCCGGAACAAGGGTGGCTTTTTTGCTGGCCGCTAAATGATTTTGAATTTGAAATTTAAAATTCAAAATTTGAAATGGTAATGAGTGTGAATTTGAAATGCCTCACCCGGAAGTCTTCGCGCTGCGCGCCGAGCGCTTTTTCTTTTTGCCTGCGCGTTCCTGCCATGCCACGCGGAAAATTCCGACGCGTTCCTTGCGACCTTTGAGTCGTAACGCCGGGAGGGAGGTGAGGGAAAACTTTTCTTCCAATTCAGCCGCCGTGAATTGCGAGATGAATATCTGTCCGGCGGGAGCGTGCGTAACCAATCGCGAGGCGATGTTTACACTATCGCCCATCACGGTATATTCCAGGCGGCGCGGTGAACCAATATTGCCTGCCGTAACTACTCCCGTGTTGATGCCGATGCCCACCGCAAGTTCAGGCCATTGCCTGGCTTGTGCGTCCAGATTCATCTCCGCCATGGTGCGTTGAATCTGTATGGCGGATTCCACGGCATTGGCCGCGTCATTGCCTTTGCTGATCGGCGCACCGAATACGGCCATGACGGCGTCACCAATGTACTTATCGATCATGCCCCCGTGATCAAAGATCACGTCCGTGACGCGGGTAAAAAATTCATTCAGGACTTCAACCACGCTGCCAGGCTCGAGCTTCTCGCTCATGGCGGTGAAGCCGCGGATGTCGGCAAACAAGACGGTCACCTTCTGGTTGCTGCCGCCGAGACGGATGTCAGGATTGGCCGCGACCATTTCCGCTACTTCCGGCGCGAGAAAACGTTCCAATGCAAGACGCTGTTCTGCCTGAAGGGCAATCTGGCGGTGGGCTTCGGCATTGTCAATGGCGGCGCCTGCCTGCGCGGCGACCAGGGCGAAGACATTCAGCTCTTCCTGAGTGAACGCCGAGGCTTTTTCCATGTTGTCTACGTAGACCACGCCAAAGAGCCGGTTGGTCCCGATCAGCGGCGCACACATGGCGGAGCGCAATCCGGAAATCTTGAGACTTTCACTTGCGCTGAAGCGTTCGTCCACACTCAGGTCATCAATGAGTATCGGCTGCCGCTCCCGGCGGATAAGGTCCAGAACTTTCTGGCTGAGAATGATCTGCGGCTGCGGACCGGACTGCTCACTATTGCGATAGAGCACTTCGCTTTGCTTTACCACTTCGCCTTCGCCGTCAAAAAGCATGACAAAGCCCCGCTCCACCCCTTCAATGAGTGAAGCCAGAGTGATCACCTGGCGGCTGATATCGTCCAGCGAGAGTTTGGCGTGTAACGCCTTGCCGGCTTCATAAAGCACGGTAAGCAGGTAGTTTTCACGTTCGAGTTTTTTCACACGGCCGGCCAGATCGGATACGGCGCTGCCGGCGAATTGAGTACCCGCCCACAGCTCTGCCTGTCCGGTACGGCCGCGCATGATGTGGTTCAGCGTGGACGGCCATTCGGCCTGGCGGACGTGAATGTCCTTTTCGTCGACGCGCTCCAGGCGAAGCTCGTACTGACCAAGGTGCATCACGTCACCGTTCTGCAGTTCACGCTCCTGCTCAATGCGTTCGCCGTTAATCACAACGCCATTAGTGCTGCCGCGGTCGGCAACCAGAACCTGATCATCGTGAAGTTTTACTACGGCGTGAAAACGACTGACGCTGGCATCATTGAGCACCAAGTCATTGGCGTTGCCGCGGCCCAGCGTGGTGACCGCCTTGGTAAGTTCCAGAACGCCTTTTTTTCCGTCGGGTGAAGAGATGATGAGACGGGCCATAGGGACAGCGGAAGCTTCAGCTTCACTGCTTCTCTAGTATCTCATCCACATTAGCGATCTTGCCCTGTTGTACGCGGATATTTCGATGGATCGGCTTATAACCATCCAATTCCAGGACAATGCTGTAGACGCCGGGATCAGCAGGCCAGCGTGCGTTCGACTTCTTGGGCGCCAACTTACCATCTACCTTGATGGTGGCTCCTTCAGGGGCAGTACGGATATGCACCAGGCCTTTGCCTTCGGGTACGTTGTCCGCGCCAAACATACGGCTGAAGAGACCGCTGTTGGGCGTCTTGTCGCCCTCACTATTCACGCTCAGCAGGACCGGCGAATAGCTGATGGTCTGGCCTTCATTCAGCGTTTCATCGACGGCAGCATCTTTGAAGCCTGCCTTGCGCACGACCAGGCGATGAATGCCCTTTTCGACAGTCAACTGTGAAGGCGTCATCTGGCTGGTGTCTTTTCCGTCCAGATAAATATTTGCGCCTGCCGGGTTGCTGGTGACGACCAGAGTTGAAACCGCCGGACTCAGTTCCGCCGACGCCTGCACGCTCTTGCCGGCCACGGATTCAACTGCTAAAGCCTTCTGCAAATATCCTGCCTTGGTGAAACTTACGGTATGAAAACCGGCCGCGAGATGCGAGGCGCTGAACGGCGTCACCCAGTTGGGTTCGCTCCAACCGTCAATTTCAACTTTGGCGCCGGCTGGCGATGAAGTGAATTGAACCGCACTCTGCTGCGCATAAACCTGATTGGGTGAACTGAGCGCCTTCTGGGCCCTGGCCAGCGCAGGATCCACCGTGGGTGCGGGCACAGACACTGGCGCGGAAGTCGCTTTGGCCTGTTTGACAAACTTCACCGTTGTGTCATGGGCGATGACGTCACTATCCGCGGGTTTGAGTGGCGGAGCGGGAACAGCCATCTGCTCCAGCGGCGCCTGCTGCACCTGTACCAGCGGTTTCTGTGCTTCTTCGCGAGCTTTGGCTTCCGCGGCAAGCTGGCGCGTTTTGGCACGCGCATGCACCACAGCGTAACCGCCCCAGCCGAACACGACGAGCACCATGACAATAATGGCGGCGATGTATGTGTATTTCCTGCTGGAATGCCCGCCGATCTTAAGTAGCCGCATCTGTGGCATTCTCATCGGAATTCGCATTGGAACCGGAACACGCTGCGAATTGGGCGCGCTTTCCGGCGCACGCACCGCGGCTCCGGCGACGATCTTCATCGGCAGGACCAGGGTTTTTTCGTGCGATGTGAACGAGCTGGAAGTGGCAGCACCGGCGGCAAGCGTGGCTGCGGGCAACACTGAAGTGGCGTGCATCGGTGCGCCTGTCACTTTGTAACTCTCGAGGTCATGGACCAGGTCCGCTCCGGATTGATAACGCTCGTCGGGTGACTTGGCCAGTGCCCGAACAACAATTGCGCTCAATCCAGGGTGAACGGTAACGTCAAGGTCGCGTGGCGCGATCGGGTTTTCATTCACGATCTTGTAAATGATCGTGGTGACGTTCTGGCCCACGAAGGGTTTTTCTCCGGTGAGCATCTCGTAGAGAATCACACCGAAGCTGAACAGGTCTGAACGTCCATCCAGCGGACGGCCTTTTACCTGTTCGGGAGACATATAGTTTGGCGTGCCCAGCACCTGTCCAGTGCTGGTCATGCTGCCACCGGACTTGGCAATGCCGAAGTCCATGATCTTCACCGTACCGTTGGCGGTGATCATGATGTTGGCAGGCTTGATGTCACGATGAACAATGCCGTGCGATTGCGCATAGTCCAGTCCGCGACAGATCTGGCGTGAGTACTGAATCACATCGTCGGCGGGAAGAATTCGTTGGTCCTGCAGCAGTTCATGAAGCGTGGTGCCTTCAATGAACTCCATGGCGATATAGAAAATGCCGTCCTGCTCACCCGCGTCATAGATAGTGACGATATTGGGATGGCTGAGTACGCCGGCTGCACGCGCTTCGTTCTGAAAGCGACGCACCATTTCCGCGGCGTCCAGTCCATGGACGTCGAGCCGCATGGTCTTGAGCGCAACGGTACGGCCAATGGTTGGGTCTTTCGCTTTATAGACCACACCCATGGCCCCGCGACCAAGTTCACCGGTAATCTCGTATCTGCCGACCGTCTCTACAGGCATAAAGGGCTATATTTCCTTCGACCAAGTGGCGCCCTTGCTTTAAGTGGCCTTCTTAAATAAAGACTTAACACCGCTGGAAGACAGCACTGCTTGCCCTTGACCTTAGCGCGGTCTTGTATCGAGGTCAATGTACCTTTTCACCCCAGACATGACTTTGGTAAGCCCTAAAAACAGTTCAGGGCATGTACGGCCGGCAGCCTGGAGCAGCTTAGAATAGCCCGCATGCGCAAATTACAGCTTGCTTTGCTGTTGTTTTCTATCCTGCTGAATCCATTGTGCCTGGCAGCGCCGTGGCAGGGAATTCTCTCCGCACAGACACAAGTACCCGATCAAAAAGAGGCGGTGGAACCTCTGAATTTTGAAGACCAGCGCTTGGAACTGGAACAGGGCATCAAGCACGTGCTGGTTTCCCAGGTAGACGCCTGGAATAAGGGAAACATTGAAGGCTTCATGCAAGGCTATTGGAATTCGCCTGAGCTCACCTTTATTTCCGGCTCCGATATCACCAAGGGCTGGCAGCCGACTCTGGAGAGATATCGCAAGAACTATCAGCAGGGCGGAAATGAAATGGGTCACCTGGATTTTCAGGACCTGACGATTGATCTGCTCAGCCGCCGTGCCGCTGTTGTTACCGGCCGATGGGGCCTGACTATGTCCACCGGCAAGCACCCACACGGATTTTTTACCCTGGTGTTTAAGCGAATGCCGGGAGGCTGGAAGATCGTGCAGGACCATACTTCATCGGCGGGCAATTAATTCTTCGCAGAGAGCAACAGAGCCAAATATCGTAGAGGTGGCTCTAGCGCTGCTTGTTCCGGCTCTGCTCGCGTTGCAGCTCCCGGTATATCTCGCTCTTCGAAGTACCTAGCTCTCGTGCGAGGATCTTCATGGCCGATTTTTCATCCACCTTCTGGTCGCGAATAATTGCCGCCAGCTGTTCCCGCAGCCCTTTTTCCTGACCAGCAACTTTTCCTGCAGGCGCTCTGCCGATCAAAAGAGTAATCTCGCCCTTCAATTCACGCGCCCTCAAGGCATCTTTCAGCTCGGCAGCGGTCCCGCGCATGAACTCCTCGTGCACTTTGGTCAGCTCACGAGCAATCACCACCGGGCGATCCGGGCCAAGCACCGCCACCAGATCGGAAATTGCGTCATGGATGCGATGCGGAGCTTCATAAAAGATAAGAGTGTGTTGGGCATCACGCACGGCTTCAAAGGCAGTCTTCCGCTGGCCCGATTTCGCCGGCAGGAAGCCGAGAAACTGAAAATCGTCCGAGGGCAGTCCGCTTCCTACCAGAGCAGTGATGACGGCTGAAGGTCCTGGAATGGGCACAACGTTTATACCGTTGGCGATTGCATGTGTAATCAGGCGATAGCCAGGATCGGAAATTCCAGGCATACCCGCGTCTGATATTTGGGCCACGTTGGTTCCGGAGAGAAGCCTGCCCACCAGCTCTTCCGCCTGCTCCGCTTCATTATGCTCATGGTAGCTGATGGTCCTGGCCTGAATTCCATAGTGGTCCAGAAGCTTGCGGCTCTGGCGAGTGTCCTCACATGCCACCAGGTCCACTTCTTTCAAAATTCGGACGGCGCGATAGGTGATGTCCTCCAGATTGCCGATTGGAGTTGCCACCAGGTAGAGCACGCCCTTGTTCTGGGTGACGTTTTGAGTGTCAGGTTTTGAATGATCAGACATCTTCAGCTCACGCGGGAACAGCGGCGTTCAAGCATAGCACTCGTTGAACTTGTGCCCCAGGCAAAGCTGGTCCAGCCTGACAGTCGATTGACGGTTTTCTTGCTAGAATCAGGGCAGAACCTCCGTTGCATAAGGTGGCGCGTGCCAATTTACGAATATCTCTGTCAAAAATGTAGCCATAAGTTCGAAAAGATCCAGAAATTCTCTGACCGGCTCATCAAGAAGTGTCCTGAATGCGGCGGACCCGTGGAGCAAACCATCACGGCCCCGGCAGTGCAGTTTAAAGGCACCGGCTGGTATGTAACCGACTACGCCAACAAAGATGGCAAGGGAAAATCCTCGAGTTCAAGGGACGCAAGTCCGGCTTCAGAGAAAGACGATTCTCACGGTCCCGCCAAAGGAAAAAGGCGAGACGAAGGACTCCAAAGAGAGCAAAGAAGCAAAAGAATCCAGCCGGGAATCAAAAGATTCCGGCGAGGCAAAGCAGGCCAAAGAGAACAAGGAATCAAAAACCATCAAGCCTGGAAGTCGGAAGAGATAGGCTTGACTCGGTTCACGCCGCCTTTTTGCATAGCTGCGAATGTTCCGCTCACGCGCTCGTACGCCACCTCATGTCCGAAGTGGCGTAATGCCTCCCTGCCAGGCAAGCGCATGCACGTCAGTTGATAATTTCAAGATAGATGGGACACATTTAAGCGGCAGGGACCTTCTCTCCCTTTTGTCTGGCCTTCGATAATCCAATGGCGATGGCCTGTTTCCGGTTCTTCACAGGATGCTTGCCGGAACGCATATGTTTCATTTCAGTTTCAACTTCCTTGCCTGCCTTGGGACTATAGCGCCGGCCACTCGATTTCTTCTTGCTCGACTTTTTCTTGCTGCTGGTCTTCTTACTGGACGCCTTGCTGCGGCTGGAACTGGATCTTTTGCTGCTGGAACGCTTTTTGGAACTTGATTTCTTCTTTGCACGTTTTTTTGTTGCCATAAGAATTCTCCCTGTCATGGTGAGACGTAAGAAAATTATGGTTGGTTGGCAGGCGTCGATTGGCAAACATCGGTTGGCAAACAAGGGACGGACAAAAAAATGGGTGACCTCTTGTCGCCAGATGAAACTAACGACTAACAGATCACCCATGAAGATCGAAACAACTTATTTTTTCGTTTTGCGGCCGGCAACAGCCTGGCCTTCGCCCGTTTGAGCACGTCCGCTAACGGTGAAGATCATCTGCCGCTTTGGCACATCGGCTTCCACCACCACATGGTCGCCATGATGGATCTCGCCTTCCAGAATCTTCAACGCCAGCGGGTCCTGGATCATGCGCTGGATCGCGCGTTTCAACGGACGAGCGCCATACGCACGGTCATAACCTTCCATGAACAGCAGTTCCTTCGCCGCCTGTGACAGCTCAATGGTGATCTTGCGATCAGCCAGAAGTTTCCGCAGATCGTCCAGTCGCAACTCGACGATGTGTGTAAGCTGCGCTTCGCCCAGAGGCTTGAACACAATGATGTCATCCACGCGGTTCAGAAATTCCGGACGGAAATGCTGCCGCAGCGCTTCCATCACCTGAGCGCTCGCTTCGGCAAACGCCTCTTCGGACGCCACTCCTTCTGCCTGGAGGTAACTGGCGCCAATATTCGACGTCATGATGATGACCGTATTCTTAAAGCTGACCGTGCGCCCGCGCGAATCGGTCAGGCGGCCGTCATCCAGAATTTGCAGAAGGATGTTGAACACGTCCGGATGCGCCTTCTCAATCTCGTCAAACAAGATCACCGAGTAGGGCCGCCGACGCACTGCTTCGGTAAGCTGTCCGCCTTCGTCATAGCCAACGTATCCCGGAGGCGCGCCGATCAAGCGCGCTACGGCATGCTTCTCCATGTATTCGGACATATCAATCCGGACCATGGAATGCTCGTCATCAAACAGAAATTCGGCGAGCGCCCGTGCCAACTCCGTTTTGCCGACGCCGGTGGGTCCCAGGAAGATGAACGACCCAATCGGTTTATTGGGATCGCTCAAGCCCGCGCGCGATCTGCGGACAGCATTTGCAACCCGAACCAGCGCATCGTCCTGCCCGACCACGCGCTGACGCAGACGGTCTTCCATGCTGACCAGCTTGCGGACTTCGCCTTCCAGCATCTTGGAAACAGGAATGCCCGTCCACTTGGCGACGATTTTCGCCACGTCTTCCTCATCCACCTCTTCTTTGAGCATGCGGCTACGGCCCGACTTTTCCTGTTCGTCCGACAAACGAGCCAATTCCGTTTCCGCCTGACGCAAATCACCATAACGGATTGCCGCCACACGCTCCAGATTGCCCTGGCGCTCCGCCCGCTGCTCGTCCAGTTTGAGTTGTTCAATCCGCTCTTTCAATTGACGGATCCGGTCAATCTCCTCTTTCTCCTGCTTCCAGCGCGCTTTCAGACGGTTGGAGTTCTCGCGGATCTCGGCCAACTCGCGCTCAACAGCAGCCAGCCGATCGCGTGAGTTGGAGTCCGACTCCTTCTTCAATGCCTGGCGCTCGATTTCCAATTGCATCGCTTTTCGATCAAGCTGGTCGATCTCCGTTGGCATAGAGTCGATCTGTATGCGCAGGGAAGAGGCGGCTTCATCGATCAGGTCAATTGCCTTGTCGGGCAGAAAACGATCAGTGATATAGCGATGCGAAAGCGTTGCTGCCGCCACAATCGCCGAGTCTTTGATCCGCACTCCGTGGTGGACTTCATACTTCTCTTTCAGCCCACGCAGAATTGAGATGGTATCCTCCACGCTCGGCTCGCCCACCAGGACGATCTGGAAACGACGTTCCAGCGCAGCATCTTTCTCAATGTATTTGCGATATTCGTTCAGAGTGGTTGCGCCGATGGCGCGCAGCTCACCGCGAGCCAGCGCGGGTTTCAGCATGTTGCTGGCGTCAATCGCGCCTTCCGCCGCACCCGCACCCACCAGCGTATGCAGCTCATCAATAAACAGAACGATCTGGCCGTTGGAATCTTCAATCTCTTTCAATACCGCCTTCAGGCGGTCTTCAAATTCGCCGCGATACTTTGCCCCGGCCAGCATGGAACCCAGATCGAGCGACACCACACGCTTGTTCTTCAGAATCTCCGGAACATCACCGGAGATAATGCGCTGCGCCAGGCCCTCCACAATCGCCGTCTTTCCCACGCCGGGTTCGCCGATCAGCACCGGATTGTTCTTGGTCCTGCGTGAGAGTACCTGCACCACGCGACGAATCTCTTCGTCACGACCAATCACCGGATCCAGCTTCCCGCGACGCGCCAGCTCAGTCAGGTCTTTGGCATAACGCTCCAATGCCTGGAACTTGCCTTCGGGATTCTGGTCCGTCACCCTTTGTGAGCCGCGAATAGTCGTCAGCGCTTTGAGAATAGCGTCATAGGTCACGCCGGCTTGCGCCAGAATTTGCCTGGCTTCATTGCTCTTGTCCTTGTCTTCGGCAATTGCCAGCAAAAGGTGTTCCGTGGAGACATATTCGTCTTTGAACTTGTCGGCTTCCTTGAATGCCTGTTCGATAATCCTTTGCGCGGAACCGGAAAGCCTGGCTTCCATGGCGCCACCGCCTGACACTTTGGGCAGGCTCGCCACGCGTTCCGTCACTTGCGACAGCACGTTCGCGGGATTGGCGCCAAGCCGCGTGAGCACCGGCGCGATAATGCCTTCGCGGTCCTGAAGCAGCGCTGCCAGGATATGAATAGGCTGCAGTTCGGGATTTCCGTTCTGCGAGGCCATCTCCGTCGCCTGCTGAATTGCTTCCTGTGACTTGACGGTGAATTTGTCCCAACGAATTGCCATGTTGTTTGCTCCTGCTATTTCCTATGTGCTTAGATTCGGCGGGCACTGGAAAGAATTCCTGTAAATCTCCGGTGTGAGCGCCCTGCCACACTTCAATCAACCATTTACTCTACGCCCGTTTAAACCTCGTAATCCCATGTACCCGAAAGCAGAATGGGAAGGCCAGCGCCTCCCCATTCCTTGCCTGTCACCGCATATGCCGATCTTGCAGTTATCCCTGCAAGGTCTTGCTGCCATTGCCAACCTTGATCTGCTTTGGCTTGGCTTCAGCGCGCTTGCCGATGGTGATTTTCAGCAGGCCCTTGTCGTAGCCGGCATCCACTTTCTCACCATCAACAGTGCTGGGCAGCCGAAAAGTCCGCGTGAACGAACCGTAACGCCGCTCAATGCGATGGAAGTTCTCTTCCTTCTCTTCCTTTTCGAACTTACGCTCACCGCTCACGGTAAGCAGGTTGTTCTCCAGGCTTACATTGAGGTCTTCTTCACTCACGCCCGGGACTTCCAGCTTCAGCACCAGATTGTGCTCGTCTTCATAAACGTCAACGGCGGGAACAAACGAACCGGCGGTCAACTGCTCTTTTCCCGGAGTCTCGGCAAAGTTCTCAAACAAATTGCTGAAACGGTCCTGCAAAGTCGCCAGCTCGCGGAAGGGGTCGATTCGGGTAATCATGGTCACGATATTTCCTCCAAACAGATGAATCTAAAACTGCTCACACTGACTTAGATTCAGTGCTGATTACAAAAGAATCATAAAATGTGAGCGTGTTATTGTCAATATCTGGATGGATTAATGCATTTGGTTTGTTTTCAATTATTTAGCTGATGTTACAGATCACGCATTTCAGATAAAATGTCTCTGGAACACCCAGGAGGATGGGGTGGTCCTTGGCTTGGGTGCGCTTTTCGATGATCTTGGCCGAGCGATGCGCATCCTGAGCTGCTTCGCCCAGCATGGTCAGGAATTCGTCCTCGCTGACGGCAAAGGAGCATGAGCAGGTGACCAGAATGCCTCCCGGACGGAGCATTTTCATCGCTCGCAGATTCAGCTCTTTGTAGCCGCGGAGCGCAGATTCCAGGTTCTTTTTGCTGCGGGCAAATGCTGGCGGATCCAGAACAATGGTGTCATATTGCCGGCCGGCGTCAGCGTAATCGCGCAACAGATCAAAGGCATTGGCTTCCATCCACTCAATCTCATTCTTCTTCTTCGCGCCGCTGTTCAGTTTTTCATTCTTCTCCGCCATTTCCAGCGCCTCACGGGACATATCGATAGCAGTCACGTGATCGCAGACACGGGCCATATGCAAGGCGAATCCGCCGTGATACGTGCAGACGTCCAGAGCCTCGCCGTGAGCGTAACTTGAGGCAGCCGCGTAGTTCTCCCGCTGGTCCAGAAACGCTCCGGTTTTCTGTCCGCTCAGGCCGTCATAGTGGAACTTGACGTCGTTCATGGTCACGGTTGTCGCACTCTTGCTGCCTTGAACAAGGCTTGAGTCCATTGGCGGAAGCTGTTCCAGGGTGCGGATACGCTCATCCACGCGCTCGATGATATTTTCCACTCCGGTAAGTTCCCGCAGCGCAGCCACGATCGTAGAGCGGCGCTCCGGCCTGTCCCAGGCTTGCGTGAGGACTTGCAGGGTAACCACGTCGTTATAGCGGTCCACCACCAGGCCGGGCAGCCGGTCAGCTTCAGTGAACACCAGGCGATAGGCGTTGGAATCCTGCACCACTTTTCGGCGATAGGCAACCGCCTCGCGAAGTCTGGCCTTCAGCGATTCCAGCAACTCAGCTTCAGAACCAATGGCATCGCTCGACAACATGCGCAGCTTGATCTGAGAAGATGAGCTGAATATCGCGGATCCCTGTAACTTGCCCTTGGTATTGACCACGTGCACCAGTGATCCGGGTGTGGCCGTGCCGTCATTCAAAACGTCAGAGGCATAGATCCAGGCGTGTCCGGCACGCAAGCGGGCAGCGGAACGGTCATTAATGATGACCTTTGGGATATTGGTTTTCGACGATGTCTTTGAGTTTGGCGCGCTGTTCGGCATTGCCTAACAGCATATAGGAAGCACGCTATTGCGCGGGCGTGGACTCTGGCGCCGGTTCCGCTTCCAGTTCGGCATCGGCAGGAGCTTCTGCTTGCGCGGCTTCTGATTGCGCGGCTTTGGATTTTTTCTTCCTTGGATTTGGAACCGCATCTGGTGGGATTGCCGGTTCGTGCGCCGGATCGTAAAACAGGATGCGTCCGCATGAACTGCATGTAATGATGTGCTCGTTCGTCGTCAGTTCCTGCCATGTCTGGGGACGGATCATCACAAAACAGGCCTGGCATTTGGAATCACGCGCTTCGGCAATGGCGAACTTGCGGGCCCGCAGCACGCGGTCATAGTGGGCAAGATTCGTGTCAGTCACGCCGACACGGAGTTCGCTGCGTTTCTGGTTCAGGCCTTGCAGCAGCTTTTCGTCTTCGGCAGTCCTGGCCCGTGCCTCGTTCTTTTCTTTCTCCACCGCTGCTACTTCGGCCTTCAAATCGATTTCCGCAGCCTTCAGGCTTATCTCTTCTGATTCCAGAGAGACCATCAATTCCAGGATCTTATCTTCACTGGCGCTGATTTCCTTTTCCGCGAACTCCACCTCATGCATGAGCGCACGATATTCGTCATTTGTCTTTACGCTGGTGGATTGGCTGCGATACTTTACGATTTTCTGCTGCGAGGTCTGAATATCAGCTTCATACTTGCGCCGGCTGGCTTCATTGTTCTTGATGGCAGCCTTGGCCTGTTCCACTTTGGCTTTGTCGCCGGCCAGGGTTTCCTCGATCAGGGCCACCCTCTTGGGCAAAGCGGCAACCTCGTCACTCAGGCGACCGATCTCGCGGTCAACTTTTTCCAGCTCAATCAGTTTTTGCAGATCAGAATTCATGGGTTGGGGTCTAGGCTCGATTCTAACACCTGATATTGCGGTTCACCCCGCGTTTTGGACCCTTAACTAGGTTTTTATACCGATTGTGGGCGCCAACTGCCAAACTTACAGTCACGGTGATGGTTGTGGAACTTACAAGATTGTTGCTGGGCCTCATGATCACGCTCTTTCATCGCCCGCTGGCGGGAGTGATCATGCGGTACGAACGCAGTCTGGACGGCTTCTTCCGCAGCCGCGGCCTGAACTTTCCTCCTCCGCCCAGCGACGCCACGGCACAGAACATATACTTTGTGGTGGGAGTCTTTATCTGCGTCCTTGAAGCCGGCAAGATCTGGTTCGGCATCAGTTCCTAAATCATTTTCAGCCCGAACTCTTTTAAGGCTGAATCTTCTTTTAAGGCTGAATCTGTGCATTGGGCCAGGCGCCCCAAAAAAACAAAACCGCCGGAACATTTCTGTTCCAGCGGCTGATTTCAATCTTCAAAACTTCTTATGCGTCGGCTGTGACTTCAGGGAATTTCAGTTTGCTCTTAGCCAGCGCCTTGGTCAATAAATCTTCGATCTCCGGCTCAGGTATGTTCCGGGCCATGGCCAGTTCAGTTACCAGGAGATAGCGGGCGCGCTCCATCATCTTCTTTTCACGAAATGAGAGCGGCTTTTCCTTGCCCAGCACCAGCAAACTCTTTAGAACTATGGCCACTTCCAGCAACGATCCGGTACGCATCTTGTCAGAGTTTTCTTTGAAGCGGAATTTCCAGTCCTGATGGTTATCACATTTCCCGTCTGTCAGGAAGTTGATGATCTTTGTGACTTCGCCATTTTTTACCACCGGGCGAAGCCCTACCATTCCCACATTGTTAAAAGGAACTTCCACGCGCAAGCTGCTCGCTTTTATCTTAAGCATGTAAAACTTTTGCACGTTAGGGCCTATGGTTCGGCTACTGATTTGTTCAATCACGCCAACGCCATGATTCGGATAGACTACTGCATCGCCGACTTGGAAACTCGATAATTGACCATTCATGAGGACACCAGACGGGCTTCTTTCTGCGGGGGAACGGCTCGGACTAGACCATTATAGTCCTATAAGGTGCATTAAGCAATTTTTACCCACCGATGATAGTTAACTGATTGTTATTCATTAGTTTACGAGCCCAATACAGCACGGTAGTCGGCAAACGCCTCTCGGGTTTATAATTCACGTTTGCACGCAAGGGTCTGGGCCACGTCCGGGCCACAGGAGTAGTTTTCCCCGAAAATGCCAGAGCACATCAGGAAAAAGCTGGAAGAAGAGATCAAAGCTCTGGAACATGAGCTGACCACCGATCTTCCTCGTGAAATCAAAAAAGCAGCCGCCCTGGGCGATCTCAGCGAGAACGCCGAATATCACATGGCCAAGCAGCGCCAGGAGTTGGTGAATGCCCGCCTTGGTCAGCTGAAAAAACGCGTGGGCGAACTTGCCCTGGTAAACCTGGCCAACATTCCCAAAGATCGGGTGGCCTTCGGCTCACGCATAAAAGTATTCGACAACACCAAAGAAGAAGAGATTGAATATAAGCTGGTGACCAGCGAAGAGTCTGACGTCAGCAAAGGTCTGATTTCATCCACGTCACCCATTGGCAAGGCATTGATTGGCAAGAAAGTTGGCGACACAGCCACGGTTGTGACGCCTAACGGCAACCGGGAGATGGAGATTCTTCAACTAACCACCATTCACGACGAGGCGCAATGACCTGGACCGGAGCTTTTGGACGATCCTGCCGAGTATTACTGCACGCGATTGTCCGCGGCCTTGCGCTAACCAAGATATCGCCTAACGTACTCACGTTCATCGGCCTGGTCATCAATATCATCGCCGCCATACTTTTCGGTTACGCCAATAGCCACAACTATCAGCGAATGTTCCTGTATGCGGGACTGGTGATCATCGGCGCCGGCATCTTTGACATGGTGGATGGCCGCGTGGCCCGCGCCACCAACCAGGTCACCACCTTTGGCGGCTTCTTTGATTCCGTGATCGACCGCTACAGCGATGTGGCTCTGTTCTTCGGCCTGCTCGTCTATTACGCTCGCGCCAATCACTTTTTCTATCTGGTACTGGTCGCCGTGGTGATGGTCAGTTCTGTGATGGTGAGCTACACCCGCGCCCGGGCCGAATCTTTGATTGGATCCTGCAAGGTGGGATTCATGGAGCGTCCAGAACGGATTGTGCTGGTCATCATCGGCGCGCTGTTCGCCCGCTGGGGCGCCATGGCGCCGGTGCTGTGGGTGCTCGCCGTTCTTTCTACAATCACGATCATTCACCGCATCGCCTACACCTACCAGCAGACGCGCATCCTTGACGAAAAAGCAGCAGCCGCGGCAGCCACCGAAGCTCAGCCCGCAACGGCAGCAATGGCCGACGCAAGCAAATCCCCGCAAGGCCAGAAGCCCAGCCAGCAGATACCGAGCTTCAATTAGCTAGAACCGCTGTAGTGCGTTCTCCGCTAAAAAGACTCGGGCACTTGCAGCAAACACGCTCAGCGCGTGGACGGCTTCGCGCAAGAACTCCCGCGAGCAACCGTTGACACACACTTCCAGCAATCTTAGACTGCCTGCGCATTCAGGAGAAGGAACCACGCCATGCATAATTCACGCCGAGATGTATTGAAGGGAGCCAGCGCAATGGTCGCACTTGCAGCTACCGGCGGTATCGCCCACGGCGACGCCAAAACCAGTCCAGATCAAAAGCGCGAGCGCGGCGTAGCCAAAGGTCTCACGCTGCTGACCTTCCGCAGCAAGGATTCCCAATCAGGCGAACTGAAACTCGGCGTGAAAACCGATAAAGGCGTCCTTGATGTCCAGCAAGCAGCAAAACTATTGAATCTGCATGCACCCGCCACCATGGACGATCTGTTACAGAATGAAGATGGTCCCAGTCTTCAGGCGCTGGTTGCGGCAGCGGAGAAATCAAAGTCCGCGGCTTCTGCCTATCTGAAAGAAGATGGCATGGAATATGGGCCGGTGGTAAGCCGTCCGGAAAAGATTGTCTGCGTGGGCCTTAACTATCGGCATCATGCGGAAGAGATCGGCGCGCCTATTCCTAAACAGCCGGTGTTGTTCAACAAGTTCAACAACACTCTCAATCACCACAATGGCGCAGTGAAACTCCCGGTGGACAACGCAAAGAAGTTTGATTACGAAGTTGAGCTGGTGATCGTAATGGGCAAGCAGGCCCACAACGTGAGCGAAGCCGACGCACTCAACTATGTGGCAGGATATGCCACCGGAAATGATTTCACCGCGCGCGATCTGCAACTTGAAACCGGCGGCCAATGGATGGTGGGCAAGACTCCTGATCAGTTCGCACCGCTTGGCCCGTATATGGTCACCGCCGATCAGATCGATCCGGACAAGCTGAAGCTGGAATGCCGGGTCAACGGTGAGACTCGGCAGTCGTCAACCACCAGCGATTTCATCTTCAATACGCGCCAGATCATCAGCTACATCACGAAGTTCATCACGCTGCGTCCGGGCGACATCATCTTTACCGGCACTCCCGAGGGCGTAATCCAGGGCAAACCCAAGGACAAACAAGTGTGGCTCAAACCCGGGGACAAGATTGCCTGCAGCGTGGAGAAACTGGGAGAGTTGAAGTTTGAGTTGGTGTGAGGAGCAGCAGTCAGCAATCAGCATTCAGCCCTGAGACATTTTTGAAACTTACCACTGATTTTCACTGATGACACTGATCGGAAACAGCGATTGGCGAGTAGCAAATGGCTGCAATAGCAATCAGCACTCAGCAGACAGCATTCAGCCCTGAAACACTTTCGGGCGTTTTAGATACCAAGGCAACTCTTACGCGGATAACGAATGCTGAATGCTGATTACTATTTGCTAATTGCCAATTGCTTTCTTTCCCCATCCACCACCAACTGCGCAATCCGCTCACGATGGAACGTCGCGTCGCCCAGCATGGTCTCACTCGCCTTGGCACGCCGATAGTAAAGATGAACATCGTTTTCCCAGGTGAATCCCATGCCGCCATGGACCTGTATCCCACGATTGCCGACGTTGCGTGCAGCATCACTGGCATACATTTTGGCAATGGAGACGGCCGTAGCCGCGTCCGGAGAGTTTTCTTCCAGGGCCCAGGCCGAATAGTAAGCGGCTGAACGTGTGCTCTCGGTTTCCAGATACATCTCCGCGCACATGTGCTGTACCGCCTGAAAACTGCCGATGGCTTTGCCGAATTGCTTGCGCGTTTTGGCGTAGGCAACGGCCAGCTCCATCACGCGCTGCATTCCGCCGGTCATCTCCGCGGTCAGGGCTGCGGTGGCTATTTGCAACGCTCGTTCAATGGAACTTTTGTCACCGGCTAACCGCTCCGCGGGCGTGCTGCTGAACTTGACGGAATAAATCTTGCGGCCCAGATCCAGGCCCTTCATTGGCTCGATGTTCTATACCGGAGGCGTTGGCTTCGACCACATACGCGGATTCGTTCGCGATGACGACGATCACGTCAGCTACCTGCGCGTCTGCAACAAAGAATTTCGCGCCATTCAATTTGCCCGCCGTACTGGAGATGCGCAGGTCTTCCATTTCCCAAGAGCCTGCGGCTTCAAGAAATGCGACAGTGGCCCGGGCGTCGCCTGAGGCAATGCGTGGCAGGAACTTCTGCTTTTGTTCCGCCGATCCGCACGCGTTCAGCACGGCACCGGCCATCAAGGTTGAGTAAAGCGGACCGGGCAGCAATGCGTATCCGGCTTCTTCCATGAGTAGGATCAACTCCACCAGTCCCAGCCCCATGCCGCCAAACTCTTCAGGAATAATGATGCCGGTAAATCCCTGGTCCGCCAGCTTTCGCCACAAACCGGGTCGTACGCGGTTTCGGTCTCCATCAGCTTGCGTGCCTCGGGCATGGCACACTCGCCGGCGAAGAACTTGCTGGCGGTGTCTTTCAGTATCTGCTGGCTTTCACTGAGGCCAAATTGCATGTTTGCTTCTCCTGAAGCTTTCGCTGACGAAAATCAAAACCTCACCACGGAGGCACGGAGACACGGAGAAAACCGAATCAAAGGTCGATTTGGAAAAGACCGTTCTTCCCGGTGCAATTTCCTTGTCTGTCCTGATGCTGATCCACATACTGCAGTGCGGCTTCACGATCCAGAAATCTTCCAATCTCCATTCGTTTACCCGGAATGTGATCGAAGACATGATGGGCGAATTCGACCAACGCCTGTTTCCTTGTTTCATCTAAATCCTTCACTTCACCAACCATGCAGGCGAGAACTTTGTGGTCTATCTCTCCGTCTTCAACCTGCTCCATCAACGCCACTGGTTCACACTCGACGATATCTCTCGTTTGCAACTCTCGCCCGGTAAGAACAAAGCAATCAACGTTGTCGCCATCTTCACCAGTGGTATCCAAGACGAATCCGTATGGAAACGGATATGCCCGCGAAACCTGGGTTGTGGATTTCAGCTCCAGTGTCTTCTCATCGTGAATATGTTTCACGAATGAGCCTGCCTCGTTCTCAACGAAAACCTTCATTTGCTTTGACAGTTCTCCGTGTCTCTGTGTCTCCGTGGTGGGTTTGCTCTTAATAACTCTTTGGCAGTCCCAGCACAAAGTGCCCAATGATATTGCGCTGGATCTCTGACGTACCGGCTTCAATCGTGTTGCCCCGGGCGCGCAGATAGCCGTATGACCACGCGCCGTTGTCGATGGCCAGCGGATCGCCTGCTTCCAGTTGCGCGTACGGACCGAGTATCTCCTGCGCGATCTGCTGGAAGCGCTGGTTCAGCTCACTCCAGAAGATTTTCTGGATTGAGCCTTCCGGTCCCGGTACTCCGGTTGACGATATCCGGCTGAATGCCCGTCCCTGGTTCCAGCGCATGATTTCAATCTCTGCATAGCACTGGGCCAGCTTCTGCCGCACCACCGGATCGTCTGCGGCTTTGCCGCCGTTGCGGTCCGTCTTTTTCGCCAGCTCGATCAAGCGTTCCATGTTGCGCTGGTACATCACCTGAATGCCCGGCACCCAGTGTGCCGCGTTCATGCATGAGCGTGCCCATGGCCACTTCCCAGCCTTCGTTTACTTTGCCGACTACGTTTTCCACCGGCACCAGCACGTCATGAAAGAAAATCTCATTGAACTCGGTCTCGCCGGTCATCTGGCGCAGCGGACGCACGTCCACGCCTTTGGTTTTCATGTCGACCAGAAGCGTGGTCAGCCCTTTATGTTTGGCTGCCGTGGGATCAGTGCGAACCACCAGCTGGCACCAGTGCGCCGCCCAGCCATAACTGTTCCAGACTTTCTGGCCGTTGACGATGTAGTGGTCGCCAGCATCATTTAGCTTCGCCTCGCAACGAACGTTGGCGAGATCTGATCCGGCGTCGGGCTCGGAGAATCCCTGGCACCAGATCTCTTCCGCGCTCAGGATTTTTGCCAGATAGCGCTTCTTCTGTGCGTCAGTACCGAAGGCAATCAGCGTTGGACCAACCAGCCCCACTCCCAGGACATTCGCCAGAGGAGGAGCGCCTGCCCGCGCCAGCTCCTGCCAGAAGATGACCTGCTGCATCAGGCTGGCGCCGCGGCCACCATATTCTTTCGGCCATGACACGCCAGCCCACCCCGCTTCATACATGCGCCGCTGCCACTGCTTCAGGAAATCAAAGCGCGCTTCCATTGATTCCTGGCCACGTTTCCCCTCCCATCCTTTGGGGACGTTTGCGGACAGCCACGCACGCAGCTCGTCTCGAAAAGAAAGTTCTGAGGGGCTTAGATTCAGGTCCATAGGTCTCCTGCCTGGCGAGCAATGAATCACCATTCATTCGGCGACGTACAGTGTACATGGGGAAAGCCGTTAACCACAGAGGACACAGAGGACACAGAGGAAGAACGTTTTGCCGGTGCAGCGCAGCGACAGAAATCAGAACATCGAAAACATCATGGCCTTCTTTGGCTTCCGCTTCTCCAGAAATGGCCTATTCAGGAACTCGACAAATGGCGCCATCACCTTGAAGTGACGCACCATCTCTGGAATCAGCTTTTTGCCGGTGAGGATCTTTACGGGGATGGTGGCCTCCAGATACCACTGCCGGTGCCGCAACAGCTCTTCGGCAGGATGGTCGACGGGAAAGCCCTTCGGCGTGCGGGTGAGTTGTTCTCCCTGCAGGCCGCCGACTGTCTTCTTCAGCTTTGCGTTTTTTAGGATGGCCTGAAATTCTTCGTGATGTTCCTGGAGCAAAGTCCGGTAAGCCATGAGTTCGTCACGTTCCGGCGAATACACGCCGCCAAAGAACAACAGCTCTTTTTCTGTGAAGTGAAAATAGAAGACTGATCCTTCGCGCTTGATCGCCGTGTGGCGAGGGAAGATGGCCGAAACATGCGTCTTGTATGGCGTTTTGTCTTTGGCAAAGCGCGTGTCGCGATAAATGCGATAGACCGCTTTCTGCGGCGGCGTGACGTAATCCGGCGCGAACTGCGCCAGTTCTTCGTTCAGAGCGCTTATTAGCTCCAGCATGGGAGCCTTGATCAGCTTGTCGTATTTTTCCTTGCGTGGCTGGAACCATTCACGACGGTTGTTGCGCTTGAGTGAGCGCAGAAAGACAAGCGCATCGGGGGAGAAGCCAGGAAAAGATGAGGGCATGGAAAGATTTTAAATGGGATCAGGAGATCCAACGCATGGTTGAGCCAGTGACTGTCCAAACCCCTTGTGTGCGATGAACATTGAAAGTCTGTCCGCTTGCGCACAGTGCACCGCAGAAGTACCCGCCTTCTACCTCAACGAAATTCGATCCGCGCCATTTTATTTTGTCGACCCGGAAGCGAACGCCGCTCTTGCCCGTTGCCTTTTCAATAGCTGGATTCAGTGATTTTCTATCAATTTCAGATTGGGAAAGCTTTTTAACCAGTATAGGGGATTTCTCAAATCGTTTTATGAAAGCGTCGCTCGGATCTTCGCCGTTAATCGAAATGAAAAACACCATGAAATTCAGCGCATCGGGAACCGCTTTGTCGTTCGGATTGCTCGCCTCTTTCACGGCCTTATCGAATTCTTCTGACCAACTAACCATCTGATAGCGAAGCACGGCTTCTCTTATATCGTCTTCAACAGCAGGATTGTGGGCAATCCTGGCGGACCGAGCAAGGATGGTAATTGAAGAAAGCACGCACAACGCAAACACGCCTACGGCGTAAGGGCGAACTTTCATTGCGGGAGTTCCCATCAACTGAGTCATCTCTTCGATCCGCGCTCATCCACGTTCATCAGCGGTAAGGTTTTTGATTAGGTCAGCGAGACAGCTTTCTCCGCAATCAACCTTTTCACACGCTCCACGAACTCCGTCGCCGGATAAGTGCCTTCCGGTTGCTGCTGGCCGCGCACGCGGACGTTCACCGTACCCGCCTCAGCTTCCTTTTCTCCAACAACCAGCAGGAACGGCACTTTCTGCATGGTCTGTTCGCGGATTCTGGCGTTCATCTTTTCATTGCGATCATCCACGTGAACGCGCACGCCGGCGGCCTTGAGCTGGCCGGCCACTTTATTCGCGTAATCCACATGTTTTTCACTGATGGGGACCAACGCCACCTGCACCGGCGACAGCCATACCGGAAACGCGCCCGCGTAGTGCTCGATCAGTACGCCAAAAAAGCGTTCTATCGACCCAAACAACGCGCGATGCACCATGAGCGGCTGTTTGCGTGAGCCGTCTTCGGCGACATACTCCAGCTTGAAACGCTCCGGCAGGTTCCAATCAAACTGCACGGTGGAAAGCTGCCACAGACGTCCGATGGCGTCCACCAGCTTCACGTCAATCTTGGGGCCGTAGAACGCCGCTTCGCCGGGAATAATCTTGTAAGGAATATTCGAGCTTCTTGAGCACCTTCTCCAGCGAGTTGTTGGCCAGGTTCCACATCTCATCGCCGCCGATGAAAGTCTTTTTATCGTTCGGGTCCCAGGTGCTCAGCTCAACCTGGTATTCGGTAAAGCCAAACGCCTTGAGCACAGCCAGCGCGAAATCAATGCAGCCTTCAATTTCGCCTTCAATCTGTTCGGGCGTGCAGAAGATGTGGGCGTCATCCTGAGTAAAGCCGCGCACGCGCAGCAGGCCGTGCATTACCCCGGAGCGCTCGTAGCGATAAACGGTTCCCAGCTCGCCATAACGCTGCGGCAAGTCGCGATAAGACTTCAGCGAATCAGCATAGATCAGGATATGCCCCGGACAGTTCATGGGTTTCACGCGATACTCAGCGTCATCCAGCTCCATGGGCGTGAACATGTTCTGTGCGTAATGGCCTTCGTGCCCGCTGGTCTTCCACAAATTCACGCGGAAAATATGCGGCGTGTACACCAGCGAGTATCCGCGCTTGAGATACTCTTCGCGCATCCAGTCTTCCATCTCTTTGCGGATGATGCCGCCTTTGGGATGCCAGAAGATCAGTCCCGGCCCGGCCAGTTCCTGGATGCTGAACAGATCAAGCTGCTGGCCCAGCACGCGATGGTCGCGCTTTTTTGCTTCTTCAATCGCGTGCATGTGCTGCTCAAGATCTTTTTTGTTGAAGAATGAAGTTCCGTAGATGCGCTGGAGCTGCGGATTTTTTTCATCGCCCAGCCAGTACGCTCCGGCGATGTTGAGCAGCTTGAATGCCTTGATCTTTCCCGTGGAAGGCACGTGAGGGCCGCGGCAGAAATCCACAAATTTGCCGTTGCGATAGGTGGAAATCTCTTCACCATCTTTGGTGAACTGTTCCACGAAGTGGACCTTCATGAAATCGCCTTCAGAGCGGAAACGGTTCAGGCCTTCATCGCGCGGGATGAACTCGCGCTGGAATTTTTCATCGCGCTGCACCACTTCCTGCATGCGCTTTTCGATCTTCTCCAGGTCTTCCGGCGTAAACGGCGTGGGACGGTAGAAGTCATAGAAAAATCCGCTTTCAGTGAACGGCCCGTGGCCCAGCTTGGTTTCAGGAAAGAGCTCCAGGACTGCGGTGGCCAGCACGTGGGCTGACGAGTGACGGTAAACATCCAGCGCTTCAGGGTCTTTGTCCGTGAGCAGGCGCAACTCAACATCTTCTTCCAGTGGCTTGCTGAGGTCAACAAAAGCCCACCCGTCTTTTATTTGTATTTGGGACTGGGATTGCTGCGCATGCATACTGGCGGGCTGTTTTTCGTCCCCCGGTTGGCCATTGCCGCCGGCGGCAGGCGCTTTCCATGATGCCGGCTTGATTTTGGCGGAGAGGGCAGCATCCGCCAATCGCGGACTGATCGATTTGGCGATGTCATAGGCGGTGGTGCCTTTGGGAACTTCTTTCTTACTGCCGTCAGGCAGCGTTACGCTGATCATGCTGGTGGTTGCCGTTTGTGACATAGATTTCGGGGCGGATTGACCATGGAAGCACTGGCGATCCGTAAACTTTGAGTCTAACATTTTCAGCGGTTTGCCTTGAATCCCGGCAAAAACTCCTACCGCGGATTTGCGCGGATAAACGCGGATTTCCGAAAAAGAAAGATTATTAACCACAGAGGGCACAGAGGAACACAGAGCAAGAAAAGTTAGTAGCGGAGAAGTGTCATCAAAAGGGGCATCGGTATGTGTGAGGATTTTTGCGTTTTCAAGCATTATTTAATCCGTTTGGCCACGATAATTCTCCGTGAATCCCCTTTGCGGTTCTCTGGTGCAAGCGCGTGAAACTGACGCTACAATCTCAGCAACAAGCCAATGAATTCAAAGTCAGGGAGTTAGAGAACTGTGAAACCATTGAGATGGCTGGCGCTGCTGGCTGGCCTGGCACTGTTCGCCGTCAGCTTCAACATGGTTGCGGTGAAAGACGCATCCGCCAAGGGCAACACTGCCGGAATTCTGGGCTACAAGTGCGCCACGCTTAGCCTGTCAGCTCCCTGGGGCGGCAAAGATTCCGTGACTATGCGCAAGGAGTCGCCGCTGCAATGGTTCTCTTTGCTTATCAGTGGCTGGATCAATCCCGCGTTCATTCTCGGGTTGCTGGTGATGTTTGTGGCTCCGAATCAGACGCTGGGCGCTTGTTTTTCGCTGCCTGATCGCCCTGATGTTCGTGTTTTGCTGGATCTTTTTCTATAAGGTCCATCTGGCGCCGCTGCAGGGATATTACCTATGGATGAGCGGGATTCTTCTTGCACTCTTATCAAATCCCCGGGCAAAATCGTAGAAAATCCGGAAAGCCATTGACAGCAAACGTGATATCTTCGTGTAGTAGCAACCTCTAGTAGCAACCGACCCATTCGGGAGATAATAAGTTCTATGGAAGTCCAAACCAACACCGTTCTGCCAACCCGTGCAGAAATGAGAATTCTCCAGGTACTATGGGAGATCAGTCAGGGGACGGTGGAGGATGTAATCAGTCATCCTAACCTGAACCCTCGTCCAAATTACAAGACCACCCAGACAATCCTCCGCATTATGGAAGAAAAAGGTCTGGTGCGTCATATCAGTCGTGGCAGAGTGTTTGTGTTTGAGCCCTGCGTGTCACGTGACCACGTCGGCAGGCTCTCCGTGCAAACTTTGCTGGAGCAGAATTTTGGCGGATCGCCCGCGGAATTGCTGGTCAATCTGCTGGAGGCAGGCCCTGTCAACGAAGCCGAGTTGAGCGAGCTGGAGAATTTGATCCGGAATTACCGCATCCAAAAGGGCGAGTCGATTAAGTAATTCTGGATTTTGCCGTTGAAGGCTTTCGTGGTGCCGAATGGAACCTTCTCATTACTTACATTTCGCCGGAACGTTGCTGACGTACTTCCTCCAGGTTTCAGCGGGGTTCGTGGTGTGCGCGATTGTGGTTCGCCTTTTGCCGGGCCCGCATCTTCGGTTCAGGGTTTGGTTTGGCTTTCTTATTCTTTCCGCTCTTTATTGGTTCGCTTCCCTGGCAAGTTATTTTGTCGGATTCTCCACCCCCCGATTTCGCCTGTTCGGCAACGCTGCCCAAAGCGTTGTAGCCCATAGCAGCCATCATCTCCTGATCCCGGCCCGATGGAGCACCTACGTGGTCCCCGCTGGGACGCTGATCACCTGGGGCTACGGCCTTGGGGTAGGCATACTGCTGATTGCGAAAGCCTGGAAGCACCTCCGGCTACGGCTTGTGGTGAACCACGGGGTTGAGGCGGCCCCCGGTCTACAGATGTTGTTCGACAATCTTTGTCACGAGTTTGGCGTCCGCCGCTGCTCTCTGGTTGTTCTTCCCGGCATGATCTCCCCGGCTACGGCCTATTGGTGGCGTCCGCGAATTCTTCTTCCCCAGATCTGCCAGCAGATGGAAGAGTATTCCGGCCTGTCTGACATACTGAGTCATGAGCTGAGTCATATTGTGCGCCGTGATTATCTCTGGGCGCTGATCAGTGACATATTCTGCACGCTGCTTTTCTTTCATCCCGCGGCGTGGCATGCACGAAAAAACATGCGACTTGAACGTGAACTGGCCTGCGACAGAGCAGTTATCCAGGCCCGGCCGGAACACAGGGCCGATTACGCGACCAGTCTTGCCCGCTTTGTTCGTCTGCGCATGCTGCAACAGGTGGCTTCTTATGGCGTGGACTTCGCTTCCGCGCCATCACTGCTTGGGCTGCGCATCCGCTGCATCCTGTCCGAACCGGTGAAGACTCCTCTGTGGAGGAGCATGGCCGCTGCCTTCGGTAGTCTGGTTTTCGTCGTTATGTTCGGTGTGGCGTGCCCCGCTCTGTCTGTCCTGATGGATTTTGCCGGACAGCCGCAGACAGTGGCTGACGTGGTTACTTCCGCATCCGCAGAGCACGCAAAGCACCAGGCTGCCCACAAACCTAAGTTGATGGTCAAAGCAGCTGCGGAAAATGCACCCGGCGTTTACACATATCCTGACAACCTGACTTCGCTGCGGGTCAGCCGGTCAATCCCCGAAACCTCAGCCTATCGCTTCACTTCAAATCCTCCCACAGGCGGTTCGGGTGAGTACCTGCACTCTGAGAAGCCGGCATGGAATGATTCGTCCCCTGGCTCTCCATCCTATGGTCCTCCCAGCGTGCGTAGAGTGGTTCTTTCCACAATCGGGGGCATTGCGCTGGAACGCGGTGAACATAACGGACATGGACGTGACCGGGACCTTCATCTGTTATCAAAATAAGTGTTATCGAAATAAGCGCGCTCGAAGCACATAAGACCTGACCTTCCCAATCATCAGACCGCTGCATACAATCCCTGCATGCGTTTGAACCACAAAGTTGCCATTATCACTGGCGGCGGAAGCGGCATTGGCAAAGCCATTGCCCATGCATTTGTCCGCGAAGGTGCACAGGTTGTGATCAGCGGACGCCATCAGCAGAAGCTGCAATCCGCCGCCAAAGAGATTGGGCCCAACTGTGTTCCTGTGGCTTGTGATGTTGCCAATCTCGCCGAAATCACTTCACTGGTAAACGCCACGATCGAGAAATTCAAGCGTACAGATATTCTGGTAAACAATGCCGGCGTGCTTCTTCCTGGAACCGCTGAGTCACTTTCTGATGAAGTCTGGGAGCAGACGTTCAATACGAATGTTCGCGGTGTCTGGCAACTTTCGCGAGCGGTATTGCCGCATATGCGAGCTGCAGGCGGCGGATCGGTCATTAACATGGGCTCAGTGTTGAGCACGCTGGGAGCACGTAACCGCGTAGCGTACGCGGCGTCAAAAGGCGCGGTGCTGGCCATGACGAAGGCCATGGCGCTTGATCATGCAGCAGAAAACATACGTGTGAACTGCATATGCCCGGGCATTGTCGAAACAGAGATGGTGGCTGCTTTTGGCATGGACGAAGCCGCGCGCAAGCAGAGGATTGCGATGCATCCTTTGGGACGATTCGGGCAGCCCGAGGATATTGCCGGAATGGCCGTATTGCTGGCGAGTGACGACTCAAAGTGGATCACAGGATCGGCATTTACGGTGGATGGCGGGTATTCAGCGCAGTAGATAAGGGGACGCGTTTCCGCGTCCCCTGAAATTTCGATCAACAAAAGAAAGTTAGTTATTTGGCCGAGGCGTTGGCGTAGGTTGTGGCTGCGCTGGACGCTCTTGCGGCGGCACGTTCTTGCGCCGGCCTGGGCTGTTGCGGACGATCCGCTGCGGCAGGGTTGGTCACCGGCGATGGTGGATTTTCTTCATCATCGGACGGGGGCGGTGGCGGTGGGAGCTCTTTTTCTACCGGCTTGCGCGGGAACATCTGGTCACGCTGCGAAGCCAGATAAACAAACGACGCCACAATGACAGCCGCCTGCTTCAAATCTTCCGGCTGCAGGCGGTCATATACGTCCATGTTGGAGTGGTGCGTACGCGTGTCATACTCCACGGGGTCCTGTATGAACTGGAAGCCGGGAATACCGACTGCATCGAAGGAAAGATGATCGGTTCCGCCGGTGGTGCGCATGGTGAGCGTATCCATGCCGAGATCTCGGAATGGCTTCATCCAGGCTTCGAAGATCGGCTCCACAGCAGCATTTTCCTGCATGTAAACGCCGCGCAGCTTGCCGGTTCCGTTGTCTACGTTGAAATACGCGGAGACCTTGGCAGCTTCCGGCTTAACCGTCATCGGTCCCGCATCGCGACGAATAACTGTGGGGTCGCCTTTGCGGTCCGGATCTTTGGATTCCGGCCGCGTGCCGAAGTGATGGGCCACGTACCACTGTGAACCCAGCAAGCCCTCCTCTTCACCGGTCCACAGGCCAATGCGAATCGTACGGCGTGGTTTGATGCCCAGAGCATTGAGGATGCGGACAGCTTCCATCATGATCACGGTTCCGGCGCCATTGTCAGTCGCGCCGGTGCCGGTGTGCCACGAATCCAGGTGAGCGCCGAGCATTACCACTTCGTCTTTTTTATCCGTGCCCGGAATTTCGGCAATGGTGTCCCACTGCGTATTGGCATCATCGTAAAAGGTGTTCTTCACGTTGAGTTCAAGCTCAACATCTTTCTTTGCCGCCAGAATCCGGGCAATGCGGTTCCAGTGCTCCTGCGCCATGGTGAGCTGGGGAGTGCCGGGAGTGAGGCCGACTTTGTACGATCCGCCTTGCTGCACAAACACGGTACCACCGCCAATTGCGCCCCGGCTGTGATCAATCACGGCGAGGACTTTTTCCTCATCGAAGAATTTGTTGACTTCGCGCTGAAAGCGGGCGCGCCGCTGAAATTCACGGTTGCGCGTGTCATTGCGCTCACCGGGAACCTGATATTGCGAGACATCCGCCAGTGACTTGTCGTTATAGCGCTCTGCGAGAGCTTCGACGGACGGCTTGATTTCCGGATCATCGCCGATCAGAAGAATTTTGCCGGCGAGCTTCCCTTTGTACTTCGCCATGTCCTGCGGCGTGCGAATGTTGATTCGCATCACTTTGCCTTTGACCGCGCCGTTGGTGCCGGGAGTCCACGCTTTGGCGTACGCGATGAGAGCGGTGGTGTCTGGAGCTGTCATGCGGACGTTCACGTACTCATTGGACCAGCCACGGCCGAAAGGTCCCCAGGGCTCAAGGTGGGAGTTGACGAGTCCGAATTCAGTGAGCTTGTCACGCGTCCACTCATTGGCCTTCTTCACATTGGGAGAGCCGGTAAGGCGCTGGCCGATCTCATCCATGAGTCCGCTGGCGGTCTCCATAATCTTTGAATTGTGGAAGCCTTCATAACGAATGCGAGAGATGGTCTCCAGGTCAACTTTTTCCTGGGCAAACACAGTGCTCATTCCGAGCAGGCATACTGCGGTCAGAAACAGGGCGGTAATCCGCCGGGACATATTCATTGTTACTCCTTGATGGCTCTTGACGATTACTTTGGCAGGGCAAAGAAGTGTAAATCTGCAGGCAGACAGGGTCAAACGTTGATTTGTAAAGAAGAGTTGCCGCGCGCGCCAAGTTCCTTCCAGATTTTTTCCCAATTCCACAAATCCGATGTCACCTGGTTCGGCAACGGGAATCCCAGTTGATGGGCAAGCATGCAAACCTGTCCGCGATGGTGGGCTTCGTGAGAGATCATGTAGCACAGCATTTCCGGACCGACCGGCCAGGGTTTGGCCCAGCCGTCGCGGCGAAACTTGCTGATACGCCGGTTTCCGTCGCCGAGGGCGTCGGCGAGCATCTTCGAGCAACAAGCTGCGCTTTTGGCTAGTCCGGCACGAGCCTGCTTTGGAGTGCAATGGGAACGGTTGAGCTGTGGCGGAACTTTCAGGTGGGGAGCGGTTAGCCTGATCCACTTAGTGCGGACATTGTGCATGTGCGTGAAGATGGCAGCGATGGTGCGGGTGTTCCCGGGCGGCCTGGCTTTCCACGCAGCAGGATCCAGGTGCTCGATCAGCATCTGGTTGATGCGATCATTGGCGGCAAAAATCTTGGCGGCGGCGCGGCCGAGTTGAGGGCGCACTTCGGTTTGACCCGTGGCGGGCTGACGCTTGCTCACGGCTTTTTGCTCGGCTTTCTCTCTCTGATGTTTCTCTCCCTGATGGCATGGGGCTGTTTTGCGACTTCATAGCGCAGTCGAACAGAACCGTCAGGAAACTTTCGCACCGAGCGCAAATGAAGTGAAACGTCGCGATGACGCGGCGCAATCAGCGGTATGCCCTTCCCGATAAAGGTGGGAATGACGTGGATGTCAAACTCATCGATCTCCCCGGCGTCAAGAAACGAGGCGATCAGCTCTCCACCACCCATCATCCATATATGCTTTCCCGGGGTTGTGCGCAGACGCCGGGCGAAGGCTTTGACTGGTTGCGACACGAACGCCACACCGTCGGCCGCCTTTTTATTTGGAGGCTTATGCGAAAACACGTAATTGGCAACCTTCCGGTCAAACATTCCGCCTTTGACGTGGTGTTTCCTGGCATAGTTCATTGCCCAGTCATAAGTCTTACGCCCCAGGAGAATGGTGTCGATGGTCCGGTAGAACGCACGCATACCATGATCGCCGTTGTTTGGACGGCGGTTAAGCCACTCGACATCGCCATCCGGCCTGGCGATATAGCCGTCGGCACTGGTGGCGACATAAACGATTATCTTGCGTCGAGCTTTCATTGCGTCAGCTTCCGGTAAGAGCCCCTGATGGCCGGCCAATCAAGTCATTGTGCCCGATTTGACCGCAGGCCTGCGCGAATGGAACGCACCAGTGTAATGGTGAATCCGGCGATGGCAGCCAGTAGACCCACCGGCGCGGCAACTTTATAAGTGAGCGTCATATCCGGGCGGCTGTGCTGCACTGCGCCCAGGAAAAGCAGCACAAAACACAGGAATGCCACAGAAAGAAAGAAAGTGATCAGGCCAGAGGCCAAGCCGATACCGGCGCTGAGAAGGAATTTACGCATAAGTGTTGGGCCCTTGGTGGATTGCGTCTCATTTAGAATAATACCGTGAACCCGGTGAGCAATGCTGAACTGAGAACTGCCCAGGAGATCATACGTGACGTCCGGGTAAACCAGTCGCCCAATGGCGTCTGTTACGCAACTGCAGGCGAGGTCACGCTCCCTTCCAACGATATTGAGCGCATGATCCAGGCCATTCCGCGGACCATTGCCGCATCTCTCACACGCAAAGCATTTTATTTTGTGCCGCTTACCATCGGCGACGGCGACAAGACTTTGATCGCCGAGCGATTTGATCCGCAGTTGATCGATTCTGCTATTTGCCACCGCAACATCGATGCCGGTGACTCACAATGCGTCTTTATCTCCACGCGACTTCTCGATGACCGTTTCTCGATCGCCTTCGAGCTATTTATCAACGTGGGACACGCCTTTGTGGACAAGGCCGGACTCTCGGCTGAGTTTGGTGAGCTGGTGTGGGGACAGGCACTGAGCGGCGTCCGTGGCGAGACCAGTCTGGACGCGAATGAATTTCGTAAGCTGGCGCTGGGTGATGGCACCGGGCGCGGCGGCAACGAAAAAGCCAAATCAGAATATCTGGCGGCCGCTTTCTCTGACAGCATTGCAATTTACCTGCTCTCACTGTACCTGGACGTGGAATATCGCGATCTGCGCGAACGTGAATACCCGCTACTGGCGCCGTTCGGCGATGGCGGAGCGGTTGAAGAAGATCGCGGCACTATTTCCGCCGAACCCGGATTTTCAGTTCAATATCTTTTACCGGCGCAGGACGTAAGCTGTTGGTTGCAACGCACCGGCTCTTGAGGGTTAGATCACGGCGAAGCCGACTTGCGCGCCGAGCCTGTTGCAGAAATTAGCGGCGAGGCCGACTGGCGCGCCGAGCCGATGTTGCTAAATCACGGCGTGCCGACGCGCACTGAGCCGTGCGAAAAGTACGATAGTCACGGGCGGTTTGGAGCGTAGCGACAAATAATGATTGCACACTTGCGCGGTAAGCTGATTTCCAAGCATCCCAATCAGGCGATCATCGAGGCCGCCGGCGTCGGCTATGAAGTCATCATCAGCATTCCCACGTTTTCTGATCTGCCGCAGCTTGGGTCGGAAGTTTCCGTTTTTGTGCATACGCATGTTCGCGAAGATGCGCTGGCTTTATTCGGCTTCATTCGCGCCGAAGAGAAGCAGCTCTTTGAAAAGTTGATCAGCGTGAGCGGCATCGGTCCCAAGCTGGCAATCACGATCCTGAGCGGCATGCAGTCCGAGGCGATTGTGGGAGCCATTCGCGGTAATAATCTGGCGGCACTCACACGCATTCCGGGCATTGGCAAAGAAGACCGCCGAACGCATGGTCCTGGAACTGCGTGACAAGCTGGATTCGTTTGGAGTGACTCCGGTGATATCCACGGTGACGCCGGTGGAAGAAGATGTGATCTCAGCGCTGGTCAATCTTGGCTACCAGCGGCCGATCGCGGAACGGGCGCTGGCCAAGCTGGGCGCGGCAGCCGGCGAGTCATTCGAGACGCTATTTCGCAAGACCATGGCAGCTATCGGGAAGTAGGTTTACTGATAGATGCCCTCCGGCGAATGCTCTATCTCCAAATCCAGCAATCAGGCTTACACTCTGTCCATGAAACGTTCGCTGATGGTCCTGAGTGCGCTGCTCCTTTTGCTGGTGGTATCTGCTTATGGCGGCGACAAGAAGAAGCAGGCACAGAGCTATCAGCTCAAGCCGGACCAGACGGCTGACATCCCTCTGAACAAGCTCAGCACGGCCAAACAGGAATGCGAAAACTGGGCAGTGGCTGCCGGCCTGGAAACCATGCTGGCAAAACAGGGTGTCCAGCTGGACCAGAGCTATTGGATCATGCGCCTGAACGCCGGAGAATTATGCGTACCGGAAATGCCGTCAGTGGAGGCGCTGACGAAACTGGTGAACAGAGAAGTGGTGCTGGCGGATGGCCGTCATGCCACGCTGGAATTGCAATACGTGCCCGGCGCGCCGACGAACATTGACGGCCTGATCTATGGATTGCAAATAAAGAACATTTCTTTGATCGTGTTTCGCGGACACACTTACTATCTGGCCGGCGCAACCTATGACGAATATATCGGGCTGGATGGCGGCCGCATGCTGCAGGTAAAAGAACTGCGCCTGGCCAATACATTCGCCGGCAAGCCTGGCGTTACATTCCAGCGCGGACGCGACAATCCTGACGACATTCAGGGAACCATGACGGTGAGCGTGGCATTTCCGTAAATCATCCAGATACAGCACAGTTCAACACGGATCCTCCTGAAAATGAAACCCGTCATCGCGATCTCTTTGTGCATCTTGGTTGTCACAGGAGGAGCGGTCTTGACCTTGCGTTATCTCGACAGGCCTCCTCAAGAGAAGCACCTGATTCAAGACTTCCACACTCATGTAGCCGATTACGAAAAGCTGAGAGACATGCTGCAGCAGGACAAGAATCTCGTTAGGGTAGCGACGTGGGGAATTGAAACCAAAAACTCTGCAGTTCCTCACGTGCCGTCCGGCAAAGATCTATCTGTCGAAAGATACGACGATTATCTTGTCCTCCTCAAAAAGACTGGCGGAATATGGGCTTCCCGGGGAGCAAACGATGCAAATGTCTGTATTGCGGTGTGGGCCTGGGGATTTGCTGGCAACACTCGTCACGTGAACGTCTGTTGGCTCGATTACCCACCTGTTAATCAGGTTGCCAGCCTTGACGGGTATTACCAAGATCCGAACCGAAAGCATGATGCTTTCGAGCATGTTGAAAGCAGCTGGTACCTTTGGACAGATTGGTAGGCCCTTCAGGGGGTTTACTTCCCGATACAGAAGCTGCTGAAGATCAGATTCAAGATGTCATCCGTGGTGGTTTCGCCGGTGATGGCGTCCAGCGGTCGCAGGGCGCCATAGAGATCAAGCATGATCATTTCGTGCGGGACGTGGCGGTCAGCGGCTTCGCCGGCTGTGTCCAGACAGCTGATGGCTTCCAGCACCAGTCGTTGATGGCGGACATTGGTGAGAAAACCTGTTTCCTGTTCGCCGCCGGAGTGGCCGGAGATCTGGTTGAGAATTTCCTGCCGCAGTTCATCGATGCCGGCTCCAGTGAGCGCCGAGGTGGGAAACAGTTTCAATCGATCGTCAGAATTGAGTTGCGCGGCAATCGCGTGAGAGCCGTTCAAGTCAGTTTTGTTCGCCACGGCAAGAGCGCGTCTTCCGGCAACAGAACCCATTAACTTTTCGTCTTCACTGGTAAGGTCTTGAGAGCTATCCAGGACCACCAGCACCATGTCCGCTTCACCCAGCGCTTCATAGGATTTGCGTATGCCAATGCTTTCGGCTTCGTCACTGGATTCGCGGAGACCGGCGGTATCAATCAACTTGAGCGGAATGCCGCCCAGTGCGACTGTCTCAGTTACCAGATCACGTGTTGTACCCGGAGTGGCCGTGACGATAGCGCGTTCGCGTTCAACGAGTTGATTGAACAGACTTGATTTCCCAACGTTGGGCCGGCCAACAATGGCGAGGGTAAAGCCTTCATGCACAATCTTTCCGTAGGCGAAGGTCGCCTGCAGCTGTTCCAGCGGCTTTACGATGGCGTTGAGGCGCTGGCGGATTTCGAATGCGGGCAGCACTGAGACGTCGTCTTCGGCGAAGTCGATGCCTGCTTCCATCACAGCCACCAGGTCGACCAGACGCTTCTTGATCGGCTGCAAACGTTTGGAGAGCGCACCTTCCAGCTGCTGGGCGGCAATCTTGGCCTGAAAGAGCGTTTGCGATTCGATGAGGTCGCGCACCGCTTCTGCCTGGGTGAGATCAATGCGTCCGTTGAGAAAGGCCCGCATGGTGAATTCCCCCGGCTCTGCCAGGCGCGCGCCGCGCGCGGTGGCCAGTTCCACAATGCGCCGTAGGACCACGGGTGAGCCGTGTGCAGAGATTTCGATGACGTCATCCGCAGTGTAGGAATGGGGCTTGGCGAAGTACGTAATTACGGCTTCATCAATGCGATCACCGCTATCCGGATCAAGGAGTTCGCCAAAAATGGCGCGGCCGGGTTCCATCTGTGATTTCAGGCGCAGCATGCTCTCGGCAATCACACGGGCCTCCGGACCGGAGAGGCGGACCACGCCAATGCCTCCGCGGCCGGGCGGAGTGGCAATGGCTACGATGGTGTCATCAAGATTCAAGCCTTGTCAGACATCTTTCCGTTAGTGGCGGTTCGGGTTCTGCTGGTGCAGTTTGGCAAAGTGCTCTTCCAGCCGTTCATACATATTGTCAACTTTGCGGTGCAGTTGCGCCACTTCCAGTTCGGCCTTGAGATTGACTTCATAATCCATGTCCGCCTGGAGGCGGTCTTTGGATGACTGCCGGTTCTGCGACATCATGATGACCGGCGCCTGAATGGCCGCCGTCATGGAGAGGAACAGATTCAGCAGGATGAAGGGATAGGGGTCAAAGTGGTCGCGGAAGAGAGCCGTGGTGTTCATGAGGACCCAGACCAACATGACGACGCCAAAGGTGATGATAAAGGTCCACGATCCACCGAAGGCAGCCACTCTGTCCGCGATACGTTCGCCTAGTGTCATACGGTCTTCGGCTTCCACGTTCACATTGCGGGATACGCGGGTGCGGAGAAGATCGTCCGTGGTGCGCAGGCGACGGCCGACCACGGTAAGCAGGTCCATAGCGGCGTGGGGATGCTTGTCAATGAACTCAAGCAGCCGGTCACGATGCATGGTAAGGGTTTCCGTGTCTTCGCGAGCCAGCGCCGTGGCCGTCCTGGGGCCGCCGTCGAGAAAAGAGAGCTCACCGAGGACGTCTCCGCGCTCGTTTTCAGCGAGGATTATTTTTTCGCCGTCGGTACTCTCAACGTACAGCTCAACGCGTCCGGTGCGCAGGATGTAGATTTCGCCACCCTGTTCGCCGTACTTGAAGATGTTGTCTCCAGCCTTGAAGTCGCGTGAATCCAGCATTTGCGCCAGTGCTTCACGTTCCTCGTCATCGAGAAGTTCGAAGATCGGGACTTCGGCAATCATGGTGACGTTGGTGGACATGGTCTAGCAACTCCCGTGAAGGTGGTTAATCCGGCAAGGCAAAGCCCTGTCCGGTTCGACAGGAATCATAAAGCCGGAAGCGCCGCTGCAGAAAAAGATTTGGTTAGCGCCGGGCTGGCCGGGCCGGCTTGTAGTCTCTCGGATAAAGGACTACGTAGCGGCGTCCGCCTTCACCCTCACTCTGCGTCATCAGGGATTCGTGATCGCGGAAAGCCAGGTGAAGCAGGCGGCGTTCGCGCGAAGACATGGGAGCGAAGGAGAATGGGATGCCGGTGCGCTGGACTTTTTCCGCCGCCACATCGGCCGCCATTTTGAGTTCGTTCTGGCGGGCCGCACGGTACCCTTTGCAGTCGAACACCACGCGATCGTGCTCTTCGGCGTGCAGGTGCAGGGCTTCATGGGAAATCAGCTCCAGGGAGCGAAGCAGTTCAGCGCCACGCTCCAGAACCAGGTCACTATCAGGGCCGGCCAGTTCAACCAGAATTTCCGGAGGCGCCATGGCAAGGCCAGTGGCCGCGGGAGGATTGACCGTAATGCGGTATTTCAGTTTGAAGCCGCCTGAAGCAATTACGCTCTTCAGCAGAGCGTCAATCTTCTTTGCCGATGAAACTTTGTCCTGAAGCATCTTTTATCTTCCCAGGTGGCAGGCGCGGGTCAAAGAACCGGGCTGCCGGCCAATTATTTTTTGCGTGTTGCCCGTCGTTCCCTGCTCTTGCGGACCTGTTGCCCTAATTCTGACCGATTGATGAAGAACTGCTGGACGAAACCCAAAAGGTTACTGATGGCCCAATACACGCAGAGTCCGGCAGCAACGCTCCAACTGATGCCACCGATCATGAGCGGGCCCATCAGGTTCATCATCTTCTGCTGGGCTGGATCCATGCCTGTTTGAGGCGTACTGCGCTGCGTCAGGAACATGGTAATCACGATCAAGATGGGCAGCAGGTGCCAGGGGTCCGGTGCTGAGAGGTCCTTGATCCACAGAAAGTTGGCCTGGCGCAGTTCAATGGCGTTCCCCAGCATGGAGTAAAAGGCAAACAGGAACGGCATCTGCAACAGCATGGGGAAACAGCCACCCACGGGATTGACGCCCTCACGCTTGTACAGCTCCGACATTTCCTTCTGCATGTCAGCGCGGCGCGGATCGGTAATGCTGTAACGTTTGTACTTTTCCGTAATGGCTTTGATCTGCGGCTGAATTTTCGCCATCTTCAAAGATGACTTCATGCTGGAAACTCGCAGCGGCAGCAATGCCATGGTGATGACCAGAGTCAGGAATGCAATGGCCCAGCCCCAATTGGGAATCCAGTGCTCGTGCGTCCATTTAAGCCAGAGGAACAAAGGCTTGGAGATGAAGCCGAAAGTACCAAAATCCAGAATACCTCGCAGGTCAGGGCCGCCGGCGTGGGCCTGCGTGGCTTCCAGCAGATCAACGGCTTTGGGACCGGCAAAGATGCGCTGGTGGGTGGCGCCATTGGTGTGACCAAATGCCACTCCCAGAACAGAGACCTTATCTTTAACATTCGGCGTTGCCGGATTGCGCGGGACTTCAACCTGATTGTGCAGAGTCACCAGCGACGTGCCTGCTGGGGAATCCGGCATTAACGCCATGGTGAAGTACTGGTCTACGATAGCGACCCAATCAAACGGGCCATTGACAGTCTGGCCGTTGGCAATCCACTTTCTGCCGGTGATGAAGTTACCGGACGTCGGGCTCTTGCGCTCGATGGTGCCATTCTGGTCCCAGTCAATACGAGCCTGCGAAAAAGAGCCGAGGCTGGCCTGGTCACCCAGTCCAACGGGCCACTGCAGAAGAGCGGTGACGCCGTGTCCGTTACTTGTGACCTGCGTATCCACGTCAATCACGTACATTTTTTCCGGACGGAAAGTCTTGCGTACGGAAATATCGCCGTCAGAGTATTCGAAAGTGATGGCTTCAGGAGCGCTGGAGGGCCCGGTGACGGTCATCACGTAGAGTGATTCGTTCAGCTTCTTCTCCAGATCTTTGTCGTAAGAAAAGAAGGACAGCGGGTAGCCAAGCGTAGGCGCCGAAGCGTCATTCACCAGATCCAGCGGCTTGCCTTTGTCATCATGATACTTCTTCAGGACCCAGGACTTCACCAGAGCACCCTGATTGGTGAAGGTGATGCGGGCGTATTCGTTCTCAAGAACGCTTTCGGCCGGCGCTGTCCCCTGTTTCACCGGCACCTTAGCGACAGTAGTCCGGGCCGCGGACGCCGTGACTCTTCCTGGAGTGGCAGAGGTTACGGGAGCGGCCGGAGCCGCTTGTTGTTGCTCTTTATTTTGCGCTGCCTGTTGTTCCGCCGTCTTTTCCGGCTGTGGCTTTGGCTTGGGAAGAAAGAACTGCATCGCCGCGATGGCGACAAATACCAGAAGAAACGCCAGCATGAGGCGCTTCTGAGCGCCAGGATCGTCTTGGGGATTGTGATATTCGGTCAAGTGTTGGTCTCAATCAATTTCTTTTGGGCACAGGGTCATAGCCACCGCGCGCCAGAGGGTTGCAACGGAGTATCCGCCATACAGCAAGAGCAGCTCCATGAACTGCTCCGTGACGGACCACGGCTTCTGCCGCGTACTCAGAACAAGTGGGCACATACCGGCAGGAGGCAGGGAGAAGAGGCGAAATCAGCCGCTTGTACAGCTTCAATAGCGGGACGGCTAAGTTTTCCATTACTTTCTCTCGCCTCTCTGAATCGCGGCAAAAAGCTGTTGAATCTCGGCGTCAAGCCTGGCAAATTCCAGGGTGAGCACCGATTTACGAGGATGCAATACAACGTCCAGCGGCCGGGTCAGTTGCGGGAGCCTTTCTCTTACCACGGCGCGCATGCGTCGACGTATGCGATTCCGGTCAACGGCACCGCCCAGAGCTTTACCTACTGTAAATCCCACCCGAGGACCGGAAGAATCTTCACGGTCGCGAAAAAACAAGGTCACGTTACCGGAGAACCTCTTCTTACCATTCTTGTATACGGACTGAAAGTCTGCGTGTTTCAAGAGCCGAGAGCTTTTTAACATTCGGCGCGAAGGTTTTGCTGGATCTTCCGGTGTCACGGATATTGCATTTTCTAGAAGCACAATCGGGAACCAACTCTGGAGCGGCACGAGCAAAGCGAAGCTATGGAGGATTAGTCGCGATAGCCTGGTTTAACGGCAACTCTCTTACGCCCCTTGGCGCGGCGCCGCGAAAGGACGGCCTGGCCGCTCTTGGTTTTCATACGAGTACGGAAGCCGTGGGTCTTAGACCGGTGACGGCGGTTAGGTTGAAACGTGCGCTTAGGCATTGAAGTAGGGCGCTCCTGCTAAAAATATATTTGCTCGGGGGCAAACGAAAAGTATAAAGGAAATTGCCCTTTTTGCGCTACACCCCACCTGTTTTGGAACTTAAGGCAGGCCGCGGTGCTGTTTCTCCTCTCTTGCCCGCATCGGAGTCACCCGAATTGCCAATCGAACATCTGCATGGTCAGTTCTTGCTCCAAGCAGAACAAGAAATGAGGTTGCTTTACCGTTGCAGAAAACTTATTTGCACCAAGCACGCTACAAAAAAGAGAAAAAGTTTTCTCTCAAAAAACTTTTTCGGGTGAATGTGAAAGGTTTTTGAAAAAAACTTATTCGAGCAGGGTTCAAGCGGTGTAGCGTTGTGCTAGTATGCCCTCCAGTTAAGAAAATAGTGTTGCACAACGATGTGTTCAACTGCTCTGCGCAGCCCATGCGGAGCATCTAAGCTTCGGTTCTTAAATAGTCGGGCCCCTGGCCAGCTCGCAATAGGAAACACCACAGGCAATGTCATTATCCACTGCGACCATCACCGCAACAGCGAACCCGTGGCTGCGAATCCTTGCCGCGCTGGAAAAGAAAATCAGCCGTCACTCGTTTGATACATGGTTGAAGCCAACCCGCTTCAGCCACGCTAACGGCAGCATTCTTTTCGTGCGCGTGCCAACGCCGGAATTCCGTCTCATCGGGGAGAAATTCGGCGACCTGATCCAGGAAGCCATGGACACCACGGCACCTGAGTATCAGGATGTGAAGTTTGTAACCGCGGAAGAGGACCCTTCAGCGCCGCCAGTTCGTCCGGATGGAGGCTTTGCACCTGTTTCCGTCACGAATGCTCCCGGCAACGGAGCCAAGCAGCAGCGCTTTGACTGGGACTCCGCGGCACAACTGAATCCCAGGTATACGTTTGACGCATTCGTCATCGGCGCGGGCAATCAGTTTGCCCACGCGGCCGCGCAGGCTGTAGCAGAGCGACCCTCCAAGGCTTACAACCCTCTGTTTCTCTACGGCGGAGTGGGTATGGGCAAGACGCATCTGATGCAGGCCATAGGACATGAAGTCCGCCGGCGCCAGCCGCAAGCAGCCATTTGCTACGTTTCCAGCGAGAAGTTCACCAATGAGATGATCAACTCGCTGCGTTACGACCGCATGACCAGCTTCCGCGATAAGTTCCGCAACGTCGACGTGCTGCTGATTGACGACATCCAGTTTCTGGCGCAGAAGGAGCGAACCCAGGAAGAGTTCTTCCACACCTTCAACGCGTTGCATGAATCAATGAAGCAGATCGTCATCGCCAGCGACCGTCCACCGAAAGAGCTGGCAGAAGTTGAAGATCGTTTGCGTTCGCGCTTTGAGTGGGGACTGATTGCCGACATTCAGCCGCCGGACCTGGAGACCAAAGTCGCCATTCTGCAAAAGAAGGCGGAGTCAGAGAAAGTAATCCTGACCACGGACCTGGCCCTGTACATCGCATCGAATGTGCGGACCAATGTGCGCGAACTGGAAGGCGCGTTGATCCGCCTGATCGCGTACTGCTCACTGACCGGCGCTGAAGTCAATCTGGGCACAGCACAGCAGGTCTTGAAGAACTTCATTGACTCACAGGCACGAAAAATCACCATCGACGCCATTCAGAAAGCGGTGGCTGAACAGTTCGGGCTGCGTGTGGCAGAGATTAAAGCCAAGAGTAATTCTCGAGCGATTGTTTTTCCGCGACAGATTGCCATGTATCTGGCCAAACAGATGACGGAAGCGTCCCTGCCGGAAATTGGAAGACAGTTTGGCGGAAAGCACCACACGACGGTGATGCACTCAGTGGACAAGATTGACGACCAGCGCCAGTCCGACAAAGATCTGAACCGGCTTCTCAACAAGCTGACAGAAACATTGAACGGCTGATGGCGTAGACTTGATGTGGTTCGCGGCACGATTTCCACTTTTTAACCTTGTTTTCTCCGAGGTCTGATGTGGATGAAATGTGGAAAGCGTGCAAGACAGGTTCAGGAAGCGATTTGCGACGCAGGATTTGCAGAGTTGCAGGGCCGGAGCAGGATAGAATTACAACGGTCGTTTTGAGCGGAAGGGTTTGCTAAACATTGAGTTAGGGTGCTTTCCCACTTTTCCGCAGGCATCTACTGCTACTGCTGTATATATATTTACTTTTAGTGGTTTAGTAAGAACCGATATTATGAGGGGGCCACAAATATGCCTTCTGCCGTGGCGACTGAGGTGGGAACCACAATGGAAATCACCGTCAGCAAAGCTGATCTGCTTAGAGAATTAACGGCGACCCAGGGTGTGGTGGAGCGGAAGACCACCATTCCGATCCTGTCGAATTTTTTGTTTGAGGCCGCGGGCGACAGGCTGTCTATTACCGCCACGGACCTGGACTTGAGCCTGCGAACGTCGTGTGCGGCGAAGGTGAAGAAAGACGGCTCATGCACCATTCCCGCGCGCAAACTGTACGACTACGTAAAGCTGCTGGGCGATGGCGAAATCAGCATTAAGTTGCTGGAGAATCACTGGGTCCAGATTCGCAGCGGCCGTTCCAACACCAAGATGGTCGGCATGGCCCGGGCGAACTTTCCAGCGCTGCCGGCGTTTCCCGCGGAATCAGCCATCTCATTACCGGCCCAGGTTTTGCGGCAACTCATCGGCAAGACAATTTTCTCTATCTCGAGCGAAGAATCACGTTACACGTTGAATGGCGCCTTGATGGTGCTGAAACCGGAATCGATCACGATGGTGGCGACAGACGGACATCGACTGGCCCATGTTGAGCACACTAATTCCAAGCTGCCGGTCAGCGGCGAGCTCAAAGTCCTGGTGCCAAAAAAAGCCATGGCTGAGCTGAACACATTGCTCAATGGCAGTGACGCTCCTGTGGTGGAATTCGCGCGTGACGAGTCGACTTTGTTTTTCCGCATCGGAGGCCGTCTGCTGACCTCGCGGCAGCTTACAGGGCAGTTTCCGAACTATGAAGCGGTATTGCCGCGCGACAACAACAAGTCCGTCGCCATCCATTGCGATGAGCTTTCTTCCGCGATTCAACGCGTGGCCCAATTTGCCGATGAGCGTTCCAACGCAATCCGCATGCGAGTGGAAAAGAATGAACTGAAGATCTCGTCTTCGAACACTGAAACCGGAGAATCAGAGGATACGATTGAAACCACCTACACGGGCGATCCGGTGGTGATCGGCTTCAACTCGCAATATCTCCTGGAATTCCTCAAGGTGGTCAATTCAGGCGACGTGCGTTTTGAGTTCAAGGATGCCCAGTCCGCGGGCCAGTTGCGACCAGACGAGGCCCCTGACAGCGAATATCGCTATCGTTATATCGTGATGCCGATGAGGATCTGAGTTGATTTTATATTCTGGAAAACGTAAAGGCCGGACATGATGTCCGGCCTTTTTATGTGGATAAGAGTCTTATCAGATGTTGCGGGATCGTTACTGGGTCATCTTGCGAGCCATCACACGTTCGACCGTCCGTTCCACATTGGGAAGGAAGGAATCCACTCCGCTCGCCATGGCGACGTTGCCGTGCGCAGCAAATGAGTACTAACGAGGGTGTCATTCCATCGCTGGAAGATCAGGCGACTTGGAGAATCAAGGACGGTCTTTTCTTGGGCTGGTTCGTCGGAGCAGCAAACATTAGTGCCCAAAATGCTTTAACACAGTAAGATAAGGCACCGAACGTGTTAGCGTTACATCAGAGTTGGATAGTTCTACGCACTGAAGGCGGATCGAAGATATGACATTGCGAGATGTGAGACCGCAGGGTTCCGAAGCCAATTGCGACGCACATGTCGTGAGTCTTCCAAGAGAAGTCCTAAGCTTCTTTTCAAACAGAAACGAACAGCATCAGCAAGCCGCACTGCATTAAGCGGACACTTCGCTCCAGAGACAGCGATGCTGCAGCAAATTTTAGATGATTGTCCTCCCGTGCGGTCTACAAATGCCAGGCAGTAATTACGGCGACAAGAAGAGAAAAGCCACTGGCCCAGCTGAATAACATTCTTCCCAAGATCAATCAGAGCAGAATAGGGCTTAACTGCATTTCTGACACACACTTCGTACATTACCCCGAATTCTAAAACCGTAAGACATGGAAAGCTTTTATCCCACAGGAGGTAAGAGTATTGAATGCAGGGCGAAGGAGGTACTCCAGCAAGCCCGACGTAGCGTGCCAATGGCCGCAAAACGCAACATAGCTCAAGAAAATAGGGTATGGTGACGGCCCTTTTCTTCTTAAGACCAATGAACAGTATCGCCCCCATTGCAGCAACGCGCGTGAGGCCTAGAGAAACGGATATCCACTGGTGCAAGGAGAAGTGCATATACGAGGCCTCCAAGGTGAGGTAAGAATATAACCCAAGACTTGGTCTCAACGGCCCAGGGCACCAAAGTACATTAAGAGTACTGGGGAGTATTTACTGCAACAGAATGCTTTGAAATCCCCGCAATTTTCGAGTGATCTCTATCTGGTGCAGATGCTCCTGGTCTGCAGCCGCCGCTCGGAAGTGTCGGAATCGAGAATTGGGCTTGAGATAGGCGTTATTGCAGCGATGGTACCCACAACAGATCAGGGCGAGGATGGACGAACGAAGTAGCGATTTCATTGGGGAGGTCTCCTATTTTTCTCTCAAAGGGGTTCTTGGTGGTTTGCGTCTTAGTAAACGCGGGCTAAGTATACAAATCAGCTTAGAATTTTCCAAGAAGAATTTTGGTCAGTTCCGAATTTGTAAAATGCCCGGTTTGAGAGGTGAGCGGACGGGCTTGAAGTACTCTGCCGTGGTACAATTGTATTTGCGCACAAATAGCCAGTAAAGTATTGAATTTCAGTCACTTGAGTGTTTACCCGAGGAATGAAATTCCGGCCCCAAGGTACCCTAGACTGTGACCGGAAAACAGGAGTTCGAGATTGTCTTCAAAAGAGCCAGCAGCAGCAACCGCGAAGGAAATGGCAGAGCAAAACAAAAGCAAAAAGACCGCCACAAACGGAAATGGAAATTACACCGCGGACGATATCAAAGTGCTGGAAGGCATGGAGGCCGTAAGATTACGTCCGGCCATGTACATCGGATCGAACGGTGAGATGGGCTTGCATCACCTGGTTTACGAAGTAGTAGACAATTCCGTAGACGAAGCGCTCGCCGGACATGCCACACATATCGAAGTGACAATTCACATCGATAATTCCATCACTGTGGTCGATGACGGCCGCGGCATTCCTGTGGACGACATGTTGATTGACGGCGAGAAAATTCCTGCAGCGCAGGTGGTACTTACGAAGCTGCACGCGGGCGGAAAATTTGACTCGTCAAATTACAAAGTCTCCGGCGGGCTGCACGGTGTTGGCGTGTCATGCGTGAATGCGTTGAGTCATCAACTGGATCTGGAGATCTGGCGTGACAATCTTGTGTGGGAACAAACGTACTCCAAAGGCGTTCCGCAAACCAAGCTGAAGAAAACCGGTACCACAAAGAAACGCGGAACCCAGGTCCATTTTCTTCCCGACAAAGAAATCTTCACCACAACGGAATATAACTTTGACACTCTGGCACAGCGGCTGAGGGAACTGGCTTTCCTCAACAAGGGCCTGCAAATCACGCTTACAGACGAACGGCAGACGGATGCCAAGAGCGGCGAAGCCAAGAGCCTGGAATTCAAATACAGCGGCGGCATCGCGGAATTCATCAAGCATCTGAATCGCGGCAAGTCGGTTTTGCACGATAAGCCGATCTACATGGAAGCAGAGCGCGATGGCGTAGCCATGGAAATCGCCCTGCAATACAACGACGGCTACTCAGAAACTGTGTTCAGCTTTGCCAACAACATCAATACCGTGGATGGCGGTACGCATCTTTCCGGTTTCCGCACTTCCCTGACCCGCACGATCAACTACGCGGGACAGCAACTTGGACTCTTCAAAGATGTAAAGGAAAACCTGACGGGAGATGACGTCCGCGAAGGCCTGGTGGCTGTTATCAGCGTTAAGTTATCGCAGCCGCAGTTTGAAGGTCAGACCAAAGGCAAGCTGAATTCCGATATTGCCGGGATTGTGCAGGCCTTTTTGAATGAACGCCTGGGCGCCTTCTTTGAACAGAATCCTCCAGTCGCTCGCAAAATCATCAACAAAGCCATTGAGGCAGCGCGTGCTCGAGAAGCAGCCCGCAAAGCCCGCGACCTTACGCGTCGTAAAGGCGCGCTGGATGGCGGCGGACTGCCGGGCAAGCTGGCCGACTGCTCAGAGCGCGATCCCAATCGTTGCGAGCTGTTCCTGGTGGAAGGTGAATCCGCAGGTGGAACGGCCAAACAGGGCCGCGATCGCCGGTTCCAGGCCATCCTTCCGCTAAAGGGAAAAATTCTTAACGTGGAAAAAGCCCGCTACGACAAGATGCTGAGCCACGAAGAAATTCGCGCCATGATCACGGCGCTGGGTACGGGCATTGGCAAAGACGACTTTGATGTGGCCCGCCTGCGCTACGGAAAAGTCATTCTGATGACAGACGCCGACGTGGACGGATCGCACATTCGCACGCTGCTGCTCACGTTCTTTTTCCGGCACATGGGCGAGCTGATCAAACATGGCAACGTTTATATCGCTCAGCCGCCGCTGTACGGCATCAAGAAAGGCAAGACGCAGCAATACATCAAGGACGATCGCGAATTTGTGCGGGTGATGGTGAAGCGGGCATCGGAAGGGATGGTTGTCCGCTATGGCGAAGGCGCAGCCAAACTGGATGGCGCTACGCTGGCCAAGTTCATGACCACGCTCAAGGATTATCTCGACTTCTTTGACAAAGTGGACAAGCGCACCCGCAATGAAAAAATCACAGCGCTGCTGCCGCAACTGGGATTCGCGCAGCGTACTGATTTCGAAGGCGACAAGAAGAATCCGCCGAAGAAGATTGAGAAGCTGGAAAAGGAAATCAGCAAGCTCGCCAAAGAGCACCAACTCAAGAGCGTTGAAAGCTACTTTGATGAAGAACACAATCTGTGGGGCGTGAAGTTCACTGACTCACAGGGTGCGCAACGCATGATCAACTGGGGCCTGGTGTCCACGGCGGAATACCGCCAGATGGTGGCGAAATTCAAGCTCATTGAAGAGTACATGCAGCCGCCCTTCGTGGTTGAAGTTGCCGGCAAGGGCCCAGCGGAAGACTCCACCGCCGACCTGAGCGACGCAGAACGCGAGGACCTGGAGAAAGCGGCAAAGAAGACGTCCAAGGCAGCGGTACGGCGTACCAAGACGGAAGCCGAAGTGGTGGAAAAACAGACACCACGCGACCTGTTTGATTACGTGCTGGCTGAAGGAAAGAAAGACTACAGTGTTCAGCGCTACAAAGGCCTGGGAGAAATGAGCTCAGAACAACTTTGGCAGACCACGATGGATCCGGAACGACGCACATTGCTGGTGGTGAAAGCCGAAGACATTGAAGCCTGCGAATTGATCTTTACCACACTGATGGGCGAAGACGTTGAAGCCCGGCGCAAGTTCATTGAAGAGAATGCGCTGGACGTAAAGAATTTGGATATATAGTCCGGCGCTGCGCCTAAACCGCTCTCAGCCTTGTGTAAGCGGAAACGCTTGGCATGCTCCGTGTAAACAGCGGGCTGATCGGCGCGTGGACGGCAGCAGCCCTTGATCCAAGGTTTGGGCTGACGAGTCTTATCTTTCCGTGTTAGTCGAGGGCGAAGAGAGCTGACAGATCTCCCGCAGTGGATTCGATTAGCGCCGGTTCCTTTCGTCCGCGATAAACCAGCAGAAACGCCACAAACATTACTGCCCAAAGTATCAGCGTAAGGACGCTGCCTTCCGGGCCCACGCTGCCGCCGCTCAGCCATGCAGGGCCGCTTTGTGAGGGATTGAGCAAATGCCCCGGCGCCTGGTAGCCGCTGTCACTCACGCCAAAGAAATAAGTTTGCCCCCAATCCCAGCCGGCGTGGGCACCTACAGCGAGCCAAAGATCTCCGGTGCGACGCAGAGTTGCCGCAGCAAACAAGGCGAAAACGGCCGTTGCAATGATGCCGACCTTTGTTTCACCGCCGTTGCTCATGTGCACAGAAGCGAACCCAAGGGACATGATGAGGGCCGCAGGCCAGAAGCCTATGCCTTCGGCGAGAGTATGGAGCGCGTATCCGCGGAAGGTATATTCCTCAAAGAAGCCGACCATCAGGAAGATGAATCCCCAGACCAGGCCCCAGATAATGATTTGTGCGCCATGGAGGCTCAGGTTTCCGAAATAGAAAACGCCCAGCAATCTCATGGCAGCCAGCAGAATTGCCAAGGGTAGAAAGCCCCACAGGACGTAACCTGTGAGGAACTTTGAGATGGCGGATTTCTTGAGGGGAAGACCATATTCGCCGACGCTGCGATGTTCGATGCGGCTCATAATCCAGCTGAAGAACAGAATGACAAGAAACAGAATGAGTTCGCTGAGGCCGTTTCCAAGCTGAACCAGATACGGGGAACCTTGAGGGGAGGCGCCAGATGAAGTTGGTCCGGCCAGGCGAATAAGGAACTGCGCCAGTGCGGCGGTGCCGAAAAGCATGAGGAAGAAAATTGCCAGACGCCAACCGGCGCGCAGCCCATGGTTGTTGTAGAAGACATCATGAACCATCATTGGCAAATGTCACTCCTTAAGAAGGAACTCTACCAGAGTGGTAGGCTGGAGATGGCAATCAAAAAAGCCGATTGGGAATGCCAGTTCCCGGGTTGATTTGTGAGAGGCTGGAGGTTGATGGAGAAACCTTCGACTGAACGATTCAGCGATCGCGTTGACAATTATGTTCGTTATCGCCCGGGATATCCCAAAGGGGTCATCGATCTCCTGCGCAAAGATTGTGGCCTTCAGGCTAAACATGCAGTGGCCGATATTGCATCAGGGACAGGCATTTTCACCCGTGTCCTTCTTGAAAACGGCAATCGGGTGATTGCGATTGAGCCCAATGCAAAAATGCGCGCAGCCAGCAGCCATTTACAGCAGGCATTTCCGCAACTGAAAGTGATGTCCGGTACGGCGGAGCAAACGGAACTGCCGGATGATAGCGTGGATTTTATTACCGTGGCCCAGGCTGCGCACTGGCTTGATCCGGGGAAAGCGCGCCACGAATTTGAGCGCATTCTCAGGCCGCGAGGATGGTGCGTGCTGCTATGGAATGAACGCCTCAACAGCGGAAGCGCGTTTCTGGAAGAGTATGAAATGCTTCTGCAAAATTATTGTCCTGAATACAAAGACAAAAGACATGGGCAAACTCCGCGGATAGCGCAGGAATTTTTCCCGGAAGGCTACCGGGAGCGCATCTTTGCAAACGATCAGCAGTTTGACTATGAAGGGTTAACGGGGCGGCTGCTTTCGTCATCCTACTGCCCACTGCAAGGCGATCACAATTACCAGCCGATGATGCAGGAGCTTGAACGGATGTTTCGCGCACATGCTGAGAACAACGAGGTGCAATTCAAGTACGAGACCCGAGTTTATTTTCAGCAGCTGGGTTAACGAGTGAGCGGCTACCATTCAGGGAATCGCATCTGCATGATACAAATTAGCAGTCCATGCTCAAGGCAATAAGATCGTTTCAAATTGGCAGACCACAGGTATTTGCAGGCTTGATGTTGCTGGTTTTTCTGGCCCAGTGTGCGTGGGTGGCCGGCACGCGAAAGTTTTCTGAACTGGAATATCAATATATAAGTGCCGGGCTGCCGAAGAAGCCTGGGATGGAATATCGCGTGACGTCCCCATTGACCTCATGGCTGGCGGCCGCGCCTTTCCGGCTGGCGCGACAGGCTTCGGGCGCATCACTCACGCAATCATTATTGATCCCACGACCGTGGCTGGTTCGAGTGCCCTTCGTTATTTTTGGAGTGTGGCTGGGCGCGGCTTTGTGGTGGGTGGCACGGCGCTTGTTTGACGACATGGGCGGCTATGTAGCGCTGGGACTGTATTGCTCTTCACCGGCCATGGTGATGATCAGCACCAACATTGGTCCGGAAATTATCCTGGCATGGAGCGGATTTGGACTTATCTATACCGCCATCGGCGTGGCCCATACGCTGCTTGCGCCGCCCAGGAAGTGGATGCCGCGAATCCTTCTGCTGGGGCTAGCGATTGGATTCAGCCTGTCTGCAGCGCTTTGGTCTTTCACGCTGATACTTCTGGCGATGGCGTTTATGGTCTACCTTGCTCCAGGACGTCGCCGCGAAGTATTTGTCGTGCTGGGAGGAGCTTCCGTCATCGGCCTGGCGGTTTACACATTCTTCACGCTGGTCACCGATGGTCACTGGATTCCCATTCACAGCGTGTTGCAACCGCGCGTGAGCAGGGAATTATTCCACACTCTAAACTTCACTTTTGCTGACGGCTTTCTCAACCTGAACAGTTATCTCTTTGTGGCTCTCTTCATTGCAGCGCTGACCACCTATGGAAGCTGGCAGCGGGCACGTTATTTTGGGAACACCGCACCATTGCTGACCGGTTTTATTGTGGTGCTGCTGTTCGCGCTGGTGCCAGGGGCGTATCTCTGGAACGCAACTTTAGGGTTAAGTTTTGTGTTCTTATTTATTGGCGGAATTGCGGCTGATCTGCTGGAAAAGACTGCTTCTACAGCCTTTATCGCGATTTTACTTGCAGGTTTGCTGCTTCGTGCCGTTCTTTCTGTATGGGCGCTCAGCCATTGGATCTTAATTCCGGTGTAATGGCCTAGTCCCAAGGGTTTATTATTGTTGAAGCTCATCTATGTAGAAGCTCATCTATGTGTTAGAGCAGGTGCCCAATGTCGCGACGCGCAATCTTCGTTGTAGCTCTAGGTTCACTTATTGCATTACCGATGTTTCAGGCGCGGGCCCAGACATTCAGCCGTGGAGTGCCCGCCACCGCAATGTCACCGGAGCCAGATGGAAGACAGCATGGCGTTCCCGCCAGCGCGGTTTCGCCGGTACCGCCGCAAAATGTAGTGGTTGGGCAAAGGCAGTTTGGTAACACCTTTGGAAACCACGGTTTTGTAAACCACGGTCCGCGGCACCGATTTGTGACCCATGGAAATCGTGGAAACGTCTTTGTGCCGGTTCCAGTTTTCTATCCCGTCTATGGTTACGGGGACCCATCTTATCCGGTGGCAGATCCATATGTTCCCGCCACGCAGGACCCAGCTGCCAATTCCGCTGCTAACGGAGCCAACGCGAACGAAGCCAACGCAGAGGAAGCAGCGCCGGCCTCCAGCGACCATGAGTTGCAGTCAGCCTATCTGCAGGGTGCGCGTGATGCCCTGGAACATGAGCGTGACAAAGTTCGTCACGGCGATCCTGATGCGGATTCTCATGAATTTGCCAGCAGGCGCAAAGAGGCCAAGGCTGATCCGCCGCCAGAAGTGGCGCCGCAGCCCGTCAAGGAAGACAATTCACCGAAAACGGTATTCATCTTCAAAGACGGACATCAGATTGAGACGAAGAATTTTGCCATCGTTGGCCAGACACTGTATGACTTTTCCAACACCGGCCTGAAAAAAGTACAGCTTGCCGATATGGACAAAGAAGCCACGACCAAGGCGAATGATGATCGTGGAATCACCGTTAAACTGCCGTAAAAAGCGAGAGAAAGTTTTAGGGAGCCCGTTCAATTTGGACGGGCTTTTTCATTGCAGACTGATCATGGTTCATTCGGCCTGGTCAGGACTGGTTCCACGTGTTCCGGCTTCTTTAGAAGTAAGAAATAGATCAAGGCAAGAGTAAGCACTGTAGCCCCCAGCCGATATTGGGAGTAATGGCCCAAAAAACTCTTTCGTGTCAGGACCATCAAAGCCATCAGAGAAAACATCCAGGTGAAAGCACTCGCGGCGATCAGCCCTACTGCTTTCACCACGCGAATGGCCGACCGACTCTTGTTCAATCCCAGCTCAGTGAGCAGGTGAAGTTTTTCCCCTGACGATAAAGCCAGCCGCCGCAAATCGTAAAAGCCGCACCACGCATGAGCCAGAAAACCGCTGAAATGAGATCCATGGAAGCCCTACGTTATCGCACCTTGAAGCATTTAGGTATGCTATAATTTGTAGTACTCCAATGCCACATAACTAGTTGCAAATGCAAGCATTTAGCGGAATGCTGGTCCGGTTCCTGGAATCGCAGAAAATCAGCTTGCAAAGTATGCGTTAAGACTCCCACGAAGTTTTGTTGGTAAGGTAAAAATAAATTTATGGCAGATGATCAGAATCCCCAATTGCCTTTAGATCCTCCAGGTGGCGGCGGAGTTCCTCCGAACACCGGCAACATTGTGCCAATCAACATTGAAGATGAGATGCGCCGTTCGTATCTCGACTACTCAATGTCCGTGATCATTGGCCGCGCGCTTCCCGATGTGCGTGACGGATTGAAGCCGGTGCATCGTCGCGTGCTCTACACCATGCAGGAGATGGGTCTTCTGTTCAACAAGAAGCACACCAAATGCGCCAAGGTGGTTGGACAGGCGATGGGTCAATACCATCCGCATGGTGACAGCGCAATCTATGACACGCTGGTTCGTATGGCGCAGGATTTCTCACTGCGTTATCCGCTGGTAGATGGACAAGGCAACTTCGGATCCGTGGATGGCGATCCGCCGGCAGCCATGCGATACACCGAGTGTCGCCTGAAGCGCATTGCCGGTTCGCTGATGGAAGACATCGACAAAGAAACAGTCGACTTCGTTCCCAACTACGACGAATCAACCGTTGAACCAACCGTGCTTCCGACGCGTGTTCCGAATCTTCTGGTGAATGGATCGAGCGGAATCGCCGTAGGTATGGCGACCAATATTCCGCCGCACAATCTCACGGAGATTGTAAGCGCCGCCATCATGCTGGTGAACAATCCTGCCACCACGCTCAAAGAAGTTCTGAAAGTAGTGAAAGGCCCTGACTTTCCCACCGGCGCATACATCTACGGCAAGAGCGGGATTGAAGCGGCTTACACCAACGGTCGCGGACGCTTCATGATGCGCGCCAAAGCCGGCATTGAAGACATGCCGCAGGGCCGCAAGGCGATCATCGTTAAGGAAATTCCCTACCAGGTCAACAAGACCGTTCTGATCAAGCGCATTGCGCAACTGGTGAATGACAAGATCATTGACGATATCAGTGACATTCGCGACGAATCCGATCGTGACGGCATGCGCATTGTGGTGGAACTGAAGCGCGGCGCCGAAGAGCAGATCATCCTGAACCAGCTCTACAAGCATACGTCCATGCAGGAAAGCTTCAGCATGATCCTGCTGGCCGTGGTGAACGGGCAGCCCAAGGAAATGGGCCTGGTGCAGGCGATCCATCATTTCATTGATCACCGCATTGACGTGGTGCGCCGACGCACGGTTTACCTGCTGCAAAAAGCGCGTGAACGTGAACACATTCTGGTTGGCTACAAGATCGCGCTGGACAATCTGGATGAAGTGATCAAGCTGATCCGTGGATCGGCCAACCGCGCAGAAGCCAAAGAGAAATTGATTGCCGCCAAGCTTAAGGTGACCGATCGTGCCTGGGTAAAGATTCTTACCGAATCTGGAACCATGGCTCGCAGCGGGACGCTTGATGCCCGCCAGGCAGACGCGATTCTGGACTTGCAACTGCATCGGCTGACTCGACTCTCGCAGGATGAAATCCTGAAAGAGCTTGAGGAAATTCGCCTGAAGATTGCCGAATACGAATCCATTCTTGCTTCCGACAAGAAGCTGCGCAACGTGATCATCAAGGAACTGGAAGAAGTCCGCGAACAGTATGGCGACGAGCGCCGCACTGAGATCACTGACGAATCCACCGAGATCACGCTGGAAGATCTGATCGCCGATGAAGCCATGGCCGTAACCATGTCTCACAGCGGATATCTCAAGCGCACGCCGATCACCACGTATCGCCAGCAGCGTCGTGGAGGAACCGGCCGCATGGGCATGAAGACGCGCGACGAGGATTTTGTTGAGTACCTGTTCGTCGCGTCCACGCATTCCTATCTGCTGATTCTCACCAACACCGGCCGTGTTTACTGGCTGAAGGTCTATGAGATTCCTGACGTAGGCGCAGCCGGCAAAGGCAAACACGTTGGCAACCTGGTGGCGTTGCAGCCCGGAGAAACCGTGCGCACGCTGCTGGAAGTCCGCAACCTGGAAGATGAAAACAGCTTTGTCTTCTTCGTCACGCGCAAAGGTGTGGTGAAGAAAACTCCGGTGAAAGACTTCTCCAACGTGATGTCGCGCGGCATCATCGCCATCGGCATTGAGAAAGATGATGAGCTGGTGGCGGCGCGCCTTACTGATGGCAAGCAGATCATCTTCCTGGCGTCGCATGAAGGCCAGGCCATCCGCTTTGCCGAAGAAGATGTGCGATCCATGGGACGTCCGGCATACGGCGTCCGCGGCATGGACCTGGGCAAAGGCGACTACATCGTCGGCATGGCGGTTACGCCGAAAGAAGAGCGCAAGAAAACCGGCAAGCCGAAAGATGGCAAAGACGGCGTGGAAGAAAGCGTTCCCAGCCTGATTCTGAGCGTCACGGAAAACGGTTACGGCAAACGTACGCCGGTCGACGAATACCGTTTGCAGTCACGTGGCGGCAAAGGCGTGATCAACGTGAAGACCACGGAACGCAACGGACGCGTGGTGGCCATCATGCTGGTGGACGAAGATTCTGAAGCCATGCTGATCAGCCACTTCGGCAAGATCATCCGTACGGACACCAAACAGATCCGCGAAGCCGGCCGCTCAACCCAGGGCGTACGACTCCTGCATCTGGAAGCTGGGGACAAGGTAGCGTCCGCGGCGGTGATCCAGGAGAAGGAAGAGGACCCGAACGGGAGTCTGCTGCAGTAAGCCCCTGCGGGCGATATTTCGAGCCTTCAACGACAACCATCAGGCCCGGCGCAAGCCGGGCTTTTTCTTTTTGTGCCACACAATCCCTCGTGACTTTGACATCAAAGGCGTGGATCCACGGGCTCGCTTTCAAGTGCTAGAACTCCGAACACGCATTCATGCACGCGCCGAAGTGGTTCGTGGCGAACAAACCTTTCCAGCGCTTCGATTCCCAGAGCGAACTCGCGGATGGCCAATGAGCGTTTTCTGCCAACACCGCGCGAGCGCAGGCGGGAAAGGTTCTCTGGGGCGGTATATTCCGGTCCGTAGATAATGCGAAGGTATTCTTTTCCGCGGCATTTGACGGCTGGTTGTGCGAGGCCGCGTTTTCCCGAGACAACAAAATCGAATGGCTTTACCACCATTCCTTCACCGCCTTTGGCAGTCATTTCTTCCCACCACGAGGTAGCTGCAGCCTGCGATACTGGGTCAGCAAGGTCGACTACCTGATGCGGGGTGGCCAGGAGGAGCTTACTATCTGCATGGCAGACTCGTGCAATGGTTTCCATGTGCCAGAGGTGGGTTTTGTTTGCGTGAACCATACCTTCCGTGGCGAGGATATGGAATGGCGCCAGGCGAAGATCTTCCAGAGAGTTTACCGGCCAGCAATAGCTGCGATAGGCAGCTACATATTGCTCTGCCATGGTGAGGCGCTCTCGATACTTCTCCACGAGTGGAGTTAACGCACTGTTATGGATGGAAGCTGTTTCCAGCGCGGCGATGGCGTCTGGCAGAGCACTGCGCGCTGCGGCACCGGTTGAGGCGTACTGCTGTCGCAACAACTCCTGGGCTTTCGCCGACCAGGGCATGAGTTCGCAGTCGAGGCAGACCCATGAGGTGTTGATTTCTTCCCAGAAACCAGAGGCTGTCAGTGCGGCATGAACGCGGGCAAGAAAGTCGGCTTCGAGATTGGAGTCATTGAAGAATTTGCGGCCGGTACGGGTGTAGCAGATACCAATGCCGTCATCGACGATGCCGAATCGCTTGCGCGCGGTTTCTTCATCACGACAAACGATCACGACTGCCCGCGAGCCCATGTGTTTCTGTTCGCACACGACGCGGCCAACGCCTTCATGGCGGTAGTAGGCAAAGGCTTCATCAGGATGCTCGAGCAGTCCTTCACGCGCCGTGGTTTCGGAAGGCGACATAGTGGGCGGGAGGTAGATGAGCCACTTTGGGTTGGCGGCGAAGCGGCTCATGATTTCCAGAGCGGCCGTGGCATTCTCTTCGCGGATGGTGATGTTGTGATGGAGACGCGTGGAGATGATGCGTTTGCCGAGCACATCATCGAGATCCAGAAGATCATCCAGCTGTTGCTGGGCTGAAAGCGGCGGAGTGACCGCTTCCGCCGGAAGAAACGGCTTTGCCGGTTCGTAATATGTTTTCAGCGCCGCGACGGAGACGATTTCCTTTTCCGGATAACGCAACGCTGTAAGCTTGCCGCCGAAGACACAACCGGTATCAATGTTGATGGTTCGGTTAAGCCACTCAGGCTCGGCGACAGGCGTGTGACCGTATACGACCATCGCCTTTCCGCGATAATCGGCTGCCCAGTTGTAACGCACGGGCAGGCCGAACTCGTCGGTTTCGCCGGTGGTCTCGCCGTAAAGCGCAAACTCCCGGACTTTGCCGGAGCCGCGGCCCTGCATCTCTTCCTTCATGCCGGCATGGGCGACAACCAGCTTGCCGTCGTCGAAAACATAGTGGCTGACAAGCTTGTCGATGAAGTCAGCCGCGACGCGCGAGTAGCCACTGTCTTGTTCGTCGTAAGATTTTGAATTGATCCAATGAATCGCCGAGGCCATGTGTGATCTGGACTTTCTTGCCTCGGATGGCGCGCATGAACTTGATGTCATGGTTGCCGGGCACGCAGAAGGCATGGCCTGAATCCACCATGTCCTTCACGATGCGGACGGTATCAGGGATTCGCGGGCCGCGATCCACCAGATCACCCACGAAGACAACTTTGCGTCCTTCTGGATGCTGGTAGATATTCTTTTCATTTTTTGCATAGCCCAGTTTGGCTAGAAGCTGTTCCAGTTCGTCACAGCAACCGTGGATGTCGCCAATGATGTCGAACGGGCCGTGCTCCTGTTTGCGATTGTTCCAAAGCGGCTGCCGTTCGACGATGGCTGCATCCACTTCTTCCACGGACGAAAGAACAAAGACGTGGCGGAATCCTTCGCGTTCCAGACCCGCGCAGTGATTTGCGCAGCTGCTGCGATTGATTGCGGACGACGTGCGGACCGAAGCTACGATCAGGGCGGCTCTGATTGCGATCGTGGCAGAGACGCTCGGGCAGATTCAGCACAATAGCCACTGGAAGCACGTGATAGTCGCGGGCAAGATCAATGAGAGGTTTGCGCGCTTCCGGTTGGACGTTGGTGGCGTCGACAACCGTCAGCTTCGCAGCCGCCAGTCTCTTGCGTGCGATGAAGTGAAGGACTTCAAAAGCGTCGTCAGTGGCGGACTGGTTGTTTTCATCGTCGGACACAAGGCCGCGGCAGAAATCAGACGAGAGTATTTCCGTGGCCTTGAAATGTTTACGGGCGAACGATGACTTGCCGCACCCGGAGGGGCCGATGAGAGTCACCAGGGAAAGTTCAGGAATAGTTATTTTCACCGGGAGAACACTCCCATCTGGGTGGGTGCGCCGACGATCGGGATCTTCCGGTCCTACCGGCAAGAAATGTTGCGGAGTATCCAAAGCGTTCACTGATGGATGCGGCCCAGGCCTGGAACTGCGCGCGTGTCCACTCAAAGCGATGGTCTTTGTGCCGGAACTGGCCGGCAGGCAGAGTTTCAAAGCGGACGTTATATTCCGCGTTCGGCGTGGTGATGATGACTTTCTGCGGACGTGCATGTTCGAACAAGACACGCTCAAAGGCAGCGAGACGCGGCGGATCAAGATGCTCAATGACTTCGACAACGCAGGCAGCGTCATAGCCAGACAGCCGCTGATCTTTGTACATGAGCGAGCCATGGATAAGCTTGATTCGTTCGCGCTGTTTCGGTGGCATACGGTCGAAGTGCAGGCGATCGGCGGCAATTTCGAGGCTGCGGTGAGAGACGTCCATTCCGAGAATTTCGGTGAATTCCTTTTCGTCCATCAGGGCGCGCAACAGTTTGCCTTCGCCGCAGCCAAGGTCCAGGATACGGTGAGCGCCGCTGGCTTTCAGTGCAGAGATGACAGAGCCCATGCGCTGTTCCCATAATTTCAAAGGCGACTCGATGGCAAGCTCTTCCTGCGTATGCGTGAGCTTCCGCCGCATCAGGATCTGGTGCGTCTTCGTCGGCGAGGCGGGCCAGAGCCTCCTTTGCCGAGATAATGTCTGTACTTTAGATAGCGTTTAACGATGACTTCTTTATGCGGATGCGCTGTTCAAGCCAGCCTTCACCGTGGCGCAGAAGTTTTTCAACTTCGTCATCGCCGACCCAATAATGTTTTTCGGCATCGAGCACGGGAACCAGAACGTAAAGATGGCTGAGCAGGTCCTGCAGGCGGACGGTTTTCTTCAATTCAACCGTGTAATACGGACTCTCACCCCACTCAGGAAAGCGTTCGTCCAGGGTATGGCGCTGGGTTACGACTTCATAATCCAGTGGAGCAAAAAGATTGCGGATGAACTCTTCTCCGGGCTTGCATTGCAGGACGGAGAGTTTTGCAGAGAGAGGAAGCGCCGAATCGGCAAGCTCCTGCCTATGTTTGCTGCGCCCTGTTAAGGCAGTTCCCAGCACGCGGGCGATGGCAACGCTCATAAAGGACGACGCGACATAAGGCCGGTCATTGACATACTGGTCGAGTAGTCCGCCTTCTCCGGCGGGCCGCGACGATTGCGCACCAGTCCGACTGGATCAACGTCAAGAAGGAGTGCGGCGGTGCAACGGTCGTCATTGGCTTCAGGGTAGAAAACGTGAGCGTGGCCGAAGGAGAGCTCAGTGGAGTGCACGTTGGATGGATTTTTGTGCAGTAAGTAGCCGAGATCAGTAGCGGGTGACTGATGATTGGTGATAGTCAGGAGCACGATATAAGCATACTAGAAGTATCGTTTGCTCAACGCCAAACTGTCGGCTAGCCTCATGGCCGAACCGCATGTAGAGTCCGTGCCTAGGTAGAAACCATCCTGTCGGGCTTCGCCATTGCTGCACTCGAACGCTTGAGATGCGACTCAGCAGCGACACTCAGACATCAAGAGCTAAGTCCCAGCGAATGAGATACTTCATGCCACCAGAAACTTAGCAAGTAGATTCGCTATTAGCAGCTCAATACCGAGCAAGGCGCAATGAAAGGGATGATACATGGCAATATGCATGGAGTGCAACTACGGCTGAAACTGGTTACCAGCCAACTTGCGATGAAACCATAAGCTAGCAAAATCGGCTGCGGTGAACGCAGCGAGCTGGGTACATTGGGTGACCTTTGGTGAAATTGGGTGAAACCGGGGGGTTGAAGGGCAGGCACCCCCCCTGAGATCGGGTCGAAACTCTGGTGAGGATCGGATTGGTAATTGCGTGAAGTCTGATAGACCGGGAGATCGGGGAGCGGGTGAGCCGGTCGAATCTGGTGATCTGAACAACCGGAATCGGAAATTGAAGGCCTTGGGATGATTCCTGCAAGTCCTTTAAACCTTCGGGATGACCGGGGAGGGGTCAGGGCCAATTTTTTGCCTCTTCTCCTCTTTCCCGCTAATCTTATATATCTCTCGCGGGACGCCTGATTTTCGGCAACACAGCTGAAAGCCCGGAACACGCAAGCAAATGGTGCTGGAAGAAATCGGTGCTGGAAGGAAGAAAGGTGGAGAGATGAACATTTATTCAGATATTACGAAGACCATTGGGCGGACGCCATTGGTACGCCTCAACAAACTCACCGCCGGCATGCCCGGCACGGTCCTGGCCAAGCTGGAAGGTTTTAACCCGTGCCACAGCGTGAAAGACCGCATCGGCGTGAGCATGATTGACGAGGCGGAAAAGGCCGGCAAGATCGAACCTGGCAAGACCGTGATCATCGAGCCCACCAGCGGCAACACCGGTATTGGTCTGGCTTTTGTCGCGGCCGCGCGCGGCTATCGCCTGATTCTGATCATGCCTGAGACCATGAGCATGGAGCGGCGCCAGGTGCTGCTGGCGTTCGGCTCTGAAGTGGTGCTTACGCCGGGACCCAAGGGCGTGAAGGGCGCCATCGCGCTGGCCAATCGTATGCGGGATGAAATTCCCAATGCGGTCATCCTGCAGCAGTTCGCAAATCCAGCCAATCCCAAGATCCATCGCGATACCACCGGCCCTGAGCTGTGGAATGATACGGACGGCAAGATTGACATACTGGTCTCCGGCGTAGGCACCGGCGGAACGCTGACCGGCGTGGGCGAATTCATCAAGCCGAAGAAGGCGAGCTTTAAGATCGTTGCTGTGGAGCCCGCGGATTCGCCTGTGCTCTCCGGCGGCAAGCCGGGTCCGCAGAAGATACAGGGAATAGGCGCAGGTTTCATCCCGCAGATTCTCGATACCAAGCTGATTGACGAAGTCATGACGGCCACCACGGATGAATCGGTAGAGGTGGCGCGCCGGTTGGCCAAAGAAGAAGGACTGCTGGTTGGGATCTCCGGCGGCGCAGCCGTGGCCCAGGCCATCAAACTGGCGGCCCGTCCGGAGAATGCCGGTAAGTTGATTGTGGTGGTGGTTCCCGACTTTGGTGAACGCTACCTGAGCACTTTCCTGTTTGAAGATCTGCGCCAGCAAGCCCAGCAGTTGCAGACGCAGGATATTGAAGTGCCGGCAGAGCTGGTGGTGAAGTCGGGCGCGTAAGAATAAATGAGCCGCAAATTCACGCGAATTGTTTTAAGGCAGGGCTTGCCTATTGTTTAGTCACTTATGGTTCTCAAGGCCCGGTCATGCCGGGTCTTGATTTTTTCTGCGATACGTTTCTGTTGTTCCCGTAAGATTTCCTGTTTGATTCTGAACGCGACTTAAATCCAGCAAAATCCGATCTTCGGACTTGGGTCGGCGAGGTGTTGTGAAAGCTCTCAAGCGAATCTGCGTGTTCTGCGGCTCATCGTTCGGCGCGCGTGCGGAGTACAAGCTGGCAGCACAGCAACTGGGCAAAGCGCTGGCTGCGAGAAAGATTGGGCTGGTTTACGGCGGCGGAGCGTTGGGTTGATGGGCGCAATTGCAGACGCCACGCTGGCTGCCCGTGGTGAAGTGATTGGTGTGATTCCGGATTCGCTGCTGCGTCGTGAAGTGGGACATAGCGGATTGACGCAGCTCCATGTAGTCCAGACCATGCATGAACGTAAGTCCCTGATGGCTGATCTGTCCGACGGGTTCATCGCGCTGCCCGGTGGCTTCGGCACCATGGAGGAATTTTGTGAGATCGTGACCTGGTCGCAATTGGGTATTCAGCAGAAGCCATGCGGCCTGCTGAACATTGAAGGATATTGGGACCATTTTCTGGCCATGCTGGACCACTCGGTGGATGAGAAGTTTGTGCGTCCGGAAAACAGCGAGCTCATTCTGGTAGCGAGGAATCCAGAAAGCATGCTGGAGCGACTGATGGAATGGGAACCTTCACCGCTGGTAGAGAAATGGATTGACGGATCGAAGAGATGAAGAGATAAGAATGCATTTCATCACCCTCCTCGGCTTTGCTGCCGGAACATTGACCACGATCTCCTTTGTCCCGCAGGTGCTTAAAGCCCGCCGGACAAAGCGTTGTGATGATCTTTCCCTGACCATGCTCGTCGTTTTTGGCCTGGGAGTTGTTTTGTGGTTGGTTTATGGACTGGAGTTGCATGCTTCGCCAATCATTGCCGCCAATGTTGTGACCCTGGCGCTGATTTGCTGGCTACTGCATTTGAAGTTTCGCTATGGTCACAAACGCGGCTGACACGGGATGCGAATGCGCAGGTTGTTACAATATTCTGTGAGTCTCACAAACACAATCTTACTTTTTGGAGCCGCGGTCCTGGGCGGCGCAGTGAATTCAGTTGCCGGAGGTGGCGGCTTTATTGCCTTTCCAGCGCTGCTGGTGACAGGAATGCCCTCGATTAATGCCAATGCCACCAACACTGTGGCATTGTGGCCGGGAACAGTCGCATCAACAGGAGCGTACCGTAAGGCGCTCAGCTTCAAGTTGCTGAAGCGTATCCTGCCGCTGATCGTGATTACTTTTCTGGGCAGTATTGCTGGAAGTTATCTGCTGCTGCACACGCGGCAATCGACCTTTGACAAGCTGGTTCCCTGGCTCTTGCTGGGCGCCACAACGCTGTTCAGCTTTGGCACACGGATCACTCGTTGGGTGGTTCGTCACCATACGGAAGGCGGACCTTCCAGGTTGCGCGTGGTTGGCGTGACCACACTGCAGGCGCTGGCTGCCATTTACATCGGCTATTTTGGGGCCGGAGCGGGAATCGTGATGCTGGCTCTTCTGGCCGTGATGGGGCTGGAAAACATCCATTCCATGAATGGCCTGAAGACCCTGCTGGCGACCTGCGGGAACTTTGTGGCAGCGGTGATGTTTATCTTTGCCCATGCGGTGTATTGGCCGCAGGCGCTGCTGATGGTGTTTGGATCGGTTTTAGGCGGATACGGGAGCGCCTGGTATGCGCAAAAGCTGGAGCCGGGGAAGATTCGCGCCATCGTTATGCTGGTCGGCTTCAGCATGACGGCTTATTTCTTCTGGCGTGTGTACTTCCATGGCAAAATCTAGGGTTGCTGGCGATGAACGTCTGCGTGGCGGTTGACCGTGATCGGCTTATCACGTTAAAATTGTTGGGTTTGCCAGAATAGTCAGTTCCTGCCGTGTGAGCAAGGCTCGAGCAAACCTAGAAGCATTCAGCAATCCTCAAGTTTATAGATAGTCCTTTGCCGGGCAAAGGGCGCTGGAGAGAGTTATGTACGCGGTCATTCGGGCCGGGGGGAAGCAGTATCGTGTCGCTCCCGGAGACGTAGTAAAAATCGAAAAACTGCCCGCCGGCGAAGGCGATACAGTTGAATTTAATGATGTTCTGGCAGTTTCCGGCGAGAAGGGTCAGATTGGTCCCGGCGCTGGCGCCTTAGTCAGCGGTCAGGTGATGGAAGCAGGCCGCAATGACAAGATTCTGGTCTTCCACCTGAAGCGGAAGAAGCAATACAAGAAGATGTACGGTCATCGCCAGCCGTTTACCGCAGTGAGAATTACTGAGATCGCTTTTGACGGTCAGACGTTTAGCGCTCCTGCTCTGCCGGCGAAGAAGAAGAAAGCTGCTCCCGCCGAAGGCGAAGCCAGCACGACCAAAAAGGCCGCGGGCAAGAGCAAGTCAAAGCCAAAGGCTGCCAGCAAGAGCCCGGCCAAGAAGAAGAGCGCTGCCAAAGGCAAGAAGAAATAGTTGGCGCCGGAAGTTTCGGGCCACCGGCTCGATCAGAAATTTTGATAAGGAATTTAAGTCATGGCACATAAAAAAGGTCTAGGAAGTTCAAGAAACGGGCGCGACTCTAACGCACAGCGGCTGGGAGTGAAAGCGTTTGGTGGGCAGCTTGTACCTGGCGGAACCATCATCGTTCGCCAGCGCGGCACTCGTATCAAGCCGGGAGCCAACGTCGGTCGCGGCAAAGACGACACTCTCTTTGCCAAGGTCACCGGCACCATCAAGTTTGTCGACCGTGGCGGCAGCGGCCGTTATGTGGTCGTGGAACCAGCAGAACTGGCGTAAGTACCTTCTTATTAAGTTCAGGCCCCGCCATGTGCGGGGCTTTTGCTTTCCGAAGCCATTGGCGACAATAGTTGCGTGCGGAAGAAAGCGCAGGTGAACTGAATGTCCGGTTCTTCTTCAATGCCGAACTCGTCCGCCGGCGAGCCGCTGATCCGCAATATTTCTGACACGGCCCGCTGGGTTGCGGTGTACCGCGCTCGCGAATCGGAGCGTCCGGATGCCCTCTTCAAAGATCCGTTTGCCCGCAAACTTGCCGGTGAACGCGGCGAAGAGATTGCGCGTAGCATGCCTTTTGCCGAGCGCTACGCCTGGCCCTACGTTGCGCGAACCATAAACTTTGACCGCATCATCAATGAGCAGATCCGGCAGGGTGCGGACATGGTGATCAACCTTGCTGCCGGCCTGGACACCCGTCCTTATCGCATGGAACTGCCTCCGGAACTGCAATGGGTTGAAGTGGATCTGGCGCCGCTCACGGATTACAAGGAACAAATTCTCGCCGGCGAAAGGCCGCGATGCCAGTTGCGCCGCGTGCGTATGGATCTCTCTGATCGGGCAAAGCGCCAGGAATTGTGTCGTGAATTGGGCGCGCAGTCAAAGAAAGCGCTCATCGTGACGGAAGGTCTGCTCATCTATCTGAGTCCAGAAGAGGTGCTGGAATTTGCACATGACCTGTCTGCCCAGCCTGTATTTCGCGATTGGGCCATTGATCTCGCCTCGCCAGGGTTGCTGAAGATGTTGCAAAAGAATCTTGGTGCGCTGGAGAAAGCCGGATCGCCACTGAAGTTTGCTCCTGTGGAAGGCCCTGCATATTTCACGCCTGCAGGATGGAAGCCCGTGGAGGTCTATTCCATGATTAAAACCGCTGCCAGGATCAAGCGTCTGCCATTTGGGCTCAGGCTGTTCTCATGGTTGCCGGAATCAAATGGTCGTCAGGGAGCCCGGCCATGGAGTGCCGTCTGCCGCCTGACACGAATCTAATAACTGAGACTGAAAATAATGAAAGGTGGAAACCATGTCGAAGCCAGTGAAAGCCCAGCCCGACCAATATCACACCGTTACTCCTTATCTCACAGTCAAGGGCGGCGCCGCCGCAATCGATTTCTACAAGAAAGCGTTTGGCGCCACTGAGATTTTTCGTATGCCGCAACCGGATGGTCGCGTGGGCCATGCCGAAATAAAGATTGGCGATTCAACAGTCATGCTGTCTGACGAATTTCCCGAAATGGGAGTCGTCAGTCCCACCACTGTTGGTCACACCACCGCTTCCATGCTGGTATATGTCGCCGACGCAGACAAGACATTTGCCAACGCAGTTTCATTAGGCGCAAAGGTCAACAAGCCGATGGCCGATCAGTTCTACGGCGATCGCAGCGGCACCGTGGTTGATCCGTTCGGGCACAAGTGGACCATTGCCACGCACAAGGAAGATGTTACTCCGGAAGAGATGGAGAAACGCATCGCGGCCCTGAGCAATAAATAGGAGTGTTTATGATGAAAGAAGTTACTTACCAGCCCGCAGGCTATCAGAGTGTGATTCCCTATCTCCATGCGGACGGAGCTGCCAGAATGATTGCGTTCATGAAGGAGGTATTTTCTGCGCAAGAGATCGCGATATATTCGCGGCCTGATGGAACTGTCGGGCATGCTGCTTTCAGGATCGGGGATTCGGTGATCGAACTCGCCGACGCCGGCGCGGATTGGCCCGCCATGCCCTGTGCTCTCCAGGTATATGTGCCGGACACGGAAGCTGCCTATCATCGCGCCCTCAAAGCCGGAGCAAAATCCATCATGGAGCCGGCCAAACAGTTTTATGGTGACTTTACTGCCAGTGTGAAAGACATGTGCGGGAACAACTGGTACATCGCCACACAGGTCGAGGTAATTTCCAAGGAAGAAGTGGACAAGCGCATAGCCGCCATGTCCAGCCAGCACTGAATTCATTGTCTTTGCTTCAGCGCAGCCCCGCCTTTGCTGCGGGGCTTGCCTTTTGCAGCGGCCTAGGCACCCTGACTGTACAATCAATACAGAGGGTTTTATTGGCGAATCCGGTAGTTTTCTGGTCCGCCGTGTGAATTCATGTTTATAGACGAAGCTATTATTCGTATCAAAGCAGGCGACGGCGGTAACGGCTGTATGGCGTTTCGCCGGGAAAAATTCGTACCCCGCGGCGGACCATCCGGTGGCGACGGCGGTCAGGGCGGCGACATCGTGATGGAATCCAGCGAACGCCATAACACTCTGGTTCATTTCCGCTTCAATCCCGAATACAAAGGTGATCGCGGACGCCACGGTGAAGGTTCCAACTGCACCGGTCGCGACGGCGAGCACATCATTCTCAAGGTTCCGGTCGGCACCATTGTTTACGACCACAACACCGGTGAGCGACTTTTTGATTTTTCTGAGCCTGATCAGAAACTGGTAGTTGCTCACGGCGGACGCGGTGGCCGCGGCAATCAGCACTTTGCCACCAGTACACACCAGGCTCCGCGTGAGCATGAGCCTGGTACGCCGGGCGAAGAACGTGTTTTACGACTCGAATTGAAGCTCCTGGCTGATGTGGGTCTGGTCGGGATATCCAAACGCCGGCAAATCCACGCTGATTTCGCGTATTTCAGCCGCGAAGCCGAAGATTGCTGATTATCCCTTCACTACTCTGCAGCCAAATCTCGGCGTGGTCACCATCGGTGATCCGCCGCATGAAGACAGTTACGTTGTCGCTGACATTCCCGGATTGATTGAAGGCGCTCATGAAGGTACGGGTCTGGGCATACAGTTTCTCCGCCATATTGAGCGCACGCGAGTCCTGGCACATTTAATTGACGTCTCTGACGCCAGCGGGCGGCCTGACGTGGTCCATGATTTCAAAGTGATCATGAATGAATTGGCCAGCTTTGGCGCTGATCTGGAAAAAAAGCCGATGATTGTGGTGGCCTCCAAGCTGGATGTCGCAAACCAGGACAAGCTGGCGGCGTTGCGCAAGCATTGCAAGAAGCTGAAGCTGGACCTGTATGAGATCTCAGCCGTCACCGGCAAGGGCATTCCAGAGTTGAAATACGGGCTGGGCAAGCGCGTGGTGGAGATTCGCACAGGGACGTACGAAGCGAAAAGGCCTGCACGAAAGAAAGCGCCTTCAGCCCGCAAAGCCAGGAAGAAAGATCTTACTTCCAGACGCATTCCAAAACGCGCAGCGTTCAAGAAAAGGAAAAGTAGATAGCCGCTATGAGAGTTGCGGTATTTGGTGGGACTTTTGATCCGGTGCATCTGGGCCATCTGGCAGTCGCACGCGCTGCGGCGGAGAAGTTCAAACTCAACCAGGTTTACTTTGTGCCGGCTGATCTTCCACCGCATAAGCTGAAGCGTAAACTTACGGATTTTCAGCATCGTTTTGCCATGCTTGCTCTGGCCACCACTGACGACAAGCGATTCGTGCCATCGCTGCTGGATGCACACACCGGACTTCCCAACTACTCCATTGATACCGTCCGGCGCATAAAACAGGAGCTCAAGCGCGTGGACAAACTGTACTTTCTGATTGGAATGGATGCATTCAAGGACATCGCCACATGGCGTCAGCCGGAAGAATTGCTGGCCGAGTGCGAATTTATCGTGGCCAGCCGTCCCGGGTTTTCGCTCGCCGATATCGGGAAAGTTTTGCCGGAAAGCGTGCGTCCATCACCCTTGGTTCTGGCCGCGATGAAGAAGTCGCGTTCCAATGAAGTGTTCGCCGTTCCCGGTGTGACCGTACATCTGCTTTCTGATGTACATGAGAAAGTTTCTTCAACGCAGATTCGCGCCGCTGCCTCCAGGACCACCGGGCAGCTCAGCCGTTACGTGCCCAGACTGGTGGCAGATTACATTAAGAAGGAGCGCCTCTATGTCTCTGGCGCAAAGGCGGCCAAACGCGCGTTACCTGACAAAGTGCTATCGTTTCAAGAGGCCCGGCGCCAGGAATTATGAGTCTAGGGTTAAAGGTGCAGTCAGATAGGCGTCGGCGTTTCGCAGCAGCAAGATCAGCAGGAGCCAACACATAAAGATGAGTCAGCAAATCAGGCAACAGGTTGCCATCGCAGTAGAGGCGGTCGAAAACAAAAAAGGCGAGGAGATTGTGATCCTCGAGATGGATCGGGCTTCGGGTGCGTTTACTGATTATTTTGTACTCTGCACCGCCACCAATCCTCGGCAGGTACAGGCGATCAGTGATGAAGTTGAGAAGCTGCTGTCTGAAAATGGCGAGCGGCCGGCAAGCCGCGAAGGCTATCAGCAGGCCGAGTGGGTACTGCTCGATTACGTCCATTTCGTGATCCACATCTTTTCCGAGCGGGCGCGCAAGTTTTATGACCTGGAACGGTTATGGAAGTCGGCCGATAAACTCAAGCCTGCCGATCTGTTGAAGAAACCGGCGGCGGCGAAGAAGCCTGCGGCTGTGGCTAAGAAGTCGCTAGCGAGCAAAACGCCGGTGAAGCGTACCGGTAAAGCGACATCAAGAAAACGTACGGTCGCGGGCAGCGTGAAAAAGAGATCGCCGCTAAAGAAGAAGGCGCGAAAGAGGCCGTGAAAATACAGATCGCCTGGATTGGCAAAACAAAAGAGGCCGCGATTCGCGCTCTTACAGAAGAATACCTGACGCGCATCTCACACTACGTGCCGGCAGAGTCGCTGGAGATGGCGGCTGAATCTGCGTTGCTGGAGAAAGCGGAAGATACCGCCGGGCGCACCCGTCCTGTTCTGGTGCTGCTGGATTCGCGCGGACGCCAGTTTACTTCTGAAGAATTCGCCGATCTACTGCGTGACCAGCAGGACCGCGGTACGCAGAATCTCTTCTTTGCAGTTGGCCCGGCGGATGGATTTAGTGATCGCGCCCGCGGCTCAGCCGATCTGGTGCTCTCTTTCGGCAAAATGACGCTGGCGCATGAGCTTGCCCGCATCGTTCTGCTGGAACAGATTTATCGCGCATTTACAATCCTGAAAGGCCATCCTTACCACACCGGACACTAAGCGCCGGGCCAAACGGAGATCAATGGCAGACGTTCATCGCGGACTCATTATCGTTAACACCGGCCCGGGCAAGGGCAAGACCACCGCTGCCATGGGGACCGCGCTACGCGCCGTCGGGAATGGCATGAAGGTCCTGATGCTGCAATTCCTGAAGGGATCGTGGCATTACGGTGAGCTGGATGCCGTGAAGGCGTTTGGCGACAATTTTGTCATGAAGCAGATGGGCCGTGGCTTTGTGAAAGTTGGTGGCGCAGAAACTGATCCTGAAGATATCAAAATGGTGGAGGACGCATGGGCCGAGGCCGATGCGGCGATTATGTCCGGCAAGTGGGATTTGATCGTTCTCGACGAAATCAATTACGCCATCAGCTACGGCATGCTGGATCCCGGCAAGGTGGCGGAGACACTGAGGCGTAAACCCGAGCTGGTGCACGTAATCTTGACGGGCCGCAACGCGCATCCGACAATCATTGAATTGGCCGATACGGTCACGGAAATGAAGCAGGTCAAGCACGCCTATGAAAAAGGCGTTCTGGCGCAACGCGGCATTGAGTACTAGGAAAGGCGAGTCCATCCTTGACGTGGTTTAAAAGAGAATCGAATGAGTTGCAGGCATCGGACGAAAAACGCGTCCGTACGGAAGGGCTTTGGGTCAAGTGCGAAGGTTGCCGCCAGATCATCTGGAAGAAAGACCTTGAGGAGAACCTCAACGTCTGTCCCAAATGCAATGCGCATTTCCGCATCGATGCCATCGCGCGCCTTACGCTCCTTCTGGATGGAGACAGCATTGAGACCACGGAAGAGACACTTGCTTCCACCGACCCTTTGAAATTTACTGATACACGCCCATACAAAGCTCGTTTGGAAAAGAGCCAGGAAGCCACAGGCCTGAAAGATGCAATCATCAATGCTACGGGCACCATGAATGGCAGGCCCGTGGTGGTGAGTGCCATGGAGTATTCCTTCATCGGCGGCAGTATGGGCGCAGTGGTTGGCGAAGCCATTACCCGGGCAGTGGAGCGTGCCTGTGAGCAGCGCAAGCCGATGATTGTGATTTCAGCCTCGGGCGGCGCACGCATGATGGAAGGTGTGGTCAGCCTGATGCAGATGGCCAAGATTTCCGCCGCGCTGGCGCGCCTGGATTCGGCCAAATTGCCATATGTCTCTGTGCTTACTGATCCCACCACTGGCGGCGTTACGGCTTCTTACGCCATGTTGGGCGACCTCAACATTGCTGAACCAGGCGCGTTGATCGGTTTTGCCGGTCCGCGAGTGATTGAGCAGACAATCCGCCAGAAACTTCCTGAGGGATTCCAGACCAGTGAATTTCTGCTGCAACATGGCATGCTGGATGCCGTGGTCCATCGCAAAGACATGAAGGCGTATATCTCCCGCGCGCTTGATTTCATGATGCCAAAGGCTGTTTAAGCCGTGGCGATTTCCTATCAGTCAGCCGTTCAACGATTGCTCGCTTTGGGCCACGAGCTGGCGACCACTCGTAAATTCGATCTTGAACACATGCGCGTGCTGGCCGCTGAACTGGGCCATCCTGAGCGCCGCTTTCAAAGTGTGTTGATCGCCGGTACCAACGGCAAAGGTTCCACGGCGGCCACGCTTGCCAGCATTGTCAGCACCGCTGGTCATCGCGTTGGACTTTACACATCGCCACACCTGGTTCGCGTGAATGAGCGCATTCAGATCAACGACGAACAGATCAGTGATGTTGAATTCGCATTGATCTATGAGCGGGTAAATACGGCGGCGGAAGATCTCGTCAAACGTGGTTTGTTGCCGTGGCATCCCAGCTTTTTTGAAATGCTAACGGCCATGGCTTTTGAATACTTTGCCAGCACGGGAGTGGAACTGGCCGTACTTGAAGTTGGCATGGGTGGCCGGCTGGATGCGACCAACGTTGTAGAACCTTGTCTGACAGTGATTACTGATATTGATTTTGACCACCAGAAGTTTCTGGGTGACACGCTCCCGGAAATAACCCACGAGAAGGCGGGAATTCTGCGGCCGAACACCGGTGTCGTCCTGTTACCGCAACATCCCGTGGTGAATGAGGCGCTGGGCCGGGAAATCATCGAGCGCGGCGCGAAGCCGGTGAGCGCAGTAAAAAACATGGCATCGGTTACGCCGGCCAATGACAGCGGTTCGGACTCGCAGCGCGCGGGCTTTTTACTTTCCGTGCTGGGACGCCAAACGCTGATCGCCTCGCCGTTGCTGGGACGTCATCAGCTTCGTAACCTGGCACTGGCAATCACTGCCGCGGAAGAGCTGAATTCTCTGGGTCTTCAAAATATCGGCCAGTGATATTGAAGCTGGTGTTCGCAATACCAGTTGGCCTGGACGGTTTCAGGTCTTGCCCGTCCATGATGAATTTCCCGAAGTCGTATTGGACGTCGCGCACAACCCGGCAGGCGCCTGGGCGCTTCGTTCAGCGCTGTCGACATATTATGAGGACAGAAAACTCACGTTCGTCTTCGGCGCCATGCGCGACAAGCCAATCGGCGAAATCGCCGGCATCCTGTTTCCTCTGGCCGAGCGCGTGATTGTTACCCAAGCGGGCAATCCCCGTGCTGCCAGTGCGCATGAGATAGCCGGACTCGCAGAACACACTCAGTCGGAAATCATCGAAGAGAAGGATGTAGCGTCGGCTCTGGAGCACGCACAACGTGTAACCGGTGACAATGGAGTGGTTGTGATCACGGGATCCATTTACATTGTGGGAGAGGCAATGGATCTGCTTGCCCGCGGTACAACCGCGCCGAAGAAAGCCAATTCGGAGAGCGTGAGACGTGTCTGAACAAATCCGTGAAATCAATGAACAGGCACAACGTCAAGCCGGAGGAAATGGCTTTCTCCATTTCCTGTCACGCCTCCGTTCATATTTCATCTGGGACCCGCTCATCTGGTTTTACACCATTGTTTTGGGCACCGTGTCGCTTGTCTGCTCGCTATTGGATAAGGACGGAGAACTTCAGCATAAAATTGCCCGTCTCTGGGCTCGAATGATCCTTGGGACTCTGGGATCAAAAGTTTCACTGGAGGGCTTTGACCAGTATCGATACCGGGAAAGCTTCCGTCTACGTGGTGAATCATCTTTCTGCCCTGGACATTCCGGTTCTATATGCATGCTTGCCGTTCCATTTCCGCATTCTGGCGAAGAAGGAATTATTCCGTTATCCATTCATGGGATGGCACCTGAAGCGCTCCGGACAGATTCCCGTGGTCCTGGAAAATCCCAGGGAAGCGATTCGTAGTTTGAATCTGGCTGTCGGCGCGGTGAAAAACAATATGCCGCTGGTGATCTTTCCCGAAGGCGGCCGATCTCCAGATGGTCAGTTGAAGAGGTTTATGGGAGGCGCGTTTTATGCAGCCATCAAGGCCCAGGTGGATATTGTGCCAATAGTCCTGGTAGGCACATTTGAGATGCTGCGCATGAATACATATCACATGATGCCTCATCCCATACGGTTGATCGTAGCGGATCCCATTTCCACCAGGGGTCTTACCACCAGGGACACAGAATCAATCTCCGCCAGGGCGCGCGATGAGATCGGTAAAATCTATTATGCCAATGCAACCGTGCCGGATTTGCGTGATGTGAACCGGCCTGAGAGTGATCGAAATAAGAACGAATCTGGTTGGTAATAGTGGGTAAAATTGATTCCTGGACGCCTGAAGTGGAGTCGGCAATTCGACAGCTGGTGCTTGGATAAATGTTACGGGAACCAAAGTGATTTCGGAACCTGATTGGTAAGAAGTGGCCTAAAGATGCTGATTTGCGCCCATAAGTGGGACAAAGTGTTTGAATGAAGCCTAGAATTGCCATCCCGGAGCCTTGTTCTTACGATGCGGAGTACAGTTCGCGTGCGCTTCCGCCGTATCTTGCAGCCCTGGAGAAGGCAGGCGCCGAGCCGGTCATCGTTGCTCTGGACAGCTCTCCCGAGCACATTGCCCGCCAGATCACTGACTGCGCCGGCATTCTGCTTCCGGGCAGCAAAGCTGATGTGGATCCACAAAAGTTCAATGCTGAAAAAGATCCGATGACGGCCCGGTCGGATCCGCCGCGCGATGCGGCTGATGAGCTACTTCTTCAGGATGCTTACAATCTGCGCAAGCCAGTTCTCGGCATTTGTTATGGGTTGCAGGCACTCAATGTCTGGCGGAGCGGGACGCTGGTACAACACGTGGCTTCAAGGATCAACCACTCAACTCGTCGCGAAATCGAAGTGGCACATCAGGTGCGAATCGAGCCTGGTTCGTTACTGGCGCGAAGTCTGGAATGGGCATCTGAATCAGGATTGCCGGTTAATTCCAGCCATCATCAGGCAGCGGGCGTCATTGGGGACGGACTGAAAATTTGCGCCGTTTGCCGCGAGGACGGAGTCATTGAAGCCATTGAAGGCGTCGATGACTCACACTATGTGCTGGCAGTTCAGTGGCATCCGGAGCGGAGCGTGGGTCGCGATTCAGGGTCTCTAAAGTTGTTTCAGTCCTATGTAGCCGCCGCTGCTCGTTGGGCCGAATCGCGGCGTGACGGTTGAGCAGAGGGAATTGTCGAGAGCTGCAAGAGAACGCGAATGGACTTTTTATTTCCTTGATCGGGTGTTAGGTAATTTGAGTGATTGATTCAGCGCCGGTTGTTAAATAATCTCTGATAGTTTCCGGCGGAAAGCGCGGACTATGAACACTGGGCCTTTCAGACCCGGCGACCGAGTGCCGGTCACCGGCGTCTACACAGCCAGTCATTACCAGCATCGTTTGCCGCATGATGTCTTTGCCATGGCCGACGATCCTTTCCCGGAGTGCCGTCGCTGTGGCAAGCGCGTTTCTTTCCTGTTGTCTCAATCCACCACGCGAATCAATGCCGACCAGGATTTTGCCGAGAGCAGCAATCACCCGGAAGTTAAGGAAAAAGATAAGCAGAAAGCCAAGCAGGGAACCGGCTAGGATTTTAGTCCCGGTCCACCGGCAACTCGCATGGTTGGCTCACCTTGCGCCAAATCCGGCGCTTCCGTATCGTAATCCCATGTCCAGTCCCGGTGTTTCGCTATCGCTAGCAGGACGTGTCGCCGTGGTAACAGGCGGTTCCCGGGGCATTGGCGCAGCCATCGTGCGTATGTTTGTTCAGGCAGGCGCCCGCGTGGTTTTTAATTATCGGCGCGCGGAACATGACGCGCAGCAATTGATGTCGGAATGCGGTGGCAACGCGGCTTGTGTCGGCGTAAAAGTGGCTTTGGACAACAGCCAGTCGGCGTACCCATTGATTGCTGAAGCGGTCAGCCGGTTCGGCAAGGTTGATATCCTGATCGGAAATCATGGAGTCTGGCCGCCTCACGATGCGCCGATTGAAAACATGAGCGATGAACAGTGGCGCTCAACTCTGTCAACAAACGTGGACAGTCTTTTTGGATTGGTCAAGTACGGCGTGGCCGAGATGAAAAAGCAGGGGACGGGCGGCCACATAGTGCTGATCAGTTCCACAGCAGGTCAGCGTGGCGAAGCCTTTCATTGTGATTATGCCGCCAGCAAAGGCGCCGTCATCAGCATGGTAAAAGGACTTTCCACGGAACTGGCAAAGGATGGAATTTACGTCAACTGTGTGGCTCCGGGCTGGGTTGAAACAGACATGGCCGCTCCCGCACTGCATGATCCAGAGATCAGCAAGAAAGTGTTTGCCACCATCCCGCTTGGTCGTGCGGGACGGCCGGAGGAAATTGCGGCCTCAGTGCTATTCTTATGCACTGCGCACGCAGGGTTCATCACCGGTGAGATTCTGAACGTAAATGGCGGAGCCGTGCTGGTGGGTTGAAGAAGGAAGCTTGAAGAAGGAAGCTTGAAGCAGCAAGGTTGAAGAAGCAACGTTAAAGCAGCTACTTGGTGTCCCCGGAGCATCTAAGGTACAGAAATCCTCAAATGAAAATATTTTTCCTGGTCTGCTTATTGTTTTCAAGCGGCGCCGCGCAGCAGCCGACGCCAAAGCTTTCCCCGCCCCAGCAGTCTGCCAATGTGGGAAAGGAAGCCAATAGCAATGAAAACAAGGCCCATGCGTTGCTCAAACAGATGATTGACGCCATGGGCGGCCAGGCTTATTTAACTTTGCAGGATTCCTATAGTGAAGGGCGTTACGGTCGCTTCCACAATGAGGCCATGGTGGGTGGAGCAGTTTTTTATCGCTATTGGGAATGGCCTGATAAAGAACGTTTCGAGGTCACCAAGGACCGCGATATCGCCACCCTTGTACTGGGTGAAAAGGTTTACGAGATAACTTACCGTGGCGGCAAAGAGCTTGATCCGCAGAAAGACGATAGTGTTCGTCTGGGTATTGTTCGCAGGCACTATTCTCTTGAGTATGTTCTTCGCGAGTGGATGAATGAGCCCGGAGCGCTTCTGCTGGATGAGGGCCCAACCCTGGCCGATAACAAAATGACCGAGCGAGTCACGATCATTAACTCCAGGAATGAGGCGGTGAGCATCCTGATTTCTCCGGACACGCATTTGCCTGTTTCCAAACGCTTCAGCATTCGTGATCCTAAAACTGCCGACAAAGACGAAGAGGAAGAAGTTTACGATAATTGGCGCATAGTACAGGGCGTGAACACTCCGTTCAGCGTCGTGGTCTCGCACAACGGACAAATCGTCCGGCAGCAGTATCTGACCACAGTGTCCTACAATACCCACCCGCCAGACATCTACTTCACCCCTAAGTTGATTGTTCACAACAAGAAGTAGTGCAGCCCGGGCCACGTTTTGTGGCCAAAAAACCACACGCGCAGTTCCGGCCAGCAGTGTAATCTATTCATCTGAAATAACTTGCCATTTGAACAAACAGTTCGGACACCGGTGGAGTGTCATGGTATCGGCCTGCACAGTGGGGCACCTGTAACCCTCCGCATCCTGCCTGCGCCAGCGGGCACAGGAATTGTGTTTCGTCGCACAGACCTGGATGGATTTGAAATCGAGGCAATTGGCCGCAATGTTGCCCGCGTAAGCTACGCCACCAGTCTGCAAAAAAAAGGCGTTCTCATCTCCACCACTGAACACTTACTTTCTGCTTTTATTGGTCTCGGTCTCGATAACGCGATCGTTGAGCTCGACAATCTTGAACTGCCGATTCTCGATGGCAGTGCCAAGCCGTTTGTCGATATGGTGCTGGCTGCGGGGCTGCGTCAACAGCGCCGCAAACGTACGTATTTGCGCATTCTGAAGGAAGTTGAAGTCCGCGACGGGAACAAATTCATCGCGGCCTATCCGGCGTCCGGTTACGCCGTGGTTTACAACATTAATTTTCCGTTGCCCATTGGAGCGCAGTCATTTGAGATTGACCTGTCCCGCGATCTCTATCGCAAAGAGCTGGCCGCCGCACGGACCTTCGGTTTCCTGCGTGAAGAACGGGCCATGCGCAACATGGGATTGATCCGAGGTGCAACGGAAGAGAATGTGATTGTGGTGCAGGATGACGGCGTAAAGAACGGTCCGCTGCGTTACTCGGATGAATTTGTCCGCCACAAAGTTCTCGATTTAATCGGAGATCTTGCGCTCTTGGGAAAACAGGTGATCGGACGCATTGTTGCCGACCGTGCGGGACACGCCATGCATACGGCGCTGGTTTCACGTTTGTTGCGTGATCGCAGTTTGTGGGAGGAAACCACTGACGTTCGCGATGAAGCCAAAGAAGAACGGGCTGCCGGCCTGGTCCGGCTCACACCGAGCGAAGCCTGAGGCCTAAATCTACATCGTGGCGTTAATAAACATTGCGCCGCCACCCAGCGGCAACGCACGGCGTTCCAGCCACCTATCCAATTCTTTTTTCATGTCAACAGGCAGGACCTGAAAGCGAATGCCGGATTTTCCTTCCGGAGTTGACCACATCACTTCGCCTTTCACTTCGATGGCTCGCCTGGCTCCGGGCAAATTAAACTTCAGCTTGGCCGCTCCGCCGTGGTCCAGCCGTCGTGAGCACTCAATAGAAATACCGCCATGGCTGATGTTTGTAATGCTGATGGGAATTTCCGCGCCGGCATCCACAACGATGGCTCCCGTGGCTTTTACCAGATGACGGTGGTAACGACGGCGTTCTCGCATGATCAAACCCTGCGCCGCTCGCACGCTGCGTGTGGCTCTCTCCAGGGCGATAGGTTTATCCAGGACAAAATTTGCTCCCATTTCGAAAGCTTGCTGGACTGACGTTTTGCCATGGACTACGGCGAAGGCTATGCAACTACGATTCGATTTTCCCTGCCGCAGCTCTCGCAGCACGGCATCCCCCTGCGGAGTATCGTCGCAATCCACCAGGAACGTATCGTACTTCCTGCGCGTAAGGGCCAGTCTGGCCTGGTCCGCGCTGTTGGAAAGGTCCATTTCAATGTTGGCAGATTCCAGCACGCGCCGAACCGTACGCTGAACTTCAGGGTCACGGGAGAGAAGAAGTGCTTGCAGAGCCATAGTGTGAAAACTTATCGGATGTTTGCGACAGAACCAAGTGACCAACGTAACGGGACTCACTCTGCTGCCGGGGCTGGACCTTCGGCCAGTACAATCATTTCCGGGGAACATGGGTGAAAAAGAGAATTTATCTGTCGCTGGGAGCGAATATGGGCGACCGGCTAGCCAACTTGCGTAATGCCATTTCAGGCTTGCGCGAATTGGGAGAGTTGGTGGCGCAATCGAGCATTTATGAGACTGAACCGGTTGATGTGGAGCAGGCACAGCCCTGGTTCCTGAATTGTGCTGTGGCTATTGAGACCGAACTAAGCCCGCGAGAGGTTCTTGACAGGATTCTTTCCATGGAACTGGCCATGGGGCGAGTCCGCGTAGAGAAGCGCGGCCCGCGTCCGGTTGATATTGATATTATTTTTTTCGGCGACGAGGTGATTGACCTTCCCGGGCTTACCGTTCCACACCCTGCCATGCAGTCACGTCGCTTTGTACTGGCGCCGCTAGCCGAGATAGCACCTGCCGTGTTGCATCCTCTTCTCAAAAAGTCTGTGCGCGATCTATTGAATGCTCTGCCAAAATCCACCGGCGAAGTTCGAAGGATTGGTTAATGATCTTTGGGATTCAATTTTGACTGCTGCGGGTATCGCTGGTCTATGCCTTTTCTCTTTCCATGAAGCGGTAATTTACGATTGACTGCGATGGATATTGCCAGAATTGCCGAACTGTTGAGTCCTTTTGCCCGGCTTTCTGAAAGCCAGCTCCAATCTACATCGATATATATCGATATACTTCTGAAGTGGAATGCGCGGGTGAATTTAACTGCGATTCGCGATCCCGAGGAGATTGTGACTCGTCATTTCGGTGAGAGCTATTTTTCTGCTCAGGTGCTCGTGGATGAAGGTTGGTCTGGAACTGTTTTCGATCTCGGTTCGGGAGCAGGATTCCCTGGAATACCCATAGCCATTTTTCGGCCCAAGGCGTCCGTCACTCTGATTGAGTCAAATGGAAAGAAAGCGGCATTCCTGGGCGAGGTAGCGAGTCAGCTAGGATTGGCCAATGTCACAGTGTTCTGCGGCCGTGGCGAAGCCTTTACGAGCAAGGCGGACTTGGTTGCTATGCGTGCGGTAGAGAGCTTTGAGCTCGCCTTGGGGGTTGCAGGGGGCATGGTGGACGCAGGGGGCCGTCTTGGCCTATTGGTCGGCCAGAACCAGGTAGATGCCGCCAGGGCTAGAGAGCCTGGGTTTCGTTGGGACGATCCAATTGCCGTACCAATGAGCAAGTCCCGAATCCTGCTTGTGGGAAATCTGTGAATATATTCGAGGAGCCCTGCTTTTCGTCTGTGGAATTTAAGGCCATAAATGCAACATTTTGCAGGGAATCAATCTGATAAACCCTTTAGTACTTGTGTTCCGGTCTCCTGGTAGGCAGCTCGTAAAGTGGGAGCAAAGTCTTTTGTCTTACCTGCGGCACGGATGGAAATCCTCTATATGAGACAGAAAGTGGAGCGCAGCGAATGGTCTTTGGGATATTTGAGATTGTTCCACGTGGAACAATGGTCTGGACAGTTTAACTTCTAAGCTAGCTATGTTCCACGTGGAACACATGCACCATGAGCTGGCATTGCACTTCCACAGGCCCCTCTTTTAGATTGAATGAAATCTTCAAGACGAGGCAAAGCAATGGGCCGAGTAATAGCAGTTGCGAACCAGAAAGGCGGAGTGGGAAAAACAACCACCGCCATCAATTTGGCCGCCTCTTTTGCCGCCGCGGAAGTTAAATGCCTCTTAGTGGACTGTGATCCCCAGGCAAACTCCACCAGCGGGGTAGGCTGCGGCAGAGATCCAAATCGCCTCAGCGTCTATCACCTTCTCATGGGGGAAGCTGGTCCGGAACAGGCCATGCTCAGTACTGAGCTGGAGGGACTGCACGTTATTCCCTCGCAGAAAAACCTGATTGGCGCCAACATTGAGCTCGTTTCGCTCGAGAATCGCGAATTCAGGCTGCGGAATGCCCTCAGCGAGGTGCGCGATAAATTTGATTTTATCGTTCTCGATTGCCCGCCTGCCCTCGATCTCCTCACGCTAAATGCCCTGGTTGCCGCCGACAGCGTTCTTATTCCAATGCAAGCCGAATATTTCGCTTTGGAAGGCGTTAGTGAATTGCTCGACACAATTGAACGCCTGCGTCAGAGTTTCAACCCCGATTTAGCCATCGAAGGCGTGGTCCTCACCATGTTCGACGACCGGACCAATCTGGCCCAGCAAGTGACCCAGGAACTCAGGCAATTCTTTGAAAACAAAGTTTTGGAAACAACGATCCCGCGCAACGTGCGGCTGGCAGAAGCCCCCAGCTACGGCAAACCCGCGCTGCTCTATGACGTGAGATCTCGCGGAGCCGAAAGCTATATTCGGCTGGCAAAAGAAATCATGGAGCGGATTCAGGCCGGCACCAACGCGCCACAGCAGTCCGTTGAGAATGCCGGCCAAGCCGAGGAAAATACAGATTCAGAGGCCGCTAACTACGACGAGCTTCCAAAAGAACAAGCCAGCTAATTGGAGAGAATTGTGAACCAGATGATCAATGACAAGCGCAAAGTTCTGGGAAGGGGACTTGATTCTCTCCTGCCGGGGAAGCCTCTCAGCCAATCCAGTCCTGCCGGAAATACTGGTCAGCAGGAGATTGCGATCGAGTTGATTGACGCCAATCCTTATCAGACGCGCCGTAAGATTCGCGAAGAAGCCCTCAGCGAACTGGTCGAGTCCATCAAGGCGACTGGTGTCATTCAGCCCGTGGTACTGCGCCCTGGCGCCAACGGGCGCTATCAGCTTGTGGCGGGCGAAAGGCGCTGGCTGGCTTCCAAGCGGGCCGGTAGGACCACAATTCCAGCCGTGGTGCGACAGATCTCGAATGAACAGGCGATGGAGATCACAATCATTGAAAATCTCCAGAGAGAGGATCTGAACCCGGTTGAGCAGGCACGAGCTTTCGAAAGGCTGAGCAGGGAATTCGGACTTACGCAGGAACAGATCGCTACGCGGACAGGGAAAGACCGTGCCAGCATCGCCAACTTTATACGTCTGCTCAAGCTGCCGTCTTCCATTCAAGACGCCTTAGAGAGCGGGAGTCTCAGCTTCGGACATGGCAAAGTCCTGATGGGGCTGGCCGGCTTTCCTGAGCATTTGGAGCATGCGGCAAAGGAAATACTGGCTCGGCAGCTATCAGTCCGTCAAACTGAAGAGCTGGTAGCAAAACTGCTTAATCCGGAAGAACCAAGCCAAAAGCCTGAAACGGCTGCCAAGGCAATTGACCCAAACGTGCGTGAGGCACAAAGGAGTCTGGAGAGATCACTGGGCGTGAAAGTGGACATTCAGGACCGCCACGGCAAGGGCAAGATCATCCTGAAGTACGGATCGCTGGAAGACTTTGATCGAATTCTGGATGCGCTGGGAAAATAACTATATAGACAATCGTCGATATAGTTGGACTGTGCTACGGAGTAGGCGTATCTTGAAAAAACTGTAATCCTGGCTAGTTGCGCAGCCCGGTCCAGGTTTCCGCAATGACGATTGAATTTCCGGGATTCGAGGGATCGTATTTGATGGAAGTCATCAAGCCGGTCTTGCAGGAATGCAAGTCCACTCTGTGGCGGAGGCTGGTGACATCCTGTGAAGCTTCATAGCTGACGCCGGCCACGTCATATTGATAGATCAACAGTTGCATCTCGCCGGCTTCTTCCGTAGGCATTTCGCTCACGTCAATCACCGTGCCGTCCGTGATGCGGCCAATTTCATTGATACGGGAACGGCGCTCCTGTTCACGCTGCTCCGGAGTCTTCCGTCCGCGGCGAATCAACGCGGCGGTCCCGGCAATGACGCCAACGGCTGCGATAGCGATCAGAGGGTATAGACGAAGTGTTCCATTCATGAATGGCAATTCCTGAAAACTAGTGGCCAACTTATGATGAGCATAAACCAGCAAACGTTACAACAAAATCCGATGGACAGCTTACCTTGCCCGGTTTTACCTGCTTTGGCCCTACACAACCAGCCGGATTGATCCCGGCGTCAATGGATTTCCTCAAACGAATCGTAGCGACGAAAGTAGCATCGCGCAAAGGCAATCCTACCGCAAGGTGACCATAGTTTCAGAAAACGTCGCCAAAACTCACCCTTCGCCGAACCAAAAACGCGCCTCAACGACATCACGTACACTCCTGAGCTCGCCATTAGAGAAACTCAATTTTCCCTAATCATCTTCCTTAACCATCTTCCTTAACTACGGGATTGGAAATGGAGCCTACACCTTCAATCGATACGGTTACCTGGTCCCCGTGCGTGAGCGGCCCAACGCCCGCCGGCGTACCGGTCAGAATCAAATCGCCAGGCAACAGAGTCATCACGCGCGAGATGTAGCGCAACACAACATCCAGCGGGAAAATAAACATATTAGAGTTGCCACGTTGCCGCACCTCGCCGTTGAGCCTGGTTTCAACGTGAACACCTTCCCAGGGATCAATTTGATCGGTTACAAACGGTCCAACCGGACAAAACGTGTCAAAGCCCTTGGCGCGTGTCCATTGATTGTCCTTCTTTTGCAGGTCGCGGGCAGTCACGTCATTCGCGCAGGTATAGCCCAGAATGTATGTCCGTACGTCGGCATCCGGCCCAATTCTGCGACATTCTTTTCCAATGACCACGCCGAGTTCCCCCTCGTACTCAATGCGATCAGAGACAGAGACGGGCAGCACGATCTTCTCGCCCGGGGCAATCAACGAGCTTGGCGGCTTGAAGAATGTTAAAGGCTCCACGGGTACTTCATTCCCCAACTCCTTCGCGTGGTCGCGATAATTACGTCCCACGCATACGATCTTGCTGGGTTTCACCGGCTCCAGAAACTTTGCTCCGTCAAGCGCAATCGGTTGAGGGAGCTTGCTGCGCGACCAGACCGGAATCGCGCCATCGGGTGCGGTTTGGGTTATTTGTTCCTGCCCTTGAACGGATTCAATCAATCCAAACTGTGGGCCTTGGCTGGTAGAGATTCGACAATATTTCATAAGCTCTTTCGTCTTTCGCTGGCCAGGAAAATGACCCGCTTATTCCTTTGGCACACGCTCTGATGTTTCCCCGGATTTTTCACTCTCGTTGCCGCGAGCATCCACTGCGGACACTGCATAAGTGAAAGTGCCACCGGCCTTTACCTGCGCGTCATGGAAAGCCGGGGTCTTTATCAATCCGCTGTTAATCCTTGCAAACTCCCCTGCTCCCTCGCGGCGATAGACGTTGTATCCGGCCAGATCCTCATCCGAATCTGGTGTCCATGTCAGGTCCACAGCTGGGTTCTGGGGATCGCCTGAATAAACGGCCTCCAGCCCACCAGGAACAGCGGGTGGGAAAATGTCATGCGCCAGAATCTTTTCCCGCGGTGAATCCTCACCCTCCACGTCTCCGCTCTTGCCCCCGGCTTGCCAATGCGTGATCGGCGTGACCCAGTATTCGTACGTCGACTCCCATTCAATTTTGGTGTCAACTACCGTAACAAAAGCCGTGCCCGCCGGAACCTGCGCAACCATCACCGGTTCGCCGTTGCTGCCTTCAAGCCGCCGCAACACTCTATAGGTGAACTCAACTCCTGGCTGGCCTGGTGCGGGCGGGGATGACTTGGGAGCAAAGCTGGCTTGCACCCCCTTTGGCACCAAATGGAGATCAACTTTGGTGGGCGGACTCAAAACCGGAGCAGCGGATATCTGCACAGGGTTGCCGGGACCAGCCGTGCGATTGCGTTCGCCAACGGCGGTTACGCGATAGATAACAAAATCAGTTGGCGAAGTTGATCGAAGCACCGAAGCCAGTGAATCGGTGATGGTGATCCGCTGATGGTTTCCCTCGTCGAGGGCGGGTTGCAGAGTCTCTTCCGCGATGTCCACAAACTTTCCTTGAGAAGCGATCGCTCGCGAGACAATCATCTTACCGGGCCGGCGGACCAGCGTTCCGTCTGTGCTCTGGGTGGGAGCGGTCCAGGAAAGAACAACTTCGTTGCCTTTGCGCGCTGCGTGCAAATCCTGTATTGGCTTGGGGATGTGCAGGGAGGGCGCCTGCGGTGCGCCAGGCAGGCCGCAGCCACTGACGAGGGCGGCCACTGATACCAGCAAGCTCACAAAGATCAGAACGAATCGCGCACGCATGAAGGAAGAAGAGTAACTTCTCCCTTCACACGAACGCAACAGCTCTTACAGTATGTAGCGGGAAAGATCCTGGTCTTTCACAATATCGGCCAGCATCTTGCGGACATATTCCGCGTCAATCCTGACGTTCTTCTCCGTCATGTCCGGCGCATTGAAGCTTACATCGTCCAGTACACGCTCCATGATGGTATGCAGCCGGCGGGCGCCAATATTCTCTGTGGATTCATTCACCTTGAAAGCAAAGGCTGCGATCTCATCGAGCGATTCAGGGGTGAATTCCAGCCGCAAGCCTTCGGTCTCCAGAAGAGCCGTGTATTGCTTTACCAGCGAGGACTTCGGCTCGGTGAGAATCTTGATGAAATCTGCCATCGTGAGCGACTTCAGCTCCACGCGGATCGGGAAACGTCCCTGAAGTTCAGGAATTAAATCACTGGGCTTGGAAACGTGAAATGCTCCCGCCGCCACGAAAAGAATATGGTCCGTGCTCACCATGCCGTACCGTGTGTTTACCGTGGTGCCTTCCACGATGGGCAGAATGTCACGCTGTACGCCCTCACGCGAAACGTCTGGTCCGTGGCCGCTTTCGCGCCCGGCAATCTTGTCAATTTCGTCCAGGAAGATGATGCCCGATTGTTCCACGCGATCCACCGCAACGCGCGTGACCGCGTCCATATCGATCAGCTTCGATTCTTCTTCCTGAATCAGATACTCAAAGGCATCACTCACTTTCATTTTGCGCTTTTTGGTGCGCTGGCCGAAGAGGTTGGGCAACATGTCTTTGATGTTGATGTCCATCTCCTCGACGCCCTGGTTGGAGATGACCTCAAACGCCGGAGTGGAGCGCTCGCGCACCTCCAGCTCGACTTCCTTTTCATCCAGAACGCCTTCACGGAGTTGCTGGCGCAATTTCTCACGTGTCCGCGCAGTGGAATCACTTTCCTCGGGCGGCAGCGCAAAGCCTGCGCCGGTGCTGGGCGCCGGATGAGGTGACGGTAACAGGAGATCCAGAAGCTTGTTCTCCGCGTGCTCCTCGGCCTTTTCGGCAACTTCTTCCAGCCGTTCTTCGCGAACCATGTCGATGGAAATCTCCACCAGATCGCGAATCATGGACTCAACATCGCGGCCTACATACCCGACCTCGGTGAACTTTGACGCCTCAACTTTAAGAAACGGAGAGTTGGCGAGCTTAGCCAGTCGCCGGGCAATCTCTGTCTTGCCGACGCCTGTTGGCCCAATCATGATGATGTTCTTGGGCATGATCTCTTCCGCCAGATCCGGCGGAAGCTTTTGCCGGCGCATACGATTGCGCAGCGCCACAGCAACAGCGCGCTTGGCCTCATGCTGCCCAACCACATACTTGTCCAGCTCTACTACTATTTCTCTTGGGGTTAATTCGTCCAGCGTGACGCCACTCTCTTCTGCCACGCCAGGTAAATAAATTGCCATTACTGCTCCTTCAAACTTTTCACCGTGCCGCCGCACGCTGGGAGGCTGACTTCTTTTCTTTGGCGGCTAACGGCCGTTCTCTTTCTGGTCGATCATTCTTCAGACGATCGGGCTTAGGACGATCGATCAGGCGAACAACAAACTTCAAACCCGACCACACTTCATCAATCGCGCAAACCTTTACATCCACCAATCCAGCCTTGAGCCCGATGTTACGCACAACGTCTTCGCTAAGATCGGTCTTTCTACCTGATGCTCGCTTGGGCCATGCGATCCATAACATTCCATCCGGGGCAAGCTTTCCGGCCAATCGGCTGAACTGCTTCCTGAGCTCAGTCTCGCTCTCCACAAAGCAAACCATCACGTCAGTGCCGCCAGCCAGACGCTGTTCCAATTTCACCGCATCCGGCAGCTGACCAAGATCACGCAGAAAGCTCATTGGGTGATCATGCAAATGGATACGGTGCCCGGGTTTGATTCCGATCTTCCGGATGAGAGGTGTGCCAGAGTAGCCTGCCATTTTGCTTACCGGGTTGGGACGGTCTGCGACACCGGCGCGGCAGACAGTTCCTCAACGGTGAAAACGTTATTGGTGTAAATACAGGTCTCGCCGGCAATTTTCATGGATTCTTCCGCAATCTTGCGTGCCGGCAAGTCAGTGTTGTCGAGAAGAGCTTTGGCGGCAGCCAACGCATAAGGACCGCCACTGCCGATCGCCGCTGCCCCGCCGTCCGGTTCAATCACATCGCCGGCGCCGCTGATCAGAAATGTCCAGTGAGCATCGGAGACCAGCAACAATGCTTCAAGGTGCCGCAAAGCCTTATCCGTTCGCCATTCCTTGGCCAATTCAACCGCCGCCCGGCCAAGATTGCCGTGATATTGCTCCAGCTTGCCTTCAAAGCGTGAAAAAAGAGAAAAAGCGTCAGCTGTGGACCCGGCAAACCCAGCCAGGATCTTTTCGTTATACAAACGCCTGATCTTCTTTGCAGTGTGCTTAATCACACCTTCGCCCAGAGTCACCTGGCCGTCGGCGGCCATCACAACCACGCCATTCCGGCGTACGCACAAGACAGTGGTGGACCTGATTTTTACCTTGGTTTCTGCGGGAGAGCTTGATGTTTTCAGTGGCATGAGGACAAGTACCAATTATACAGGCGCAACCCGGCCTCAGTGATTTAGCCAACTCAAGTCAAAAACAGGTAATCTGAACGCACGCGGTTGTGGCGCGCGACTGGTACAGGGGGGCTTCCCGTCGCCGCTTCAGCAAGACCAATTCTAAAAGTCAAGGAAGGTGAAGAGTGTTTAAGCAAATCAGAAGCAAGGGAATTATCGTAGCCTTGATGGCTGGATTTTTCCTGACAGGTAGTGTGGTCCCGGTGCACGCTGTTGACCGTGACGATAAGTGCGAACACAACATCAGAAAAGCAGAAGGCAATCTGGAGAACGCAATTCGACGCCATGGCGAACACAGCAGGCAGGCGGAAAAGAAACGTCACGATCTGGAAGCGGCGCGGGAGCGCTGCCGAGGGCGCGGTGATCACGACCACGACCACGATCACCGATAAAGAATCGCTCCTTATTTGAATTGAGGCCAGGCCAAATCCGCCTGGCCTTTTTCATTTCCGTGCTGCTAAATTCTCACCATGGCAAAACAGGTTCCAATCGGAGTGCGTGGCAAATCAACCATTACCGTCAGGCCGGAGGACACTTTGCATCATCATGACCCTGAGCTGCCACTCATCTATTCCACGCCGCATATGATTGGGCTGATGGAATGGGCCGCCGCCAACGCCATGAAGCCGTATTGTGAAGAAGGTGAAATCAGCGTGGGTACGGCCATTAACATCGAGCACCGCGCGCCTACCACGGTAGGTGCAGAAGTGGTGGCCGAAGCGGAATTGGAATCGATCTCTGACAGGTTCTACATTTTTCGCGTGACGGCACACAACGGCGTCAAGGAAATTGGTCGCGGGACGGTGACGCGGGCATTTGTAAATCCGGCCAAGGTCGCCGAACGGCATTTAGGAAAGTCGTAACGGTCTGAAACTCAAACAAGGAGCGTTAAATGTTTGTCGGGCATTACAGTGCGAGTTTCCTGGGAAAATCTGCCGATCAAAAGATTCCCGCTTTGGGTGTTATTTCTCGCCGTCCAGTTCATTGATGTTCTCTGGAGCATTTTTGTTCTGCTTGGCGTGGAAAAAGTACGCATCATTCCCGGCTTTACCGCCTCAAATGCGCTCGACCTGTATTTCATGCCCTACACGCACAGTCTGCTTGGGAGTGCTGTGCTGGTCGGCCTTTGCTTATGTTGTGATTCAGTTTGTACCTGGTCTTCGTGGAGTACGAACGGGCCTCATTGTGGCAGCTGCCGTCTTTTCCCATTGGGTTCTTGACCTGGTTGTTCACATACCCGATCTGTCTCTTTATGACAGCGTCGGCAAAATGGGTTTTGGACTTTGGAACCATCGAGAAGCGGCGTTTGTGCTGGAGATCGCAGTTTTGTTCGCAGGTGCTGCTGTGCTCTATCGAACAATGACACACAAAGGACGGTTCGTGGGGTTTGTGATCTTACTGGCTGCCATTCAGGTGGTTAACATCTACTTCTTTCCGCCACCGCCGAGTGCCAGCGCCATGGCGATCAGTGCCTTTGTGTCGTATCTCGTGCTGACGTTGCTTGCGTGGTGGGTTGATCGCAGCGTCGAGCAGCCAACATCGAAACCAATGCCCCGACAAGGCCTGTGAGCCTGCCTTCTGTAAGAATGTATCCGTGACGCTTCCTTTTTCCATCCAGCAAAAGCCGACACCGCGCGGCTCGGCCAAATCGAGACCCCTCATGGTTTGATTGAAACCCCTGCTTTCATGCCGGTTGGCACACAAGGCTCCGTCAAAGCGGTCCCGCAAGACGTCCTGGAAGATCTGGACGCTCAAATCATCCTGGGCAACACCTACCATCTTTATCTGAGACCAGGCCATGAACTGGTTCGAAACCTGGGTGGTCTGCACAAGTTCATCAGCTGGAACCGCTCTATGCTGACCGACTCCGGTGGCTTCCAGGTTTTCAGCCTAAGTGGGCTCAGAAAAGTCACTGACGACGGCGTTACTTTCAGGTCGCACCTGGACGGATCATCCCATCTCTTTACGCCGGAACGATCCATGGAAATCCAGATCGCTCTGGGAGCTGACATCATCATGGCGTTTGATGAATGCACGGAATTCCCGGCGGACCGCAGCCGAAGCCGGGCATCGATGGAGACGACGCTGCGGTGGGCGAGGCGCAGCAAAGATTATTTCGAAGCCCATAAGAGCGAAGTCCTGTGGCACGAAGCGTCGGGGGGCAGGCACCAGGCGTTGCTCGGGATCGTACAGGGCGGCATGTATCCAGATCTGCGCCGGGAATCGGCCGAGCGCACCGTCGAGCTGGACTTCCCAGCCTACGCCATAGGCGGGTTAAGCGTGGGCGAGCCCAGGGAAAAGACCATGGAAATGATCGCCGCCGCCCTGGAAATCCTGCCCAAAGATAAGCCGCGCTATGTGATGGGTGTGGGCTATCCCGATGAAATTGTTAAGTATGCATCCATGGGGGTGGACATGATGGATTGCGTGATTCCCACCCGCGTGGCCCGTCACGGACTCCTTCTCACCTCGGAAGGCCGGATGAACATCAAGAACACCCGGTACCGCCAGGATCAGCTTCCTCCAGACCCAAAATGTGGCTGTAAAGTGTGCGCTCGATACACCCGCGCCTACCTGAGACATTTGTTTGTCTCTGGAGAGCCCCTGGCTGGCGTATTGAATACGGTTCACAATTTGGCCTTCTACCTTGACACCATGAAGTCTCTACGTCATGCTATACGACTTGGGGACCTCTCAGGACTTCTCACAGGGTATGTATCCATGACCTGAGCGCCCCTGGTGCAGGCGCCAAAAAACCTCCGATTAACTCCAGCACAAGTGGGTCCAGTGCCGGGAGGCCCGGGCGGTATTATCAGTGGTCATAAAATGAGTCGCTCACCTGAGAGGGTGAGTGTGTGTGTTTCGGGCCGTGCGGTGGCCCAGTCATAAAATGATTCAAAACGAGATAAGTTTGTTTCTCCTTCAGGTGGGCGGCGGCAGTATGGGCGCCTTGCTCCTGCCTATGGTTTTTATTTTCGCCATCTTCTATCTGCTATTGATCATGCCTCAGCAGAAAAAGCAAAAGAAGTGGCAGCAGATGATTAATGACCTGAAATCGGGCGACCGTGTAACAACCGGCGGCGGCCTGCGTGGCATTATCATCGCCGTCAAAGATGACGCCGTGCATCTGCGCGTTCCCCCTGACAATTTAAGGCTGGAAGTAGCCAAATCATCCGTCGTATCCGTGGCACGCGATGATGAACCCAAGAAATTAGAGAAGTGATGTTCCCATGCAGAAGAAACTACTAACCAAAACACTCATCATCGTCGGCGTCCTGTTGGTCTTCGTGTTCGGCATTTTTGGTATTCCCAAAAGCCTCAGCGGTGACGGCCTCAAGGCGGCTGTTCTTTCCAACATCCATTTGGGGCTGGATCTCAAAGGCGGCACCTACCTGATATTGCAGGTCATGGTCAATGACGCGATAAGCGCCGAAAGTGACCAAGCGTCGCAAATGTTGAAAGACGAATTCACCAAGGCCAAGGTCCCGTTTACTGACATCAGCAAACCGGACCCGGACAACCATCCGGAACGCATCGTCATAAAGGGTGTTCCGGTGGATTCCGGATCGCAGCTTCGCAGCATCGTCAATGACAAGTTGCGCGACTATGACCTTTTGGGTGGCGCGGAGAATACCTGGTCGCTGACCCTGAAGCCGACCGCGGTGAATGACTTAAAGACGCGCACGGTTGAGCAGTCCATTGAAGCCATTCGCACCCGTGTTGACAGTCTGGGTGTAAGTGAGCCGGTGATCCAGCAAAACGGCATGGGCAACAATCAGATTCTGGTTCAACTGCCGGACGTGGACGATCCGGGCCGCGTAAAGGACATTATCCAGTCCACCGCGAGACTTGAGCTTCGCCAGGGATTTGGCAATCCGACCAATCCGCAAAACCAATCCGGATACGCCAGCGAGCAGGAAGCTCTCGCAGCTTTTGGTGGCGCTCTCCCTCCGGGTACAGTCATGCTTCACGGCAATGGCGGCCCGGGTGACACCCAGGACCGGGTTTACGTGGTTGGACGCATTCCAGTAGTTGGTGGAACAGACATTCGCGACGCCCGCCCCAGCACTGATTCCAATGGCCGTCCGGACGTTACCTTCAACCTGACTTCCGCCGCCGGTCAGAAGTTCGGCGCGTTTACGTCAACGCACAATGAAACCGGGACCGATCCAAACCATTACCTTGCCGTGGTGCTTGATAACAAAGTGCGTGAGTTCGCCAACATCAAGGGTGAAATCCGCGATACAGGCGACATCGAGGGCGGCTTCACTGAACAGAGCGCAAAAGATCTTTCCATGCTGCTGCGGTCGGGCGCACTGCCGGCCAGCCTGCATTACCTGACGGAACGGACGGTCGGGCCGTCACTTGGCGCTGATTCCGTCAAGTCCGGTGTTCGGGCTGCCGTGGCCGGTTTGATCGCCGTTCTGATCTTCATGCTGGTTTATTACCGCGGTGCGGGCATCAACGCGAATGTGGCGTTGATTTTCAACTTGATCATTCTCCTGGGGTTCATGGGCTACTCAAGTTCCGTGCTCACGCTTCCCGGCATCGCCGGCGTAATTCTTACGGTTGGTATGGGCGTGGATTCCAACGTCCTGATCTTTGAACGCATCCGTGAAGAGTTACGCAACGGTAAAGCCGCAGCGGCAGCGGTGGACCAGGGCTTTGATCGCGCCTGGACCACCATTCTGGATACGCACGTCACCACCATCGTTTCGGCCATCATTCTGTTCTTTGTCGGTTCCGGCCCGGTGCGTGGTTTCGCCGTGACCCTGACGTTCGGTCTGCTGGCCAATTTGTTCACGGCCGTGTTTGTTTCAAGAGTTATTTTCGATGCCGTCCTGAGCCGCAAACAGCGCGGAGAAGCGCTGAGCATCTAGTCAAAGGTTGATAACGTGGAATTTTTTCGTAATACAAATATCGATTTTCTGGGCAAGAAATGGTACTTCCTTGGCTTCTCGCTGATCTTCAGCGTAGCCGGCATTCTCTCCATGATTGTGGGCCATCACAAGACCGGCGAATGGGTGCCGCTGGGCGTGGACTTCCGCGGCGGTACGCTTGTGTACCTCAAGTTCGTTGACAAGCCGAATGACGCGAAGATCCGTGCCGCCCTCGACAAGGCGAATTTGCACAGCGCCCGTATTCAGACCTACGGTGATCCCGCCGCGAATGAAGTGGTGATTGCACTCGACGAGAAGGACACCAATGAAACCGATCTCTCTCGCGGAAAGAACCAGATCATCGCTGCGCTGGAAGAGAATCCTCCCCAGGGCAAGCAGGATTTGAATAACAGTGACCGGATCGGCTTTGCGGCCGTGAGAGATGCCCTTGCCACGCGCGATCCACTGCATGCGGACCCCGCGGAATACGATCGCATTGCGCATACCGTGGTGGACACCATCAAGCAGCGCGGCGTTCTGCGCAGCGTAGATGATCTCAAGGGTATTGTCCCGGATCCTGCGCTGGACGCTCTCAAGCAGGCTTTCTTCACCAGCGATTTCGGTGTCCGTGGCGCAGATATCGTGGGACCCCAGGTTGGTGACCAGCTCAAAACCCAGGCCAAGCTGGCCGTCGGCTTTCTCACTGTTGGGCATGCTGATTTATCTATGGTTCCGTTTTGAGTTGATTTACGGCGTAGCCGCTGTGGTGGCCGTTTTTCACGATACCTTAATCACAGTGGGGGCATTCTCCTTGACGAATAAGGAGATAAGCCTTACTGTTATCGCCGCGATTCTTACGCTGGTCGGATACTCCATGAATGACACCATTGTGGTGTTTGACCGTATCCGTGAGAACGTAAAGCTGATGCGACGGGAGAACCTGGCTGAAATTGTCAATCGCAGTATTAACCAGACCCTGAGCCGGACCATCCTGACCTCCGGGCTCACATTCCTGACGGTGCTCTCGCTGTATCTATTTGGTGGAGAAGTGCTTAGAGGCTTCTCCTTCGCTCTTGTGATCGGCATCATAATTGGTACATATTCGTCGATCGCGGTAGCGGCGCCGATGCTGGTGGCATATCAGGACTGGCGTTCCAAGCGGTCAGGAACAGTTCCCGTTCCAACTGCGGCAGGTAAAAGCAAAATTCGCGCAAAGGCTTAAGTTTTAGTTCCCGTTTTGGGAGCAAAAAAGGTAGTCCCGGTGTCCAATGTTATTGAAGAGTCCCCCTAGGATTGGAGAGCAGGGATGTTTGAAGACAGCTTGATGGAATCCGGAGGAAAGATCCGGACCAACCAGAAAACCACAACGACGATTTCGTTCATTATTGAACTGATCATCATCGGTTTCATGATTTTGCTTCCGTTGTTGATCACGGAAGCGCTGCCGCTGCACCAGCTCAACTCATTCCTGGTGGCTCCGCCGCCACCGCCGCCTCCGCCGCCACCGCCTGCAGCAGTGGTGAAGCAGGTTCCGCGCACCACTGAGGTGGTAAACAACGAGCTGCGCACTCCCAGCAAGATCCCCAAAATAATCAAGATGATCAAGGAAGAAGACCAGCCTGCGCCATCGTCAGGAGTGGTTGGTGGCGTGGCTGGAGGCGTTCCGGGTGGACAGTTGGGTGGCGTGATTGGAAGCATTGTTGGCTCCAGCGCACCTCCGCCCAAGGTGGCAACACCGCAAAAGCTCCGTGTTTCACAGGGCGTGGCTGAAGGAAATCTGGTCCACCGGGTCGAACCCCAATATCCCCAGATGGCGAAGGTTGCCCATATCCAGGGCGAAGTTATTCTTGCCGCCACCATAAGTAAGAGCGGCATCATCGAAAACCTCCATGCCATGAGCGGGCATCCTATTCTGGCGCAGGCTGCTATGGATGCCGTGAAGCAGTGGAAGTATAAGCCGTACCTGCTGAACGGTGAAGCAGTGGAAGTGGAGACGACGGTCAAGGTCTCATTCCATATGTAAACCCTGGTTGTTTCTGACTTTGCTCTGGGCCGGCACGGAACGCCCGTCTCGGCCCGAATTCCAGAAAGCGCAAATCAATATCCAGCTTGCCGGATGCTGGGCAATTTTTTTGTTCAGCTAGGACTCCCGAGGGAATGTGCTTGCCAAATTGCCCGAGGGAAATATTTTAGAAAAGTTCTGAGGAGGAAAACTTAACTCATGCTTGTCGCAAACGTTGCAACTCTTATTCTCGCCAAAGCGCACCTGGTTGCGTTCTGGTTGCTCCAGGCTTCGGATGAATCCGGTGGAATTTCCTGGGACCCCTGGTCGATGTTGAAGTCAATGGGCTGGATCGCCCGCATCGTCGTTGTCATTCTTTTCATCATGTCTGCCTGGTCCATTGGCGTCATGATCGACCGCTTTATTGCTTTCAGCGCTGCCCGCAAACAGTCACGTCAGTTCGCGCCGGCCGTCGCTGGCGCACTTCGTGAAGGCAAACTGGATGAAGCCATTCGCGTTGCCGAGCGCAACAAGAAGAGCCATCTGGCCAAGGTTGTCACTGCCGGCCTGCAGGAATTCAAGGCCCACGGAGAATCTACTGAAATCCCGGGCGAGCAGATTGAAGCCAGCAAGCGCGCACTGGAACGGGCAGAAGCCATTGTGCACGCTGAATTGAAGCGTGGTCTGGGCGGCCTGGCGACCATCGGTTCAACAGCGCCGTTCGTCGGACTGTTTGGAACGGTGATCGGAATTCTGGACGCTTTCCGCAAAATTTCTGAGCAGAAAGCTACAGGTCTGGGCGCGGTTGCCGGCGGTATTTCAGAAGCCCTGGTCACTACGGCTCTGGGACTGTTTGTCGCCATTCCCGCGGTTATGATGTTCAACTACTTCACCGGCAAAGTGGAAGCCTTTGACGTGGAGATGGACAACTCATCCAGCGAACTGGTGGATTACTTCCTGAAGCGGTCCACAGTCCGTCGGTAAACCAGGAGCAGACCAATGGCAATCGTAGTTAGAAATGAAGGCGCCAAAGTCAATTCCAACATCAACGTAACACCCATGGTGGACGTGATGCTGGTGCTGCTCATCATCTTCATGGTGATCACGCCCATGCTGCAAAAAGGCGTGCCGGTTGACCTGGCCAAAACCATCAATCCGATGCAAATGCCGGACGCGGACAAAGAAGACGCGCTTATCGTAGCTGTACAGCGCGATGGCAAAATCTTTTTTGATACACAGCAGGTTGGCCCGGAAGATCTGACCAATAAAGTAAAAGAACGGGTTCAGAACCGGGTGGATAAACGCGTGTACGTAAGAGCAGATGCGCGCGCCCGTTACAAAGCGGTGGTGGAAGTGGTGGATAACGTCCGCTCCGCCGGCGTGGACCAGCTAGGATTGCTGACTGAGCAGAAACACCAATAGTAGTACAGCGCCGGAATGCCGGCGTTGCTGACAAGCATGAGGGCCGGTGCCTGCGAATAAAATCGCAAGCGCCGGCAACTCCCAACCCGGCAACGAAATTAAGAGGGATACAGTTATGGCAATGTCAATGGGAAGCGGTGGAGGACAGACTGCAGACATCAACGTAACGCCGTTGATTGACGTGCTTCTGGTGCTCCTGATCATCTTCATGGTGATTACGCCCCTGACTCCAAAAGGCCTGGACGCGCTGGTTCCACAGCCGCCACCGCCGAATACTCCGCCAACACCGAACGATCGCACGGTGGTGGTGCAGGTGATTCAGCCGCCGAATGGCGGCAAACCGACGCTACAAGATCAATCAGGAAGACGTTTCCTGGGACAATCTGGGTAGCCGCCTGACAGACATCTTCAAGACACGCGCCGAACGCGTGATGTTCGTCAAAGGTGATCCTGAAGTTGAATTTCAGAATGTCGCGCAGGTAATCGACACAGCGCGAGGAACCCAGGTAATCGATAAAGTCGGCTTAATAACGGCCAAGATTGAAGCCGGTCAGTAAAGATTGAGCCGGGAGCGTCGCTGGAGTGATGCTCCCGGGCAGATTCAGCCCTGATCAGAAAAAATAATTCATAACTCCGGCAAGGAGCCAGAAGAAATGAACCTATGCGCACGACTGGTGACGGTTACGGCCGTTGCGGGCGCGCTGTTGATGACAGCGGGCTGTACCAAATTAAGAGCGCGCGACCAACTGAACAAAGGCGTTCAGTCATACAAAGCCGCCAACTATGAGGCTGCTATTGAGCACTTCAAGAACGCTGTGAACCTTGATAGTGATTTGAAAGTCGCCAAACTCTATCTCGCCACGGCCTACGCTCAGCAGTATGTTCCAGGTGTGGATGCTCCGGACAACGTCCGCAATGCCACGCAGGCGATCGACCAGTACAAGAACGTGCTGGAAAACGATCCCAAGAGCATCAACAGCCTCAAGGGTATTGCCTTCCTCAATATGCAGATGAAGAATTTTGAGCAGGCGCGGGAGTACTACAAGAAGGCGATTGATGCCGACCCGAATGACCCTGAGGTCTACTACTCCGTGGGTGTGATCGATTGGTCACAAGCATACAAAGATGCTGCCGACATCAAAGGCAAAGAAGGCCTGAAGGTGGACGATGAGCTCAAAGGCAAAGGCAGTCAGAAGATTTGTGATGCACTGAAAGCCAAAGATGGACCAGCTGTGGAAGAAGGCATGAAAATGCTGCAGACGGCCATCGACAAGCGGCAGGACTATGACGATGCCATGGCTTACATGAACCTGATCTATCGTCGTAAAGCGAATGATATGACTTGTGAAGACGCTCAGGCCCGCGCCGACTTCAAGAAGACCGCGGATGACTGGAGTGACAAGGCCATGGCCGCGCGCAAGAAAAAAGCTGAAGAAGCCGCAAAAAAGACTGCCGGCGGAATTGTGCTGGATCAGCCGAACCAGCAGCAACAACAGCAGCAGCCCGCGCCCAAGAAATAGCGTAGATCGCTTTTCATGAGCCCCTCAGTTTTGAGGGGCTTTTCTTTTGCGAATTCAGGTAACGCAGCAGAGGAAAAGCAGATTCCTCGCTGCGCTCGGAATAACAAGGTTCGGCTGTAACTCCTATGAACCGTGAGTCATGTCCGGCACAGATACCATCAATTACAATCAGTTTTCTTGTATTTTTCTATGCTTAAGAAAGTTCTGGTCGCAAATCGTGGAGAGATCGCTGTTCGCGTGATGCGTGCCTGTCGCGAGATGGGCATTGCCTCCGTCGCGGTGTATTCAGAAGTAGACCGGGCCGCCCTACATGTTACGTACGCCGATGAAGCCTATGACATAGGTGCAGCAGCCGCGCGCGAATCATATTTGAACATCGATAAAATTCTCGATGTCGCTCGCCGCAGCCACGCCGACGCTATCCATCCCGGTTATGGCTTTCTATCAGAGAATGCGAAGTTTGCGCGAGCATGTGCCGAAGCCGGTATCAAATTCATTGGACCACCCGCCTCTGCCATGGAACTCATGGGATCAAAGACACGGGCGAGGCAGGCCATGCAGGCGGCTGGCGTGCCTTTTGTGCCAGGATCATCCAAAGGGCTTACGCTGAACGAAGCTGAGGAACTGGCTGCGAAGATCGGCTTCCCTGTCATGATCAAAGCAGCGGCAGGCGGCGGTGGCAAAGGCATGAGGCTGGTGCGAACGGCATTAGAACTCAAGCCCGGGTTCGAGACAGCGCAGAGCGAAGCGCAACGCTCCTTCAACGATTCAGAAGTTTACCTGGAGAAATACATCCAGAATCCTCGTCATATTGAGATTCAGGTGCTGGCGGATGAACACGGTAACGTTGTGTTTCTGGGAGAACGCGAATGCTCGGTTCAGCGCCGTCACCAAAAGGTAATAGAAGAAGCTCCTTCGGCTGTTGTGGATGATGACCTTCGCCAACGCATGGGGGCGGTTGCTGTGCAAGCGGCGAAATCTGCGGGTTATACCAGCGCGGGCACGGTTGAGTTTCTGGTGGACGCTCAGCGCAATTTCTATTTCCTGGAAATGAATACACGGCTACAGGTGGAACATCCAGTTACTGAAATGGTTACCGGCCTGGATCTGGTCCATTTGCAATTACGCATTGCGTCCGGAGAAAAGCTGCCGTTTCGACAGGAAGATATCACCCTGCGCGGACACGCGATTGAATGCCGCATATACGCCGAGGATCCGGATAACAATTTCTTCCCTTCTCCCGGAGTGATCCAGCGCCTGGTTCGCCCCTCCGGTCCGGGCGTGCGCGAAGATAGCGGAGTTTATGAAGGCTGGAAAGTGCCTCTTGAATACGATCCCATGTTGTCCAAGCTAATAGCTTTCGCACCAGATCGGGCAATGGCGATTGCCCGCATGGAACGCGCCCTCAGTGAGTATTTTGTGGGTGGCATCAAAACGAACCTAGGTTTGTTCCGGAGAATTCTGCAGCATCCGGATTTCATTGCCGCCAGAATTGATACAGGGTTCCTTGACCGGCTTTTGTCGGAACCCGCAATAGCCCGAGCACCTTTGGAAGCCGCAAGTGACTTGGAAGAGAAGCTGCATATTGCTGCGATCGCTGCCGCGCTTTTTACCTCAATGGACAATAGAAAGCCAGGCAACGGCGCTCTCAACGGAGCGGCTGTAGTCACCGGTTGGAAGCAAGCCGCGCGCAAAGAAAGCATAGGCGGGAAATGATTTACGAGGTCAGCGTTGGCGAAAAAGTCTTTCGCGTTGATCTTGTCCGCGAGGGCGAAGGCTGGACCTGCAAGCTTGACGGCCACCCCGTCCCGATCAATGTAGCCTCGATACAAGAGGGTACGTTGTCCATACTGCTCAATGGCAAGTCGTACGAGATAAAGCAGGAAATTACAGCGGCAGAAAGCAACATTGTGATTGGAAGCCAGCGTTTCTCAACAGCGGTGAGAGACCCAAGGTCACTGCGATCACGCCGGACCACAGAGACCGGCGGCCAGGGGCCAAAAAAGATTACAGCACCAATGCCAGGCAAAGTCGTTCGGATCACCGCGATGGTGGGCTCGGAAGTGGAAGCCGGCCAGGCAGTGATCGTCATCGAAGCGATGAAGATGCAGAATGAATTGAAGTCGCCCAGGAAGGGCATCATCAAAAAGCTCAGCGTGGCTGAAGGTGCGGCTGTGGAGGCCGGCCAGGTCCTTGCCGAAGTTGAATAGCATTGAAGCAGGATAGCGCTGAAGCTGAATAGCAAGCCATGGAGAAACCAATAGCCGGGGAGTATTTTTTCTCCTCGGCTATTCTTTTTGCTGAAAGGCGCTATTTCTGAGTAGTGGTGGTTTTCATCACCTGTTCAGCGAAGTAGTTGTGTATCTCAGCCTTGTCACGCAGGATCTCATCGTAAGCAGCGCGCAACAGATTAGTGCGCTGTTGTAGAAGCTGGTTCCGGATCCACTGCTGGACTGCTGGGTCATTCAGGTCCCGCTGGCCAGCTTGTTCTTTCCCAACGAGCTTCACAATCCTGAATCCAATCAACTGCCGGTCATTCGGGTTCGTCACCGAAATAATGGAGCTGTATTGGCCTGGCTTCAGCTTCAGGATAGCGTCACGTGTTAAAGGGTCGGTGTTCTTCAGGGTTGATTCGGGTAGCGTACCCAGATCGCCGCCATTGTGCGCTGAATTCGGGTCCTCAGACCATTGGCTGGCGACGGCGCCAAAATCCTCACCACTTTCCAGCCGGTTGTAAATGGCCTGGATCTTCTGCCGCGCCTGGGCTTCCGTCTGGCCCTTGCTTCCAGTTTCAGCGGGCTGGCCGACCCCCACCTGTATGTGTGCTATGTGATAACGAGGCTCAATCAGGTTGAACTCGGGCTTATGCTCGTTGTAATAGGTAGTGATGTCTTTATCGGAAATCGTGACCTTGGAGCCAATTTCCTTGTTCAGAAGCTTTTCAATCGTCATATTGCGGCGAATGTCCTGCTTTAAGTCGGCTTCTGTGATGTTCTGGCTCTTGAGCCGGTTGGCAAATTCTTCCTGAGTATCACCGGCTTTAAGCTGGCTCAGCTTGCTGTCGACCTCGTCGTCTGTGGCCATCACACCCAGTTTTTCAGCCTGTTGGAGGTGAAGTTGAACGTCAACCAGATGCAGAAGAATCTGCAGCCGTAGCGCCTCTTCCTCCGCGGCTGTTGGTTTCTGCGGCGAGCCAGCGATCTGGCTGTTATAGCTCTTATCGACCTCGCTACGCAGAATCTTGCTGCCGTTCACCTTAGCCATTACATCCTGACCGGTGACTCCCTGGTTGCAGCCGCTGCTAATGAAGATTGCGGCCACCACGCACACAAGGCCCACGCAATAAAGGCCTTGATAGATATCGATGTGACTGTGGCTACGTATGCTCCGCTGAGCTTTGCGCGATTGAATCAACAAGACCCTCCTGGAGCGATTTGCTAGGGTACGATAAACGACTTTGTTCAACTTAGCTACTTCTTTGCGTCTGATTGGGGGGCACGCTCGCCGGCTGCCACCAGGGCCCGATCAAGAATCTGCCGCATTTCGGTTTCCGGGATTGCGCCCGACATCCGCTCTCCGTTAACGAAAAGGGTCGGTGTGGAATCAACCGCCAGCTTGTCGCCTTCAGCCATGGACGCACGAACGCCGGAATCATCCTGCTTTTTCACGCAGGCATCCAGCTTAGACTGGTCCAGTTTGAATTTTGTTCCTTCCTCGAGAGTGGTGGCATCGAGCTTGGCGTTGGCTTCCCCTGGATTACGTCCTGGGAACGCCTGCTGGTTGCCGTGAACATAATCGGCAAACTCCCAGTATGCGTCGCTGTTCTGCGCGGCCAGGCAATTTCCGTCAATGGCTGCGTGCATCGCCCAGGGATGAATTTCAACTAACGGATAGTCCTTGTAAATCACGCGGACTTTGTCACCATATGCCTTCAAGAGCCCGGGAAAGAGCGTGCTGTGCATGCGCGAGCAGAACGGGCATTCGAAATCGTCGAAATTGACGATGGTTACCTTGGCATTCGGATTACCACGCGACGGTCGCCCTTTAATGTCGATTTTTGACATCAAGTCCTCAGTCAAATCCATTTTCTCCAGGTGGGCCAGAGTCTTGCGGTCTTTGGAGATGAGGAAATCATGCGTGCTTGAATGTGTCCCACCGGATAACGTCACGGCGACATTGTCAAACCCGTTCAGCTCGGAAGCCGTTGGAGTGCCAATCACGACGTTCACTGCGGGAGGGACCTGATAGCGGGAACGGACTTCCACCTCAATGCGGTGAGCCAGCTCCGGCGGTAATGGGGCAGGAGCTGAAGAGCTCTGGGCGCTGCACGCAATTACCATACACAGAGCAAACAGAAAAAGGACATTAAATACACGGGTAAGACTAACCAAAGGGACCGCCTTCCAAAATAAGATACTGTGGAAATTATCTCATGTCCGGGAGAACGGAAGCCTACGAGAGGAGCTGAACCAGGGACTGAACGGACGGTGAGGAATTCATCGATCCGGAGCGAAATCCCTCGGTATCAACGGTCACAAAGGTGAACCCCAACCCTTTGAAAATACGGGTAAATTCCTGAAACATGGCCGGAGTGAGGGCGTGCGAAAGCTCTTCACGCGCGATCTCCAGGCGCGCGATCTCGCCATGATGACGCACCCGAAACTGCTTGAATCCCAACGCCCGAACGGCATCCTCGCCTTGCTCTACGGCGGCCAATGCCTCGGCTGTCACGGGGCGTCCATACTCGATCCGGGATGACAGGCAGGCGGAAGCGGGTTTGTCCCATACGCGCAGTCCGGCGCGTTGAGAAAGTTCGCGAATCTCGGCCTTGGTAAGTCCAGAGTCGAGAAGCGGCGCAGCCACACGATGCTGTCTGGCAGCCCGCTGACCCGGCCGGAAGTCACCCTGATCATCAACATTCACGCCATAAGCGATGGAGTCAAAGGCATTCTGCTGCGCGAACTGTTCCATCACAGTGAAAAGCTCGTCCTTGCAATGAAAGCATCGCTGCGTGTCATTGCGAACATATTCCGGGCGGTCCATTTCAGAGGTTTTCACCACTTCGAGCGGAATATGCTGCTCACCGGCAAAGACGATGGCGTCCCGCAAATGAGTGCGGGCAAGGCTGGGTGAGTCGGCGATCACCGCCAGCATCCGGTCGCCTAAGACCCGAAAAGCCGCGTAAGCAAGGTAGGCTGAATCAACCCCGCCTGAGTACGCTACCAGCGTCCGTCCCAACTGGTTGAGCACGCGTTCAAGTTGCTGCTGCTTTTCTTCGGTCGTCATATTTGCGAAAGCCGTGGGTGCGAAAGCGATCGTTGCGAAAGCGCTACCTGCCCGAAAAGGACTCGTACGTCCCGGCCAGTACTATTTTAGATGGTCAACGGACTTATTTGAACAGAGCTTTGAAGCGCAGAGCAGCGCGGTTCAAATGAGTCTCCTAGAACAGTCGGGTTTGGCGCTTGATATCGCCGAATGATCCGATATTGGCCAGAGTGAAGGCAAACCGGTACTGGTTTTCATTGTTGAGTCGCGCAATGGAGAACCGGCGTTGATACTCAAAACTGATCCCGCAGCAATCCCAGTTGTAGGAGGTCTGGGAACCTGCGTACTGGAGCAGGTTGAACTCAGAATCCACGCCGGTGTTGACAGCGGCGCTCCAGCCGCGCTTGGTCAGGTTGCCATATCCAACTACCGCGCGCGTTTGATTAAAAACCGTCAGGACGCATTGCGGCCCCGTGACGCTCAGGGGTGAAGAGCAGGTTGGCAATTGATTCCCGGCCGAATCAGTCACAACCTCTGCCGGTGTTTGCATGAAGGCATGGCTTGCCTCCACAAAGAAGTTGCCGAAATGCACTGAACTGAAGAACGTGCTGGCATTGATGCGGCCTTTCTTGGTGTCATAGTCAATCTGCCACTGCACATCGCTGTTTTTTGATGTCCGCAGGCGCAACCTTGAGACGATGGGTGAAAATCTCCGCGGGTCGGTGAGGAAAGCGACGCCGGTGAAACCTACGGTGGTTGCTAATACGTTCTCCGCTCCGTTTATTACCGCGCCGCCAAAGTTGGGATCAATGAAATACTTGGCCTTCACTTGCCAGGTAAGAAATTCGTCGGCGCCTGCGGGAGTGCAATCGACCTTGGCGGCCACTGACGCTGATTCCGATTGCGCGCCGTTCGCAGCGGCCTGTGCCTGTCTCTCCGCGCATGCACTATGCGCACGCCTGGCGTAGAACCGCTGGATCAGCCCGAACTCAACCTCATTGGTATTGCTCAAGATGTCACGAAAATCAAAGCGAATAATATTGCTGAATTTTTCCACGCCATTGGTATAGCGATAGATGATTCTTGGCTCAATGGTGTGCTTCCAATTCCGCCCCATGAATTCGCCGTCAAACAGTTTGGTGAGTGCCGGCGGCCTTAATTCAAGGCTCCCGCCAATGGCTCTCCGATTCAGCGGGTTCTGGATCGGTAATTCCACCGCAATGTTCTGGCCCGGAATTGCCTGGGGCACCTGCTGCTGGGTATAGAACGTATCGTTCAACTGTGCGGATGGACGTAAAAGCCATCCGCCAAAGTGAAGAGGCAGGCTCAATTCTGGCGAAGCTCCAAATCTGCCAACCAGGCCCAGTGTATTGAAAGCCAACTCTGTCCTGCGCAGGCCTTCCACTGCCACGTCATATGTGCCGTAAAGCGGTGTGCCGGGAATCTGTTGGTCTACATTGTTGAATTCCACACCCGGAATATGCAGGATGGTGATGGCATCATCATTGTTCGTGCTGCTCTGAAAATTCTGGTAACGTGACCCGAAGACGTTCATCGAGAAACCCTGAATGCTTTTGCTGGCAAAGGCGATCGATTTGACTTCAGAGTTTACCGCCTGGGAAAAATTGTCTGTAAATGCCAGCCGGAATGCAAAGGAACTCAGATAATCGAGTGACGCCACACCGCGCACGTTATGGGCGAAGGTGGTTTCGCCATTGAGCTTAATGTCTTCACCGCCCTGGTTGACCTTTTGCGGGACGGTTTGCCCTGGCGGCGCGCCTACCTGCTGCACATTTTGCACAATGCCGCGATCAAGCACCTGAAAATAGTTGAAATTGATAAATGATTTTTGACTTGGCCGGGCCCGAAAGGCCTCATTCAAAGCCCACCCCCGTTTGGAAAGATACTCACCGCCCAGTGTGGCGTCGGCGCTTCGGTTGATCGCCCAGTAAAACGAATCACCGATGAACTGGCCTTTCGCGGTTGAGGTACCTGGATTCGGTATCAGGAACCCGCTTTGCCGGCCCAGGCGTTCCACCGGAGTGGAGGCGAAAGGCAGGTAGATGACCGGGATCCCCTTGATTCGAAAAGTACTGTGATAAATCTTAGCCGACTGCCCCACACGCAATATGATGGTGTTCGCATTGAAAGTCCACTTGGGTCGCGGCAGTTCGCACGATGTCACGGAGCCCTCATGGAGCACATATTCATCCGGTCCTGTTTGTTCCACCATTTTGCCGGTGAAGAGAATCGGGCTGGAAGACGTTAGGGCCACGTTCTTGCCCTGGTAGCGCGCACCCGTGCTTCCGGTTACGTCATAGAACTTGCCAGTATGACTGCGCACATTGTAAATCGCATGTGTCGCCTGGATGTGCATGTCGCGTGCACCGCCGTCCAGAGTGGCGTTTCCGGTGGTGGTGACCTCGCCGGAATCAGCGTCATAGGTGACCATGTCACCCTGAAAGTCATAGTCTTCAAATTTAATCTCAACGTCACCAGTCAGCGAGTAGAGATTGTTGTTCTTTTCGCACTGCCGTGCCGTGATCTCTACTGGCTGGCTCTCTGAAATGGAAACCTTTGGCGGCTGCTTTTGCGGCTGGGGAGTATTTGCTGCACCTGGCCCGGATTGTTTTTGCCCGGATTGTTTCTGAAAGACCGGCGGTGCGGTCAGCAGCAAATGGCAATTGCCGCTCTGCGCTGTAGAACCCTGCTGATTTCCTGCATCAGGCTGCGCCAGCGCCTGGCTGATCACTACAGGCGAGAACAGAAACAGGTGACAAAGCCCTAACGCTGTGATAACTAAAGTAAGTTGGGTTCGCATGCCCGTGAGCTAAAGACCAGAATGGGCAAGGTTACACGCCCTGATTTGGAAATGCAAAACGGCAGGCTTCCCGGCGCTCTCTGGCATCTCTAAAACGGCCCCATGAATTGCCCTCTCTGCGGTAATACATATCCGTGCGTGCATAGCCGGAGGAGCCGGGGGACAGTTGCCGGCTCGGAAAAAAACCATCTTCAAGACTCACAACTTCAAGACTCACAGCTTCAAGACTCACCGCCTCAAAACTCCCATATTCAAAACTCCAGTTCGGAGGAGGTGGCTCAGGCTTCTCCTTATGGCTCAATCCCCCTGGAAGTAAGTGCAAGCCGTGTTGGAGATCCAGGGCGCGAAAATGATGTATGGCGCGAACAAGTAGCTTCGCGCGTTCTGCAACATCGGGCCAAGAGGAAGGGCTCCGATCCCGATCCGAATATGGAGCTGCGCTTTCCGGTTCAGGAAGCTCCCGTGGATGAGCGAATCATGCGCGCGCGTCGTTTTGTCGCCCAGGCGGCCACCAGATCGCCGTTTGCTGACGACTATCGCGATCAAAGCTTTTCATCCAACGTGGTCGCATCCATGGATGTTACAAGCGAATTGTCTGTTCCAAACGAACGGACTGTTACCAGCGAACCCTTCACCATGGAAGAAATGTCCAAGGTCATTCACTTCCCTCGATCAAGCGGAAGCCAACGCGGGGTTACAGGAGCGCTTGCCAGCGTCCATGATTACCACGCTGCCATGCTGGAACTTGAAGCCGAGTCCGCGCCGACTGATTCGCTTAGAATCACTGACGTGGCAGAGGAAGCAATCGATCGGACAATGGCAGGCTCGAGCGTACAGGACTCTGCTCCGTTCAGCCATCCCTCGGTGGCCTATATCCCTGATGACGATCCGCCTATTGTCTATCGCAAAGAAAAAACTCCGCCCGCTGAGCAGTTGCAGCTGCCTAACTTTGACGATATCCAGTTGGAAGCCACGCACCAGGCAGTGTTGCCTGAGTTGGAGTTGGGACCGCAGCCTGCGCCACTGGGACAGCGAATGATGGCTGGTGCGGTTGACGCGGCGATCGTGCTGGGAGCGGCCGCGGTATTCAATGTGACATTCACGCAGCTGGCGGAAGAAAATCTTCATTCGCGTATGGCGCTGTTGTGTGCCGTGGCGGTTTGCGGCGTGCTCTGGACGCTTTATCAGTACACCTTTCTGGTCCATGGTGCCGGCACCCCGGGAATGCATCTTGCGCATCTGGAACTGGCGAATTTTGATGGCAAGCCGGTCTCAGCCTTTGATCGTCGTTGCCGTGCGGTGGCCAGTGCGTTGTCAGGCTTTTCTCTGGGACTTGGATTCCTGTGGGCATTGGTGGATGAAGATCAGCTCGGCTGGCATGATCGCATGACCAAGACGCTTATCAGGAGCAGTGTCGCGCAGCCTGCGATGGCGAGGGAGAGTATGTGGTAGTGGCGGCTAAAGCCGCCAGCTCTTAGCCATTGGCACTTGGCCCTTAGTGGTCAGATACTGGCAGTTTACTTTGTTCCTCAAATCAGTTGTTGAATTGAGGCAATCGGAGGGCAAATCTTTATCAACGTAAGGAACGAAAAGGACAGGCCCGTGTGCTAATGGCTAAGGGCTAATTGCTAACGGCTAGTTCGCTAATTACCATTGCTAATTGCTAGCTGCTGCCTTACGCCGCCAACTCTTCCGGCCGTTTTCTCTACTGCCGTCAACGCAGCATCCTCGCCGGACAATAACGGCGATCCCCGGCGAATCACAAACTCCAGCCACGCACCCGCGGCCTGGGAGGTGAGAACTGCGACCAGTACCAGCGTGGTATAGAACGCGGCGCTGATGATGCCGGCTTCATACGCAACGCTGGCCAGAACAATTCCGGGCCCGCCGCGCGCATTGGTCGCGACGGCGAGATTGACGACATCAAGTCCACGGAAACCCGCCAACCGTGCACCCAGAGAGACCGCTGCAAGCTTGAGAATGCAGGCTCCCGCCAGAAAAGCGACGAGCATTGGGAGTGAAAACGCCTTACCGAAAATCAGGCTGTATCCCACCAATGCGAAATAAACAGGAATGAACAGAGCGAAGGAAAACCGCGAGATGGTTTCCATGGCCTCACCCAGCCGCTTGCGGGAGACAGCGAATCCGGCCAGAAATGCCGCAAAGACCAGGTTCACGTCCATGAGGCCAGCGACTGCAACGTAAGAAAACACGATGAGCAGCGCGTAGGAGACCGGGGAGTTTTTCACCAGCAGATTGAAACGCGATGCGGAGACGAATTTCATCGCGCGCGGAACCAGAGTGAGCCCGAAGGCGAAATAGAGCAGGGTAAGCCCGATGTGGAAGGCGATCTTGCTTTGCGGCAAACCGGCTGAATCAGCCAGTGCAGTGGCTACGGCCAGAACTGCCCACAGCCCGATGTCTTCGAGAACAGCCACGCCAAGCACCAGGCGAGCAAAACGCGTGTGCAGGATCTTAAGATCAAAGAAGATGCGAGAGATGACTGGAATCGAGGTGACGGCGACGGCGATGCTCATCACCAGAACCAGAGAAGTGCGATTGCCCCTGACTCCCATAAAGAAGCCGAGTGGTAAAAGTCCGGCCAGGGCAAGCATGGCAAAGAACGGCAGAATGGTACCCACACCGGCGAGCCAGGCAATCTGCTTGCGTTCATGGCGCTGAAAGAGAGCTTTGGTCTCAGCACCCGAAATGAACATCAACATGAGCAGGCCGAGTTGGTAGAGAAGATCGAGGGCGGCTTTCTTGGGCGCCGCAGAGACATCGAGTTGCAGAAGATGTACGAACCCCGGTATGCGCCCCAGAACAAAGGGTCCCAACAGTATGCCGGCTAAAATTTCGCCAATCACACGCGGCTGGCGCATGCGGGTGAAGAGATAACCCAGAGAGTGGGCAGCAACCAGCAGAACCGCCAAAAAAAAGATAAGAGGTCCAACAGCAGACGATGGCATGGGCTTCCCGGCAGCGGCCAGACAGGTCACTTGGATCCTGCCCTGGTGAGTAAGCGATGGTGCTGAGCAACTGCCTTTTTTGAGATGTGAGCTGCCATCAGGACGTTGCTAGGGTGAAAAGGGCTAAGGCAGTTGTTGTCTGTGGTTTTTGCTAACATTAATCTGATGCCTACTGACAAGGTCCGAGTGCGTTTTGCCCCGTCGCCCACCGGACAACTGCATATCGGCAACGTCCGCACGGCCCTGTTCAACTGGCTATTCGCCCGAAAAAATGGGCGGCACATTCATCCTTCGCATTGAAGATACTGACCTGGAACGCAGTGAGGCGCGATATGAGACGCAGCTTCTGGAAGACCTGAAATGGCTGGGCATTGACTGGGATGAAGGCCCGGATGTGGGTGGACCATATCCACCATACCGGCAGTCGGACAAGATGGCGGTCTACCAGACTTACGCAGAACGCCTGATCAAGGAGCAGAAGGCCTATTACTGCTTCTGTACGGCCGAAGAACTGGAGCGCGAACGGCAGCAGGCTCTGGCGGAGCAGAAGCAGCCCAATTACTCAGGTAAGTGCAAGAGATTGGATCCGGCAGAGGTACAGCGCAAACTGGCTGCGGGGGAAAAGGGCGCCATCCGTCTGAGCATTCCGGAGCGGCCAATCCGCTTTCATGACATTGTCCGCGGCGACGTGGAGTTTTCCAACGAGGTGGTGAGTGATCCCATCATTGTGCGCTCATCAGGCATGCCGGTTTACAACTACGTGGTGGTGATCGATGACGCTGATATGAAAATCACACACGTAGTTCGCGGCGACGATCACATTTCCAACACGCCGAAACAGGTTGCAGTCTATGAGGCGCTGGGAATTCCGGTGCCGGAGTTTGCCCATCTATCCACCATTCTCGGTCCGGACCGCGAGAGACTATCAAAACGGCATGGCGCCACGTCGGTTTCAAGTTTTCGCGAGATGGGCTATCTGCCAGAGGCGCTGATGAACTATCTGGCACTGCTGGGGTGGGCGCCGACAGGTGGCAATCGAGAAATATTTCCGAAAGAGGAGTTGATCAAGGAATTCTCCCTGGAGCGGGCCACGCCTTCCCCAGCCGTATTTGACTTTGAGAAGTTGAACTGGCTTAACCGGCATTACATCAAGTCGGCTGCGCCGGAGCGGCTGCATGCCATGGGTCGCGAATTCTTCCAACGCGCCGGGTTGCTGCCCACCAATAGCGATGCCAATGTGGATGGCTGGGCAGACAGGCTGGTGGATCTGCTGGCTCCGTATGTCGACAAGCTGGACCAGCTACCGGATAAGGCTGGGATCATTTTCAAGGTTGATCCAGCCGCGGCGCTGGCACTTCCTGAAAATGCAGAGACTTTCGCCAATGAGAAAGCCGTTGCCGTGGTCAAAGCTTTCGCAGAGCGCATCGCGTCGGAATCGCCACTCTCTCCGGAGCGATTCAAGGCGGTGATGAATGAAGTAAAGACTGAGGTGGGCGTGAAAGGCAAAGACCTTTTTCATCCTGTGCGCATTGCATTGATTGGATCGCACTCGGGGCCGGACTTTGACAAGCTGATTCCGCTGATTGAAGAAGGCAGCCGCCTGAAGCTTCGTATGCATGTGAAGAGCGTGCAGGAGCGGGCGAAGGAGTTTGTGGTGGCTTTGGAAGGACGCAAAGCTGGCAAACTTTAGATTAGTTGTTTCATGCTTAGATCTGAGGCATAGTGAAGCCTCCAGGGGCAATTAGGAAAGTCTTTGACAATTGATTGAGTAGTGACATTTCTTGGTTGAAAAACAGAACCGGTGCGCAGACGCGCCTATCGGGCGATTTGGCCATTCGAAAACCGCTTACTGCCTGATATGCGAAGTAACGGCCGGCTCGGCGAGAATAAGCCTCTGAATGCTATGCCTTGGGATTACTTCCGCTAAGTCCTTTAGATCTTGGGATGGATCGGGAGGGGGTGCCTCTCCCGCGAAAGGGTAATTGAAGTAATTTGGTAACCGGGAATTGGAAAACCAAAGCAGCCGCGAATCGGGCGAAAAAGAGCGAATCAAGAAGCGATTGCCTTGGGATGTATCGTGTAAGTCCTTTAGATATTGGGATGAACCGGGAGGGGTACCCAACGGGATGAAACAACACGTCCGTTTTGACTTCACCTTCCCACATAGATACGAAGCCAGAATTCTGGACGGCCCGCCACCTATTCATCCGCTGGAAAAGCTGTATCACTTCCCTGTTGAGCTGGAGGAAGGCGACCGGACGGGAACCTATGTGCGGGTTATTCCCCGGGCGAGTCCAGCGTGGTCAGGTTTTTTTGCCCTGGGTTTTAGCTCAGAGCAAGTTGTGAGCGCAATTTGTGCCTGCCCTGATCCTGATTCTGTATGCGTAGTGGTGGGCGGCTACGCCTATGTGGTGAATGTCCCTGATCCCACACGGTGGTACCAGGTTGAACAGCGTCCGGTGGTGGATTTGCGAGTTATTCCAGCCGAGGGGCTGATCCTGTTTACTGGATTTACATCCATTGCGGCCGTCGGGAAGATGGGAATTGTGTGGCAGACGGAACGGCTGTCCTGGGAAGGAATACGCATTACTGGAATTGAAGGTGACAAGTTGCACGGCTTTGGCTGGGATGTAGTGAGCGACAAGGAAGTGGCGTTCGAAGTGGATTTGAAGTCCGGGAAGCATACAGGTGGTGCGAGTCCGGGGAGTACTTAAGTATGGGAACCAGCGACCTGCAAGCGGCGGCTGCGCAGTCTCGCCGAAGCCCGCAAAAACAGATTCTTCGCTGCGGTCAGGATTTCGCGTCGCGGCTCAGACGCCGCGAGCCCGGCTCAAGATTAGCAGATCCTTCGCTACGCTCAGGATTTCGTTAGCGGACTCGCCCCCGCAAGTCAAACCCGGACTTGCCGGGGACCCCGAACCTCCCGCTCAGCTTGCGCCTCACTCACGCCCGCTGGGCAACTCAAGCTATAATCCTATATGGCGACAAACGCGCAGCCCTCCTCGCAGAAGGAACAAAAGCTGCTAACGGCCAAGTTTAAAGAACTACTGGCCAAGGTCGCCGAGAACCGTCCGAAAGACGATCCCGAAATCATCCGCAAAGCTTATGAGTTCTCTCTGAAACATCATCAGGGACAGACGCGTGCGTCGGGTGAGCCGTATCTCGTTCATCCTCTCGAAGTAGCCGTGGTATTGGCCGACATGAAGCTGGACTCTACTGCGATAGCGGCTGGCCTGCTGCATGACGCTATCGAAGACACAGAGGTCACGCACGAAGACGTTCGCCGTGAGTTTGGCGACCAGGTAGTCCACATTGTTGAGGGCGTCACCAAGATCGACAAAATTGATTTTGCCAGCCGCGAGGAGCGCCAGGCGGAGAATGTCCGCAAGATGGTGCTAGCAATGGTGGATGACATTCGCGTGGTGCTGATCAAGCTGGCGGACCGCCTGCATAACATGCGCACCTTGCAGCATCTACCGGAAGAACGCCGCCAGAACGTAGCCAAGGAAACGCTGGAGATATACGCGCCGCTGGCCCATCGCCTGGGCATGGGCAAAGTCCGTGGCGAACTGGAAGACCTTTCATTCCGCTATGTTGATCCCATCGGTTATCAACAGGTCCATGAAACAGTGGAATCGCGGCGCAAGACAGGCGAAGCGTTCCTGGCCAAGGTCATCAAAGTTCTGCAACAGAAGCTGCGGGAGAATGGCGTGGAAGCCCGCGTGGACAGCCGCATTAAGCGCCTTTACAGCATTCATCAGAAACTGCTGCGGCAACGCATCACCGTGGACCAGGTGTATGACCTGCTCGCAGTGCGCATTATCACCAAGTCAATCAAAGATTGTTACACCGTTCTTGGATCCATCCATCAGATGTGGCGTCCCGTTCCGGGAAGGATCAAGGATTTCATCGCCATGCCGCGGCCCAATCTCTATCAATCACTGCATACCACGGTGATTACGGAAGACGGCCACCAGTTTGAAGTGCAGATCCGTACGGAAGAAATGCACAAAATGGCGGAGGAAGGCATTGCGGCGCACTGGAAATATAAAGACGGCAGTCCGGTCAGCGCCAAGGACGAGCAGCGTCTCTCATGGCTGCGGCAGGTGGTGGAATGGCAGCAGGACGTAAAAGATCCCAGCGAGTTCCTGTCGTCCCTGAAAGTTGATCTTTATCCGGAAGAGGTTTATTGCTTCACACCCATGGGCAAAGTAGTGATCCTGCCGCGCGACGCCAGTGCCATTGATTTTGCTTACTCTGTGCATACCGAAGTAGGACATACCTGCGTAGGCGCAAAAGTAAATGGACGAATTGTTCCGCTTCGCAACAAGCTGCGCAATGGTGATGTGGTGGAGATCATGACTCAGCCGGGGCATAATCCCAGCCGTGACTGGCTCGGCTTCGCCAAGTCCACACGCGCTCGCAACAAGATCCGCCACTGGCTGAACATACATCAGCGCGAACGGGCGATTGAGATCGGTAAAAAGCTGATCGAGAAACAGGCACGGAAATATCGCCTGGCCATGAAGGACTTCGAAGACAAAGAGCTGCAGAAAATTGCCAAAGAATACGGCCTGGGTAGCGCGCAGGACCTGATGGCCGGCATTGGCTACGGCAAGTTTTCGGCGCGCCAGGTTCTGGCCAAGCTGTCACCGGGACTCTCAGAAGAAACGGCAACAACGGAAGATGCGCCTAAGACCAGCAGTACGATTGGTACGGTGATCCGGCGTGTTTTCGGACAGAGCGCGGACAACGGAGCGATTGTGGTGCGCGGGTATAACGATCTAATGGTCTATCGCGCGCGATGTTGCAATCCCATTCGCGGCGAAGCCATTGTCGGTTACGTCACCCGCGGTAAAGGTGTGGCCGTTCACGCGGCAAGCTGCCCGAATGTGACCAATCTGATGTATGAAGCGGACCGGCGTATCGCCGTGGAGTGGTCCAAGCCGGCGATGATGAGCCGCAACAACGGCAAAAATACTTATCCGGTAAAGCTGACGGTTTTCTGTGACGATCGCTCAGGCATGCTGAAACAGTTGACCGCCGTGATCAGTGACGATGATGCGAACATCCGCAACATTGAGGCCAGAACCGCAGACAGCCAGGCGACGATTGATATTGTGATCGACATTGAAGACGTGAAGCACCTGGAGCGAGTGATCAGCGGCATGCGTAAAATTCCCGGCATTCATGATGTGCAGAGGTTGAATAAAGTCTAAGAGCAGCTGGCTAACGCCAGCTGGCCATTGGCAATTGGTCCTTAGCTGTAAGTGCCGGATCGACGCAGCCATTCTGTTTACCTCATTAATCTTTTTGGAAATCGTAGCAACCAAGGTCTCGTTTGTTGGCTTTTCGCTAACGGCTAGAAGCCAGCAGCCAGAAGCTGCTTCTTTGATATCCTGCAACGTCCCATAATTCTTTCGGTAGTTTCCATGGAGGCTTTCAATGAGCTTTACCCGAGAAGCAGTTTCCACCAATAACGCGCCCCAGGCAATCGGCCCGTATTCGCAGGCCATCAAAGCCAACGGGTTTCTTTTTAGTTCCGGCCAGGTTGCGCTGGATCCAGCGACCAACAATCTGATCACCGGTGGAATCGTTGAGCAGACCGATCAGGTGTTGAAGAACCTCACGGCCATTCTTCAAGCCGCGGGCAGCAGCTGGGAGAAGGTGGTTAAGACGACAGTATTTTTGAAAGACATGGGACAGTTCGGACAAATGAACGAGGTATACGGAAAAGTATGCAAGGGAGCGCCGCCGGCACGTTCAACAGTGGAAGTAGCTCGTTTGCCAAAAGATGTAGCAGTTGAGATTGACCTGATTGCGTTGCTATAGGTCAGACATCTGAGGTTGGCTTTCTAAACTTTGACTAAGAAAGGTGACCAGCCAGTGTTGAAAAAGATCTGCATTTTTCTCGCGTTCAGTTTATTGTCTGCGGGTGTCGGATTTGCCCAGAGTAATGACGTAGCTGTGACGTTCGGCGCTACATTTTCGCCATCCGTAACAGGGACGCTTGTCTGCGAAGCCATCCCGAATTGTCCTGCTTTGCCGGCTGATCAGTCTGTAGAATCGGGTTTTTCACTGATCGGCGCTTATTCCCACCGGCTGATCAACGTCAAAGCTGCATCTCTGCACCTTGAACTGCCCGTAATGTTTGCTCCATCCCGCATGGCAAATACGGAGCTGTTCAATCCTGATTTTTCGTCGTTGTATTTCACACCATCACTCAAACTCAAGCTTCTACCTGATTCCGGTATTTCGCCGTTTGTCAGCGTTGGCGGCGGAGTGGCGCATTTTGACGAAGGGTCAATCTCCAGCAATCGAGGGGCTTTTCAGGTAGGTGGCGGACTGGACTTCAAGACCCGGCTTCCGCTGCTGGGATTCCGGTTCGAAGTCCGCGACTTCATCACCGGAATACCGGGAACACCGTCGTTTGCCGGCGTGAGCAGCGACCATCTGCAAAGCATCTTTGTCGGCGGCGGAGTAACGCTTCATTTCTAACTGTCGTTTGTCTCTGATCGGGGCACGCAAAAAACAAAACCTCCCGAAAAAGGAGGCTTTGAAAAGCGAAACTTGGCAGACGCGGAACTAGCCTGCTTTAACGACCTTGCCGGACTTAATGCAGCTGGTGCAGACGCGCAGGCGCTTGTTGCCGGCTTTGGTGACGGCGCGTACAGGGCGCAGGTTCACATTCCAGCGGCGACGGCTCACGTTGTGAGCGTGGCTGATCTTATTTCCAAATTGCGGACCTTTGCCGCAGACTTCGCAAACTTGTGCCATGACAGGTAACTCCAGGATTACTCGGAAGGAATAGTGCTTCAGAGCTTTTGTGGTTAAAGGCAAATTTTACAGGATGTTAGCCGGAATGGCAACTTACAGTCCCACGCCCTGGTCCTGGATTGGCAAGGCGGCATCACAGGAAATAACCTGCGGCGGAAAGAACCGCTGGCCGTCATGGGGAATCAGCAGCATGGCGCAATTCTCTTGGGATAAAAGAGCTTATCCATGCCCCCGTGAGCTGGGACCAGACTGCGCGCATCACCGCACCGTGGCTGACAATAACCAATTCTTCGCTCGGGTACCGGCTTCGTAGGTCTTCTAGTTCAGGCATCACGCGCTGGCGGACATCTTCATAGCTTTCGCCGCCCGGAGGCCGCCAAAGCCACTCGCGTTGCGGGTCGTAACCGGGATCAACGGCAGTCAGGGCAGCATGTTGACTCCAAGGTTGCCCCTTCAGTGAGCCCAGATCGCGCTCCTGGATGCCGTCGACTATCTCCAATGGGAGAGAAAGAGCGGCAGAGATGATGTCCGCGCTCTGGTGTGCGCGTGCAAAAGTACTGGAGATCACCCTACGCGGATTGAAAAACCGGGCAATCTGGGAGGCGGCATCACGGGCTTGCTGACGGCCAAGGTCGGTTAGCGGCACATCGCCGTTGAGTGCAAAAGAGCTATCACGATTGGATTCACTTTCGCCGTGTCGAACCAGGATGAATGCGGGCATGCGTAATTAATAGTTTAGCTGGCAGCTGTGGAGAGCGTCGTTCGACGCGAACGTGAAGACAGTCTTTCCCGCCACTTCAAAAATGGCCGTTCCACCAGAAGATAGAGAATCGCCGCAGCTAAAAAGCTGGTGGCAAAGAAAATCGCCAGGTTGATCCAGCTCGAGTCCGGGGTAAGGAACCTGAGGAGATACACGGAATCGAGATGCCCGATTTCCTTGTGCGTGAGATACAGGCTGTACGCCAGCGTGGCAGGAAGTGCGAAACCGCGAATCCGCGATAGCACGCAACGCGGGCTGATGCTGGCAGCCACAATCAGAGCAAGTCCAAGTGACAGCAGAGGAAAGCCAAATACTGTAGCCGACGACGAAAAGCGATCACGGAAGAGCCATATTGCGGCTGCACAACAGGCAATCCCGCAGGCCAACATCGCATAGCCATACGTCATCAGTTTTTGCCACCACATGGGACGAAACGCCTTGATCACCGCCAGAACCACGCCCATCAGAAGTCCATCGAGCCGGGTGTATGTGGGGTAATAGATTTTTTCGATGTACAACGTAATGAAATTTTCGCGATCGTCTGAAGCAAGGCCTTGTGCCAGTTGATGAGTGAAGACGTAACTGCGCATAGCAATCCCGAAGATCAGGATGCCAAGAATCAGCGTCAGCGCTTTGCCGAAACCGGGCTTCCTCATCAGCACCAATACCAGAATCGGTAGCAGCAAATAAAAATGCTCTTCTACACAGAGGGACCACACGTGGGAAAAGGCCTGGTCATTGAAATAGTTGATGCGGAAGTTTTCCGTGAAGGTCAGGAATTGCCATGTGGGGGAAAGGCTGGGAGCTTCCCGGAACATCGGAACTGCCAGATAGAGGGCAAGAACCGTCAGGTAAGCAGGCAGGACACGGAAAGCGCGGCGCAAATAAAAATCGGACAAAGATGGTTGCGCGTCAGAAAGGTATGGACGCAGCAACTGGGAGCTGATCAGGTAGCCGCTCAGCACAAAGAATAGGTCAACGCCCATCCAGCCGGTGCGAGCCACTTCGTGCAAACCTTCGGGGATATGGGAATTCCTGAAGTGGAAAAGCATGACCCAGAGGATGGCAATGGCTCGCATCAGGTCGAGTCCAGGGAGGCGCGGCGCGGACGTATCAAGAATTCGCAAGCAGCAGTCGGAAAATCAGAATTGGCAATGCAGAGTTTTCGGATCCGGAACTTTATTTATAGCACCTGCCCGCGCCGCAGCAATCGGGCAAATGCACGAAACCTGATGCGATATGCGAAAGGCGGTGCGGCTGCGTTGTTCACCAGAACAGGGCGAAGGATATGCGATACTGAAAGTTATGGCTGTACCAACTCCAAAATCCGTGAAAGTGAATAAGACCGCCGGTACTGGCATAGACATCGTCTGGGAAGACGACCACAGCACCCATTACAGTTTTCAGTGGCTCCGCGATGCCTGTCCGTGCGCCACATGTACAGAAGAACGCAATAGCCACAATCGAAAACCAGGCGAACGAGTAAAGCAGGCATCCACGCTCCTTCCCATGTACAAGGAGCCGGTCCGGCCCAATGAAGTGACTCCTGTAGGCCGGTATGCATTGAACATCAATTGGAATGATGGGCACTCCAGTGGGATTTATTCCTGGGACTACCTGCGGGAGTTCTGCGGATGTGAAGCCTGTCGCAAGATGGCCATGGAAGCCTCCCAGCAATAAAGAATTGAATAACAAGCAGTGAACCTACTCGACCAGCTCAATCCTCGACAGCGCGAAGCGGCGGAAGCCGTTGCAGGACCAGTGTTGATTCTGGCCGGAGCTGGCAGCGGCAAGACCAGAGTGATTACCTTCCGCATCGCCCACTTGATTGAGAACCTGGGCGTGGCGCCGGATGCGATTCTGGCGGTGACATTCACGAACAAGGCGTCGGCTGAGATGGTGGAGCGCGTAGAGCATCTGTTAGGCGGACGCATGTTGCGCAAGCCGCTGATTGCCACCTTTCATTCGTTTTGCGTGCGTGTGTTGCGCAGGGACATTGAGGCACTGAATATCGGCGGCGTGGGTTACAAGAAAGACTTTGCCATCTATGACGCCAATGATCAGCAGGCCGTGGTCAAGAGCGTAATGCGTCGCCTGGGAATCGACGACAAGCAACACAAGCCCTCCATGGTGCTGTCGCGGATTTCGTGGGCCAAGAACCACATGCTGGATCCACAAGAGCTGTACCTGCAATCGGCTGATCCCATCACCGAGAAAGTTGCCCATGTGTTTGAGGCCTATCGCAAGGAGCTGCGCAAGGCCAATGCCCTTGATTTTGATGATCTTCTGCTGGAGACAGTGCGGCTATTGAAGTCGTCGGCCGAGGTGCGCGAAAAATATCAGAGGCGCTTTGAGTATCTCCTGATTGACGAATATCAGGACACCAACCGTCCGCAATATGAGCTGATCAAGCTGCTGGCCGGTGAGCGGCACAATTTGTGCGTGGTCGGCGACGAAGACCAGTCAATTTACTCCTGGCGCGGCGCGGACATACGCAACATCCTGGACTTTGAGAAAGATTTCGGCGAAGCCAAGGTGATTCGTCTGGAGCAGAACTATCGCTCCACGCAATCAATTCTGGAGGCTGCGTCCGCTGTAGTGGCGCACAACGTCAAACGCAAAGGCAAGATGTTGTGGACAGAGCGCCAGGGCGGAGCCAGAATCGGCTATTACGAAGCGCCGGATGCGGAGAACGAATCGCTTTTCGCCGCCGATTTTATCTCGAATTACATGCGCAAGGCCGGCGAGAACGGCGAAGAGAACCCGCGTGTTGCCGTTCTTTACCGGCTCAACTCACAATCGCGCCTGGTGGAAGAAGCCATGCGTCGTTACCAGCTCCCCTACCAGGTGGTGGGCGGGTTTTCTTTCTACGAGCGAGCCGAAATCAAGGACATGATCAGCTATCTGAAGCTGATCAATAATCCTCAGGACTCCATCGCTTTTCTGCGCGTGATCAACACACCGTCGCGGGGAATCGGCAAGGCCACCATCGAAACCCTGGAAAGACTCTCTCTTGAAACCGGCATTTCACTGTGGGGAGCGCTGGGTGAGGCGATTGAACGAGGCTTGCTGACGGCCAGAGCGGTGGCTGCTCTTAAGAGCTTCAAGGAACTGATTGAGGACGGGCGGTCGATGTTTCTTGGGACGTTTGCCAATCGCGTGACGGAGACCGCAAAAACTCAACTCGAAGCCACAGAGTCACAGAGAAAGCCAGAGCCTGAACCGGAAGCGGATGTTTCTTTCGATCCGGAAGAGCTGGGCAGCAATATCAGCTTTGATTTTGGCGCAGCCGATTTTGATGCAGCCGACATCGCGGCAGCCAGTGAAGAAATCGGCGATGACCTTGCCTTCGCGCCTGATGAAATTGGCGCAAATGACGATCTTGGACCATCCGCCGAAGCTCCAGTCGAAGCCGTTGAAGGCTTCCGTGCTCCTGGCGACGCGGCGTCCATTCCGGAAGTGCTGAAGTTTCTCATCGACCGCACCGGGTACATCAAGCAACTGGAAGAAGAGGCCACACCGGACGCCTTCGCGCGCATCGAGAACCTGCGCGAGTTGGTGAACGCCGCAATGGACTCGCATGATCGCGGCGAATCTCTGGCGGAGTTTCTGGATCACGCCGCTCTGGTGAGTGACGTGGATACCTACGATCCGCGTGGCAAGATCACCTTGATGACGCTGCATTCCGCGAAGGGTCTGGAATTCAATCTGGTCTTCCTGATCGGCCTGGAAGAAGGGCTGTTTCCCCACTCCCGCGCTTTCAATGATCCGGACCAGATGGAAGAAGAGCGCCGGCTTTGCTATGTGGGCATGACCCGCGCCATGGACCAGCTGGTCGTCAGTCAGGCACGATTCCGGCGTCGTTACGGCACGGATATGCCGGATGCCAGTGTGCCCTCACGATTTTTGGAAGAGATCCCAGCACATCTGCTGAATGATCTGGGTTCTCCGCGATCTTCTCGAAGCAGCAGTCAACGGACTACTGAATACGCTGACCAGCATTACAGCTACGAGGATGAAGACCAGAGCGCGCCGACGAGCTATGCGGCGTCGCCAAGGCCGCAGAAGACTCCCAACAGTAGCTATGCCGGGCCAAAATACAATTCCATCGACAATATTGCTGAGTTTTTTGCCTCACGGGGCAAGAAGTTTAACCGTCCGCAGATTACAACAGAAGCACCAACTGCGCGAGGGGCCTTCCGTCCCGGCCAGCGCGTAAAACATCCCAAATTCGGCGAAGGTGTTGTCTATCAACGAGAAGGAGAGGGAGAAACAGCCAAGATTACGGTACAATTCCCTCGGTTCGGATTGAAGAAGCTGGTGGAGAAGTATGCCCAGCTGGAACGAGCATAAGAAACAGATTTACGCGGATCAACACTCATCCACGCAGAGCAAGAACAACGACATTGGATTCAGGACTTTAATTAATTCAGGACAAGGTGAATGGCAAATACGAAAGCATTGAGCAAAGACGAACGCAAGAAATCAAAGCGCACTGCGCGTAAAAAACAGGCGCCCAAGAAAAAACGCGACTACCCACGCGGCAGCAAGAAATCAAAAGTGAAGAAACTGGCGCGCGGCACGTCTAAGCGTTAAGAGCAAAAGTGTGAGCGGTAGAGATGCCGTGATGGTGTCTCTGCCGCGCTCCATTGTTTATCCGCAACATAAAGGTTGAAGGAGGAGCTTCTGGCCAGTCAACTGTTCGCCAAGAAGTCCATCGACAAGCTCATCTCTGATTCTGAGAACCCGGAACACCGGCTCAAGAAAACGCTGGGACCTTGGTCACTGACCGCGCTGGGCATTGGGGCCATTATCGGCTCCGGCATTTTCGTGCTGACCGGGACCGCCGCAGCGGGCGAATTCTCTCAACCTTCTTTGCTGCATGCTCAGGTGCTGGATGTATTTCAGAACCTTCTGCGGCACGGGAACCTCTCCGGTGTGTTGATGCATGGCCGGCCGCCCGCCGGACCGGCGATTGCGATTTCATTCCTTCTCGTCGCGGTCGCTTGTAGCTTTGCCGGACTTTGCTATGCCGAGCTGGCATCCATGATTCCCATTGCGGGTAGCGCGTACACGTACTCGTATGCCACGCTGGGCGAATTGATTGCCTGGATCATCGGCTGGGACCTCATTCTCGAATATGCCGTGAGCAACGTAGCGGTTGCCGTCGGATTTGCCGGATACATGAAAGCGCAAATCGGACAATTCGGTTGGCACATCGCTGACAAATGGTCCTCACCGGTCTGGGCCGGGAGTGGTTGGACGGGAGCATACTTTAACGTTCCCGCATTTCTTGTGGTGTTCATCCTGACGGTGTTGCTGGTCTGGGGCATTCGCGAGTCAGCGGAAGCCAACAACATAATGGTGATCGTAAAAATCGGAGCGATCCTGACATTCCTCATCGTGGGCGGAATGCTGGTGAATCCGGTCAACCTGCACCCGTTTGCGCCTTCAGGGTTTTCTGGCGTGATTTCCGGTGGCGCCATCATCTTCTTCACCTATATTGGATTTGATTCCGTCTCCACTGCGGCGGAAGAAGCAAAGAATCCGCAAAAAGACATCCCTTTCGGAATCATCGCGTCACTGGTTGTTTGCACCGTTCTCTACATTGGTGTCGCCATCGTGCTGCTTGGGATGATGAAGTACAGCACGTTTTCCGGCGATAACGCTGAAGCTTCAGCAGCCCCGGTCGCGTATGCATTAGCAAAGCTGGGCGCCAACCGCTGGCTCCAGGCGATTATCGTAATCGGCGCACTCATGGGCATGATCTCGTCTCTGCTTGTCTTTCAATATGGACAGACACGCATCTGGTTCGCGATGTCACGTGACGGATTGCTGCCCAAGCTGTTCTCGTCCATTTGCCGTTTTGACACCCCGCACTGGTCCACGTGGATTGCCGGCGCCGCCGTGGGAATTCCCGCAGGGCTTGTGGACATCGGTGAAGCCGCCGATCTATCAAATATCGGAACGCTTTTTGCATTCGTGCTGGTTTCACTGGGCGTGTTGTTTCTCCGCAGGTCACAACCGGACCGTCCGCGTGTATTCAAAGTTCCCATGGTTCCGCTCTTCCCAATCATCTCCGTGGTGCTCTGTATTGCTCTCATGGCGGGGTTGCTGGTGATCACGTGGATTCGGTTTTTCGGGTGGATGGCCATCGGCCTGGTGATCTATTACTTCTACAGCCGTAAGCACAGTGAATTCGCACCGCTTCCGGTCAATACCAAAGGATGATCGCACTATGGATCGATCGTTCATCCAGTCCTTACCCAAAGCAGAGTTGCATCTGCATCTGGAAGGAAGCGTGGAGCCGGCAACTCTGGCTGAGCTGAGCCGCCGCTACAACACTCCGCTGCCAACAGAGAATAATCGCTATGACGTGCGCGGCAGCGGTGACGTGCTTACCGAAGATGACATCCGCGATCTGTACTCCTACAAAGATTTCAATGGCTTTCTAATGGCCTTCAAGGCCGTGACCGAGCGTCTGCGTACGCCGGAAGACTACGAACTCATTACTTACCGCCTGATGCAAAAGCTGCGCCAGCAGAATGTGGCACATGCTGAGGTTTATGTCAGCGTCGGAGTAATCCGCTGGCGGGGGCAGGACTTTGGGCCTATCTTCGATGGCCTGGAGCGAGGGCGCGAGCGCGGTCAGCGCGATTTTGGCGTGTCACTACTCTGGATTTTCGATGCCGTCCGGCATTTCGGGCCGGAAGCCGCTGCTGAGGTCTTTAAGCTGGCCGCCGAGCGGCTTGACCGTAACGTTGTCGGCATTGGTATCGGTGGCGACGAGCGTCGCGGCCCCGCTGAGTGGTTTCGTGATCTTTACAAGAAAGCTGCAGCCGATGGTTTGCATCTAACCGCGCATGCAGGCGAAACGGCAGGGCCGGAATCGGTTTGGGGAGCCCTGAACATGGGTGTGGAGCGGATTGGCCACGGACTTTCCATCGCTGTCGATGATGAGTTGCTGGAGGTGCTGGCCCACAAGCAGATTTCAGTCGAGATCTGCCTCACCAGTAATTTGAGGACTGGAGCCATCACTGAATTGAGCAAGCATCCGCTGCGAAGGTTTTTTGATGAAGGCCTGATGGTCACGCTCAATACAGATGATCCGGCCATGTTCCAGACAACACTGAATAAAGAATATGAGATTGCGCAGCAGGAGTTCGGCTTCAGCGAGGATCATTTGCGAGAGCTGGCAAGGAATTCGTTCGAAGCGTCATTCCTGCCGGTAGACAAGAAGGTTCAGTTCCTCCAGCAGATTGACACCTTCGCCAGGAGTTGAGGACGGAAGTATTGAGCTGATGCGCAAAAGCAGTTGACCAGGGAAGTATGCCTAAGCATATCGGGATTGTTGGTTGCAGCGCGGAAGGTGCGGCCCTTTGTTACCGCACGGTTTGTCTGGAAGCCGAGTCGCTGATGGGAAGGCACGATCATCCGCAGGTGATGATGCACACCATCGCACTAGCGGAGTACATGAAGTACCTGCAGGGCCCCGGCCCCTACGACTGGAAACCCATTGCCGAACTGATGCTGCGGTCGGCTGAGGTTTTGAAGCGCGCCGGCGCCGACTTTCTCATCTGTCCGGACAATACAATTCACCAGGCGATGTCGCACGTTCTGCCGCGATCGCCTTTGCCATGGCTGCACATTGCGGAAGAAGTCGGCAAAGAAGCCCGGGTGCGCAGCTACTCGACTCTGGGACTTACCGGAACAAAGTATCTGGTGGAAAGCCAGGTTTATCCGGAGAAGCTGAGCGCGCTCGGCATCGGCTTCCGGCTTCCGACACCACACCAGCGTGTACGAATCAATCAGATCATCTTCGACGAACTGGTCCGCGGAATTCAGAGTCTGGAGTCGCTTTTCTATGTCCAGCAGGTCATGGAGCAGATGAAGATCAACGGCTGTGACGCGGTGGTGCTTGGATGTACTGAGATACCGCTGCTGGTAAACGAAGAAGATTCTCCGCTACCCACGCTGGATTCAACACGGACTTTGGCCCGAGCGGCGTTGCGAGAAGCGCTGGCGTGACTGATCTATCGGGCTGAAAGTGGGCTGGAAAAAGCTAATCAGCCATGGCCGATTCTTTTTCAGTCACCTGAATTGTTACCAGTTCAGGCTGTTTCGGAGCGGGGTGGAAAACTTCATGCGAAGTGCCAGTCTGCGGATCGCGCCAGAAATCAACGATCGATGTCTGGTGTACGCATGAGATGGTGCAGTTCGGGGCACATGATTTCTCGGTGAAGTACTCGCGGACGATATCTCTTACTTCATACTCAGCGAGGGGAATGCCGGGAAATCCGCGTTGCTGTGAGCAGTAGTGGACCAGGCCGTCTTCGCAAATGTAAAGATAGCGGGCGCCGGCCCGGCATCTCCACTGGTTCGGCTTGCCTAGCGCAATATTGTTCTGGAAAGAGTTGAAGCGGGCGTAGCTGTGCTTGCCCAGTTTCTTCATTTCAGCGAACACCGTCTGCGCTTCCTCACCCAGCGGACGCAACTGCCCACTGCCATCATGGATAATGCCGACAGTCGAAGTGAATCCCAGTTCGACCGCGCGCTTGCCAATGGTGACTGCATCCCACTGATTTCTCACGCCTGCTCCGATTACTGAGTTGATGTTCACGTGGAAGTCAGCGTGTTCGCGCAGCCATTGCAGTTTCTTATCCAGGACTTTCAGTGACTTCATGGAGACTTCATCCGGCTTCACGTTGTCGATGGAGATCTGCAGGTGATCGAGCCCAGCGTCGTTCAGTTGCTGAATGCGTTGCGGCGTCAGCAGGTAGCCATTGGTGATCAGGCCAGCGATGGCGCCATTCTTGCGGATACGGCGGATGATGTCATCCAGTTGCGGATGCAGCAGCGTCTCGCCACCGCTGATGGTGATGAGCGTCGCGCCAAGCTTTCCCAGCTTGTCGATGCGACGGTACATCTCATCGAGAGGTACAGGCTGCGAGATATCGTCATATTCGTTGCAGTAGGCGCAGGATAGATTGCAGCGCCGCATGGGGATGATGTGCACCTGAACAGGATGGTCCTTTGAGACCACGCCTTTGGCGATCATCATGATCTCTCGGAATGTGCGATTGGCGGCTTTGAGCTGCCGCCGGATCGTGGTGCGCAAGTCAGCCATGGGTTAAGTTTCTATTAGAACATACGTTTGACGGCGGCCGGGACAGGCCGCCGTCGACTGGTGTGAATTAACCTCTAAATGGCTGATTTAACTGGTTTAAGCGCTAGCTGCGGAGGGCCGCTAACGTGGCACTACCAAGCTTATAAACAAAGAACCAGGCAGCCACAAGCGTGATACCTGCTGCGGGCGAGATCTTCTTCTTGGCGTTGATTGCAAAACCGATCCCGATTAACGCGACGCACCAGAGGGAAATCACGTCCAACGAAGTCAAAATCGTATAGACGAATTTTGGCGTCGTGGCGAAATCCAGAAAATACGCGGGGTTGGTGCCGACTGGGTTGTCCATCCGGAACCCTTCCGGATTACCAAATATCAAGCTGATAGTGGCCAGCGCAGTGCCCACCATCGTCGGAAGCCAGCCGTAGAAAACAATTGCCATGGCCCGTCCAAACGGTATCTGGGCATCCATAAAAAAGTTAAAACTAAACCAAAGCACGCCAGCGATCACAGCTGCATAGACCAGAGCAAAGATGGGGCTGGCATATCCGGCACCTTTCATGAATTTTGCTGTAACGTCGATGGTTTTGGCCTGCTGGTCTGCTGGCAGTTGCTGCACACGAGGGTTACTCTCCATCATGTGACGCGCTACTTCATCGAAGCCTACTTTCCTGTCGATCATCTGGAAGAAGAAGATGCTCATCAAAGAAAGAATGACAAGAGGAACCCACCAACTGGCATTCTGGCGGATGTCCTGAAAGGTCTTTGAAGGGCTGACGAAAATGTTAATGATTCGTGCCGGCTCGGATAAGCGCGGCTGCGCCGGCTCAACAGGCATGCTTGGTACTGCTGACGAAGGTGTGCTCATAAACCATCCTACGAAGCAAAGTTGGGAAAGTTTCTCTGCAAAATAATCTTTTAAGCCTCAGGTTTAGCCGTGCTTTCCGTCATTAAAATGCTGCCATCCCAGGGGCTTGATTGGTTTCAGCGCTCCATTTTGCCCCAGAATCTGCATTTGCGGGCGATTATCTGAACTGGTGCGGATTGTGCCAATCTCGGTAACCCTCACCCCTTCGATTGCCTCCGGGACTTTGCTCCTTGGGCTGGCGGTAAAAAGCAGCTCGTAATCTTCTCCGCCGTGCAGCGCCAGTGTAAGAGAAGCCTGGCGAGCAATTGGAATCTGCTCTTCGTTGATCACGGCCGCTACCCGGCTTTCATCACAGATGCGGCTTAGATCCACCGACAAGCCATCACTCACGTCAATCATGGCAGTGGCCATGCCCCTGCGGCGTAGCCACCGGCCCACTGCAATTCGCGGTTCAGGGTTGAAGTGGCGGCTCTGCTTGGTCGGCCGCATTCGCGCCCCGGCAAACAACCGTTGCAAGGTGGCAGCTGACTCCCCCAACTCTCCCGTTACAAAAATTCGATCGCCCGGTTTCGCACCGGATCGCAAGATTGCCTTCCCTTTGGGGGTTTGGCCAATGACCACGATATCCGCGGTAATCGTGGGCGCCCCTGAGGTATCACCTCCGGCCAACTCCACCCCAAAACGGCGGGCGAGGTCGGTAAGGCCTCTTGCGAAGTTTGTCACCCATTTTTGATCCAGATCTTGCGGAAGTCCGAGCGACAGGAAACAGGCAAGTGGTTCGCCGCCCATAGCGGCAATATCACTCAACCCGCGAGCCAGGCAACGATGTCCCACGCAGTTCGCGGGGTGCCACTTGCGCTGAAAATGAAATCCTTCGACGCAGAGATCCGTGGTAACCAGGAACTCATGGCCTGGCCGCAGACGCAAGACGGCTGTGTCGTCGCCGATGCCTTTCATTACACTGGCGTTATGGCAACTTGCGGCAATCCCGCGGATGCCTTGGATCAGTTTTCGTTCTGGGTTGGGCATCGATTAACCAATATAGTCTCTAAGTCATTGAACAGATAGGGTCTTTTCGAGACCCCGGTACACGATTCCCCAGCCTGGCTGAGGAAAGTCAATCGTGTGCCGATAGGGTTCCCAGACTGCAAAAGTTACAAGGGCCATTCAAAAGGGCAGTGTACCGAAGCGCTAGCGCTAGGTCACAGAATTCGGCCTTTCGTCACGGTTTGCCGGTGGAACCCTGATTGACACTCGGGAAGGGCCTTGTTAAGGTTACGTAACTTCATAGTTCCTGATATAGCCGCCTTCCGAAGCACCTTCGGCAGAGCAGAGCGGCAGACAATTCGTTAAGGCCGTCCGCAGACGGCTCACGGTAAGATTCACAATCCGTTCGGAGGATTTTTGCGGAAACGTTTTTACATCATGCTAGTGGCCCGGAATACAGAGGGCGAGCTTTTAAAAATTCCGGTACCCATCCATTATGCCTACGTCTTCATTGCCGGCGCTGTCATTGGCATGCTGACAATTACCGGCATGGCTGGGTCATATACTCGCATGGCTTTGAAAGCGCAGCGCTACAACCAGCTGCGAACCGAAAAGGAAGCCCTTAAATCACAGTATTCCCAGCTGGAGCAGATTGCCCAGGAAAATGAGCTTCAGGCGCAGTCTCTGAGCTCACTAGCGGGTGAGGTTTCTTCGCTCTACGGCTTGAAGCCCGATCCGGCATTCCAGGATGACGATCCTGCTTCAGCTTCACTGCAACAGTTCTACGCTCTTCGCATGACCGCCATGAGTGGCGCGGCATCCGTGGGCATCGGCATGGGTGAATTGCGTGACGCCAGCACACGAGATTGGATCCGTCTGGCAGCCGCACCAACTCTATGGCCTGTTCAAGGACGCATTACCGGCTCCTTCGGTGAACGTATTGATCCATTCAGCGGTGAGGGAGCATTCCACCGTGGCGTGGACATCTCCGGTGACGTGGGCACACGAATCATTGCTCCAGCAGATGGAATCGTTCGCTTCTCCGACCTGATGAATGGGTACGGCCGCACGGTGATGGTTGACCATGGCAACGGAATCAGCACGCTCTATGGTCATATGTCTGGCTTTGCTGTAAGCCCGGGACAGCTTGTCCATCGCGGCGACACGCTCGGTTATGTCGGACAGAGCGGACGTAGCACCGGTCCGCACCTTCATTATGAGGTCCGCATTTTCAATACCCCGGTTAATCCCAGCAAGTATCTGCGTTTCACCTTTACGCAGCAGGTGGCTTCAGGATCTCTGTAACGGTTTTCTAGAATTTGATTTTCAAAAGAAGCACAGCGAGGCAGCTGTGCTTTTTTGCGATTGTTCAGTCGCAATCAATCTTACGGCTGAGGACTACTTCTTCATTTTGCCACGCGACCGCGAAGCAGGAGGAGTGGGCGTGGAAGCAGGCGCGGGTGCAGGCGATGAACTCGCGGCCGCCTGCGATTGTGCTTCCGAGAATATCTTCTTGAGTGCGCGTTGGGGCAGAGTCGCGGAGAAAACGGCGATATTGTCTTTCTGCTGCACTGTAATGCTCTCAATCGCCGCCTTCACATCCGGGTCCGCGCCTTTGGTTCCAATGGAGCGTGATACGGTGCGATACATTGAAACGAACGCGCCCGCTGAATCCACTACCTGTTTGGCTTGGTTCTCTGAGCCTGCAATTACGTCAGCCCGCACCAGAAGATCCCCTTGGTATCTCAGTGACGCTACGGTGACAGTGTTTTCCAGAAAATCAAAGCCCCATCCACTGGTTGACTGATTAGCGCTCGATGACCCGACGCGGACAATCGCCCAGGCCAGTGAACCTAACGGAACTTTCTGATGGAAGTTCTGCAAAAGCGATGGTCCTGCCGGCAGTTTCCTGGTCGAGTCAATGATCTGATGGATGACATCGGCGGAGACCATATTCGTGACAGCAATGCGATTGGTATTGAGAACAGCGACACGTACAGTGTGGCCCTCGTGCGGAATGACGAAAATCTTGTGGCCAGAATAGTCTTCCTGTGATGACGAGATTTTGGCGAGATAGCTTGCGAGTCTCTGCTGATCAAAGCGTCCGACGAAAATCTCAGATGACTCGGTGTCCTTTCGATCCGCGGTGTCCCGACGAGACATGGCTACCTCGTCCAGGCCACGTTCGAAGTCGATTCCTGTCTGGCTGACGAACTCTCGATAGTCGCCTTCTACCTCAACGGGCTTGCTTGCCTGCCAGAACAGATGTACAGGCTTTAAATTCGCATAGAGGATGAATTCCCCTTCGGGGAGCATTCTCACGGTTTCTGGAGTGGCTGCGGTGCGGTAGAAAAAAAATAAACCGCAGGCGGCTCCCACGGCAATTAACAGGACTGTTATCAGCAGCTTGCGGTACTTTATCATCTAAGTTCAGTATAGAGCACAGGGTTGTAACAAGGATGCCTAAACTCGCGCAATCAGGCTGGAGTTGATACAATTTGTGGGCGTTATCATTTCGGGCACGTTCCCGCTAAACCATTTAAGAAATTGAGATCGAGTGTGGCTGTTGCACGCGGATTGCCGCTGTGCTAACTTATTTACTTGCCCCTATATGGGGAGAATTGTGCTGGCGTAGCTCAGCTGGTAGAGCATCTGATTTGTAATCAGAGGGTCGGGGGTTCAAGTCCCTTCGCCAGCTCCAGTTGTTAAAAGGATTGCCGGAACGCGAAAAGCTGGCGCGCTTCCGGAGTTGAAGCAGGCACTGCGCACCCTAGGACTTTTTCTACCGGAAGCATTCCACTGAGGTACTTTCCGTTCTCCGTTTTTGGCGTCTGAAGCGGAAGTATGTTTGCGCGTCTCCTGATTTTGCTCTCGCCGTTAATAGCGGCAGCACTCCTTGATCGGCCAGAATGATTCGCAGATGTAAGCATTTGCCCGCAGGTGTCCGGTTGAACCGGCTCGGTGTGGCGGGACCTCTGGCGGTTTTGCCGCCGGATGAATGCACAGGTGGCCGAGTGGTTAATGGCAGCAGACTGTAAATCTGCCGCTCTCAGGAGCTACGGAGGTTCGAATCCTCCCCTGTGCACCATGATTTTTTGAGGCTGATGTAGCTCAGTTGGTAGAGCACTCCCTTGGTAAGGGAGAGGTCACCAGTTCAATCCTGGTCATCAGCTCCAGATATTGAAGGATGTAGCTCGGTTGGTAGAGCGGTCCCTTGGTAAGAATCGCAACAGCGCAAGCGTTGTTGCGATGAAAGAAAGCGGTCACCAGTTCAGACTTTGTGTCCTGGTCATCAGCTCCAGATTTTGACAGTGGATGTAGCTCAGTTGGGTAGAGCGCGTGGCAATGCAGGACGATAAGCGGCTGTTGATGGCCTTGGCGGCGTTTGCGGGGCTGGCCTTGTTGGCATGGCTCACCATGGATAGTTCTCCGGTTGCTCTGGCGGGCGGGCACATCAGCTTTCGCGGTTTTACTTTGGTAGTTCTTGGATTCTTTGCTGCTCGGACGGTGTTGCATTGGAAGGCGCAGAAAATCCGCAGAGAAGATGAGCCGGAAGGCAAAGTTTAAGCGGGAGTAACTCAGTGGTAGAGTCACAGCCTTCCAAGCTGTTGGTCGCGGGTTCGATTCCCGTCTCCCGCTCCAAGGTTGAAGAGCGTTTAGATAGTTTGAAAGAAAAGTTTAAGGCGGATCCGAATTGAGCGCCGAAATTGGCGCGGACAGGCGACGCAACCGCTAAAGATTGAAATTACGCATGGCATATCAGCAGGCTCAGATTGCAGTACAGAAAACCGAAGACTATGGAGCGCTGAAGGGCGCCATTGACCGCATATTCAGTTCCAGTGCGCTGGGGAAATTTTACAGCCGGCTGCAAAGCAAGAATGTGAGCGCTCGTGAGTTTCAGCGCATTGCCGCTTCTGGAATTTTCGAGCAGGTTGATGTCACGCTGGCGCGTTCCGGCAAAACAGCCAAAGAGCTGTATGAATCGCTTACGGTTTCTGATCAGGCGTTGATGCGAGAGTATTACCTGGAGTTGATCGAGAAGGTCGACGCCAGGCTGCGCCAGAAGTACAGCAAGGTTTATCGCTACAACTATTAGTAGCGGCGGGCCGCCCCGCAATTGAGATCGAGGAGAAGCAATGGCAAAGGAAAAATTTGACCGCAGCAAGCCGCACGTGAACGTGGGGACGATCGGACACATCGACCACGGCAAGACCACGCTGACGGCGGCCATCACCAAGGTGTTGTCGAAGCACAACCCGAAGATCAAGTTCCGCTCGTTTGATTCGATTGATAACGCGCCGGAAGAGCGCGAGCGTGGTATCACCATCGCCACGGCGCACGTGGAATATGAGACGCCGAACAGGCACTATGCCCACGTGGATTGCCCGGGTCACGCTGACTACATCAAGAACATGATCACGGGTGCCGCGCAGATGGATGGTGGCATTCTGGTGGTGGCAGCTACTGATGGTCCCATGCCGCAGACGCGTGAACACGTGCTGCTGGCCCGCCAGGTCGGCGTGCCCTGCATCGTGGTTGCGCTGAACAAATGCGACGCGGTGGATGATCCTGAACTGCTCGACCTGGTTGAACTGGAAGTGCGCGAGCTGTTGAAGAGCTACAAGTTCCCCGGTGACGATATCCCGGTGGTCCGTCTGAGCGCGCTGGGCGCATTGAACGGTGAAGCCAAGTGGGAAGCCAAGATTGACGAGCTCATGGAAGCGGTGGACAAGTACGTTCCCCTTCCCGAGCGTGCCATTGACAAGCCGTTCCTGATGCCGATTGAAGATATCTTCTCCATCTCGGGCCGCGGCACGGTGGTTACCGGCCGTATCGAGCGTGGCAAGGTGAAGGTGGGCGAGGAAGTGGAGATTGTCGGCTTCCGCGAGACGCGCAAGACGGTAGTGACGGGCGTGGAAATGTTCAAGAAGCAGCTGGACGAAGGCCTGGCGGGCGACAACGCCGGTCTGCTGCTGCGCGGCACGGCGAAGGAAGACGTGGAGCGCGGCATGGTGCTGGCCAAGGGCGGATCGATTACGCCGCACACCAAGTTCAAAGCTGAAATTTACGTGCTGACAAAAGAAGAAGGTGGACGCCATACGCCGTTCTTCAAGGGCTATCGTCCGCAGTTCTACTTCCGCACCACGGACGTGACGGGAGTGGCGGAACTGCCGGCGGGCACGGAGATGGTGATGCCGGGAGACAACGTGTCCCTGGTGATCGAGCTGATTACGCCAGTGGCCATGGAAAAAGGGCTGCGTTTTGCTATCCGTGAAGGCGGCAGAACGGTAGGCGCTGGAACGATCAGCGAAATTATTCAGTAACTGAGATTTGAAATTTTAAATTTCAAATTTGAAATTTCAATTCCGATCAGAAAAGGGTTTAGAACATGCGTGAAATAGTGACGTTACAGTGCGCTGATTGCAAAGAGCGTAATTATTCGACGACCAAGAATAAGAAAACTACAACCGGTCGTCTGGAAAAGCAGAAGTTCTGCAAGCGCTGCCGCAAGCACACAGGACATAAAGAAGTTAAGTAAGCAATTGGCAAATAGCAGTTGGCAGTTAGCACGCGGAGTGACTGGGAGTGATGAATTTCAGGTCAGACGAGAAGAAGCTAATTGCTGAGTGCTGATTGCTAAGTGCTGCTTCGGAGGGGCGTAAGCTCAACGGCTAAACTGCCGGTCTCCAAAACCGGACTTGGGGGTTCGAATCCCTCCGCCCCTGCCACATTTGATGGTGGGATTTAAGGTAGGTAGGAAAAATGGCAAAGGCAACGACTATGACGCGGGAAGAGCAAAGTTTCAGTGGCAAGCTCATGCAGTTTCCCACGGTCACCAAGAATTTTCTCACAGACGTCCGCAATGAAATGCGAAAAGTTACATTCCCTGCACGCAGGGAAGTCCAGGCCACCACGGTGGTTGTGATCATCACGGTTGTTCTGTTTGGGGCCTATTTCTTTGCCATCGATCAGACCATAGCCAGAGGCGTTAATTGGGTGCTTCATCACGGTCGGTAGCATCGTCGGAATCATCCGGGAAAGTTGAATTCCAGGTATGGAAGAGCAGAACACAACAGGAACGGCCGCGAACTCGCCAGATACGGGACAGCCCGTCCCTGGTGAAGTGGTCAATCCGAATATGAAGTGGTACATCATCCACAGCTATTCGGGTTTTGAGCGCAAAGTAAAAGAGTCGCTTGAGTCGCGCATCATCGCGTTTGGTCTCACGGAAAAAATCGGCAAGGTGGTGATCCCAACTGAGCCGGTCACAGAAATCCGTAACGGCAAGAAGTACACCGTGGAGCGGATGTTTTATCCCGGGTATGTACTGGTGCAGATGGATCTGACAGGCTTTCGCACAGGTGGGGAAGGTGACCACGTGTGGCATGTGGTGAAATCCACGCCGCGTGTCACCGGTTTCGTTGGCACGGCCAATGATCCCACGCCGCTGTCGGAAGAAGAAGTGAACCAGATCATCTACCGTGTGAGCGCCGCCAAGGACAAGCCGAAGATCAAGGTCAAGTTTGAGAAGAACGAGACGGTACGCATCACGGACGGACCTTTCGCCAACTTTAATGGCCAGGTAGACGAGGTAAACGAAGATCGCGAAACCCTGAAAGTGATGGTCACGATTTTTGGACGCTCCACTCCGGTCGAATTGGAATTTGGTCAGGTAGAGAAGGTCGCATAGAAATAGAAGTTGAAGCGTCTGGCAACTACAGAGATCCAGGAAAAGTAGAGAGCATATGGCACCGAAAAAAGTACAGACATCCGTAAAACTCCAGATTGAAGCCGGTAAAGCTACCCCGGCTCCTCCGGTGGGTCCTGCCCTCGGCCAGGCGCAGATCAACATCATGGAGTTCTGCAAACAGTTCAACGCGCGCACGCAAAATAAAGAGATGGCCGGCTTAATCATCCCTGTAGTGATCACCGTTTATACTGATCGCTCATTCACCTTCATCACCAAGACTCCGCCGGCCTCAATCCTGCTGAAGCGCGCCGCCGGTGTGGCTAAGGGCGCAGGCGCTCCGAACAAGGACAAAGTGGGCAAGGTCACGGAGAAGCAGGTACAGGAAATCGCCAAACAGAAGATGCCGGACTTGAATGCCGCTTCCTTGGAAGCTGCCGTCAAGAGCATCAAGGGCACGGCGCGCAGCATGGGCATTGAAATCGCCGGATAATTGGCGTTGCTTTAAAACGTTTTGGTTGTTAATCGCATTACTACGGCCCGGGGAACATTCCGGTGCGGTGGGAGATAAGGAAGCAATATGAGTCGTAAACCAGGAAAGAATGTGACGAAGGCGCGCGCGGCAGTTGAGAACCGTATGTATCAGCTGACGGATGCCGTGCCGTTGTTGCAGAAAGTCAAATTCGCGAAATTTGACGAAACTGTGGAAGTAACTCTCCGTTTGGGAGTCGATCCCAAGCACGCCGATCAGATGGTCCGCGGCACGGTAGTCCTGCCGCACGGCCTGGGCAAATCGAAGAAGGTTCTGGTTGTCGCATCAGGCGAAAAGCAGCGTGAAGCAGAAGCTGCAGGAGCCGACATTGTTGGTGGAGAAGAAATGGTCGAAAAGATCCAGAAGGAAAACTGGACTGACTTTGACGCCGTCATCGCCACGCCAGATATGATGAAGTCCGTCGGTAAACTGGGTAAAGTTCTCGGTCCCCGTGGCCTGATGCCCAACCCCAAGACGGGCACAGTCACATTCGACATCGCCAACGCCGTCAAAGAGATTAAAGCCGGTAAAGTCGAATTTCGTACCGATAAGACTGCTCTGGTCCACGTGCCTGTAGGCAAAATTTCATTCACGCCGGACAAGCTGATTGAAAACGCCACCACCGTGATCTCCAGCGTGGTTCGCGCCAAGCCCGCAGCCGCCAAAGGCAAATACATTAAGGGAGCTTACATCTCCTCCACCATGGGACCGGGAATCTCGGTCGATACCTCCGCGGTTGAAGCTGCGGCCAAAGCTTAAAGGATCAGACGATGGCAGTCACTAAAGCAAAGAAAGCCGAACAGATTGAGAAGCTGAACAGCCAGCTGCAGAAAGCAAGCAGCATGATTGTGGGCAGCTTCTCCAAATTGACCGTCGCCAAGGACTATGAGCTGCGTAAGACTGTGCGCTCCGCCGGCGGCCGTTATCAAGTCGTAAAGAACACTCTGGCCAAACGCGCTTCAGAAGGCACCAAGGTCGCGGACGCGCTGAAGGGCCTCAAGGGAGTCAGTTCCATCGCCTACACAGATGGCGATCCGGTCGCGCTCGCCAAAGCACTCAGCAAGTACGTAGATGACAACCCGGAATTTTCCTTTAAATCGGGCATTCTGGAAGGGCGCGTTATCAACCTGCAGGAAATCAAGGCTCTGGCCACCATGCCTTCCAAGGAAGAGCTTTACTCGAAGCTGCTCTTCCTGATGAACGCTCCGGCACAACGCCTGGTAACTGTGATGAGCGCGGTGGGCCGCGACCTGGCAATTGTGGTGAACCAGGGCGTGGAAAAGAAAAAGTTCAAGGACGATGGCGAGGCTGCCAGCAGCTAAGTCAGTCTTCTGGCCTGGAAGAGGATTGCGGTGCGGTCGCTTCTGGGATGAGTTTCTCGCTGTCAACCACTCACGTGGCGCTTGTCTGGGCGCATTGGAACACGATGAGGAAATGCGGCGAAACAGCACAAAAATCGAATTTATAAAACGTGGAGAAAAACAATGGCAGATTTACAGCAACTTGAAGATCAGATTGTTGGGCTTAGCCTGCTTGATGCAGCCCAGCTTGTGAAAAAGCTCGAAGAGCGTTTAGGCGTTTCAGCGGCAGCAGCGGCCCCGGTCATGATGGCGGGTGGCGGTGGAGCGGCAGCAGCCCCGGCAGAAGAAAAGACTGAGTTCACCGTGGTGCTGACTGGCGCTGGTGCCAACAAGATCAATGTAATCAAGGCAGTACGTGAAGTGACAAGCCTCGGCTTGAAGGAAGCCAAGGACCTGGTGGATGGCGCTCCCAAGAATGTGAAAGAGGGCGTTTCCAAGGAAGAAGCTGAGACCATCAAGAAGAAATTCGTCGATGCTGGCGCCACAGTCGAGATCAAGTAGCCTTTGCGGGCACATGCCCGCAGGTGCTCAATCTGAAAACTTGAACCTATTGGGCTAGGCAAGCACCCCAGGGGTTAAGGGTTTTCTGGCCAGTTGGATTTGAATCTTAGGGAGGACTTCTGTTATCAAATAGATAACGGTAGTCCTCCTCATATTCGGGATTTTCATGATGCAGAGCAAAAAGCAGCCACCGGCATGGCAAAGGTCAGAGCCGGCGGACTATTTTGCTTTGCGCTATTGTGCTTTTTAACAGGTTTGCTAATTGCAGACCGAGAACGGTCTAGTCAGACGGGCGCGGACAAACACAATTCAGGATTCACATGTCGCACTAGCGGCGTCAACGGGAACTCTCGTCTCCCGCTGGCATCTTTGTGTCTTTGTCTCTGCCTCACGAATAGTGCAGCTGATTACGCTGCATAGATAGCAGGTTTTGTTCTGGAAAAGCAAGAAATTTTCCGACCATGGCCTACCGGGTTCGCCTGCGAGAGCGAACAGAACTGAAACAGGTTTAGGAGTTATACATGCCGAACAAGAATGGCGCCTCCCGTTATCGTCTCGATTTCTCAAAAATTCCGGCAGCCCTCCAGATCCCGAACCTCATTGAGGTTCAGAAGCGTTCTTACGATCGCTTTCTGCAAATGGATAAACTGCCCAGTGAACGTGACGACAGCGGATTGCAGTCCGTCTTTCAATCCGTTTTTCCCATCACCGATTTTCGCAACGTCTCCGAGCTGGCTTTCGTCGATTTCTCCATTGGCAACTGGGAGTGTAAATGCGGACACCTTAAAGGTCTGCATCACCTTCGTACAACATGCCGTAACTGTGGTAACACCGTCATTACCGATCCGTTTCACCCTGGCGACGTGCTTTGCGGCAAGTGCGGCACGTACAACGCAAATACCCCAGACTTCTGCAACAAGTGCGGTGACCCGGTCGGCTTGCAGCTGAAATATGACGTAGCTGAATGCGAAGAGCGCGGCATGACCTACTCTGCCCCGCTGAAAGTAACCATTCGCCTTACCATCTACGACAAGGACCCTGAGACCGGCAACAAGAGCATTCGCGACATTAAAGAGCAGGAAGTCTTCTTTGGTGACATTCCTCTCATGACCCAGAATGGTACCTTCATCATCAACGGTACCGAGCGCGTCATTGTCAGCCAGCTGCATCGTTCACCAGGCGTGTTCTTTGAAACGGCGAACAACCGTACTTATTTCCTGGGCAAGATCATTCCTTATCGCGGATCATGGGTCGAGTTCGAATACGACCAGAAGAACGTTCTATATGTCCGCATCGACCGCAAACGTAAGTTTCTGGGCACCATCTTCCTGCGCGCACTCGGCCTTCGTTCCGACGAAGACATTTTGCGCACCTTCTACACAGTTGACCGCGTCAGCCTGAAAGACAAGAAGCTGCGCTGGGTGCTGGAATCAGGCATTGAGCGTCCCACGAACCTGCTGGGCCTCAAGCTGGCGCACTCCATTAAGGACAAGAGCGGTCACGAGATCGCCCATTCCGGACGCAAGATTACTCCGTCAGTGCTGAAAGAAATCCAGAAAGCCAAGATCACCGAAATCGATATCGATACCACGGACCTGGAAGGCGCATTCACGGCCGCCGACGTAATCGACATCAATACCGGCGACATCCTGCTGGAAGCCAACAACGAAATTTCCGCCGACAAGCTGTCCAAGATCATGGACGCAGGCATTGAAGAAATTCATGTTTTCTTCCCTGACCGTGACGACGTAGGCAACGTGATCAGCGCCACGCTGCGTCGTGACTCAGTCAAGACGCCGCAGGAAGCACTGATCGAAATCTACCGCAAGCTTCGTCCCGGCGATCCGCCGACACTGGACACAGCCACCGCGCTGTTCCATGGCATGTTCTTTGACGCACGCAAATATGATTTCAGCCGCGTGGGCCGCTTGAAATTCAATATCAAACTGTATGACAAGAACGAGGCCACCGACCTCGACAAGCGTACGCTCGATCCTGACGATTTCTATTCCACCATCCGCTACCTGCTCAAGCTGCGCAAGAGCATTGGTGCGGTGGACGACATCGATCATCTTGGCAACCGCCGCGTTCGCGCGGTAGGCGAATTGATGGAGAACCAGTTCCGCATCGGGTTGGTCCGCATGGAACGCGCCATCAAGGAAAAAATGTCCGTGTATCAGGAAATGTCCACGGCCATGCCGCATGATCTGGTCAACGCCAAGCCAGTGATGGCGGCGATCCGCGAGTTCTTCGGTTCGTCACAGCTCTCGCAGTTCATGGATCAAACCAACCCGCTCTCGGAGATCACGCACAAGCGCCGTCTCTCCGCACTGGGCCCGGGCGGTCTGTCACGTGAGCGTGCCGGATTCGAAGTTCGCGACGTTCACCCCACGCACTATGGCCGTATCTGCCCGATTGAAACGCCGGAAGGTCCGAACATCGGTCTGATCAGCTCGCTGAGCTGCTACGCCCGCATTAACGATTATGGCTTCATTGAGTCGCCGTATCGCCGGGTACGTGATGCCCGCATTGTGGACTTTGTCACCGTCGTAAATGCCGGCGACAGCGATCACCGTGTTGGTGATCACATCGAGCAGAAAGACCTGGACAAGACCAACTCTGATTTAAAAGACCGGAAGAAGAAAGTCATTGAACACGAACCTTTCTCCTTCTACCTGTCAGCATGGGAAGAAGATCGTCACGTCATCGCCCAGGCCAACATCGAACTGGACGAAAAAGGCCGCATCGTCGCTGAACTGGTGAATGCTCGTAAAGCCGGCAACTTCGTGCTTGTACCGCGCGAAGAGGTCGACTACATCGACGTGAGCCCGAAACAGCTGGTCTCCGTGGCCGCCTCACTGGTTCCGTTCCTCGAGCATGATGACGCGAACCGCGCACTGATGGGCGCCAACATGCAACGCCAGTCGGTACCTTTGCTTCGCGCACAGGCTCCCTACGTCGGCACCGGTATGGAAGGCGTTACTGCCCGCGACTCCGGCGCCGTTGTCCTGGCCCGTCGTAACGGCATCATTGACTCGGTCGATTCCGAACGCATCATCGTGCGTGTGGAAGGTGAACACCATCCGACTCAGCTCTCACGCGAAGTCGGGAGTGACATCTACACTCTCACCAAGTTCAAGCGCTCCAACCAGAACACCTGCATCAACCAGAAGCCGGTAGTCAAGAAGGGCGACCGCGTTCTGAAAGGCCAGGTCATTGCCGACGGTCCATGCACCGATAAGGGCGAATTGGCCCTGGGACGCAACGTGCTCGTGGCCTTCATGCCATGGCGCGGTTACAACTTTGAGGACGCGATCCTGGTTTCGGAAAAGATGGTCAAGGAGGATTACTACACTTCGGTTCACATCGAGGAATTCGAAATCGAAGCGCGTGACACCAAACTGGGCCCCGAGGAGATTACCCGTGACATCCCGAACGTGAGCGAATCTGCTCTGCGTGACCTGGATGAAAGCGGCGTGATCCGCATCGGCGCCACCATTAAGCAGGGTGACATTCTGGTCGGCAAGGTAACACCGAAAGGTGAAACTCAGCTCACGCCGGAAGAGAAACTTCTGCGTGCCATCTTCGGTGAAAAGGCCGGCGATGTGCGCGACGCATCACTCACCTGCCCTCCGGGTATCGAAGGCACAGTGGTTGACGTGAAGATCTTCTCGCGCAAAGGACAGGAAAAAGACGAGCGCGCGAAAGCCATTGAGGCCCATCAGATTGAGAGGCTGGAGAAGAACCTGGCTGACGAAATCCGAATCCTCACGGACGAGCGGTTGAAGCGTCTGGAAGCCATCCTGGGCAACAAGGAAGTGCAGGCTGACCTGCATGATGAACGCACCAACAAGCGTTTGTTAACCAAGGGTGGAATTCTTGATCGCGAGACCATCGAGCGCATCTCCACGCGCAACCTGAAGCGTATCAAGTACGCTGACAAGGACCCGCGCGTGAACGAACAGATTGACGAAATCGAAGAGATGACGTCGCGCCAGATTGATGTTCTGCGCAAGATCACCAACGAGAAAATCGGCAAGCTGCAGAAGGGCGACGAACTGCCTCCCGGCGTAATCAAGCTGGTGAAGGTTTACATCGCCATGAAGCGCAAACTGAGCGTGGGTGACAAGATGGCAGGCCGTCACGGTAACAAAGGCGTGATTGCCCGCATTCTTCCTGAGGAAGATATGCCGTATACGGCAGATGGCACACCGGTGGAGATCGTATTGAATCCGCTCGGCGTACCCAGCCGTATGAACGTAGGTCAGATCCTTGAGACGCATCTGGGATGGGCCGGCTATCAACTGGGTGAACGCATTAACGAGTTCCTGAAAGAGAACTCCCGCGAAGAAGCTGTGCGGCGCGAGCTGAAGAGCATCTTCAAGGACACTCCGTTTCTCAGCAAGATTGCCAACCTGGATGACGAAGAGCTAATGCACGCGGCGAAAACGTTGACCAAGGGTGTGTTCTTCGCGTCGCCGGTATTCGACGGCTCCCGCGAGGTTGAGATCAAATCCATGCTGCGTGAAGCCGGCTTACCTGAATCAGGCAAGACCGATCTTTATGACGGCATGACAGGTGACAAGTTCGAGCAGCCGGTCACGGTCGGCTATATCTACATGCTCAAGCTGTCTCACCTGGTAGACGACAAGATCCACGCGCGCTCCATCGGACCGTATTCGCTTATCACCCAGCAGCCGCTGGGAGGCAAAGCGCAGTTCGGCGGACAGCGCTTCGGAGAAATGGAAGTCTGGGCGCTGGAAGCGTATGGCGCGGCTTACATTCTGCAGGAATTGCTGACCGCGAAGTCTGACGACGTGTTTGGCCGTACCAAGATCTATGAGGCCATCGTAAAGGGCGAGGCTGCCATTGAACCCGGCGTGCCTGAGTCTTTCAACGTTTTGATTCGCGAACTGCAGTCACTCTGTCTTGACGTCGAGTTGATCAAGAGCATTGAAGGCGGCCGGAAACAGGTCGCAGCGGCAGCCGACTAACCCTCGGCTGCGCTTCTCAACTCCAGGATGCTAACCGGCTGGGGTTGAGATCAGAATGAAAGTTTTTTCAACCCGGTTGCCGCCGCGGTGGCGCAAAAACCGCAGGAGGACACCTTGTACCGTTCAAGTCCATTTGATTTGGGAAACGCGATCACTGACTTCGACTCGATTCGCATCAGCCTGGCTTCGCCCGATAAGATCCGGAGCTGGTCTCATGGCGAGGTGACAAAACCCGAGACCATCAATTACCGCACCTTCAAACCGGAACGTGACGGCTTGTTCTGTGCACGCATCTTTGGTCCTGTCACGGACTGGGAATGCCTGTGCGGCAAATACAAGCGCATGAAACACCGCGGCGTGATCTGCGACAAATGCGGAGTGGAAGTCACGCTCAGCAAGGTTCGCCGTGAGCGCCTGGGCCACATTGAGCTGGCTTCGCCCTGCTCACACGTATGGTTTTTTAAGGGCCTGCCCTCCCGTATTGGTCACCTGCTCGACATTTCTCTGCGCGATCTGGAATCGGTGCTGTATTTCGAATCCTACGTAGTGGTTGAAATTGGCGATGCGCCGGTCAAAGAACGCGAAGTCATTAAGGAAGAACAGCGCTTTCGCGAACTAGACCAGCAGTTCCGCGCTACGGGCTTCAAGGCCATGATGGGCGCAGAAGCCATCAAAGAACTTCTCAAGAGGGTTGAAGTAGACGAACTTTCCGTTGACCTGCGCGAGAAGATGAAGCACGAGACGTCACTTCAGAAGCGCCTGAAGTATGCCAAGCGCCTGAAGGTTGTAGAAGCTTTCCGCAAGAGCGGCAATAAGCCACAGTGGATGATCCTGGACGTGATCCCGGTGATTCCGCCGGAGCTGCGTCCATTGGTTCCACTGGATGGCGGACGTTTTGCCACGTCTGATCTGAATGATCTTTATCGCCGTGTAATCAACCGTAATAACCGCTTGAAGAAGCTGATGGACCTTCACGCTCCTGAAGTCATCGTGCGCAATGAAAAGCGCATGTTGCAGGAGTCCGTGGACGCTCTGTTCGATAACGGCCGCCGCGGTCGTGTACTGCGTGGCGCCAACAATCGCCCGCTCAAGTCACTCTCTGACACGCTAAAAGGCAAACAGGGACGCTTCCGCCAAAACCTGCTCGGAAAGCGCGTTGATTACTCGGGCCGTTCGGTTATCGTCGTTGGTCCGGAGCTGAAGCTTCATCAGTGCGGACTGCCAAAGAAGATGGCGCTCGAGTTGTTCAAGCCATTCATCTATCACCGTCTGGAACAGACCGGTCACTGCACCACCATTAAACAAGCGAAAGAAATGGTGGAACAGCAGGAACCGATCGTCTGGGACATCCTGGAAGAGGTCATCAAAGACCATCCAGTGTTGCTGAACCGTGCTCCAACGCTTCATCGTCTGGGCATTCAGGCGTTTGAACCGGTATTGGTGGAAGGCAAAGCCATCAAGATACACCCGCTGGTCTGCACCGCGTTCAACGCTGACTTTGACGGCGATCAGATGGCGGTACACATTCCACTGTCACCGGAAGCACAGGTTGAAGCCAGCGTGTTGATGCTTGCTTCGCACAACATCCTGTCACCCGCGTCGGGACAGCCGATCACCGTTCCTACGCAGGACATGGTGCTTGGTCTGTATTACCTGACTAAAGCGAAGCCGGGTGCGAAGGGTGAAGGCCGCGCTTTTGCCAACACGGACGAAGTCCTGCTGGCACTGGAAGCCGGCGAAGTGGAAACGCTGACCCCGATTCGTCTGCGCTACACGGGCGAAGTCATCGACCTTACCTCAGCGTACGACAATCAGGACATCATTCACACGGAGCCAGTCAGGTTTGAGCGGCAGTTCATCAACACCACGGTGGGCCGTTCCATTCTGAATGACCATCTGCCCGAGGAGATGCCATATATCAATGGGCTTCTTAAGAAAAAAGGCATTGGCCAGGTCGTGAATTACACGTACCTTCGCTTTGGCCTCGAAACCACGGTGAAGATGCTCGACGAAGTCAAAGAGATCGGCTTCCGCTACGCGACAAAGGCCGGCCTTTCTATCGGCATTGATGACATGGTTATTCCTGACGATAAGAAAGCCCTTGTCAGCGAAGCCGAGAAGCAGGTCATTAACGTTCAGCAGCAATATCTCGACGGCGCCATCACCAACGGTGAGCGCTATAACAAAGTTGTTGAAATCTGGTCGAACGTGACGGAAAAGGTCGCTGACGAGATGTTCAACAACATGCAGGAGTTGGACAAGGTCGGAGCGATGAATCCGATTTACGTCATGGCCGATTCCGGCGCTCGCGGATCGAAACAGCAGATTCGTCAGCTCTCCGGTATGCGCGGCTTGATGGCCAAGCCTTCAGGCGAAATCATCGAAACGCCCATTACAGCCAACTTCCGTGAAGGTCTCACGGTGCTGGAGTACTTCGTATCAACGCACGGCGCCCGTAAGGGTCTGGCGGATACGGCACTCAAGACCGCTGACTCCGGTTACCTCACCCGCCGCCTGGTGGACGTTGCACAAGACGTCATCATCAGTGAGCAGGATTGCGGAACCGTGGACGGAATCTACGTCGGTTCCATCGTGGAAGCCGGCGACATCATCGAGCCATTGCGCGACCGCATTGTGGGCCGCGTATCCCTCGAGAAGATCAAGGACTACGAAGGCAGCGTGATTGTTGACGTGAACCAGGAGATCACCGAAGAGCTGGCCAGCGCAATTCAAGCTGCGGGCATTGAGCGCGTAAAAATCCGCTCTGTGCTTACCTGCGAATCGAAACGTGGTGTTTGCATCGCCTGCTACGGTCGCAACCTGGCATCAGGCCGCACTGTGGAACTGGGCGAAGCGACGGGCGTTATCGCAGCACAGTCCATTGGCGAACCTGGAACGCAGCTCACGATGCGTACGTTCCACATCGGTGGTACGGCATCACGAGTTTCCGAACAATCACGTTTGGAAGCCCGCAGCGCCGGCATTGTCCGCTTCATCAACCTGCAAACCGTGAAGGCCAAGAGCGGTGATCTGGTGGTCATGAACCGCGCCGGATCTATCGCTGTGGTTGATGAAAAGGGCCGTGAAAAAGAGCGTAACGCTGTGGTCTATGGCGCCAAACTTAAAGTAACGGACGGACAGCAGGTCACGCAGGGACACGTCATGGGTGAATGGGATCCTTACACGTTCGGTATCCTCACGGAAATCGGCGGTACGGTCCAGTTCAAAGACTTGCAGGAAGGCATCACGCTGCATGAAGAAGTGGACGAGGTCACCGGACTCTCACGCCACGTGGTGGGCGAGTCGCCGGACGAAAAGCGTCAACCGGCCATCATGATCAAGAGCAAGGCAACACGGCGTTATCTGATGCCGTCACGTGCTCACCTCATGGTCCAGGATGGAGACGAGGTTTATCCGGGTGACGTGCTTGCCAAGATCCCGCGTGAAACTACCAAGACCAAGGACATTACGGGCGGTCTGCCGCGCGTAGTGGAATTGTTCGAAGCTCGTAAGCCGCGTGAAACCGCAATCATCTCGGAAATCGATGGTGTGGTAAAGATCGGCGAAGTCAGCAAGGGACAACGCAAGATCTACGTGGTGGCCGACAACGGAACGGAGAAGGAATACTCGGTGCCTAAGGGCGTACACATCAACGTGCAGGAAGGCGAGCGTATGCGCGCCGGAGAAGCCTTGATGGACGGCCCGCTCAACCCGCATGACATTCTTGCCGTTCTCGGTGAGAAGGAGCTGCAGTCTTACCTGGTAAATGAAATTCAGGAAGTCTACCGTCTACAGGGCGTGACCATCAGTGATAAACACATTGAGGTCATCGTCCGCCAGATGATGCGTTGGGTGAAGGTAGAAGACGTGGGTGACACCGCGTTCCTACTGGAACAGCAGATCGATAAATTCCGCTTCCGTGAAGAGAATGAGCGCGTGATCGCCAACGGTGGCCGCCCGGCAACGGGACGTCCGCTGCTGCTGGGAATCACCAAGGCTTCGCTCTCAACCGAATCCTTCATCTCCGCGGCATCGTTCCAGGAGACCACCAGGGTGCTTACGGAAGCTTCCATTCAGGGCGCTGTGGACCATCTGCGCGGCCTAAAGGAGAACGTTATCGTTGGTCGCCTTATCCCGGCCGGAACAGGCATGGAGTTCTACCGCAATGTGCGGCTGGCTCCGGAACTCGAGCAGGCTGCGGCCAAGGTGCAGGAGGAAGTCTCACAGGCATACGCGGAAGCAGAGCGTGCGCTTGAGCTTCTGCGTCAGGAAGGCGAAGCGGAAGAGATGGCAGCCGAGTAAACATTGTTTACTAACTAATAAACTAGAACGGGCTGGAGAAATCCAGCCCGATTTTGTTTTAGCATTTTGGTTCGCAGTAAGAGAGTTTGTTTGGACTTAGCCTCAGACTTGGTTCACAATGTGAGTCAACACTGTGGTGTGGTAAATAGTCAGGTCACTTCATGCACTTTACCCGATTACGACGAGCGTTCTGGCAGGCCTTTCAACACGGCCAGTTTTCCATCGCCAAGGCGGCTGCGTACTCGTCAATCCTGACGCTATTTCCCGCGTTCCTGATCGTGACATCGCTTCTTGAAGCGTCCAATGCCACGGAAGGTTTCGTGCGTCAGATTTCGAGTGCAGTTGGCTGGGCCCTCCCACCGGGCCCAAATTCAATTGCTCTCACATTCTTCCAGACGAAGCAGCATCATGCCACGCGCATTATCTACTCTGCTTCACTAGTCACCATGCTGGCGGCTTCGGGGGTGATGATCTCCTGGATGGAAGGTTTTCGCAAAGCCTATAACCTGCCCAACTCATGGGGATTCTGGCGCGAACGAGCCGTCGCCTTCTATCTGGTTTTCCTCGCCTTGATTCCCCTGGGATTTGCGACGTTGCTGGTGGCATTCGGCAATGAAATCGAAGTCTGGGTACAGGCGCAGACCATGCATCTGTTCAAGCCTTTGATCATTCTGGTTTGGGACGGTGTCCGCTGGGGGATTGCGATGCTGACCAGCATCGCCTTCATGAGCCTGGTTTACCACCATGGAATCCCCAAGACGCAATCCTGGCGACGCGTATTGCCGGGCGCGGTACTGGCCACGGTGCTATGGTTTCCGGCGACCATGTTCTTTGGCTGGTACGTGACGCATTACGCCACCTACACGGTGGTCTATGGTTCTCTCAGTGCCGCCATCGCGCTCCTGGTATGGCTGTATATCGTTTCTGTGCTGGTGCTGCTGGGCGCGGAATTAAATGCCCAGGTTTATCCCAAGCTTGCCGAGACGGGTATGCGCAGCAATGATCGCGACGGCTCTTCGGCCGAAAGCGAAAAAACCGAAAGCAAGGTATAAGTACAGAGATGAGTTCATTGAAAGGCCTTGACTGGGCATCCACGCATGTTCCCCGTAAAGCAAAGATCGTCTGCACGCTTGGGCCAGCCAGCAATTCTGAAGCAACCATGCGGGACCTCATGCGTCTTGGCATGGACGTGGCGCGCTTAAATTTCTCGCACGGAACCCATGAGGACCATGCACGCAATATTGATCGGCTCCGGCGGGTCGCGGCCAGGGAGGGCCGCACCATATGCATCCTGCAGGACCTGCAAGGTCCCAAGATCCGCACCGGCCGGCTCAAATACCGCACACCCATCGCCTTGAAGAGTGGCACCCGCCTCATCATCACGCCTAAAGATATTCCTGGCACGGCCAGTGTAATTTCCACCACTTTCAAGACCCTGGCGCTTGAGGTTCGCCCTGGCTCGCGGATTCTGCTATCTGACGGCCTGATTGAACTCAAAGTGACTGCGATTAAAGGCGACGACGTTGAGTGTGACGTGATCAATGGCGGGATGCTCGGCGAGCACAAAGGCATCAACTTGCCGGGCGCCAAGGTAAGTGTTCCGTCGATGACAGAAAAGGACGAGAAGGACCTGGAGTTCGGCATTAAGCATGGTGTGGACATGGTGGCCGTCTCGTTTATCCGGACGGCGGAAGATGTGCGCGCGGTGAAGCGATTCATTCAGGCGAGACGATCCGATGCATGGATCATCGCCAAGCTGGAAAAGCCACAGGCGATTGAAGAGTTGAACCTGGAAGAGATTCTGGATGTTGCCGATGGAGTGATGGTTGCGCGAGGTGATCTGGGTGTGGAGATGCCGCCGGAGAAAGTGCCCGTCATACAAAAGCAGGTGATTCGTCGCGCTGCGGACTGGCGAAAGCCGGTCATCACGGCGACCCAAATGCTGGAATCGATGATCGAAAATCCGCGACCGACGCGAGCAGAAGCCAGCGACGTGGCCAACGCGATTCTGGATGGAACAGACGCGGTGATGTTATCGGCCGAAACAGCCAGCGGCAAATATCCGCGTGAAGCTGTAGCTATTATGGCCAAGATTATTGCCGAGGCAGAATCCAGCATGGAAGTATTTCCGCGGCGTCGGCAGCACCGCCAACTCTCGATTTCGGAGACTATCTGTGAATCCGTTTCACACGCGGCACAAGACCTGGAGATGAAGGCCATTGCTGTCTATACGGAAACAGGAAATACCGCGCGGTTGATTTCCAAGTACCGGCCCAAGACCTCCATCTATTCTTTTGCAGCGAACGATCATGTGTGTGCGCGCTTGAACCTCATGTGGGGCGTGAAACCCATCGCTTGCACCATGGGAATTACCAGTGAGGAAATGGTAAAGAATGCGGAAGGGCTTCTGCTGAAGCGGCAGGCGGTCCAGCCGGGAGATGTCGTCGCGATTGTGGCAGGAACCCGCAGCGTCAGCGGATCAACGAACTTTCTGCGCTTGCACGTGGTGGAACATGAAGCGGCTGCCAGCCAGCCGAGCAAGGACCGTCGCAAGCACCCGCGTCTACAACCTGTCAGTGCACGGAAACGGAAGTAAGTCAGACGCGGGATAAACTCTAGTTGACCCAGCCGGAGCCGCCCTTATCTTTCTTGTCCTTATCGTCTGGTGGTTTGAAATTGCCGTATTCGTCAAAATACTGCTTGGGGTCTTTCTCATGCTTACGCATGTAGACTTCAAACTTACGTCCGGCGCGACGGCGTTTCCAGCGATAGTAACCGTTCTGCATTTCGGCCATCTTGAGAGACAAAAGACCAAGCACACTGGTGCGTCGCCCAAAGCTATACCAAACCCAGCCAAGGCCAAGGCCCAGCAATTGCACGGTGTAGAACATCGAAAAGTGCGATAAGAGCAGGTACGCTGCTTCAATCGCAGCAGTGAAGATAACAATATATTTGACCGGAATCGGGATAGGGATGAACATCGGCATGACTCGAGCATCACGATAAAACATGTAAAACACCATGAGCATCGCGTTGGCCGCCGGACCGGAGCCATACGCTGGTCCCCGAGCAATTCCCAGTAGAGAAAGCAAGACACCCACGGCCGCCGAACCGATCTGTGCGACCAGGAAGAGTTCCCAAAACTTTCTGGCTCGAATGTGATCTTCCACCGCGCCACCAATGAAATAAAAGGTGAGCATGGAGAAGAAGAAGTTCAGGGGTGAACCCTGAATGAATGAGTAGGTAATCAGCTGCCAAATGCTGCCATGCAGGACAGCGTCGGGCCAAAGGACAGCATCAGAGGCAAGCTTTCCGAGAGAAGGAACAAAAACACCAACCAACAACAGCACAACATAGATTGCCGTGCTTAAAATAATCAGTTGCCGGACAGCTCCCCTGAAAGGCGGAAAGTTCATTCCGGAAGAAACATTTCTCGGCATCTATTTGCTCTCTTCTTTCGGCTTTTCCAAAGCGGGTGAGCCGGCTCTCTCGGGTTCCGGTATTACTATCAGACTCTTGTATCCCCTGGCGTCGACTGATCTAAGACCAAAAATCACATTGTCTTTTGACTCCGGCATATCGGCGTTTGTTGCAGAAACGCGGGTTGTATTACTGGCTGGAAAATCCGGATCAGTTGTTTTCCTCCATACCACTTCATAACCCGTAGCTCCCGGAGCAGCGTCCCATTCCAGTTTGGAATCATTTTCCAAACCCTTTGTCAGCAGCCGTGGTTTCACAGGCGGAGCGGGAGAGGAAGCCAGCGTGGCCAGGGTAGCAGCATTCAGTCTGGCGACATTCGCCACATATGCAAAGTCGACAAACTTCGGCAGGTCTCCGTATTCGATGCCGTTCTCTGTTCTGGGGTTCTCGTGCTGATGGTGGAAATCTTCAAGATACTCGGTGAAACGGACCGCGGCAAAGCCCTGACTGTTAAACGCGCTGTGGTCTCCGCCACGCAGATAACGGTCTCGCCTGTAGATTAATTGGGGCGAAAACTGTCCCAGGCTGGGGTACGTTTGTGAGACTTGCAGGATATAACGCGCCAGCTCCCGCGAAGGCGAATCATTTTCGCCGCCTACGGAGCGAATACGGTTCAGGTCGACCTCCGTAGCCGCTGCGGGAATTCCTTCAGAGAATACGCGCACCCAGTTGTTGTTCTGGAGTGTGTCACCGGGCGTTCGATTCCCGCCCACAATATCGTTATTCAGCACGCCCTCAAGTTGCCATCCCTGCTCCTTTGCCATTTTGGCGAAATGAGTGCTTCCGTTCAGGCCCTCCTCTTCCCCGGCGACGGTAAGAAAAATCACGGTTGCAGGAAACTTGTGCTTGCTCATAACGCGAGCGCTTTCCAGGGAAACCGCGGTTCCGCTGCCGTCATCATTTGCACCCGGAGCGATGTGGGTCGCATCCATCACATCGAGGCTGCGTGAATCGTAGTGGCCTGTGACAAGGAAAATGCGTTTTGCCTGTTCGGGATCAGTGCCCCGGAGGATTGCATAAACGTTCTGGATCTCAGTAGGTTCTTTGATTCGATCTCTGGGGCCTTTGGATTGTTCCACAAAGGTGTCAGTCTTTACTTCCAGACATCCGCCGCAAGCCTGGGAATAACGTTCAAATTCTGACTTAATCCAGTTTCGTGCAGCTACAATACCTTTACCGGAAGTAGCCGCGTCAGGATTGTTGACAGATAGCGTATTCCGAGTCCCGAACGAAACCAGCTTCTCAATTGTTTGCTGGATTTGTGAGGCTGAGACATCATGAATGATGTGGACGATGGCGTCGTCTTTGGCTAATTTAGCTGAACCCGGCTTATTCTCAGCGGTTTTCTTGCCAGCAGAGCTGGATGAAGATGAAGCTGCTTTCGAGCTACTCTTCGGGCTGTTCCTTTGTGCCGCCGGTGCGGCCTGCTGGGCAACGGATGTGTGAGTAAGGAGCATCAGAGCCGCCGAAACAGAAATCCAGCTCAGTTTGGTAATGTGGCGAAATATCAAGGCTTATAACCCTCGTTGAGAGAACTTGACGACAACCCAGAGAGATTCTAAATATAATGACACGCCTGTTGCCAGCCGAGCAGGTTTCCCTGGAAGGAGGAGAAATGGCGATTTGTCCAGAATGCGACACCGATCTGGATTTGGACGAAGAAGAACTGGAAGAGGGTGAAGTAGTATCGTGCCCGGAATGTGGTTCAGATTTTGAAGTGATTACAAAGAGCCCGTTGGAATTGAACCCCGTTGACGAGTATGACGAGGATGACGATGAAGACGACGCTAAAGAGGATGAAGAAGACGGTGATTACTAAGCGGCTGGCGCATTTGCTTGCTGCCGTGCTAGGCGTGGCCTTTCTTTTTTCCCCGGTCGCTGCAAAAGACGACCATACGAAACCATATGGCCTCATTTTTGGCACCGCCTACGGCCCGGACGATCGTCCAATGTACGGTGTCCGGGTCACAATCCACCTGGCAGGCCACAAAAGTCCTCATTGGCAGCTTATGTCAGATCATCGTGGCGAATTCGCCCAGCGTGTTCCCCCCGGACCCAGTGATTATGAGATTACGGGCGAAGCCGCAATCGCTCCGGTCGTGGATGGTAAGCCGCAAGCTTCTAAGAAGAAGCAACTTAAGGGTTCGGCAAGGGTTCATCTTGATAAAGATGAGCGGCAGGACATAGGCTTGCATCTATACTGAGAGAAGCTCATTTAACTTAAACGAAGGGTGGTCTGGATGACACGTAGAGCTGCTGTGTATGCCATCATGGCCATGCTGGCAAGCTTTCCAGCCCTGGCGCAAAACAATCAGGAGATGCGTAGTGTCACCGGCAAGGTGATGAGTGCCCAGGACCAACCTCTGACCAAGGCGGTGGTCCACCTGAAAAATACAAAGACGCTGGTCATCAAGACCTACATAACCGAACCCGATGGGACGTACCGCTTCAGTGCGTTATCACCCAATGTGGATTATGAGATCTACGCTGAGAAGGAAGGCCAACACAGCGATACCAAGACCCTGAGCGCCTTCGATAACCGCAAACAACTCACCGTCACACTCAAGATGCATTCAGAAAAATAAAGAACTCAGCGGGGTGCTCCCGATAAGACATTAGGGCGGCGTCAACTTGAGTAGTGTTGCCGGATTCAGGTACTCACCCTGCCAGCGCACGGCAAAGTGCAGGTGAGGTGCTGTGGACCGTCCTGTCCCGCCGCTCAGAGCCAGAAGCTGTCCACGGCTGACTTCTTCGCCTTCCTTGACCTTGAACTCAGAAAGATGAAAGTAAAGCGTAATCAGGCCCTGGCCGTGGTCTACAGCCACGCAATTGCCTTCAAAGTAGAGAGGGCGCGCCAGGATGACCGTGCCGGCGTTGGAGGCGTGAACGGGCGTTCCTGTGCTAACGCGAAAATCCAAGCCCTGGTGTTGATTCTTCTTTACGCCATTGTAAAGCCGTGACGAGCCGAACACGCCGGACGTGGGAGCGTCAGCGGGGGCCTTAAACGCGCCGCTCCACAATGGCTCGTTCGCAGAGGATGTAAACACGTCTTTCTTTACCTTCTGCTCTTCCTCAATCCGCGCCATGGTCTCCTTGGGTGGCTCAACGAATTCAGGAGCTACCTTGATGGTTGTTGAGGGATATTTGGCCGCCAGGACGGTCATTTCCTGCTGGTGGTGCAGCTTGCCTCCTGAGGCGGAGGTGGCCTCCAGTTCCAAAGGGTAGCGCCCGGGCTTGGTGGAGAGGTCGATTCCAGCCAGCGCATACCAGCAACCACAGCCCTGGCCCCGGCGAAAGACAATTGCGTGGCCCTGCCAAGTGGCCTGCAGCTGAGAAAGATTGTCGCGCGTTTTTACCTTGAGCAGAACGGGGGCGCCATTCACCAGTTGCGCGGGCTGGTAAGTCACGTTCCAGGATGGTGACGGTTCAGCCGCTATGCGGCCCACATCTGATACGAAGGAAACGAGCAGGATTATGAGCAGCGTTCTGCAAAGCGAAGCCGAGCGCCCGGAAGAGCATAAACTGATCAGCATCCATTGATTCTCATCCATCGCGCTAGGCTTGGGACCAGCGGCGGAAAATCAGCGAACCATTTGTGCCGCCGAAGCCGAACGAATTCGACAACGCGATTTCCAGGGATGCCTTCCGCGCAGTGTTGGGAACATAATCCAGGTCACAGTCCTGGCCGGGCGATTCAAGATTGATGGTTGGCGGCAAAACCTGGTCGCGTAGGGCCAGAATGGTGATTCCGGCCTCAAGCCCGCCTGCGCCACCCAACAGGTGTCCGGTCATTGATTTTGTGGAACTCACTGCGAGCTTCGAGTTCTCCCCAAACGTTCTCTTGATGGCCTTGGTCTCCAGCACATCGCCAAGCGGTGTTGAGGTTCCATGCGCGTTGACGTACTGAACGTCGCCCGGCTGCAGCTTGGCGTCGTTGATGGCGTTCATCATTACGCGGTAGCCGCCTTCGCCATTTTCGGCCGGCTGGGTAATATGGAAGGCGTCCGCACTCATGCCATAACCAATCACTTCTGAAAGGATGTTGGCCCCGCGATTGCGCGCGTGTTCCAGTTCTTCAAGGACCAGGATTCCAGCGCCTTCGCCGATGACAAAACCGTCACGATCCTTGTCCCACGGGCGACTGGCTTTCTCCGGCTCGTCATTGCGAGTGGAAAGCGCACGCATGGCGGCAAAGCCACCTACGCCCATTGGCGTGATGGCAGCTTCAGTTCCGCCCGCAATCATTACGTCCGCATCGCAGCGCTGGATGATCTTATAAGCATCGCCAATGGCATGTGCGCTGGTGGTGCAGGCTGTCGCCGTGGCTTCGTTCGGCCCTTTCGCGCCGTAACGGATGCTTACGTGGCCCGCCGCCAGGTTTACGATTGCCGCTGGGATGAAAAATGGTGAGATCTTACGTGGACCGCCGGAAAGAAGCGCAGCGTGCTCGCGTTCGATGACGTCAAATCCGCCGACTCCGGACCCAATGTGCACGCCTACCCGGTGTTCATTCTCGGGCGTTACTTTCAGCCCGCACATGGTCATAGCTTCATCCGCGGCGGCCATGGCCAGGTGGATGAAGCGCCCCATCTTCTTCACTTCTTTTTTCTCAACGAAATTTAAGGGGTCAAAGCCCTTCACTTCGGCCGCGATCTGGCAGGCATAGTTGCCGGCATCGAAGTGAGTGATTTTCGCTACTCCACTTTTGCCGGCAACAATGTTCTTCCAGACTTCGCTGCTGTTGTTACCAACGCCGCAGATCAGCCCCAAACCAGTTACAACAACCCGCCTCGCCAATCACTTGCCGCCTTTCGAATGCTTTTCAATGTATTCGGTGGCGTCCTTGACGGTCCGGATTTTTTCCGCGTCTTCATCGGGAATTTCAATATCGAAGGCCTCTTCGAAAGCCATCACGAGTTCCACCGTGTCGAGAGAGTCTGCGCCGAGGTCATCCACGAAGGAGGCATTGGGTGTGACTTCACCCTCATCCACTCCGAGCTGCTCAACAATGATTTGTTTTACCTTCTCCTCAACTGCTGCCATAGGATTGTGTCTCCTTCTTTCGCTCTGCTGAATTTGTACCCCGGAACCGCTTCACTGTTTTACTGATTTCGCGTTCTTTTGAATATAAGCAATTGCATCCTGCACGGTTACGATCTTCTCGGCATCATCATCCGGAATTTCAAGATTAAAGCCTTCCTCAAACGACATGATGAGCTCAACCTGGTCCAGAGAGTCTGCTCCCAGATCGTCCACAAATGAAGCCTCTGGCACCACCTCGGAAGATTCCACACCGAGTTGATCCATGATGATCTGAGTGACCCTCTCCTCTACCATCGGCATGGAGGCTCCTTACAGCGTCAAACCGCCTAGTGTAATCGCTGGAAAAATGTTGTGTAAAGGGCACCCTTCAGCGGTCCCCGGCGCCACAACCCACCGTTTCACAAACACATACTGATGCTGACGGCACGTCAAATGAAACTAGTATTTCTACAAGCTGGAGCCAGGTCTGTAAAAAGCCGATACCACCGCCAGATTCCAAAGCTGATCACTGCAACACTGGAAACTGACCCCAAACCGAATAATGAACTCTGTACTCTTCTATTGTAGCGGGAGCGGGCGTTTTCAACCCATTACGGCCTCACGTACAATATCTTGTTGCCTGCCAGAACCAAGATTTTCCTGAAGATTACCGCCTGGATTGCCGCCCTTAAGACTCTGGGTGCATGGGGCGTTCTCATCCTGGCTACCATCGATAGCGTCGCCATTCCCATTCCTTTGGACGCCCTGGTAGCAGGATATGTCTACGCAAACCCGCACCTGGCCTGGCTGTATTGCATCGCTGGAGCCGTTGGATCGTCTCTGGGCTGCCTGGTTCCCTATGGTCTGGGACGCGCCGGCGGCGAGCTCTTTCTGCTCAAGCGCATTGATGAAGCGCGACTTAAGCGTATTCGAGACCGCTTTGAAAAGCAGGAGTTTGTGGCGTTGATGGTGCCCGCCATGCTTCCGCCTCCAACTCCGTTTAAGCTCTTCGTTTTCTCCGCTGGTGTGTTTGAAATGCGAGTACCGACGTTCCTGCTGGCGGTCGTAAGCGGACGGCTGGTTCGCTTCGGCGTGCTTTCGGTGCTCACCGTGATTTTCGGCCCCCAGATTGTGACTGAGGCCAAGTTCCTGCTGCGAACCCATCCAGGACTTGCCGCACTTGGCCTTTGTGTGGTGATCGCAGCGATTTATCTGGTCATTCGGCTCATGCGAGCTCCCGTTTCCGCCGTCGCGGATGAACTCCAGCACAGCCATGAAAAAATGAATGAGGCGAACGCTAAAATGCCGCGAACTGATTCACCCGGAAAGTGAAGCAAGTCGCGGCACGGTTGTCAGAAAAAAGTCGGCTAGCTAACCAGCTGCTCAGCCGTTTTTCGCGCCTGCAAGGGCATGTAGACGCAACTCTCTTCCTGGTTGAACATGTCCCCGGATAAGGACCACGCGCGGCTTCTGGATCCGCCGCACATCTCTTTGAACTCACAGTTTCCGCACTTCCCTTTCAAGTTTTCGGGATTGCGCAAAGACTGAAAGATCGGCGAGTTGCGGTACAAGTCGAGCAATTTGTCCCGGCGCACGTTGCCTGCCGGAACCTGCAGCGCCTTGCTGGCCAGTACATCACCATTGTGCGTGATGTATATGGAAGCCATGCCCTCATTCACCGGAAGAACTCCAGGTATTCCGGTTTCATAAAACGGAGCAAGGCCGGTTTGAATCGCCAGTGATCTGGCATTCGTCCTCTGCTGCAGCACATATCTGCGGTAGTGCTGTGCTTCAACAGTCTTTATCTTGAAGGGAACTTTCTGGGCCAGAATATAGATGGTCTGAAATGCTTCCTCAAATTCTGAAGCCGAAGGAAGGTTACTGAGTGAATCTTCCGGGCCGGGAACCGGGAAAGAGATACTCCACATGGTGATTCTGTAATGCAGGAGCAGGGAGGCCAGGGCGTTGAGTTCACCAAGATTTCTGCGGCCGATTTCCGTGTGAATCTGGACCGGCAAACGGCGCTCATTCGCCCATTTGATGGCCTTTATCGTGCGAGTGAACGATCCTGGAATGCCGCTGAACAAATCGTGGGAACTGCTGTCAGCTCCGTTCAGCGTAAACGCCAGACGCGAAAGCGATGCCGATTTCAAGGCAACGAGCGTCTGTTGAGTTACTACCGAGGCGGGCGTCAAAAGCATTACTGGGATGCAAATTGCAGGAAGCCGCATATTGCACCAGGCTAAAGATTCCGCTACGACTCAGCGGATTATCACCGGCAAAAACGAACACAGGTGGTTTAAGGTCGGCAACGTCGCGAATTAACTGCTCCGCTTCGTTGTCATTGAGTTCCAGCGATGAACTGGCTGGCCGGAAGTTTTGGTCACGGCATCCGACCGAGGAAACGGAAGTTTCCCAGATCGCAATGAGGGGCTGCGAATCCAAATCAATAATTTTGTTCATATCCGTCGTCGTCCTGTCTAAAAACAGGAAGTTCTGCTATTGGGAATATCTTAGGATCATCAGAAGAATGGGGAGGAAATTTAATCCACAGGGAGGCGAGCAGAAAAGCCTAACTGGCTGATAACTACTTACAAAATAAGCAACTTAAATTAGTGTTAGCTGCCGGTAAATTATCTTAGAGTAGGAGAAAACACTTAGAAAACATTAGAAATTTTAATAATCTCTGCCCTGTTGGCGATCGTGGCGGACCGTTTACGCGGCTATGTCGCTATGCTGCGGCGCGCGAATTGAGGAAGCGGCCAACGCCCCGACTCCGAAGAATATTGCGGAGAAGAAGAGTTCCGAAGCGAGCCCGCGCTGAAAGAACGGGATTGCCGCTACATAGGCGGCACCCAGGCCGGCTATCGTCTTGGGGTAACCGATATAGCCAGCGACCCAGACGGCGAAATTGCTGATCAGGAAAAACGACACTGAACTGGCCAGCGCAGCGCCGGCAACGTATAGCGGCTTCACGCGGTTGCGAAGCAGCATACCAAGACCGCAGGCTCCGGCGTACCAGGCCCAGACAATCGTCTGGTCCCAGGTCAACGGGTAATGATAGATCTGGTAATTCAGGAACAGATCAGAGCCGATCAAGAGGACAACCGGTACCCAGAAATACTTGCGCGGCATGCGCGAGCCAAAGAATAGCAGCGAGGCGCCGACTGGCGTGAAACCATGGGTGGCGAAGGTTCCGGTACCGGCCACAACGCGAATCGCAACCGCGAGAACAACGAACAAATAAGCCAGCATAAAGCACCTCGAAGGAGTATTGTCACCGTTTTGTTGTTCCGGCGTCAATATTCGCGAACGATGCGTCGTCATCTGTCGTCATTGGGCGGCGACCCGAAAGCCATCTCATACGCATGCAGTTGCGTATCCAGGAGCACATAGGCTCGCAGAGGCCGCGAACGATTGGAGCCCGCGGGAAGATGGGTATCAACAAAGCGAAGGTCGGCAAAGGTCACCTGAAATCCGTCAGAACCGGGCAGTTTCTGAGTCTCTAAGAGCGGATACTGTGCCCAGTCCAGATATACCTGGCCCAGACGAGACTTCTTCGCCGCCAGACTGACGGCTGTTTCTTCCGGCTTGTAATGGAGTATGGAACGGCTCCCCGGGATCGATTTCCCCGCTGTTGACGTTAACCGGAAACAGCTGGAAGAAGTTTCAGGTCTCCACCACGCCATTCCATTCGAACGGATTGAATGCAGTGGGGAAAGCTGACATGCGCAACGGTTCCTGATTTTGATAGGTAACTGACCCCATCAACTTGAGCGTGCGACGATGCTCTACGTCGCGGACCACGATCACCAGAGCCAGGCAGACCAGTGCAGCGATGGCGGCGCCACGGCCGCGGAACTGCGGCTTTGCTGTGCCCACTTCTTCAGAGACAAGTCGCAGGAGCCCCGGCACCGTCAAGGCCAGGAAGAGCGCCGCCAGCATAGTTGGATCAATGATGTAGACGATGTCCCAGGAATACCACCTTGGATTAAAAGGAGCGAAGGGACGGACGCCGTAGTTATTGGTGAAATCCTGGAACAGATGTATCAGGCAGCCGAACACCGCGTAAACGTAAAGCAGCTTCCAGTTGGGCGGAGTGCGGGTATCGCGACCTCGAGCTTTCATCAGCCAATAGCAGCCTCGAACCACGGCTACTACAAGCGCCGCCAATATGGGCGCACCGATCAGCGAATGTGTGATGCCGCGATGGTGGGTGAACCCAGTGACTGAACCACCGAAATAAGCGACAAGGTCAATATCGGGTGATTCGGTGGCGAGCGTAAGGGTGAGCGTGGCTAGTGCAGTCTTGCGATTCAAACCTGCGCGTCCCAGACACGCGCCGGTTAGAAAATGTGTGAGTGGCTCCAATTTTGCGTCTCCTCGAAAGGCTTGTCACCGCTTAGTGCTCATGCCGCATTAACAACTGGAAGCTCTTGTCCGCGATGCTGACTTCGGCTGGAACCCGGCCCAGCAACTCACCATCGGCTTGAGCATGGATTTTGGGGACGTCCAGCGCAGTGCAACGAAACCACTTTGAAGTTACCACGTCGACTTTGGGGACCTTCCAGTTCAGCCCGGTGGCAACGCTGGCAAAGTAGTTGGCGAAATGCAGGACGTTGCCGGTCCGGAAAAGCAGCAAGCTGTAATGGTTGCTGACGAGCGAAGACCCCAGATTGACGAAGTGTAATAGCCCGGGAAAATGGCGGGCGCGGATGGCCATGGCCAGCGTTATTTTTTCCTCGTGCAGGTGTCCTTGCTCATCCTTCCATTCCACATGAAACATCGGAAACTGGCCCTGCGCGGCCATGCGTGCCATTTCCAGAAAATAAGCATTGCGGCCAAAGCGTTCTTTGGACTCAACGGCCGTGCGATACATCAGCTGTGCGTCTGAACCAACCCCGGCAGCGACGACAAAATAGCGTTGCTCTGTGCGACCGTGATGTTGGGAGGTAAGGATGCCGGGATATATCTCACGTGGCTTGTAGTCGAGTAGCGTACGCGCAGCAGCAATAGGATTTGACGGAAGCCTCAGGTCCGTTGCGAGGAGATTGCCGCTGCCGAGAGGGACTACGCCGATGGCTGGCTGACGGTGAGGAGATTGCACGAGCATCACGCCGTTCAGGACTTCATTGAATGTGCCGTCGCCCCCGCAGGCAAGTACGGTATCAAAGCCTGCCGCGGCAGCGTCTTGAGTCTGCTGCACCGCGCTGCCCGCGTGTGTGGTTGCCCTGGCTTCCACCTCGATACCGTGCCCGCGAAGAAGGTCCGCAATATGGGTTATTTGCTGCGTGCGCTGCTCACGCTTCTGGCCCGACGCGAGATTGTAAAGCAGGCAAACTTTCTTCATCGGCAAACTCACAAATATAATCGTTGCATGGCCACAGTCGCCAAGAATAACGCCAAAGCAAAAGAAAAAAGCCTTGAAGGAAGGGGCTTCGAACAAAAGATCGAAAAGCTGCGCGACGAGATTCGCCGTCACGAGCACCTTTACTACGTGCTGGATGCGCCCGAACTGGACGATGCCGATTTTGATCGCCTGATGCAGGAGTTAAAGGCCCTTGAAGCCGCTCATCCCGGAGCTGATCACTCCTGATTCGCCCACACAGCGCGTGGGAGGCAAGCCGCGCGAAGGCTTTCTCAAGGTTGCGCATTCTCGTCCCATGCTTTCTCTGGACAATGCTTATAACGAGGAAGAACTGCGCGACTGGGACCGCCGAGTTCGCGAACTGGCGGGCTCGGACAAAATCGAATATGTCTGCGAGTTCAAGATGGACGGTATGTCACTGGCGTTGACGTATCGCGACGGCAAGCTGTTCAGCGGAGTAACTCGTGGTGATGGGACGGTTGGCGAAGATGTGACCACCAACATCAGGACTATGCGCTCCGTGCCCTTGACCATCAGCCGTGCAGTGCTGCAGAAGGCCGGCGTGCCGCCGGATTTTGAAGCACGTGGCGAAGTCATTATGCCTCTGGCTGCGTTTAAGCGCATGAATGATGATCGCGCAGCGCAGGGACTTTCTACTTTTGCCAACCCGCGCAATGCCGCTGCCGGGACCATTCGCGTGCTTGAGCCGAATATCGTTGCCCAGAGACGGCTCGATTTCTACGCTTACTTTCTGCTGGTGGACGGCAAGTTCTTCCCCGATCAACATTCCCAGGCACTTGATGCCTTGCATGCCGCAGGCTTCAAGGTGAATTCACAGCGAATTGTGGTGAAGACCATGGATGAGGTGCTGAAGTTCATCGCCAAGGGCGAAGAGTTGCGGGAAAAGCTGCCGTACGAAATTGACGGCATCGTGGTGAAGGTAAATGCCCGGCGCACGCAGGATCGCCTGGGTTTTACCGGCAAGGCTCCGCGCTGGGCCATCGCGTATAAATATGCCGCCCGCAGTGGCGTTACGCAGGTGGAGGACATCAAGCCGCAGGTCGGACGTACGGGCAAATTACGCCCGTGGCATGGTTGAAGCCGGTGTTCATCGGCGGAACCACAGTGAGCCGCGCCACGCTGCACAACATGGACGAGATCGAGCGGCTGGGCGTGAAGATTGGCGACTGGGTGATGGTGGAGCGCGGTGGTGACGTGATCCCCAAGGTCGTGAAGGTGGTGGACGACAAGGAACATCCGCGCGGGAAGAAACAGTTCCACATGCCGGAGCGCTGCCCGGTTTGTAACAGCGAAATACGGCATAAAGAGGGTGAGGTCGATCACTGGTGCGTGAACATCAATTGTCCCGCTCGGCTGCAGGGCAGTATTCTGCACTTTGCCTCACGGTCAGTGATGAATATTGATGGCATGGGCGAATCGATTGTGAATCAGCTGCATGAAGCCGGGCTGGTGAAGAACATCGCAGACCTTTACGCGCTCAAGGATAAAAGACCACAACTGCTGGCACTGGAGCGGGTGGGAGAGAAGTCGATTGACAACCTGCTGGCGGAGATTGAGAGATCCCGCAAGCTGCCGCTGGAACGGGTGATCCTGGGCCTGGGGATTGGGCAGGTAGGTACGCGCACAGCGGAGTTGCTGGCGGAACATTTTGGGTCGATGGATGCGCTGATGGATGCGTCGGCGGAGGAGTTGCAGGAAGTGCAGGATGTGGGCCCGAGCGTTTCCACGAGTATCAGGGAGTTCTTTGATGAGCCGCGGAACCGTGAGCTGGTGAAGAGACTTGAGGACTACGGACTCACTTTCAAGGGCGTGAAGCGCGTCCGCGGAACGGCTCTGGCGGGAAAAACATTCGTTATTACCGGGACACTGGAGAAGTATTCTCGTGACGATGTCAAGCGCATGATTGAAGACGCGGGCGGCAAAGTGTCGGGGTCGGTGAGCAAGAAGACTGATTACGTGGTGGCAGGTGATGATCCGGGATCAAAGCTGGACAAGGCGCGTGAGCTGGGCGTGAAGGTGGTAGGAGAGAAGGAGTTGGAAGAGTTGTTAAGGGCTAGTTTGTTTCTGAAATCCCGAGCTTTTGTCTTTATCCCGAACGGAGTGAGGGATCCCCATTGAGCAAATAATTATGACCATGGCAGCGATTGTGTTGAAGTATCGATCTGGAGAGGAAATAAAAAAGGGTGACCGTGTAACCTTCTTTGGAAACCCTGCGGAGATCGAATTGGTCGCGTGGGACCCGAACGACCCGGAAGCAGCCTGGTTTGTTCAGGAATTTGGGGGTGGCGTGATGGTGCTTGATCCAAAGGTCTCGGGACGGACATTTATCCAAGCGGACCAGCTTGACGAGGCTGAAGAGTTGGAGTTTGTCTCGCGCGAATAGATTTGAAATACTGCGTCTTGCTTTCGCTCAGGAAATGAAAGTCAAATGGTAGGGCTCCCTCGCTTTGCTCGTGATGTAAAAAAGCTGATCCCTCGCTTTCGCTCAGGAAATGAAAGTCAGATTGTAGGGATCCCTCACTTCGTTCGGGATTTCAGGATAGGCTCGGGATTTCAGACAATAATAAGAAAAACGCATGACCCAACAAACACAAGCCTTCCTCACCTCACGCGATTTTCTACTTCATCATCGTGATGACTACGCAGCAGCCTATGCCGGATTCCAGTGGCCCAAGCTCGAACGCTTTAACTGGGCGCTGGACTGGTTTGATGTGATTGGCTCGGGTGAACGTCGCGACCAGACGGCGTTGTGGGTAGCGTATGAAGATGGACGGCAGACCAAGCTGACTTTTGCCGAGTTGTCACGACGGTCGGCGCAGGTGGCGAATTATTTTCGGACTCTGGGCGTGAAGCGTGGTGATCGTGTGCTATTGATGCTGGGAAATATTCCGCCGCTGTGGGAGACGATGCTGGCGGTGATGAAGCTGGGCGGCGTGATTATTCCCGCCACCACGCTGTTGACGGCGGATGACCTGGCGGACCGCATTGCGCGCGGTCGCGTGAAGCATATTGTGTGCGCCGCTGAGATGGCGGACAAGCTGGCCGATGCCACGAAGGGCTGCAGCAGAATTTCCGTCGGGGGAGAGAAATCAATCAGCGGCTGGCACGCGTTTGAGAAGGCGTATGAATCTCCATTCGAGTTCGTGCCTGATGGAGAAACCCTGCCTGACGATCCGATGCAGCTGTACTTCACGTCCGGCACAACGTCAAAGCCGAAGCTAGTGATGCACAGCCACACCAGCTATCCCGTAGGTCATCTTTCAACCATGTACTGGATCGGTATCCAGCCGGGGGATGTGCATTGCAATCTCTCCTCGCCGGGTTGGGCCAAGCATGCGTGGAGCTGTTTCTTTGCGCCGTGGAATGCCGAGGCAACAGTTTTTGTAATCAATCAGGCGCGCTTCAACTCACGGAATCTGCTCGACATTCTGACCGGCTGTGGCGTGAATACGTTCTGCGCACCGCCAACCGTCTGGCGGATGCTGGTGACGGAGAATTTAGGATCGTGGAAGGTGAAGCTTCGCGAACTGGCCAGTGCCGGCGAGCCGCTGAATCCTGAAGTGATTGAACAGGTCCGCGCGGCGTGGAATTTGACGATTCGCGACGGCTACGGTCAGACGGAAACCACGGCGCAGGTCGGTAATCCGCCGGGGCAAAAGTTGAAGGTGGGTTCCATGGGCCGGCCGCTGCCTGGATATCACGTGAAGTTAATCAATACGGAAGGCAAAGAAGCCGAGGAAGGCGAGCTGTGTCTGCCGCTGGATCCACCGCCGATGGCGTTGATGCCGGGCTATCAGGGCGACGACGGCAAGCTGATCCCTATCGCGCCGCCTGTATATCGAACTGGTGACGTAGTGCAGCGAGATGCAGAAGGCTACCTTACATTCGTGGGTCGCGCCGATGACGTCTTCAAGGCGTCTGACTACCGCATCAGTCCGTTTGAGGTGGAGAGCGCGCTGATCGAGCATCCGGATGTGGTGGAGTGCGCTGTGGTGCCGTCGCCTGATCCGATTCGCATGGCCGTGGTGAAGGCATTTGTTACGTTGCGTCCGGGTACACCACCGTCGCGTGAGCTGGCTCTTTCTGTGTTCCTGCATAGCCGAAAAGTGTTGGCGCCTTATAAGCGTGTGCGGAGGCTGGAGTTTGTGGATCTGCCGAAGACAATTTCAGGAAAGATTCGTCGCGTGCAGTTGCGGAGCTACAGAAGCAGAACGTAAGCCGACGGACAAGCCGGCAGCGGAATATCGGGAAGAGGAATTTCCTGAGCTTCAGTAAAAACATCCCGCTGATCGCACTGATCCGAAACCAACCGTTAGCACTCAGCAGTCAGCATTCAGCCAGAAGAGATTGCCAAAATTGCCAGGACTGCTAAGACAGTCAGAATTTGAAAGGCAAAAAGCAAACCTTCTATCGCAGATTAATGCGGAAGGGCGCGAGCTGCCGCCGAGCGACGGAAGCAGCGAAGAGAGTCGGGGAGAGCTATCTGGAAAAGAAGGAGACACCCTTTGAAAGTAAGACAGATCGCCTTCGCTCGACTCTTCCTTGTCCTCCGTCTTTCAGCGGTCCAGCATTCTGAGGAGATCATGAAACAGAAGCAACGGGCGGCCTGCAGCTTCAACCAGAATTGAAAAGGTCCCAATCAGAGCGTCAGGCCGCCTGTCTCAGGTGTTCTATGATCAGTTCAATAGACACCTCAACAGCACTGCAGGTTCCCCTGATTCGTGCGACTTCAAAAAAGCACTCCGAAAACAACAGCCACAATAAAAAAGGCCACCCGCAGGCGGCCTTGTTAATCGTCGTTACTTGCTAATCCTGGTTAACGGACTAAGCCACTTTCCTCTGGCTGCCACAGATTGGACATTCGGCCACCACGTCATCGCGACGTTCGCGTAGCCGGGTTTGGAAGCGATTCCAGCGCGGCCCGTAGTTGGCATTGAGCGGCTCGTTCATGTCTGACCGCTTTTCCGCTTCAGGTACTGCATCCGCGCGATAGACGCCAGGTCTATCCAGGCCCTCGCGATGGGCCACCACATCGCCTTCACGTTCACCGGCTCGCGGTGTACGTCCGATGATCTCGTCCTTCGCGTCCCTGGCCCTGTCTTTCACGCGCTCGCTCAGTGGTTGGCGCTCGCGGGACATACGGCTGTCATCAAAACGCGCGTCGGCGCCCTTCCCACGATCGCTGATATTGGTGGCAGCCCAGTCTGCAAGGATTGCGTCTTTGCGTCCTGCAATGGAGGGCTTCTTCGGCTCGAGCGTGGCGGAGCGGCTGTTGCCGACACCTAACGGTTCATCTTCCCGGCCGAGCCGCTCAGGAGTGAAGTCCGTTATCTTGCGGACATTGCGATTCGCGCCTTCACTTCTCGTCTGAGCTCGGGGAATCTCCTCTGCTGGCGGCGTAATCATGCGGCCGGTGGAGGTGTTGTACATCAGCGCGCCATCTTTCCACTGATCTTCATAATGCTTCTCGTATTCTGACCAGTTGGTTTCGGATTTCAGCGCCTTCTCGTCATATTCAGGAAGCATCTGAATGCGTTCCTTGTCCAGCTCCGCATAGAACTTGTCTTCATGATTGCCGTAAGGAGAAACGCGACTGGCCGGCACCAGAAAGTTCTTTTTGTTGAACAGCCCTCCGGCTTCGACGACCACATACCTGATATCGCCGCTGGCGTGGTCGAAAATCACATCATCGATTTTGCCCAGTCTCTCGTCATTTACGCCATAGACTTCTGCACCGCGAAGGTCGTCTGGAACCTGCTGCAATCTGGTTTCGCGCAATGTACCGTAATGTGGCATAAGCCTCCTTTGGTCAGTCAAAATTGAATCGACTCTTGTTTGTTTATTTAAGATGCCGGGTTGAGAGAAGCGCGCGTCCACCTAAGGTTTTGTCCATCGCCATTCGTCAAAAAAATATTGATGTAAAAATCTGGTTGCTTTTCCAGCAATGAAAACGGACAATCCCAGACCTCATGGCAAATTGGGCATGGCCGGAAATCATGGATGAAGATTCCGCTCTGGACGCTTCTCACAAAGCGGGAGGGTGGGCAGGTGTCGTCGGCGGCCTGACCGGTCTGGTCGCGGTAATCAGCCTGGTAGCAGGGACAGCAGTGATGGGAATCGGCCCAGCTGCTTTATTCGATGCAGCGCTGTTTGGCATTGTAGCGTGGCGAGTATGGAACGGCTCGCGACCCTGGGCTGTAGCTGGTCTGGCTTTGTACCTGTTTGAGATAGGCTGGAATTTAACCCATCATCATGGCATTGGGATCTTGACCGTGATCATCATTCTGGGTCTGGTGAACGGAGTGCGCGGAACCTTCGCTTTGCACAAGTACAGAGAAGAAAAAACCAGAATGATGCAATCGCAGCCACTCTCACAAGGCTAATGCGGCCAGCTCAAATTCCGGTGGTTACAGTTCGTACCTGGATAAAAATCCCAGGTAAGCCTGTTTTTAGCTTGCGAAAGCCTGTTGGATACGGTTGTAGGTGGTTTCCAGGTCTTCGGGCAGCACACGGGTCTCGCCGATAACACTCATAAAATTGGCATCCGCTACCCAGCGCGGTAGAACGTGCATGTGCATATGTCCGGCAACACCGGCCCCGGCGGCTTTTCCCAGGTTCATGCCCAGATTCAGACCGTCTGGGTGATAGAGTTCACGCAGAATTCCCTCCAGCTTTTGTGTCAGTTCCATCATTTCCTGGGCTGCGTTTGTCGAGAGTTTCTGGAGTTGGTCCAGGTGCTCGTACGGGACGACCATTACGTGGCCGGAGGTGTACGGGAAGGCATTGAGGATCACAAAGCAGAGGGCGCCGCGATGGACAATCCGCGCGGCCTTGTCGTCGCCGAGCTGGGAAGCAGCACAAAAAACGCACTGATTAGCCCTGTCATTGGACGTATCGTTCGCCTTATCTGCGCCTGAGACATAGGCATATCGCCAAGGAGTGAAAATAAAGTCCATACGAGGAATTTACCAGAACGGGAATAGCGGATTTTGAGTGTTTTGGTGGCCCCACGGTGTTTGACAGTGCTTTAGGGCGTTGCTATAGTCGAAGGAGTCTTATGGCCCTTATCAGGACTGCCGTAAGATCCGGCCGCTGGTATTTCCGCCTTCCTGCAAATCGGAAGGAGCACGCCAGTGGGACCCTTTCGGGGTCCACCTTCAGCACGTCACACGATTCTCTAGTTTGAGTCCCAACGTGTTTTAGGCCCGGCAGGGTAGAGGAATGTCGGTCGAGGAAACAGCCCGCAAGGAATCAATACAGCCTGAAGCTGAGACCAGAAGTTCATCCGTCCCGTCAGAAGTCCTGCCAAAAAACTCAACTATGTCCGGAAACAATACCCAACTCGAATCCACTGAGCAGCCCATCGCGGGCACCGCTCACAAAGAAGAAACTCACATGGAAGATTTCGCAACCGCGCTTGAATCGTACACCCTTGAAACAGAGCCGGCGCCAAGTGAAGACAATGTCTTCAAAGGCACCGTGATTAAGATTACTGCCACGCATGTGGTTGTGGACATCGGCTTCAAGTCCGAGGGGCTGGTGCCCATCGCTGAAGTCACGGATGCCCACGGCAACATCAAGTTCCAGCCCGGCGACCCGATTGAGGTCATGGTCCAACGGGGTGAGAACGAAGAAGGCTCAGTCCTTCTATCGCACGAGCGTGCCCAACGCGTGCGGGTGTGGGAGAACATCGAAAAGGCTTACCACACGAAGGAAGCCATCAAGGGAACGGTTGTAGAGCGGGTCAAAGGCGGAGTTTCAGTGGATATCGGCGTGAAAGCCTTCATGCCGGGATCGCAGGTGGATACCCACCCGGTCCGCAATCTGGACACCCTCAAAGGTCAGGAAATTGAAGTCCGCGTGATTAAGCTGAACAAGAAACGCGGCAACATCGTGGTCTCCCGCAAGGCGATCATGGATGAAGAAGTTGCAGTGAAGCGGGAAAAGACGCTGGAGCACCTTCAGGAAGATTCCATTCTCACCGGAACCGTCAAGAACCTGACCGACTACGGCGCATTTGTGGACCTGGGCGGCATTGACGGCCTGCTCCACATTACTGACATGTCCTGGGGCCGCCTTACGCATCCACGTGACCTGGTCCATGTTGGCGACCAGATTCAGGTGAAGGTGCTGAAATTTGATCCGGAAAAACTCCGGGTTTCTCTGGGCTTTAAGCAGCTCACGCCTGACCCCTGGCTGGATGCCGCGGAACGCTATCCGATCGGCGCGCGTGTTCGTGGCCGCGTTCTCAGCGTGACCGATTACGGTGCGTTTGTTGAGCTAGAACAGGGCATTGAAGGCCTGGTGCACGTAAGTGAAATGTCATGGTCCAAGCGCATGAAGCATCCATCCAAGATGCTGAATGTGGGCGAAGAGCTGGAATGCGTTGTGTTGAACGTGAATTCCACGGAGCGCCGCATCTCCCTGGGATTGAAGCAGCTTGAGTCGAACCCCTGGGAGCGACTGCACGAGAAGTATCCCATCAACTCAACGGTTGAAGGTCGCGTGCGCAACCTGACTGACTTTGGCGCGTTTATCGAGATCGAAGACGGCATCGACGGCCTGGTTCACGTCAGCAACCTGAGCTGGACCAAGCGGGTGAAGCATCCTTCGGAAGTCCTGAAGAAGGGCGAGAAGGTGAAGGCCATTGTTCTTGGCATTGAGCCGGAGCAGCGTCGCCTGTCACTGGGCGTGAAGCAGCTTCAGCCGGACGCCTGGGAGACCTTCTTCCAGACACATCGCATTGGCGATGTGGTGCACGGCAAGGTTCTGCGGCTGGCCCAGTTTGGCGCCTTTGTTGAAATTGCGGAGGGCGTTGAGGGGCTTTGCCATAACTCTGAAGCCACTGATTCCAGCGGCGCACCAGCAAAACTGGAAGCCGGACAGGAACATGACTTCAAGATCATCAAGATGAATGCCGAAGAGAAGAAAGTTGGCCTGAGCTTGCGCGCAGTAGGCGAAGAAGCCAGCCGCGCGGACGTGGAAGCTTACAAGCACCCTGCGTCAAGTTCCAGCGCAACCACCACTCTGGGCGACATCATCAACTGGAAACGCGCCGGCAACGACCAGGACTAAAGGCGTTTTTTCAAATCGAAAATATGGGCCGTCCGGAATGGGCGGCCCAAAGTTTTATGGGGGCAATTAGCGATGGGGCGTTAGCGGCCTGATGACTACGCGCGTTCCGCAAAGGTCATCGCTGAGGTGCTCGCCTAGCTAGATCATTGAATCCGAATGTTTCAACCAGTTCTTATGTTCTTCACGAAGGAGGTCTAACGTTGACTGGGCCTTCTTCATTGAATTGGCAAGCTCGCCGTTCGCTAACTCGTCCGACCAGGATTCAACATCAACGTCAAAATCGGTCATGGAATCGTCCAGGCCAAGCAGGGAATCGTCCATTTCTCTGAGTGAAGCATCCATGTCCAGGAGTTCATCGTCATTGTTCATGATGAGCTCTGAGGAGTCTTTCGACCGGCGTTGTGGCAAGTCAACGGTCACAGTCTGCTCGTGCCGATCTCTCATAATCCCAAGAGTGACTTTGCCGCCTTCACGATGTTTGCGCATGACTCGCGATAAGTCAGCTCGATCGGAGAGCTTCTCATCGGCCACTCGCACGATTACGTCACCGGCCTTTACTCCGGCCTTTTCGGCAGGGCTGCCTTTTTCCACGGAACGGACTAGCACACCTTCGCCATTCTTAACGCCGAAATATTCACCCAGCTGCGGCCCAAGATTTTCCGTCTGCACACCCAGAGGTGGTGTGAGACTACGCACCACCAGAACGTTGGGGACGTCCATGCGATTCGAGAAATCCATATCCGGAATTGGAGGGATTGGCGGTATTTCTATGCGATTACCCACAACGACTCTGTCATGTTGCGCAAGCTGTACGCTGAGCTTCATGGGGCTGCCATCGCGGCTGATGCCAAGGCGTCACCGTGCGTCCGGCGGGCGTTTCGCGGATCATGCGCCGCAACTGCTCTTCACTTTCCACCGGAGCGCCATTGAAATCAAGGATCACATCGTGTTCCTTGAGACCGGCTTTGCCCGCGGGAGCATCCTGGTCAACCATGGTTACTTCTACGCCGCGCTCTTCTTTCAATTTCAGCGCTGCCACACGGTCCTGCGTAATGTCACGGATATCAACGCCAAGGTAGGAACGGCCCGGAGGCGAAACCACGTAGGTGCTGGGCCCACTCTTAGACTGCGCCTCAGGCTGGGTTGCCGCGCCAGCATGAGAAAGGGGAAGCAATCCGCTCATTAAGATTGCGAATGTAAATAGTCGACGCACAAAAACCTCCCACGAAGTCTAATTATTCTTTTGCCGTTTAAACTCGATATTGCCTGTCGCCGTGTGCACATGAAGCACTGGGCCGCCGCCATTCAGACTGCCTTCTGCAAAGGCCTCACGCGGACCAATGTTGCCAGAACGCGTAATCTTCAGCTCGGGAAACTCACTGCTGATGCCTTCTCCGCGTGCCACTTCCACAGCGGCCTTAATGGTGACGCCCAGACCATCAGGAACGTAAACAACAATGGAGCCGACCGAAGTTTCCAGGCGTGAATCGGAGAAAGACGAGCCCTTGGCCAGGGTCGCGATAATCGGGCCGCTGCCGGTTTCCACGTGCATACCGCTGCGAATGGGGCCGATCTTGATGCCGCCGCCGCCGCTTTGAATCTGTGCCACTCCGTCAATTTGATTCAGGTCGATGGTGCCACCGCCGGTAGCGGCCTTGATGGTGCCTTCGCATTTATTGACTTTGATCCACCCGCCGCCTGTTTCCAGGCTCATCAATTTAGCGGAGCCAATATTCAGATTTCCTCCGCCAGAGCTCGCGATCAAACGCCCACCCACCGAACCGATATGAATGTTGCCGCCGCCGGTTGCAACATGAACGTCGGTGTCAGTCTTGCCGATATCAATGGTCCCGCCGCCGCTGGAGACGTTCACCAGACCGCCAATCTGATCCAGTTGAATATCACCGCCGCCTGTGTTGGCGTCCACTTTTCCAGAAATGTTTTTTGCGCTGACCACTCCGCCCCTGGTTTCAAGACTTAAGGCTGCAGTTTGCCGCGGCACCTGTACTTCAAAATCGATGTATCCGCGATTGTAACCTTCACACTCCGCACGCAAGGTGGTGGTATCACCAGTTCCCATTGAGCTGTAACTCATATGAGCGAACTCGCGCCTTGCCGCGGCTTCTGAAGACGCACGCACGTGCTCGCGGATGATGAAGACGATGGCATTCTGCTGCCGGCCCTCAACTTTGATAAAGCCTGCGCTGGATTTAACTTTGACCACCTTGCTTGCGGGCATGGAGCCAGTAATTTCCTGGATCCACTCCCCTCCAGAGCGATACAGGCGTGAATTCGAGGTTGAACCGGATGTTTGCGCGACTGCGCTCAGGCCCGTAGCCAGCAGCAGAGTCGCGAGTTGTAGAAGTCTGTTCATGATTTGGTTTTTCTCTTTAATCCAGATGAGGTGTGCTCGCCAGATAACGCTGTGACTGAGAACGGATAAATTGATTGGGATCGCGTTTCGCCAGGACTTCCAGCGCTTCGCGAATGCTGGAGTCGGCTTTGACCGGATCAAGCAGTCCAATGGCTTCTGCGCGAACGCCTGAATTGTCGTCGTGAAGCAACGCTTCCAGGACGGCATCGCGTACGTGAACATCATTGCGAACGTAGCCTTTCAGGCCATCCAGGGCTTTGAGCCGCACACCGGGGTTCTTATCGTAACGAAGGGCGGAAACCAGAGCATCGCGAACGTCATTGTCACCTGCGTGGGCTTTGAGCAGATCAATGGAATCAAGGCGCACATCAGAATCGCGATTGCTGTGCGTGGCCAGAAGCAGAAGCTGCTGGATGCGTGGATCGTCGGCCGAGGCCACCAGCGTTTGTGGATGCAAAGTGTCGTACTTGATGGTGACGTTGTGTGAAGTGGGATCGGTCAGTATGGATTCAATAGTGGCGACACTTAAGTCCTGCTTCGGCTGATCCGGGCTGACAATATTCTCAGGAGCCTTGGAACCGGCAACTTTCCATGTGGTAATCGTTCCGCCGGCAAAGCCGATCATCAGCAGAGCAGCGGTCAGCGCGGGCGCCAGCTTGATCTGGTTCATCCATCCGGCAAAGTCGAAGATAAACATGCCCCAACCGGAGCGATTCTGTTCCGCATGCTCCAGGGATTCCTGCAGTTGCATCCGGCTGGCGGCAAGAAGATTGGGGGAAATCTCCAATACCGGCATGGCGGACATATCCTGCTTCAGCGCGCTGACGCTTTCCAGTTCTTCACGGCAGCCAGCGCAATTGCGGATGTGGTTCTCCATCTCGAACCTGGCATCATCGGCCAGTTCGTCATAGATGTAGAGAACCATGTTCTCTTTAGTCCAATCGCATTTCATAACCAAATCCCCCGAAAATCTCTTTAACGTTTATCTTTACCGGCGCATGGGCGCCAGCGTACTCCGCAGTTTCTGTGTGGCCCTGAACAAAGTGTTCTTGGCCGTTTCTTCCGTGGTGTTCAACATCTCGCCGATGGTGCGCAGCCGCAATCCCTGATAGTGCTTCAGCTCAAAGACCATCCGTTCGCGAGGCGTGAGCTTGGTGAGCGCCTGGGCAATCTTTGAACCCAACTCGCGGCGCATGAGATCACGTTCAGGATTGGCGCCGGCGCGGTCGTCAGACACACGGTCCAGCAGGTCAAGTTCCTGGCCGCTGGAGTCCATAATGGTGGCAGGATCTTCTCTGCGCGTCTGTCGCTTACGCAGATGGTCCAGGCAGAGGTTCGTGACGATGCGGTAAATCCAGGTGTAGAACGAGCACTCAAAGCGAAAATTACCAATATGCCGATAGGCCTTGAGAAAGGCTTCCTGGTAGATATCGCGGGCATCCGGTTCAGAGCCGGTGAGATGCAGGGCCAGACGCAATACAGCTTGATCGTATTGGCGCACCAGGCTTTCAAACGCAACACGGTCTCCACGCTGAGCGGCGCGAATCAGCTCACTGTCATTTGCTCGGCTTAGGGCTTGACTCACCATGTCTCCCGCTGAATGGGAGTAACGTTTTTCACCGCTCGCGCCAACCGCCGCTTTCAAAACTGCAGTCTCGGCCGGCATGGCTTATGTCCCTCGAATCCTCTCTCCTTGCAATTACTTGGACGAGGCAAACGAGGATACGTAAGCTGAGGGTATCCCATTTTCGAACACTTGAGAAAGTGCATCATTTGTAGGCAGTTTTGGACTTTGACCGGTTATACCCTACCCCACCAATGAACGCTGAAAATGGCAAAAAGCCCCGAGTTTCCCCAGGGCTTTCGCAGTTTGATTTAACAGAAAGAAAAGCTGGTTACGCTTCCGCTTCCTTCTGCACAGAAACCTTCACCTTGCTCACCACGTCGCGATGCAGGCGGATCGGCACTTCGAAATCGCCAACGCTCTTCAGCGGCTCGTTGAGCTGGATCTTGCGGCGATCAATGGTGAAGCCCTTCTGCTCCAGCGCGTCCGCGATGTCCGATGACGTGACCGAACCGAACAAATGGTCCTTCTCACCGGCTTTGCGATGAAAACTGAGGCTCACAGCATCAAGCTGCTTTGAAAGAGCTTCTGAATCGGCTTTTTCCACGGCAGATTTGCGTACCGCAGAGGCCTTCATCTGATCGATGACAGCCTTATTGGCCTGTGTGGCTTCAATCGCGAGCTTGTGCGGCAGCAGGTAATTGCGGCCATAACCTTCTGCCACCTTCACCACGTCTCCGCGATGGCCGAGATTCGGGACTTCTTCTTTAAGGATGACTTCCATGTCAATCTCCGATTCTTTTTTCAATCTTCATCCCCATGATGTATCCATTCACGGGGTGGAGCAGGCCTTCAGGCCTGCGTTAAAGCTTGCACTCAGATTCGGCTTTAGCCGCTGAGGCGCTGCCATTGACTCAACTGATCAACGATTCGGGTTGCTGCCTACCGGGCCGCAAATGGCAGCAGGGCGATGTTACGGGCCCGCTTGATGGCGGCAGTCAGACGCCGCTGGTGAGGCGTGCAAACGCCCGTGAGACGGCGAGGAACGATCTTGCCGCGCTCAGCCACAAACTGGCCCAGCAGGCGTACGTCCTTGTAGTTGATGTCGTCAATCTTTTCCACGCAGAATTTGCAGACCTTCTTGCGGCGGAAAAACTTGCGGCCGCCTTCGCGGCTGGGGCCACCGGGCCCACGGTCTGGACGGTCCGGTCGATCGGGGCGTCCCGCGGGGCGCTGTGGTGGTGTTGATGCTACTTCCTGATTTTCGTCAGCCATAACTCTCCTTGAAGCAGGCGCACATATTCAGGCGCGCCAAAAATTGTTTTTACGCGGTGACCGCGGAGCCTTCGTTCTCAGCCGTTGCGGCTTCAGCCGGCGGACGCTTGGTGCGTGCCGCGCGCAGTTTGCGCACTTTGTCCAGACGCTGCTGTTCCTCGTCCGTGCGCACAGTAATGTACTTGATCACCTGCTCAGCCACGCGCATGCGGCGTTCCAACTCATGGATCGCCTTGCCATCCGCCTGAAGGGTAAACAGAACATACTGGCCATCCTGAAATTTCTTTACGTCATAAGCCAGCCGGCGCCGGCCCATTTTCTCTGTGTTCTGTACGGTCGCACCCGCGGTGGTGGCATGGCCCTGCAGAGTTGAAATCAGTTTGTCCATGTCCTCTTCCATCACGTCCGGACGCACAATGAACATCACTTCATAAGCTCGTTGCATTTTTTCTCCTGTCGCTGCTCTCTTTGCCAGCGATCTGCTGATGCCTTTCCTGGCCAGCAGCGCTTCTCAAAATCTTTACTTACCTTCTTCGGCCGGTTCATCCGGCTTATTCTTGCGATTGAACCGGTTCATCGCTGTTGCGATTCCATCGCTCAAAATCACGTCCACAGTTTTGGCCGTCAGGTCCAGCGCTTCATCCACGGCCACTAGCTGCGATTTCCTGAACGGAGCCAATATGTATTTGGCCCCGCCTTTTCCCGGACTCTCTGGCGCTATGCCGATCCTGATCCGGGTAATCTCTTCGGTCTGCATCGCATTGATGATCGATTGCATCCCGTTGTGTCCGGCGGATGACCCACGTGCGCGCACACGAATCATCCCCAGGGGAAGGTCCAGCTCGTCATAAATCACGATCAGGTCCTTCGCCGGATCAATTTCATATTTCCTCGAAAGCTCCAGAACCGACATGCCACTCAGGTTCATGTAGGTTTCCGGCTTGGCCAGAAGGATTTCGTCATTTCCAATTCTGGCCCGGCCGGTGAGAGCTTTCGCGTGGCGATTATCAACCTGTACTCCGCAGTTTTCGGCAATCCGGTCTATCGCCAGAAAGCCGATATTGTGCGGCGTGAACTGATATTCGATACCGGGATTCCCCAGCCCGACGAGCAGCTTCACGCAGGTTACTTCTTCGCCGGCGGTTCAGCTTCTTCCGTCTCCTGCTTGCCCTTCTTAATGACTTCAGGCTCGGCAGGTGCAGCCGCGGCAGCTTCCGCGGTGGCGTCAACGGTCGGCGCAACTTCTTCCTTCACTGATGTCACGTGGGCAACAGCCTGGTTGTCATCGGTGATGAACTTCAGCGTTCCGCCGTGCGGCAGGTCGCTTACGCGCAACACCTGCCCGAATTCCAGTTGCGATACGTCGGCATCAATGTGGCTGGGAATATCACCCGGCAGACACTCGATTTCCACTTCACGCAGCACCTGATCCATGATGCCGCCGGAGGTCTTCACGCCCGGCGCTTCGCCCACCAAGTGGATCGGGACTTCCACGCGGATCTTCACATCCATGGCGATTCGCTTCAGGTCAATATGCAGCAACTGGCTCTTGATTGGCTCATACTGCCAGTCCACGATCATGGCCTTGGTGTCTTCGTTGCCGATTTTGAGGTCAAAAATCGTGTTGTGGCCGGTCACTGAGTGCAGAATCCGCGTAATCTGCTTGGGATCAACACTCACCGCAACGGCGTCTTTCTTGGCGCCGTAAACCGTAGCGGGAATGCGACCGCTCACACGCAGACGGCGAGCTTCATTCTTCCCACGCGACGTGTCCGGCCTTGTCTGTGCTTCAACTACTTCCTTTGAGATCATCTCTTTTTCCTTCTTCTCTGCTTCCGCGTTACGCGTCCGGGAATTCCTAGACGAACAACGAGCTGACGGAAGTCTCCTCGTGAATTGACTGGATCGTTCGGCCCAGCAGGCCGGCGATCGACAGAACTTTTATCTTCGGTTCGGCTTGAGCGGCTGCCGTCAGCGGAATAGTGTTGGTAACAACCACCTCTTCCAGCTTCGACTTGGAAATCCTCTCAATCGCCGGCCCCGACAACACCGGGTGTGACGCACAGGCAAAAACCTTCGTTGCGCCTGCATTCACCAATGCCTCGGCGGTTTTCACCAGCGTGCCTGCCGTGTCGATGATGTCATCGATGATCAGACAGGTCCGGCCTTTCACGTCGCCGATCACGTGCATCACTTCGGCAACGTTCATGTCCGTGCGCCGCTTATCGACAATGGCCAGGGCCGCGTCAATCTTCTTGGCGAAGAAACGTGCGCGCTCCACGCCGCCTGCGTCCGGTGATACCACGGTCAAATTCGGCAACTGCATCTTCTTGAAATGGTCCACCAGCACGGGCGACGCAAAAATATGGTCGACCGGAATATTGAAAAACCCGGCAATCTGCGGCGCATGTAAATCAACCACCAGAGCACGATGCGCACCGGCCGTGGTCAGCAAATCAGCAATCACTTTTGAAGACACCGGAACGCGCGGCTTATCTTTGCGGTCCTGGCGAGCATAACCGTAATACGGAATCACCGTAGTGATGCGCCGGGCAGATGCGCGTTTGAGCGCGTCTACCAAAAGCAGCAGTTCCATCAGGTGTTCATCCACCGGAAAACATGTGGGCTGGACAACAAATACATCTGCACCGCGCACGTTTTCCTGGATATGTATGTAAGCTTCTCCATCAGAGAAGCGGGTCACTGTAGCCTTGCCGCGCTGTAAGTCCAGAAAACTGCAGATCTCGTCGGTCAATGCTTCATTGGCCGTGCCGCAGAAGATCTTGAACTTATCATCCATGCGCGCGCGCTGGGGTTTGTGCTCGCTCTTCGGCTGAGTTGGTTGTTGCTTTTTCTCCGGTTTGTCAGTTGCTGTTGCTATGGTCGCCATGTTCATCACCCGTTCGAAGCTGGTTTGCTACAACGGATCTACGTTTTAGGTCCTTGGCCGGAACGTTCTGGGGTTACAGATGTCCTTCCGGGGACCTGCTTGGTTTCCGATTACTAACTGCCGACTACTAATTGCCGTTTTGCTAATTGCCAATTGCCAATTGCCATTTGCTCAACATCTGGCTGGGCGGCTAGGAGTCGAACTTGAGCCGACTTCGCGGCGTCTGAGCCGCGAGGCGAAATCCTGAGCGCAAAGCGCGAAGGACCTCTACCGCTAAACCTTCCAACCCCGAAACTGGCTGGGCGGCTAGGAGTCGAACCTAGACAAAGTGCTCCAAAGGCACTTGACCTACCATTAGTCGACCGCCCAAAAACCACCGATTAGTCAATCCTGCGCTACCCCCCGGTTCATCCCAAGATCTAAAGGACTTACAGGAATCATCCCAAGGCATCGCACTCAAGGGGTTCAATTACCCGATTGCCAAATTACCCGATTACTCAATCCTGGCTACCCCTCCCCCGTTCATCCCAAGATCTAAAGGACTTACGGGAATCATTTGCCCGATTACTGAATGTCTACTGTCTCGCCGGGAAAATCTCTTTCCAATACCGATTACGCGGTAGCGTCGTCGTGGCTTTTGCGGGGATTTCATTCCCTACCAGGGTCGCTGCAGCTTTTTCTGCTGTCGCTTGATCCGCAAAGAGGCCAAAAACAGTTGATCCTGAGCCCGAAAGCGACACATACTTCGCTCCAGAACGCTCCAAGGCGCGCTTTACCTCACGTATTGCGGGATGTTTAGGGAAAACGACGGTTTCAAAGTCATTTTCTATCCCGGTACGGACAAGGTCGAGAAGCAGTGCCTCGGCCCGGTCCCAGCCATTTACTGAGACACCGGTTGGGGAAAAACTACTACCGCTCAACCACTCATAAACAGACTGGCTGAACGTATTCATTTTATCGGAGGCAGGCTGCGGCGTCAATTTGGCGGGGGCTGGAAACTTCTTGTCCCATTCGGCAAACGCCGCCGGTGTGGACACACCTATGTCTGGCGTCGCCACCACACAGGGAAAGCCCGGCAGGTCTTCCATGGCGTATACCTGTTCGCCTCGGCCTGTTCCCAGCACGGTACCGCCCACCAGAAACAGAGGCAGATCAGAGCCGACTTCGGAAGCGATACGCAGGCGCTCTTCCGGCGGAAGCTGTTGCTTCAGCATTTTCTCCAGGCCGAACAAAGTGGCGATTGCATTCGATGACGCGGCGCCCATGCCACCCTGCACCGGCAGGTTCTTCTCGATGGTGATTCGCACTTTCCCGCGGGTTTTCAGTGATCGCAGTACCTTATCGGCTACGCGCCAGCACGTATTGGTCTCGTCTGACGGGACGCGCGGATCTTTGCAGTAGACCTCAATTCCGGTGCCTCGGCCCACGTCCACACGAACAATGTCCGCCAGATCAATGGTCTGGTAAACGGTACGCAATTCATGGAAGCCATCCGGACGGCTGGCGCCGATACGTAACCCGATATTGATTTTTGCGAATGACCGTACGGCGACCGACATGTCAGTAAACCAATGATAACCGGAAACTTGAACTACCTGGCCGCTTTTAACGCGGATTTATGCTCCGCAAGCGAGCAGCTCTGGATTTGGCCTTTTGACGTCATAAGCGACCGGAAATAGCTTGACGCGTACGATCAATGCCGGACGACACGTTGCCAATTACGCGGGGTGGAGCAGGCATTTATGTCCCTGCGGTTTCTTTCTTTATCCGACCGAAGGAAGAGATCCCTATGAATACCCAAAAGTCGCAATCTCACAAAATCTCCGGGGCTGCCCACGTTCAAAGCGCCAAAGGCGCGACCGAAAGTAGCCCGGCACGGAGCGAAGCAAGCGGCTGAGCGGAACGCTTTCTATCTCGCACGGGGTGGAGCAGACATTTATGTCTGCGGTAATGCAAAAATGAAAACATTTGGCTTTAGCCACTGAGGTAAGGATCTCAATTCGCGCTAATACCTGAACAAATACGAAACTTTCACGAATATCTGCCGTCCATCATTGATGAACGAATTGCGCGTTCGCAGCAGCCCATCGGGCGATTGTCCGGGTCCACATGTAAACCCGGCGCAAACACGCTGCAATGACGGATCAAGATTCTGCAGATTGCTGTTATATCCCGCATAAATCGCCGTTCCCGGGTTGATCAGATAAGTGAACAGCACATCCCCATTAAACCGCTTGCTGTTTTGCAGGGTTGTAAAAGCAGGATTTGACAGCGTGGAATCATACTCACCAATCAAGCGGAGAGAGAACTCTTTCGTGAACTGGTAATTCCACTTTGACCGCATGATGTGGTTGTTGAAGATGTTCAGCCCGGTTTGCTTGTCCAGCAGTCGCGTCAGCAGATAAGTGTTATCAATCGTCAAGCCTTTGGTGGGGCGCACTCTCGCATTCAATGTCACGCCCGTAAAGTTCGCCAGCACCGGCGGCCCGGTGCGGGGAACAAAGTTCGTAGCGGTTCCCAAATCGATCTCACCATTCAAGCCAAACGATTTGAAGTAGCTGGTATTGATCGCCGGCCCCCACAGCACATGCGCATAGTCGCGATTGCCGGGCAGCGTGGAAAAGTCGATCGGCCGCAGACGCTCATGTTCTAATTGGCCGAATACCGCTAACAAAGTTTGCCTGGGCAATTCGATTTGATAGTTGGCGTTCCCCAGGTAATTCAGCCGCGTGCCGTTATGGTCCCATATGGAGTTTTCAGTGAAGCGGGGACCGTGCGAAACCAGCACCTTTCCTTCCGGATGTCGCGTGTAACCGAAGAAGGTGTTGTATTGACGGATATCTGCACGCGGCACAAAGCCGGTCTCCGTCGTGAACCCCGGCGAGATGTCCTGATAGCTGGTGTTGTATTCAATCTTTCTGGAACTGTATTCGCCAAACAACAGGTATGCAGGGCCCGCCAGATGAGTCCCGTCATTCAGCTTGGTCTCGCTGGTCACAGCCTGCCCGCTGACCTGCCAGTTTCTGTTGAGTTTGAACTGGGCATCAAAGCCGCCTACTCGATTGAAGCCAACTTCGCACTCCGTGATCGTGCAGAAGCTGTTTGGCGCGGTATGCAGTTCTCGGTCTGTGTAAATAAATCCAATGCTGTTGTTCTTGCCTAACTCACGATTCAGCCGGAACACGCCGTAATAGGCATCGTTACCTGACAGCGGGTCGGTATCAATCACATTCCTTCCCGGCGCGCGATCATTGGCCACAAAGGTCCCAATCGCCCAGCCGCCAACCTTGCCCGTAAGACGCGCACCATACAGCGGATCCACCACGCGTCGCGTGAACACCAGGTTCATCGGCGTGGCAAAGTAGCTGGAGTTCTCCTGAAAGAATGGCCGCTTTTCGGGAAAGAAAACCTCGAAGCGCTGATTGACCGTGACTTGCGGATCGTCTGATTCAATTTGTCCAAAGTCGGGATTAATGGTCGAGTCAAAAACCAGACTGTCTTTCAAAACTATTTTTGAATCCAGGCCCGCTTTGGGTTCCAGATGCTTTCCTGTGAATCGATCTCCCGCCGGATCCCGCTCATCCAGTGATCGGAAGGCCCCCAACGAGGTGTAGGGAATGAACTGCATGTTTCTTCCCGGCGATATGTGCTCAAAGCCGTTAATATCGCCTTCATGCACCAGCCAGCCCTGGGAACGACTGGAGTTTTCCGGATAGTAAGCGCGCTCACCTGAGCGAGGGATCACCCGCGCCAGCAGTATCCCAAAAGTGTGAGTCGGTGAAGGTTGAAACCGCAATGACTTGAATGGAATTTCAAATCCCAGAATGTAGCCCTGCGGGGTGATTTTGGAAAACGTATGCCAGACAGTGTCAAATGACTGGTCAGGTCCATTCGACTCGGAGAACAATGCGTCTTGCTGAATGCCGTACGGGTTGGCGTAAAAGGCATAGGCGTGACGATGATCGTGAAAGGTGTCAAGGAACAGCCCGCACTGGTCGTCGTCATCAATCAATTCGCGGCGCAGCATGCGGGCTCGCATCAGCTTGGGATTGGAATCGAACGCCAGGTATACGATGTAAAAACTTTTGTCCGTATACCCGAGATAAGCTTCTGTTCGCTGCGAGACGGGTGAGCCATCCTTCGGATCGCGCTGAATAAATTTGGTAACCTTCAGCATTTTGCGGGCGATAAGGCTCGCAGGTTCCATCCCTTCAAAATCAACCAGCTTCGGCCCCCCGTCCAGACGCGGCACGTCGAGTGAGCTGATCTCGTGAGCCAGAGAAGGCGCGTGCACTGCTGCCTTTGCCGGCAGCTCCTGATAGGCATAGGCTCTCAGTCCCGACAAGACCACCAGAATTGCCAGGACCATTTTTGCCGCTAAGACAAGAACGAAGCCAAAGACGAAGCCGCCATTACGCACGTCGAGTCTCCAGTCCGCGGCGTGAGAGGAGAGAATGCGTCTTACAGCGCGAACTTATGTTTCGGGAACTCTAGGTTTTTTAGACGCATGGCTGCTGAGAAGGTAAGTGTTGCAGAGTATCGCAAATTCCCGGGTCTGAAAAGGAGGTAAAACCCTGCAATCTGAACGATCTATTGACTAGAAAAGACCCGGCTGCCGGCCATACTTAATTCCAAAGTGGTCATAGGCAAGCCTGGTTGCGACACGTCCTCGCGGGGTCCGATCAAGGAATCCGATCTGTATAAGAAACGGTTCGTAAATCTCTTCCAGCGCTTCCGTCTCCTCCGCCAGCGCTGCGGCCAGCGTGCCCAAACCCACGGGGCCTCCGTTGTATTTCTGGATAATCGTCAACAGCAGCCGCCGATCCACTTCATCAAAGCCGTGCTTATCAACTTCCAGCATTTCCAGCGCTGCCTGGGCGGTGCTTTTATCGATGCGGCCCTTGCTTCGCACCTGAGCAAAATCGCGGACCCGGCGCAACAAGCGGTTAGCGATCCTCGGAGTACCGCGTGCCCGGCCGGCCAGTTCCTCCGCGCCATCAGAATCAATGGCTACACCCAAGATCTCTGCCGACCGCTCAATTACAAACTTAAGCTCCTCTGTGCTGTAGAACTCCAGACGCAGCAGGATGCCAAAGCGTGAACGCAGCGGCGCTGAAAGCAGGCCTGCACGCGTTGTCGCCGCGACGAACGTGAACGGGCTTACATCAATGGTGTGCGTTCGCGCGGACGGTCCCTGGCCAATGATGATGTCCAGTTTGTAATCTTCCAGCGCCGAATACAGCAGCTCTTCCAGCGCAGGTTGCAGTCGATGGACCTCATCAAAGAATAAGACCTGGCGGTCATGCAGGTTTGTCAAAATGGCCGTAAGATCGCCCTTGATCTGAATGGCAGGACCGGCGCTCTGCTGGTAGGCGACGCCCATCTCGTTGGCGATAATCGTCGCCAGCGTCGTCTTGCCCAGACCTGGCGGGCCATAAAGCAATACGTGGTCCAGCGCTTCGCCGCGCGACTTGGCCGCTTCAATCGCCACGGACAGGTTTTCTTTTACTTTATTTTGCCCAATGAACTCGCGCAGCAGCTTGGGGCGCAATTTAAGTTCAAAAGACGCATCCTCTTCGGCTTGTACAGCCGATACCAGGCGCTCGCGGTTTAACGCTTTGTCTTCAGCAGACATCTGGGCGATGGTAAAGCGAAATCGAAAAAAAGCCAACCTAAACCCGCCGGGCACACCGTTTGATTAAGGCAGTCAAGTTATCGAAATCATTCGCGGAGCGTCTAACTCAGGGTCTTATGGAGTCTTCATGAAACGCGTCCTCATACTCGCAGCCATTTTGCTGCCTTCAATCTTCGCTTTCTCCCTCGATCGTGCGCACTTCCTTGAGCTGAATAAGAAAGGCCGCGAACTGCGCCAAAAGCAGGACTGGAAGGGTCTGCGTGAAGTGCTGCTGGAAATTGGCAAAGAGCTGCCTGGTCCCACGCCCACATATCTTCTGCGCATGGCTTCTGTGGAAACGCGGCTGGGTAACAACGCTCAGGCACTCGCATGGATGCAGCGTTACGTTGCCATGGGCCTTTCCTATGACATCTCTGCCGATGATGATCTCAAGCCTTTACTCTCTGATCCCGGCTGGAAAACGCTGGCGGAAAAGATGAACGCTGTCAGCCAGCCGTTTGTTCACGGCCAGAAGGTATGTACTCTTCCCATTGCCGATCTTATGCCCGAAGATATTGCATCGGATGCAACCGGCAGAATGCTCTATGTCACCAGCGTTCTCCATCACTCTGTTTACCGGGTGACTTTACCTGCGGTGAATGAATCGCAATGCCGCCTGGACGAAGTGTCCCTGCCTCCAACTGCGAAACGCTGGCCTACCCTCGCTATCTCTTTTGACAACATGCGCAATGTGCTTTGGATGACATCCTCAGCCATGCCTGAGTTTGCCAGTAATCCACCAGGAGACGATGGCAAAACGGCGCTGCTTGCCGTAGATCCTCGCAGCGGCAGTGTGCTTCATCGGTATGAACTCCCATTTGTTGCACCTGGCGTTCTGGGCGATATGACGGTTACACCTCAGGGCAGTGTGTTCGTTTCCGACAGTATTGGCGGCGGCGTCTATCGCGTGCAAGGCGACTTGCAGTCAGCGCAATTGGAGAAAATTGCCGGAGGCTTCTTCTCTCCTCAGACGCCCGCGATTGCTGCCGATGGGAAACGCCTTTTCGTCGCTGAATATCCCATCGGGATCGCAATCATCGATCTGAATGATCACAACAAGATCAGCTATCTCACCATGCCGGACAATGTGGCTGCCACCGGACTTGACGGACTTCTTCGCGTTGGCGATGCGTTGATCGGAGTGCAGAATGGGACACACCCGGCGCGCATTGTCCGCTACCGTTTAAATCACGAACAAACACGCGTGGAATCGGCGGAAGTCCTGGCCCAGGGCGAAGGTTTGGGAGAACCCACGCACGCAATTGCCGTAAATGGCAAAATTCTTGTGGTCGCCAACGTGGGATGGAATCGAATTGATGATCACGGGAATCTGAAGCCAAACGAAAAATTTACGGCGCCGTTTCTGCTGGCATTCCCGCCGAAGGAAAACTAAAGCGGCCCAGGGTCCCATCCCGCTGCGCAGCAGACAAACCTGCCGTGCATGTTTACGCAGCAGCTTCAATCAAAAAATATCGTCATCCCGAACCCCGTAAGCGAGGCAGCTTTCTTCAGCTGCCGAGACCGGGGCCCCCAAACACGCCGCTTTTGCGTGGTTGGGGTGGGAGTAGGGGGAGGGACCTTGTGCTGTGTTTTGTTCCGCTTAAAACGTCCGGCTTCTTCCTACTACTTCTTCGCCATACTTAGCTGCTCATACTGCTTTATCTTGGTCTGCAGCTCATTGGCATTCGGAGCATTGGGGGCTGATGCCAGATAATCCCTCAATTGCTGGGCTGCACCTGAGTAATCTTCTTTGCGTGCCAGGATGCTGCCCAGGAGCAGTGAGACTTCAGGATGCTTGTGATCTGAGCTGGCCTTATACTTGCGCGCGCTTTCTTCAGCTACATCAAATCTGCCTACGTTGTAGTTTGCGGCAGCGTTAAAGAAATACGCGGAGGGAAAAGCGTAAGCATTCAGGCTCATTACCTGCGCGCTGTAGTTCGCCACCTCCTGCCATTTCTTCTGCTTGGCCGCAATCACCGCAAGGCCGAAAAGCGGATTCACGTATTGCGGATCCGCCACCAGCGCTTTCTTGTATTCCTCGGTGGCCTTATCGAATTGTTCGGACTCCTGGTGAATGTCGCCCAGCATGGACCATGCGGCGGCGAACTGCGGATATTTCTCCGTTGCCTTTTCCAGATCTTTGATGGCTTCGTCAATCTTATCTTGGGACAGGGCCTTGCGGCCTTTTTCAAACGCCTGCTTGGCGTCCCTGGGAGCAGTCATGCTGGTCAGGCTTATCGTGGTGCCTGGGACGTCACCGAGCCGCTTCAGAACGATATTACCCAGCTCGCTCTCAAACGAGTCTCCGGTGATCCGCAGCATCACGGTCGATGACTGATAGCCCGCGAGCACGGCGCGAAATTCGCATCCATTCAGACTTGAGCGATTCGTACTGCCGGATTGTCCAGACGTCTGTGGAGTCTGACCGGATGTGGCACGCGGGTCATTTTCACTGGCGTCCTGAAAGCCGAAATTCGTGCCTAATTGAATCTGAAAATGTCCTTTGAAATCGGTATATCCCTCGCGTCTCACGGATCCGTTGCAGAGCCGCTCAATGGCAACTGGTTCCGTCACGGAAGCCCCTCCATCCAACAACACGTTGCCGGAAACGAAAGTTGGTTGCTTTGAAAGATCGGCTGGCGTGATGGTGGTATTTGGGCGGGAATTATTAGAGGATCCTCTGGTCGTGGAGCCGGAGCCGGGCCGCTGCGCAGCCATGACCCCGCAAAGCAGGACTGTTCCCAGAACAAGAACAAATGAGCGGTCAAAGCGCGGACATAGAGAATCCTGATTGTTCATTTTCATGATTGCCTCCAATGAACCACAACCACGTGCGGACCCAGCTCACGGTGATCCTGAGATGTTAGTCCTTTTTCCGCCGCTTCGTCGAATAAATATTGGTGAGAATTGCCCGATCAAGCACTGGGGAACTCTGCCCACAATATCTGGAAGCATTCCACCCATGTCGGGTTGCACGTGGTTTACACGTCGTCGATCTCAGCTTCGTGGGTTCCTCCTTCCGTGCTTCCGCGCGGGTACGCCCGGAACTGCACGATACGAAAAGCAAAAGCAAAGTATCCCAGGGCCGCCCAGCCAATGGAAGCCGATATCAGCCACATGTCCTGAAAATCGCGCAGGGGGATGAAGGTGAATACAGCCAGCAACAGAGTGGATTCAACCGCAATAAAGGCGGCCACCAGACAATCCAGTAAACGCCATCGCGAGCCGCTGCGCAGCCTGCGCCAGGTGGTGAAATCATCCAGAAATCGTCCTGCAAAAAACCAGAAAATAATCCCGAGGACGGCGAATTCCACAATACTGAACGCCTGCGCGCCGGCGGAGTTGTCGCGCTTTGGGCCGAACAAAGCCAACTCAATGGGTAAAGTCAGAGCAAACGCCGGAAGGTTCACTGCCTGAGCGACTGTTAACGGACGTGCATGAGGATTGGCCCGCAGTGAAACCGTCCCGTCGTGGGGTGTTCGCGGAAAAGCGATGTAACGATAGGTGGTGACGGTAACAAAGAGAAGCGCCGCAAGAGGCAGAATACGGCGAAATTTTATTCCCGTTCGCCCGCTCTTCAGCCCCTGACCCACCTGTTCCCTCCGGCGATTCGCAAATGCCAGTCCAGGCTTGCATCGGGAATTATGGGGTCTTTAAATTAACGCTCTTTAAATTAACGACCTTTAAATCAAGGATCTTTGCGAGCAGTCCCCAGTTCCGCGATTACTTCCTGGCCCAGAAGTTTGCTTCCGTCATAAAGTACCTCAATCAGGCGTGTCCGTACACCGCGGGCATTGGCCACCGCCGTCGGAAGATCAGTACTGGGAAAGATCCCGATGATCTCCCACTTGCTCTCCCCGGTCTGGACCCACAATTCGTACTGCTTCCACTTGGCCATGATTTGGCAACCACCCCGCTCACTACAAACTTACTGCATATGGACTCAGCACAGGCAGGCAAAACGCCTGCCTGTACCCAAATCGCAAACACGGAAGTCCAGCAACCCTGCAAACTGGCTGGATCCGCCGCGCCGCCGGCGTTTTTCCATTTTCTAGCGCTTTTCCATTTTGACGATCGCGCCGTCCATTCCATCCCAGCCCTGCTTTTCGCCGGCATTCTGTTCGTCCAGCCATTTCTTGAGCGGGGCGAAGTAATCCAGGATGGCGGTCGCATCCATCTGGCGCTGTCCGCTGATGGCTTCCAGTTCGTCCGGCCACGGCTTGGTCTTGCCCATGGTCAGCATCTTATTCAGCTTCTCTCCCGCGGCTTTGTTCTGATAGATGGAGCAGCGGTGCAGCGGGCCTTTCTGTCCCGCAGTCTCACAGAGCGCGCGTTGAAACTGGAATTGCAGGATTCGTGCCAGGAAGTAGCGGGCGTATGGCGTATTGGAGGCAATGTGATATTTCGCGCCCGGATCAAAGTCAGCTTCACTGCGCTCCACCGGCGGCGCCACGCCCTGATACTTGGCTTTCAGCTGCCACCACATTTTGTTGTACTGCTCAGGCGTGATCTCCCCGTTGAACACCTTCCAGCGCCATTGATCAATCATGAGTCCAAACGGCAGAAACGCGATCTTGTCCAGCGCCATCTTGAGCAGATAGCCGGTATCCGCGCTCTCCGGAGGCACTGTATCAAGCAGCCCCACTTCCTTCAGATATTCCGGAGTGACAGAGAGCGCAATGGTATCGCCTACCGCTTCATGAAAACCATCGTTTGCGCTGTCTTCGAACAAAACGTCCTGGTTCTTATACGCTCGCTGATAAAAATTATGACCGAGTTCATGATGGATGGTCACAAAGTCTTCGCCTTTGACTTCAATGCACATCTTCAGGCGAAGATCATCTTTCTGGTCGATGTCCCAGGCGCTGGCGTGGCAGACTACATCGCGGTCCTGCGGCTTCAGGAACAGTGATCTTTCCCAGAAGGTGTCCGGCAGCGGCGCAAAGCCCAGCGACTTGAAGAAGTTTTCGCCGTAATGGACCATGCCGAGTTCGTTCACGTTGTGCTGCTTCAAAAGCTCCGTGACGTCATAGCTTTTCTCTGATGTCTGGGGCGCCACGATCGGATAAATGTTCCCCCATTCCTGCGCCCACATATTGCCCAGCAGTTGCGCGGGTATCAGACCGTCAGGCCGTTCCGCCACCTTGCCATATTTCTTGATGAGCTGTTTGCGGACGTACGTGTGCAGCGATACATACAGAGGTTCCACCTGTCGCCATAAACGTTCCATCTCAGCGCTGAACTGTTCCGGCGTCATGTCATAGTTCGAACGCCACATAGCTCCCGTGTCCTTGAAGCCCAGTTCTTTTGCGCCTGCATTCGAAAGCTGCACGAATCTGCCGTACTTCTGCCGCATGGGCACTGATATCTTGTGCCAGCCAACCCATGCATCCAGCAGTTCGTCCGGATTGGTGCTGGTGGCCATGATTCGGCTGAGATCATTCAAGCTCAGGCATTTCTGTTTACCGTCAGCTTGAGGCTTGCAGTATTTGCCTTTGCCGTATGTGCCGTCCAGCCAGGTGGCGATCTCGGTCAGCTCTTTGCGCTCTGCGTCATTGTTCGGTGCGGGCGCGGTCAGTGACAGCTTCAGCAGCACGAACTTTCGCCGCAAGGCCGGTGGCAACGTCATGTTGTCAAACCGGCGCGCATCCAGCGCCAGCTGTGTCACCACCGCTGTGAGCTTTTCCTGTGCCTGTGCAGACATGGCTTCCGTGTCGTCGGTAATGAAGTTTTCCTGCACCCAGGAGGCGCGGCCGGCGCGTACGCTCAGGTCAAGTAGCTGAGCTTCCGCGTTCTTCATGAAAGCTTCCGCTTGAGCAACCGTGGGAGCGCCTTGCGCTGCAATAGTTTTTTTCGCCGGGACGGTTTGAGCAGAAACAAAAGAAACTGCCATCAGCAGAACGATCAGAATTCGGGAAAATCGAGTGGACAAGGCTGCTCCTTCAAAATACGGTTTGCAAACCGCCTAGCCTATCCTTTTGCGTCGCTTCGATCAACTGCGACTTGTGGCCAATATCAGTGAGATGGATTGCGGACACTATGCTTAACCGGCGTGAGCAGCTGAAATATCAGCTTCTACGAGTTGGATAGCTCGAGCCTCGAGCGAAGAGAGAAGCAAGCGCGGGCAGCTAATGCTGAAACAGAGCTGCAATGGAGGGATTTCAGAACGCGAGGCATGGGCGTCTTATGATTCGTGGCGCCGCAAGTAGGCCGGGTCATCAGCCCTGTCGCTTCTCTAGAATCCCTGGGAGCTGGCTTGAGACTTGTTCGGCTCCGTCCGCCAGACGTAAAAGTACTTCTCGTCGGTGGCCGTGGCAACCAGCATGTTTTTTTGCCGGGTGGCGCGATTCAGGGCAGAGCGTACGTTCTCCATCTTTTCGCCGTCCAGGCTTTCAAGAGGAACCAGTATGGCCTTTTCCGAGTCGAGCTTCTGAAGATCGTCCAGGATCATGGCAACAATCAAGTTGTGTTTACCTTTTCTGCCGTGGGGAATCGTTGCGATCAACGTGCTTGAAAAGTTTGGCAGCATCACGGTCTTGCCATTCCCGTTGTGCCCGTTGCTTGAGATTTTGTGTCCGTTCTTTGGTGCGCCCTTGCTCATGGGGTGCCTCCTCGGCCCTTCGGCTTTCCTGCTAACGTAGGCGTAAATCAACCATTAACCTTAACGAAGTCTAGACCTGAACCATACCAATAGCAAGCAAGAGATTTTCTAGCGCAAAATTATCCTCGTCGTCCTTTGTTATCAGACGGTTGACGTTCGGGGACGTAACTTGCAATTTCTCTGCAGGAGGCTGCAATTAAAGAATTTCACGCAGGCAAAACGCGCTTCCCCGTATGTTTTCTGACCTGCTATGTTCGGTGAGGCAAGCATAAAAGATTTCAGATTGTAGGGCGAATGAAAGCACGGGCGCAGCCATTAGATGAAGCTTTTCTGCGTGTAGCACCACAAACACTTCCGAGAGAAACACGGGTGATCGATATCAATATTCCACTTACGAAAAAGCGTAACTTTGATTCTTCAGCATTTCTTGCCACCAGCGGCCTGGGCAGAACGATTGTTCATCTTGGCAGCAAAGAGCAGGGCTTTCTCCCAGGGTGATGCTGCCGGCGATGTCTTTTATATTCAGAGTGGCCGGATGAGGCTCAGCGTAATAGCCAGAACAGGGAAGGAAGCAACCGTCGCCGTGCTGGGCCAGGGGCAGTTTTGTGGGGAGGAATGCATTGCCTCATCTCACCCGTTGCGCGTGGCCAGTGCCATCGCAATCTCGCCCTGCGTTCTGCTCAAAATTGACAGAAAAGAGATGATGCGCACCCTGCGCCAGGAGCACGAATTTTCTGATATTTTCGTGTCCCATCTTTTGGCCCGTAATGCCAGGGTTCAGGAAGACCTGGTGGATCAGCTCTTCAATTCCAGCGAGAAACGGCTGGCCAGAATTCTTCTTCTTCTGGCGCAATTTGGCAAAGAAAAAGCGCCGGAGAAAGTTATTCCCAGAATGAGTCAGGAAGTGCTGGCGGAAATGGTTGGCACAACCAGAGCGCGTGTCAATTTCTTTATGAATCGTTTCCGTACGATGGGCTTCATTGAGTACAACGGCGACATTGAAGTCCACCCATCGCTCCTAAACGTGATTCTTCATGACTAGCTGACCAAAGAGCGAAGTTTGAGGGTGTACGTTCTTTGGAAATGGTCCAGCAACATACGGGAGGCCCCATGATACGTATTCTGATTGCCCAGGGGAACCGTCCGTTTTTGGACAGACAGACAAGCTGCTGGCTGGGAGAATTGATACCAAGCGATCTCCCATTTGAAGAGAAAGCAGGTTGCCATGTCAGATCCTTCCAAACATAAAGTTTTACTGGTTGATGATGAGGCCGCAGTTCGTGACAGCCTCCTGATGCTGCTGCAGGCATCAGGCTATGACGTGAATGTTGCAACTGACGGTTTTGACGCTCTTTGGCAGTTGAAAACCAAAAGTCTTCCTGCCGTTGTGATCTCGGACCTGAATATGCCACAGATGTCAGGCTTTGAGTTCCTCTCCGTGGTGCGCCGGCGGTTCCCTCATATATCTGTCATTGCCATGAGTGGCGCCTATCCTTCAGGGGACGCTGTGCCGGGTGGTGTGATTGCCGACGCTTTTTATTCCAAAGGGGGCGGAAACCCAAAGGTGCTCCTGGAAACGGTGGCAGACCTCATCCGCACCTCTGCAGAGCACGCGGCGGACCATGAGCGCGAATCCGCCCCTGTGTGGATACCGCGGAACGGGAATGATTCGCGAGGTATTCCTTATGTGGTGCTGACCTGCACCGAATGCCTGCGATCTTTCCCTTTGAGCGTTGATGACCGATGACTTGCAGAAAATCCAGGAAGCACCCTGCCTGTTCTGCCCCAATACGGTCAGGTATGTTATCGATTTTTCTCTTTCGATTGCTTCGCCGCGGCGGGAAGCGGAAACATCGCCCATTTTTCACGGGGTACTTCAAACGGCGGCAAAAGGATAGCCGCCGGTCCCTGGACTTCCCCTTTGAATGTCAGTATTTGCCCAACGTAAAAGCACGACAGCAGGCGACTGTTGTCCATTTCTGCTACTTTGTGTGCGAAAACGAACACTCAATAAACCTAAACTTTTCTCCATTCCTGTGCGTATAAGCCAGTAGCCACAAAGGTTAGTGCTGCGTGCTCCCTGTGGCCATGGGATTGCACTTCCTGACTGGGCCACCCTTTAAAAATCTGCGCTTCTGGAAGGTACAAGATGGAGACGCTGTTTCAAGACATTCGTTTTGGCATCCGCATGCTGGTCAAGAGCCCGACGGTTACGCTGATCGCCGTGCTCACTTTGGCTTTGGGAATCGGAGCCAATACAGCCATCTTCAGCACCCTGAATGGTCTTTTTCTGCGGCCGCTTCCAGTGGCCAACGCTGATCGTCTGGTGGTGATTGGCGGACAATTGCGCGGTGTAGACGGTGGCAGCAATCTTTCTTACCTTGAATACCAGGACCTGCACTCGCAGACAGAGGGTTTCTCGGAGCTGATTGCCTACGATCTGAATCTGGTTGGCCTTTCATTCAACAACAATCCTGAGACTGCCGTTGTCAGCTTTGTGAGCCAGAACTACTTTTCGGGCCTTGGATTGAAGCCGGCCGCAGGGCGACTGCTTTACGGTCCTGAAGTTGAAAAGCGCGGCCATCAGCCGGAAATTGTTCTGAGTTATGCCTATTGGAAAAAGCGCTTCAACCTTGATCCTTCCATTGTTGGCCAGCAAATCAAAGTGAATGGCAGCTCTGCCACTGTGGTTGGCGTGGCGCCGGAAACATTCCACGGTCTTTATTCCATCATCGACATGCAGGCCTTTCTGCCCATGAGCGCGCGCACCCTATGGAGTGACAGCGAAGACTTCTGGACCAAGCGTGATTCGACCGGAACCTGAAAATCTACGGTGTCCTCAAGCCGGGCGTGAGCATGAAGCAGGCCCAGACTTCGCTGGACGTGGTGATGAAGCGCATGGCTCTGCAATATCCGGAAGAAAAGAATTTCATTGCGCGGATCTATCCCGAACGCCTGGCGCGTCCAGAGCCCGATCCTTCCAACGGCATCGTTGTGGTTGGAGTGCTGTTCATGGTCCTGGCCGGGATGGTGCTTCTGCTGGCGTGTACCAACGTGGCCAATCTCGTTCTTGTCCGGTCAACTGCGCGTGGACGCGAGATGGCTGTTCGCGCAGCGCTGGGTGCAGCTCGTATTCGCCTCGTCCGCCAGCTCATGACGGAAACCGTTTTGCTGGCCCTCGCCGGAGGGCTGTGTGGAATTGCGCTGGGCGCATGGGTAAGCCATTTCCTCAGTTCCATTCGCATCATCGCTCTGGGCAGTCCGCTTGTTTTTGATTTCCGCATGGACTGGCGGGTTTTCGCGTTTGGACTCGCCATCGCACTGGTTACCGGTGTTCTGGTGGGAATGGCGCCGGCCATGCGCGCTTCGCGGACCAACCTCAGTCACGTTCTGCAGGAAGGTAGCCGTGGCGTTATCGCCGGCAGCGCCCGCTCACGCATGCGTAACGCTCTGGTGGTGGTTCAGGTAGCGGCATCACTCATGCTCCTGGTGGTGGCAGGATTGTTTGTACGCAGCGCGAAAAACGCAGAGCACACCTACCTGGGCTTCGATCCCTCTCATGTTCTCAACGCTACAGTTGACGTGAGGACTCTGGGCTTTGACAAGCCGAAGGCACGGCGCTTTTATCAAGACCTGGTTGAACGTGCACGAACACTTCCCGGCGTCCAATCCGCGGCCGTCGCAGCCAATGTACCCATGGGCTATTCAAGTGACGCCGGCCCTGTTTACATCGAAGGGCGGGCGTCCGCCGGTAGAGAGGATGTGCCGGTTATCGGGAACAACTCCGTAGACATTCATTACTTTGAGACGATGCGTATACCTCTCCTGCGAGGGCGCGCGTTCACCGCGCGGGATAACGAAAAAGCGCCGTTGGTCGCTGTGGTCAACGAAGTCATGGCCAACAAATACTGGCCCAACCAGGATCCTATCGGCAAGCGTTTCAGCATACGGGGCGCTGAAGGGCCGTTTATTGAGGTGGTGGGGCTGAGCAAGCAGGGTAAGTACGGCAACCCTGGAGAAGAGCCCACACCCTTTTTCTACCTTCCTGAAGAACAGAGCACACCGCTGGTGGCAACGCTGCAACTGCGCTCGTCCGTCTCGCCGGAGACGCTGGGGCCGCAGGCGGAAGCGTTGATTCACCAGTTGGCGCCGGGACTGCCTCTCTTCAGTATGGAAACCATGGAGCAGTCGCTGGAAGGCGCCAACGGCCTCTTCCTCTATCGCATGTCTACGCGGTTTTCCGGCGCGCTCGGTCTGGTCGGCCTGATGCTGGCCATGGTCGGCGTCTATGGAGTCATTTCCTACGCAGCCGCTCAGCGTACACATGAGATTGGCGTTCGCATGGCCCTGGGTGCAAGCCGCGGAGACATTCTCAAGATGATCCTCCGTCAGGGCCTGTTCCTGATTGGTGGCGGCGTAATCTCAGGACTGCTGCTCACCTTCCTGGCCGCACGTGGTTTGAATAGCCTGCTGGTGGGTGTAAGCGGTTCTGATCCAGTCACGCTGGTGCTGGCGTCTTTCCTGCTTGCATCGATTGGGTTTATGGCCTCATTCATCCCGGCCCGCAGGGCGATGAACGTGGAGCCGTTGCGCGCGTTGCGGTTTGACTGAGAAAGGCTTGGCCGCGAATTTACGCGAAAATCGCGAAAAAATGAAAACCTTTACCACAAAGGACACGAAGCTTCACAAAGGTTTTTGATCAAAGATGCGAGACTGCGGCGCTTAGTTCGTCTTTGTGAGGCGTAAGGTTCTTGCCGCTGTTTCGCTATCGGTAAAATCGGGCACAACGAAAGGCCCCATGGCCAAACACCTTTGTGATCCTTCGTGTCCTTTGTGGTTTGAGTTATTTTCATTCGCGTGCATTCGCGGCCCCGTTCTGGAAAACTCTCTGGAAAACCCGTCCCTAACTCCACGATTCTGCGTTGACGTTCCACATCTCTATCGCTGACAATCCTTGCACGCATGTTGTTTTATCTCGCCGGCTCCATTGAATATTCGCCCGACCTCGGCAAAGGCTGGCGTGCTGAAATCACGCCCCTGCTGCAATCCCTTGGGCATGAGGTATATGATCCCGCGCTCGACGAGATGAAAAATCTCACTGAGATAGAAGTCCGCGAATTTCGCCAATGGAAAACCAGCGATCTCAAGCGCTTTCAGCAGACCATCCGCAAGATCATTGCTTATGATCTCGATCTCATTGAGCATCGTTGCGACGCGCTGGTCTGTTATTGGGACCAATACGCCGGACGCGGCGCCGGCACGCAGGGCGAGCTCACCTTCGCTCACCGCCTGGGCATGCCCGTATACATGATTTGTGCCATGCCGGTAGAGCAGATCAGTGGATGGCTTCTGGGCTGTGCGACAGAAGTGTTTTCAAGCACGGAAGAATTCAATGATTTTATGAACAGCAAGCTGGCCGCTCTGGGCGCGTGACGTTGAGCGCATGATTGGATGCGTGATTTTAGAATCGTGATTGTGATTTGTGGTTTGGCTAGAAGCCAGTGGCTAGTAGCTAGGAGCTTTTTAAATGAATGCTATGCGAGGAAGTCTGGGCTGGATCGAAGTCATCTGTGGTCCCATGTTCAGCGGTAAAAGTGAAGAACTGATCCGCCGTCTGCGCCGCGCGGAGATTGCCCGCCAGCGTGTGCAGATCTTTAAGCCCGCCATCGACGAGCGCTACTCCGCCGACCACATTGTTTCCCACAATGACATGCGCATACACTCCATCGGCGTGAGCAACGCTGCTGAAGTTCAGGCCAGACTTGACGTGCGTACGGAAGTGATTGGCATTGACGAAGCGCAGTTCCTGGGCGAAGCCATGATCGACTTCGTGGTCCGCCTGGCTGACATGGGCAAGCGCGTACTGATCGCCGGTCTGGATACCGATTACCTCGGACGTCCCTTCCATCCCATGCCGGAGCTTCTCGCCGTGGCCGACGAGATCACCAAGACGCTCGCCATCTGCATGCAATGCGGCAATCCAGCCAAGCATACGCAAAGACTCATCGCCAGCGATGATCTGATTGTGGTGGGTGCAACGGGAATGTATGAAGCGCGCTGCCGTCGCTGCTTTGAACCCAACCTGGCCGCCGATGAAATGCAGCGGAAGAAGAAGACGGAGCTGGTGACGGCAGTTGCGCGGTAGTTTCGTTTGAAGTTCTTTGGTTTACTCCCGAACGGAGTGAGGGAACCCTACCCGCTCGATGATGTGCTTTATAGTTTGTTTCCTTTACCTCAGGGCCTGAAGGCCTCCTTCAGCGCGACTTACCGCAGGCATAAATGCCTGCTCCACCCGGCATCCTGGAGGATATTCTTACTGTGGTCACTAAGAACTTACAGTCGGACTGTCCGTGCGACCAAGCGCCGAAGGCGCGACTGAAAATAGCCCGGCACGCCGCGAAGCAAGTGCCGGGAGATGAAAGAAAAATATTAGTCCCGCCAGGGACGGCTGAATAGAATATCTGTCCTATGTCTCACACCAGCCTACTCTTTCATTGCGTCTTTGCCACAAAGGCCAGGCGTCCCTTGATTACCGACGAAGTTCAGCCAAGGCTCTGGTCCTACATGGGCGGAATCGCACGAACCAATGGCATGAAAGCATTGGCGGTTGGCGGCACGCGCGACCATGTTCATCTATTGATCTCCTTGCCGCCAACGATGACGGTGGCTAAAGCCATGCAACTCATAAAGTCGGGTTCATCGAAGTGGATGCATGACAAAATTGCTCTCGGTCTTTTTCAATGGCAGGAAAAATATGGAGCGTTCAGCATAGGTATTTCGCAGGTCGAAAGAACAATTGGATACATCAAAAACCAGAAAAAGCACCACGCAAAGATGGGCTCCGCGCAGGAATGGAAAGCGATATTGAAGCGGCACGGCTTACCAGTTGAAGAATGATCAGCCGTCCCTGGCGGGGACTTTTCTCTATCTTCCGTTTTCCCGGCACTTGCTGCGCTGCGTGCCGGGCTATTTTCATTCGCGCCTCCGGCGCTGGGATAAAGAGAAAAGCAAAACCCTACTCTTCCACCTCCACCAACTCCCCGCGCTCCGCCTTGTAGGTGGCGATAATCTTTTCCTGCTGTACTGCCGGTACAAAATCATAATGCGCCATATCCATATGGAAGCTGCCGCGCCCCTGCGTCATCGACGTCAGTTCCGGGCCGTAAGTCAACATCTCTGACATGGGAACTTCGGCTTTCACGATCGTCTTGCCGCCTTTGTTCTCCATCCCCTGAATGCGTCCGCGACGCGAATTCAGATCGCCCATAATGCTTCCGGCGAATTCATCCGGGATGGTGATCTGAACATTCATGATCGGCTCCAGTAGAGTCGGCTTGGCCTGCTCCATCGCTTTTCGGAAAGCAATACGCCCGGCGGTCTTGAATGAAAGTTCGTTCGAGTCCACGTCATGATAGCTGCCGTCATAAAGCGTCACGCGGAAATCCACCACCGGGAATCCCGCCAGGAAGCCACGCGCCGCCGCCTCAACAATTCCCTTTTCCACGGCTGGTATGTAGTTCTTGGGAATAGCGCCGCCAAAAATATCATTTACAAATTCAAAATTCTTGCCGCGCTCCAATGGCTCCATCTTGATCTTGCAGTCGCCATACTGGCCGTGACCGCCGCTCTGCTTTTTGTGACGGCCCTGCACGTCGGCGCGTCCACGGATCGTCTCGCGATACGGAACTTTGGGGGCCTTCAACAGCACTTCCGTGTGATAACGCTTCTTCAGCTTGGAGACAATCACTTCGATATGCTGCTGGCCGGTTCCGGCGATCAGAAATTCCTTGGTCTGTGCATCGCGGAAGAAGCGCACCATGGGATCTTCTTCCATCAGCTTATGCAGCCCATTGGAAAGTTTGTCTTCGTCGTTACGGCTCTTGGGCTCAATGGCAAAGGTAATGGCCGGTTCTGGCAGCACAACGCCGGCGAACTTGATCGGGTTGGACTTGTCGCCCAGCGTATCTCCAGTAACGGTGTCTTTCAGCTTGGCTACCGCGCCAATGTCGCCGGCATGAAGTTCGGGAACCGGGATCAGGTTCTTACCCTGAGGAATCGAAAGGTGAGCCAGCTTTTCTGACGTGCCGCGTACGAAGTTCTGCATGGTGGCATCATTTTTCACCACACCAGAAAATACTTTGAAGAATGTGATTCGTCCGGCAAACGGATCATTGGCGGTTTTAAAAACGTAGAGTGATGCCGGTTCGGAATCGCTGACGTGGCGTTCCGCGTGATGGCCATTCCCGTTTCCGCTTGGATCAGGCGCTTCGGACACGGTGGCATGCTCAGCGGCCGTGGGAAAGTAATCCACCACAAAGTCCATCAGGTGATCGGTGCCAATGTTTCCCAATCCGGAGGCAAACAGCACAGGGAAAATCCTGTCTTCCTTGATGGCATCATGCAGGGCAGGGATCAGGTCTTCTTCGGGGATGGTTCCCTTTTCAAAGAACTCCGCCATCAGTTCGTCTTTGCCTTCAGCAATGACCTCTACCAGTCTCTCGTGTGCTTCCTGCGCTGCTGTCTGCAAATCAGCTGGAATTGGACCTTCTTTGCCTTTGCCGGAACCGCCCAATTCATAGGTGTAAGCCTTCATCGTCACCAGATCAACCACGCCCTTGAGACTCTTCTCGCTTCCAATGGGCAACTGAACCGGAACAACCAGGCGGCCAAAGGCGCTTACCAGGCTCTCCAGCGCAGTTTCATAGTTGGCGCGCTCGCGGTCCATGCGGCTGACCACGATCACCCTCGGCAGGTTGATCTCCTCAGCGTATTGCCAGACTTTTTCTGTCACCACCTCTACGCCGGATACGCCGTCAACTACCACCAGCGCAGCTTCTGAAGCGGACATGGCGATCTTGGCTTCATGCGCAAACAGCGTGAAGCCCGGAGTGTCGAGCAGATTAATTTTGGTGTCATGCCATTCCAACGGAGCAATGCCGGTGCTGACCGTCATCTGCCGCGCAATCTCTTCCTCATCATGATCGGTGATGGTGGAACCATCATCAACGCGGCCCAGCTTGGGCGTGGCTCCGCCCGTGAACAACATGGCAGAAACCAGGGATGTCTTTCCTGAGTGGGAATGGCCGATCACAACGAGATTGCGGATGTCTTTGCCTTCGTAAACCTTCAAAGTGCCTCCTAAATGGCAAGCCCAGGCCGGAATGTAGGCGAGTTGATCCGAAGAGTTCTTTCCACTATTCGGTTTTGCTTTTGATCAAGAGGGGTCGCGGACTCCAGGTGGACATGTTAAGAACCGGTGAAACACACAATTATCACGCTGGAATCCGGGTTTGAAAAGGGGGCTCGAAGGCAAAATTGGGCCGGGACTCAGGAGCCGGGAAGCTGGATTTGGGAGCTACTGGATTGCATTTATTGCAGGGCTGAGCTGGATTCACTGCCGAGCAGGTTGCGCTCTTTGATTTCTTCGTAGCAACCGCCGCAAACCAGGGCAATTTCGATGATTTCTTCGGTGGCATCGCACCAGCCGTTGTACTCTATGCGGACCAGCTCACAGCCATTGCACCACGCGTCAGGGAACGGGTTTCCGTGGTCATCAAGATCGCAGAAAAAGCCGAGATATTTACCGTAAACCAGGTGCTTGCAGACGAATGCCTCATGGCTGACACCATGCGCGTCACAGCGAATCGTTGCCATTCGTCACCTCAAAAAAGGAGCAATCGCGGTACTTAACCAACAGCTCCCGAATGCCGGTAACCTGCACCGTAATGCGGGGTATTTTACCTCGTTTTACAAAATGTCTTTGACTTAACTTTTCCCTTAACAAAAAACGGAAATCCAGCATCTCTGGAAATTTCATTTGGCCTGCGCTCGTGAGACAAAAGCCGGGGCCTTAACCCACATGAGCGGTTTCCGGTTGCGGTTTACTCGCCAAAAGCTGCCGCAGGACGTATTGCAGGATTCCTCCATTCTCGTAATACAGAATTTCCTGTGGAGTATCGATTCTTACCTGCGCATCGAATTCCGTGATCGTGCCGTCGGCGCATGTCGCCCGCACACGGATCTGTTTGCCGGACGCGAACCTGCTCTTCAACATCTCCGGTAGCCCCAGGATGTCGAAGACTTCATCGCCCTTGAGTCCCACCGTCTCTGTATCTTCTTCTGACAGAAATTGCAGCGGAAGAATTCCCATGCCAACCAGGTTGGAACGGTGTATACGCTCGTAACTTTCAGCGATCACGGCGCGCACGCCTAGAAGTAACGGGCCTTTGGCTGCCCAGTCGCGTGACGAACCAGAGCCATACTCCTTACCTGCCAATATGATGAGCGGGACACCGTCAGCAATATATTTCTCCGACGCCTCAAAAATGGACATCACTTCGCCACTGGGGAAGTGTTTAGTGATCCCGCCCTCTGCTTCCGGCACCAGGCGGTTGCGCAGGCGTATGTTGGCGAACGTTCCGCGTACCATCACTTCATGGTTTCCCCGGCGCGACCCGTAAGAGTTGAAGTCATCCGGACGCACGCCGCGTTCCTGAAGATATTTACCTGCCGGGCTGTTTGCCTTGATGGAACCCGCGGGCGAGATGTGATCAGTGGTTACGCTGTTCCCCAATTTGGCCAGCACGCGGGCCCCGGTGATGTCCTTCACCGGCGCCGGTTTTGCCGGCATGCCGTCAAAGTAGGGTGCGCGTTTGATGTAGGTTGATTTCGGGTCCCAGCTGTACGTGTTTCCCTTCGGGACGGATAGCTTCTTCCACTCTTCGTCACCCTCAAAGATGGTGGCGTAATTGTCTTTGAACATGCCGGAGTCAATGCTGCTGGAAAGCGTCTCCTGCACTTCTTTCTGCGTTGGCCAAATGTCTTTCAGATAGACAGGCTTTCCGTCTTTGCCATTGCCCAGCGGTTCCGTCGTGATGTCGACGTCCATGCGCCCGGCCAGCGCGTATGCCACCACCAGGGGCGGTGACATCAGATAATTTGCCCGAACTTCTGAGTTGATGCGTCCTTCAAAGTTACGATTGCCGGACAGCACGGAGACTGCTACCAGCTCCTTTTCATTGATGGCGTAGGAAACATCCTGCGGCAGCGGACCAGAATTGCCGATGCAAGTGGTGCAGCCGTAGCCGACCACGTGAAATCCCAACGACTCCAACGCCGGAATAAGGCCGGCCTTGCGATAGTACTCAGTAACTACCCGCGACCCGGGAGCCAGCGAAGTCTTGACCCAGGGTTTGCGCGTCAGGCCTTTCTCCACGGCTTTCTTCGCCAGAAGACCGGCAGCCAGCATGACGGAAGGATTCGATGTATTCGTGCAACTGGTGATGGCGGCGATCACAATGGAGCCATCGTGCATTTGATCAAAAATATTTCCCGATACATGCTTGGTGGCGGCGGGAGCGGTTGGATCTTCCAGCGCTACGGCCGTCGTGCCGCCTTCACCCTCGAATCGTGAAACCTGCTTGGGAGCTGCTTTGTCGCCATCTTTCTGTGCGCGCGGGCCAATCAGCGTCGGCAGCGCGTTCTCGAACGATTCCTTCGCCCTGGACAACGGTGAACGGTCCTGCGGGCGCTTTGGTCCGGCCACGCTTGGTTCCACGGTGCTTAGATCAAGTTCAACCACCTGTGTGTACTGCGCGTCCGGTGTGTTGGTTGTTCTAAACAGGCCTTGTTCTTTGCAGTAGGCCTCAACCAGTGCTACCAGCTCAGGGCTGCGGCCCGTCATGCGCAGAAAATCCAGAGTGACGCTGTCCACCGGGAAGATGCCGCAGGTAGCGCCGTATTCAGGGGCCATGTTGGCGATGGTGGCACGATCCGCCAGCCCCAGTTGATCCAGCCCGGCGCCAAAGAACTCTACAAATTTTCCCACCACGCCAAGCTTCCGCAGAATTTCCGTCACGGTCAGAACCAGATCCGTGGCGGTGGTGCCTTCCTTGAGCGCTCCGGTAAGTTTGAAGCCGACAACTTGTGGCAGCAACATGGAAACCGGCTGGCCCAGCATGGCGGCCTCGGCTTCAATGCCGCCTACGCCCCAGCCCAGAACGCCCAGCCCATTAATCATGGTGGTGTGCGAGTCAGTTCCCACAACGGTATCAGGATAGGCCTGCATCACGCCGTTCTTGTCATCGGTGAAGACGACACGCGCCAGGTATTCCAGGTTCACCTGGTGGACGATTCCCATGTCCGGCGGCACGGCTTTGAAGTTGCGGAACGCCGATTGTCCCCAGCGCAGAAAGGCGTAGCGTTCCTGATTGCGCTGAAACTCCAGCCTGGCGTTTACGGCGAAGGAGTTCCTGGCTGCAAATTCGTCCACTTGCACCGAGTGATCGATCACCAGCTCCGCGGGCTGAAGTGGATTGATCAGGTTGGCGTCACCGCCCATGGTCTTCATGGCATCACGCATGGCAGCCAGATCAACCACAGCGGGCACTCCCGTAAAGTCCTGCATCAGTACGCGGGCGGGTGTGAAGGCAATTTCTTTATCGGGAATAGCGGCGGCTTTCCACCCGGCCAGAAATTGAATGTCTTCGGCGGTGACGCTACGTCCGTTTTCCGTCCGCAAAAGATTTTCCAGCAGAATTCTGAGCGAATAAGGAAGCCGCTCCGGCTCGCAGCCCTGGTTCGTCATCGCGTCCAGGCGAAAAATCTCATACTCTTTGGATCCAACGCGGAGTTTTGACCGGCTATTGAATGAGTTCATATGAATGCACCTGCTTCCTTAGATTCGCGGCTGCCCTGAGAAGATCCTTCAATCTCCGCCTGTTTAAAATTCGCCGCCCACGATTCTGAACAGCAGGAGCACATTCAGGCCAATGATCACCATGGTCACCACGTAGGCCATCACGTTGGTACGCTGATCGTTCGCCATGTCGGCCATCACTGCTCGCGAGCGAGTCAGAATCACCAGCGGCACCAGCGCAAACGGAATGGCAAAACTCAGGACAACCTGTGATAGTACCAAAATCTTGAGGGGATCAAGTTTGAGGGCAATCACCACCAGGGAAGGGATAATGGTGAGCAACCGGCGCAGAAACACACTGAACTTGATATCGAGAAAGCCTTCAATAATCACCTGTCCTGCCATGGTGCCGACGGTGGAAGATGACAGGCCGGAGAACAGCAGCGCCAGAGCGAACGCTACAGCCGAGACACTGGGCAGAATCGGCTTGAGCGTGAGGTGAGCTTCATCAAAAGTGAAGTTGATGCCGCTTTTATAGAAGACCGCAGCCGCCATCACGATCATGGCAGAGTTAATGAGCCAGGCTCCGTTCATGGCGGCAAGCACGTCCCACAATTCATACCGGAGATGCTTTACGGTAAAGTGAATTCGGTTGGCAGGGTCTTCCTGCTCATCTTCACGCACGCGATGCTGAACCAGCGCTGAGTGCAGATAGATCACATGCGGCATCACCGTGGCGCCCAGCATGCTCACGGCAACGTAAATGCTCTGCGAGTTGATTTTGGGGACCAGAATCCCGTGAGCTACCGCTCCCCAATCCGGACGCACGATGAACATCTCAAATGCATAGCAGCCGGCAATGGCAAAAACAAAAACCATGATCAACTGTTCCAGACGACGGAACCCGTAGAGTTCAACCGCCAGCATCAGGAACACGACTACCGCGGTGATGAGGGCTGCCAGAAAAAGCGGTATGCCGAAGAGCAGGTAAAAGCCCAGCGCGGCGCCCAGAAACTCCGCCAGGTCAGTGGCCAGTGCAGCCAGCTCAGCCGCTATCCAAAGGCCAAAGTTGATCCTCGGAGAGAAATGCGCCCGGCAATTCTGGGGCAGCGTTTTGCCGGTGGCAATTCCCAGCTTGGCGGAAAGATACTGGATGAGAATTGCCATGGCGTTTGACCACAGCAGGACCCAGAGCAGCGTGTAGCCAAATTTTGCCCCGCCTTCAAAGTTGCTGGCAAAATTGCCGGGATCAATGTAGGCCACGCTGGCGACAAATGCCGGTCCGAAATAGCGCCACATCTCCCCACGCTTCAACGTGGGAAGAAGTCTGTGGAACAAGCTGGGCCGGTCTTGGACGGGCGTTGTGGGCGTCGACATGAAAGCCTTACAGTATAAGGTAAATCTCTGAGTTAGCAACAACAGCGTTGCTCATCAGGTAATGCGCAATATTTAACACAAATCAGCTGAAACCAGACACTTATAAAATCCTTTATCGGTTAAGACTGGCGTCACCATCACTCCACATGGCTCGATGTTGAAAACACCAAATCTCAGTGAAGCGCCGGAGTTCGCTTTTCTTTAGGATGCCTGGTTCAAAAAGGATGCCTGGTTCAAAACCGTTGTGTCTTGCTCACAGTGTCACTCAAGCATGAAACATTCCCGTTCCAAAAAAATAATAGTCCACCACCAAGTTAATACACAGGCTGATACCCGCGGCCATCAGGAGGCCAGTTGCGGCGTCGCGCCTGTTTTTTCGGCGCAGATATCTCCACATCGGGACCACATAGCCGACCTGCACCAGTCCCAATGCCAATGACAAGGTGTAAACGGCGGGCAGAAGCTTCTCGCTGCTGGAGAGCAGAACAAAGGCAACGCCAAGCTGCACAACATTCAGCAGCCAGCAAATGAGCATGCCAAGAAATACGGAGATGAGTCTGGCGATCACTGACAGGGCCGTTTTTGTTCGAGAACGATTCAGATCTCTTCGAATTGTAATGGCAAAGAAAAAGCCCACCCAAGTCATAGATCGATGACCGATGGGTGGGCTGGTTGTGAAATGCTTTCTTATTGCTCCAGCTCAGACGTCAAAGTCGCTCCGCCCATGGACGAGAGAACGGCTGACATTTTGAGAGGCTTGCGGGTTTCTTTGGCGATCCAGACTGTTTCTTTGTCTGATCCGCCATCGGCCGACGTGAGTTCCACCTTGAAGGCGTCAAAAGTACCGGCAGGAACGGTTACGCTTTCCGTGCCCACAACTTTCAGATCGATCAGCTTTTCTTTTTGCTTCTGGGCGTCAAAGTTTCGATAGCTGGTGGTGTAACCCTCAGCCAGAGGCAGACAGCCAATGGCCAAAGTCGAGCCCGCTCCATCGGAAAATACCGGACCACCAAGGTCGGCAGCGATAGGCTTGTCCTGGCCGTTGGCGCTCATATTGCCAGTAGCCTTATTACCGGCGAAATCAACGTTCATGTTCACCGCGCCTTGTTTTACCGTGACCTTCCTCACAATGAGCGTACCTTTTTCCATGGACGAAGTACTCACGGCCTGTCCCATGGGAGTTTCCAGCGTTTCCGTAGCAATCCACGCGCCGTTATCTTCCGCAACCGCCATGGATGACGTGAGCGGAATCTGCTGGCCGCCCATCGAAACGGTTGATTTGTATTTGTATGTGCCGGCTTTCAGGTCCATCGTCGGCTTGGGTACTCCGACGCTGCCGGGATCGACCTTTTTGGCCAGCACCACAGTCTTGGGGTCAACCGAGATTTCCTTCAGGCGGGCCACTGATTCGGGAGAACCGCCATCCTGAAAGCGTCCGCCAAGATACTTGGCCAGGAATTTCTCTGAAGCCATGAACATGGCCATGTTGTTTACCGGACGGGCAAAGCCGTGGCCTTCATCGGGCGCAAGCAGATACTCAACCGGGAACCCGCGATCACGAAGTGCGATCACGATCTGTTCAGCTTCCCTCTTATTTACGCGAGGATCATTGGCGCCCTGAACCACCAGGAGCGGCGTCTTGATTTTGTCCGCCGAATACAAAGGAGAGCGCTCATTCAACAGCGCCTTGCCTTCCGGCGTGGTGGGATTGCCCATGCGCATGTAAAACGTCTTGCGGATCGGCTCCCAGTACGGCGGAATGGATTCCAGCAAAGTAATCAAATTGGAAGGACCAACAATGTCCACGGCTGCTGCGTAAACATCGGGGGTAAACGCAACTCCAGCCAGCGTGGCATAGCCTCCGTACGAGCCGCCCAGAATGCCAACGCGCTTGGGATCCGCGATGCCTTCTGCCACCAGATATTTCACTCCCCAGGTGATGTCATCCTGCATGGTGCGTCCCCATTGCAGGTTTCCCAGGTTCAGGAACTTCTTGCCATATCCGGTGGATCCGCGGAAATTGGGCTGAAGCACAGCGTAGCCGCGGTTGGCCAGGAACTGTGCGAAAGGATCATAACCCCATTGATCACGCGCCCACGGGCCGCCGTGCGGCAGCATGATGACTGGCAGGTTTTTCGCTGGGACGCCCTTGGGCAGCGTGAGATACGCGGGAATTTCCAGCCCGTCTGACGACTTGAAGGTGACCGGCTTCTTCTCTGCCAGCGCCTCACGCGGCAGTTTTTCCCAGATGCGGAACTGTTTGGTCAACTTCTTCGTTCTGCGATCGAACAAATAACTTACGCCGGGCTCAACATCACTATGGGCGGCCACAATCCACTTCTGGTCGTCCAGGGTGCGTGAGGCGATGGAGACTTCCATGTTGGGCAGCTTGCCCTCCAGCAATTTGTAGTCTGCCTCATAGCCCTTGTCTTTGTAATAACGGCGGACTTTCGCGTCGTCATAAGTGGTCATCACCAATTCGTCCGTAGCGTCAGAGAAGACCGCATTGCCGAAGTCGACCTTGTGGAGCGGATCGGATTCAACCATCTGCGTCTTGCCCGTGGCGGGGTCCAGCAGAGTCAAAGCAGAGAGATTTACGTCATCGCCTTTATTGGTTTCAAAATAAACCAGCTTGCCGTCCTTCTGGAAGCGGGCGGGGCCGCAGGATTCAAAGACGCTGCAGGAATAAATCAGGGTGAACTTGTCCGCATCCACGCGCAGCGTTTCATTGTCACCGTTGTCGGCGGTGCGGGTAGCAAGGCGGAGATTGCCTTTGGTATCGAACACCCATGCCGAAATCTTCTCTGTGTTCTGGCGGACCAGCGTCTTCTCGCCCGTCGAAATCTTGAGCTTGTAGAGATCGTGATACGCCTTGTCACGATCGTTCAGGCCGATGTATGCAACGTCAGGGTCATTCTTGGGCAGGCTGTAGATCTGTACACGGACGCCTTTTACGCCGGTGAGATCGCGGGAGGCCGGAGCGTCTGCTCCGGCAGCCGGCTTGGCCGCGGGATCAACTGCATATACGTTGTAGTTCTCATCACCGTCTTTATCCTTCACATACAGGATGTATTTGCTGTCACGGGTCCAGAAATAACCTGCCACCGGGCGTTTTGCTTCGGTCGTGAGCAGGCGGGCCGCTTCAAAGGGCTCATCTACGCCTTTTACGTAAACGTTGCGAGTGTCTTTCCATGGCTTCAAAAAGGAAAGATATTTTCCATCCGGAGAAATCTGTGCACCCGCGATTTCAGGATTGCCGAAGAAAATCTCGCGGTCGACAAGCGGCGGCATGCCTGTGGTGGAGGCTTTTGGGGCTTTGTCCTGCACAGCTTTATTTTGAGCAATCAGATTTTGAGCGGTCACGGTGGTGGCCATCAGCACCAGACACAAAAACGCCTTGAAAACAAACTTCATACAGGTGGTCCTTTCTAGAGGGACAGAATTGGCGGACAATCAGGGGCTTGATTCCCCGGGGCTTGATTCCCACGGTTTGATTCATACGATTGTGGCTGTACAGCACTATTGCTGTCTAGTTATAAAAATCAAATTATCAAAATCAAGGTTACCAGGTAATAAATAGCGTACTCCTGCCTTAATCAAGCTTCGCCCAGAGTAATCATTGATTGACCAGAGTTCAAGCTGGCACTAGACTACCCGGGATAGCTCCGTCCCCCATCCTGAGATCGACTCAAGATTTTGTTCTTTTCTGGAGGTTCCATCCAATGCGTGTGCGCCATCTCAGCTTTCTTTTCGTGATCGTCTCCGTTCTGGCCTTAATGGGAGCGCAGGTTTCCCAGCAGATTTCCGTTACCGGCCCGCCTAAAACCGATGTCAAAGAAGTAAAAGACACGGTGCAGGGCATGGAAATCACTGATCCCTACCGCTGGCTGGAAGACCAGAACAGCCCGGAAACGCGCGCCTGGATCGATCGCGAGAATGCCTATACTGACGCCACGCTGGCCAAGATTCCGGGTCGCGAGGAAATTGTCAACAAGCTGAGCGGCATGCTCAAGACTGAGTCCATGAGCGCGCCATTGATTCGCGGCGATCGCCAGTTCTTCTCACGGCGAGCGGCCGACAAAGATCAGGCTTCCTTGTACATGCGTCACGGGGCTGACGGCAAACAGGAATTGCTCATTGACCCGCTCGCCCTAAACCCCGAGCACACCACCACCGTGGTGCTTCTGTCAGTTTCGGAAGATGGCAAGCTCATGGCCTATGCGTTACGCCAGGGCGGTGAAGATGAATTGAGCCCGCGCATTATGGACGTTGACACGCACCAGGACCTGGCAGACAAGTTTCCTCGCGCGCGCTATGCCGGAGTGAGTATGGTCCCTGATAAGTCAGGGATTTACTATGCCAAAGTCACGCCTGAAGGGCCGCGGGCTTATTTCCACAAGATGGGAACCAATGCTGACCAGGACGCGGAGATTTTCGGCAAAGGCTATACGCCAGACAAGTTCATCAACACGCAGGTATCTGAAGACGGTCACTACCTCCAGCTCAGCGTAAGCTACGGATCGGCAGCGATACGAAGCGAGCTCTACTTTAAGGACCTGAAAGCTGATGGCCCGATTACGCCGGTTGAGAACAAGCTGGTGTCAGCCTTCGAAGGAGAAATTGCCGGCGACCAGATGTTCATTCGCACCAACTGGAACGCACCCAAATGGCGCATCATGGTGGCCGACCTCAAGAAGCCTGGTCGTGAGAATTGGCGTGAGATCGTTCCCCAGAGCAACGTAGTCATTGAAGGATTCGCGCTCGCCGACGGCAAGCTGATTGTTGAACAAACGGAAAATGTGGTGAACAAACTGCGCGTGCTGGATACGGATGGCAAGCAGTTGCGGGAAGTTACTCCGCCAACGCTGGGAAACATGTCCAACATGTTTGGCCGCTGGAAGCAGAAGGAAGGCTATTACATCTTCACGTCTTTCCACGTCCCTACCACCATCTATAAATACGACATCAGCACGGGCAAGCAGTCAGTGTATTTCCAGCCCAAGATTCCTATCCAGACCGACCAGTATGAAGTGAAGCAAGTCTGGTATCCCTCGAAGGATGGCACCAAGGTTCCCATGTTCCTGGCCTATGCCAAAGGACTGAAGCTTGACGGCTCCAATCCCACGCTGCTGACTGGATACGGCGGGTTCAACGTCAGTTCCACACCGGCATTTAGCGCCATGGCAGCAACGTGGATGGCCAAAGGCGGCGTCTGGGCCCTGGCCAATATGCGCGGCGGCGGCGAATTCGGCGAAGAATGGCATCATGCCGGCATGCTGGAAAAGAAGCAGAACGTGTTTGATGACTTCATCGCTGCAGCCGAATGGCTGATCCAGAACAAGTACACCAGCACGCCTAAGCTGGCGATCCGCGGCGGCAGCAACGGCGGATTGCTGATGGGCGCAATGCTCACCCAGCGTCCTGACCTGTTTGGCGCGGTGATCTGCAGTTACCCGCTGCTGGACATGGTGCGCTACCACAAGTTTCTGGTGGCCAGTTACTGGGTGCCGGAATACGGCTCATCCGATGATCCAGAGCAGTTCAAATACATCTACGCGTATTCGCCTTATCATCACGTAAAAGCCGGGGGCAAATATCCGGCAACCTTATTTGTAAGCGGTGACTCTGATACACGCGTTGCTCCGCTGCACGCGCGCAAGATGACAGCCCTGATGCAGGCGGCAAACGGCTCTGACAAGCCAATCATGCTGCACTATGAAACCAAGCTGGGTCACTCTGGCGGAACGCCGATTGGGAAACAGATCACCAACACCGCGGACGAGCTGATGTTTATGTTCTGGCAGTTGGGCGTGACAGCTCCGGCGCAGACCACGGCCAGCGCGCACTAAAACGCAGCGCAGGTGAAGAGCGTCTGCGTTTCACGATCGCATAAAAGAAGGCCCGCCGCGCAGAGTGGCGGGCTTTTTGCTAGGGATGGTTGGCCTGAATAGGTTGATTCCACAACTGTCTTGTATTTTGCGCCTAGTGGGTAAATGAGTCTGAGATCATTACGAATGAGTTAGTGCGGGTCGCACAATTCAGCTGCAATGATTTATCCTCAATGCTCGCGATTCGTCTATGAAAGTACTGGTCATTGGTAGCGGAGGCAGGGAGCACGCGCTGGTGTGGAAGCTGCGCCAGTCGCCGCGCGTTTCCCAGATTTACTGTCTCCCCGGGAATGGAGGCATCTGCGACGAAGCCACCTGCCTGCCCGGTGATCCCAGGTACATCGACAGTCTGCTGGCCGCTGCCCACCAGATCCTGCCCGACCTCACCGTGATCGGCCCTGAGTTGCCATTGTCCTTAGGGGTGGTGGATGAATTCAACCGTCGCGGGCTGAAAGTATTTGGTCCCACGCAGGCTGCGCGCCCAGCTTGAATCCAGCAAAAGCTTTGCCAAGGAATTCATGCAGCGGCACAATGTGCCCACGGCCCACTACGCCACCTGCACCAATGAAGAAGATGCCCGCAGGTCGCTTGGATTATTTTCTACGCCTGTGGTGGTAAAGGCTGATGGCCTGGCTGCGGGCAAGGGCGTTGTGATCGCCCACACCAAGGAAGAAGCTGCTGTTGCCGCGGCAGACATGTTCAGCGGTAAGCTGCTGGGCTCGCCGGTGCGCCGGGTGGTGCTGGAAGAATTTCTGGAAGGTGAAGAGCTTTCTTTTCTGGTGCTGAGTGATGGCGAGCGCGTGGCGCCGCTGGTGGCTGCGCAGGACCATAAGCGTATTGGCGATGGAGACACCGGAGCCAACACAGGCGGCATGGGCGCTTACTCCACTGACTCGCTGGCCGATCCGGTGATGGTTGAGTGGTTGCTGAATCACATTGCGCGGCCGGTAGTGTCCGGAATGGCGGCCGAAGGCACTCCATACAAGGGCATCCTGTATTGCGGCCTGATGATGACGCCGCGTGGCCCCATGGTCCTGGAGTTCAACTGCCGCTTTGGTGATCCGGAAACACAGGCCGTACTGATGCGGCTTGACAGTGATCTGCTCGAAGCATTGGAAGCTTCCGTGGAAGGCCGTGTGAGTGATGGAATCTTCAGGTGGTCAAGCGACGCTTCCTGCTGTCTGGTGGCTGCTTCGGCGGGATATCCGGGAGCGTTCCTGAGCGGAAAGCAGATCACCGGCCTGGATCGCGCAGCGCAGATGCCGGACGTGAAAGTATTCCACGCCGGAACCAGCAAACGAGACGGTAACTATTACACCAGCGGCGGAAGAGTACTGGGAATCACGGCGAGAGCGCCGCATTTGAAAGACGCTATCACCAAAGCCTACGCGGCGGCAGCACAGATCAGCTTTGAAGACATCTACTATCGCAAGGACATCGGTGCGCGAGCGCTGAAATCCAAATAATCAAAAAATGAATTGAGGTTGAGAGGGGATGGCAGAAAATCCACTTGTTTCCATTGTTATGGGTTCGGATTCGGACCTGGAGATCATGAATGAAACGGCCAAGGCGCTGGACGATTTCGGCATCGCCTATGAGATTGATGTAACTTCAGCGCATCGTTCTCCGGCCCGGACCTCAGAGTATGCTCGTAACGCCGCCGGGCGCGGGATCAAGGTGATCATTGCGGGCGCCGGCGGCGCGGCCCATCTTGCTGGCGTGATTGCCGCTGAGACAACGTTGCCGGTCATCGGCGTGCCGATTCCATCCACCCCGCTGAATGGCATGGATTCCCTGTTGGCGATTGTGCAGATGCCGGCTGGAATTCCTGTTGCCACTACGGCGATCGGTAAAGCCGGCGCCACCAATGCCGGAATTCTTGCCGCACAGATCATTGGACTCAGCAATTCCACCGTTGCAGGTAAGCTGAAATCGCTGAAAGAGAAGCTGGTCAAAAGCGTGGAAGAGAAATCACAAAAACTCCAGGCTATGAGAAAACGAGGCTAGCTTTGTCCAGGGCCACAACGTTTTCCGCCGTTGCGATTATTCCCGCGCGACTCGGTTCCACGCGGTTGCCGCGAAAAGTCTTGCGCGAGATTGCCGGCAAGGCGATGGTGCAGCGCGTCTATGAGGCGGCCAGGAACTGCTCGCTTCTGAAAGAAGTGATCATTGCCACCGACTCGGAAGAAGTCATGCAGATGGCGAGATCTAAAGGCTGGCGGGCGGAGATGACATCCCCCGCACATCGCAGCGGGACGGATCGCGTGTTTGAAGTGGCGCAACGAATCGAAGCCGACGTGTACGTCAACGTGCAGGGCGACGAGCCATTGGCACGCCCTGAGCACCTTGAGGCCCTGCTTGGACCCATGAGCCGTCCGGAAGTGGAAGTTTCCACCATCATGACGCCATGTCCGATTCACGACATCAGCAATCCCAATGCGGTGAAAGTAGTGGTGGCCAAAAATGGCCGGGCGCTTTATTTTTCCCGGTCCACGATTCCCTTTGATCGCGACAAGAGCGGCCACGGCGCAATTCCGTATTTCAAGCATCTCGGTTTTTATGCCTATCGCAGACCGGCGCTGGAAAGGTTTTGCAGTCTCCCGGAATCAAAGCTCGAAGCATCCGAGCGGCTGGAACAGTTGCGATTTCTGGACAACGGCATTGATATCTACGTTGCCGAAACGCCGCACAACACCGTGGGCGTGGACACGGAAGATGATCTGCAAAAGGTGGAAGCCATGCTGAAGGCAGGGCGATAGGCATTTCAAATTTAAAATTTTAAATTTTTAAGCCAGGCTGGGCCGATGTTTTCTGGCCCACTCTTCCGCTGCCGCGATTCGCTTGGAAATCGGCGGGTGCGAGTGAAACAGAACCTCCACCACGCGCGATGGGTTGCTCTCACTCAGGTTCTGCTTGTTCAGCTTCTCCATCGCGGAAACATAGGGAGCGATGGTGGGCACGGATTTCCAGCAATACAGGTCGGCCTGGCGTTCCGTAAATCGAGAGTAAGCGTTGAGTGCAGGCATCAGCACCAGTGACAGGATGGTGGAAACCAGCACCAGCAGGGGCAGATTGGCAAAGTCGGTGAGGTGCTCGAACATCTTCCGCTCGTCGATGGCGTAACGCAGTGCAGCATTCGCAGCCCAGAATCCCGCCAGCGTTACCACGGCTTCCACGGCAATGCTTTTTATAATGTGCCCATGGACGTGGTGGCCAAGCTCATGCGCCAGCACGGCTTCAATCTCATCATCGCTGTAGTTCTGCAGTAGCGTGTCGGCCAGAATGATGCGCCGGGTATTGCCCAATCCAGTCAAGGCGGCGTTGGCCTTCTTGCTCTTCTCGGAAAGCTTCCACTCGTAGACTCCGCGGACCCGTGTGCCGGCGCGTTCGCCCAGCCGGACCAGCCGCGCTCTCAGTTCGTCATTTTGCAGTGGTGCGAATTTATAGAAGAGCGGAAAGAGCACCACCGGAGCGATCTGAGCGAAGAAGATAAACATCCCGATGAAGATGAGCCAGGCAAAGATCCACCAATGTTCGGGTGAGGCCTGTATCAACGCGTAAATGATCTCGCAAAGCACCGTCGCCAGTACCAGACCCAGAAGCCAGCCTTTGGCCTCGTCTTTCAGCCATGCTGAGAGCCGCTGGTTTGACAAGTTGTAGCGATGTTCCAGGCGGAAGCCATAAAAATCCAGGCCAAAGCCGAGAATCTTGCTGAAGATACTTAGAAACACAACGTAATAGAAAAGCTGAAGGACGTAATGTTCACGGGAGAGCCGGATAGCCATATCACGCAGCGAGCTTGACCAGCCGGTGACCAGCAACATCGCCAGGAACCCGATGCTCACGGCCATGTCACCGATCTCCAGCCACCGCTTGGTGCGGTTATATGCGCGGGCTTCGGGAGTATCGGGCTGCGTGTTGGCTTCGGTCGCCAGGGTCATTGCTTCTCCGGTTGGAAAACCAGGGCGATAAATTTGCCGGTTCCCTCATGGGCCGCTGAAACGGTAAATGTGGTCTGCGCCGGTAGCCACAAGTATCGGGCCGCAACGCCATTTATGTCTTCGATGTTAGAGACCGCCACCAGCAGCGTTGGGCCTGTTTCGCTACCGAGGAATTTCTCCCCGGCGTTCACCGTGTAAGCAAATGAGAACCATTGGTCTGAGGCGATGAGTCGCTCAATATTCACAGCGCAAGCTGCACCACCGGCGTCTTGACACGGAACCTGGCAAGACTGAGGGCACGGCTTTACACCAGTGGTCGGCTTCAACAGCTCAATGGTGATGTTGTGAAAAGGTTTGTCACTCTGGTTGATGGCCGCATGAGCGAACTTGCCTGGTGTGTAACGGACTTCACCGTCTTTGAGCAGCAGAGCCGCGGGTTTTTCTCCGGGACGCGCACTGATTACGTCTGAATCGCCCAGCGTGACAAATACATAATCATTGTTGTGGCGATGGACCAGCGTACTCGCCTTGGGCGCCACCGTAACGTCAAAGACGCGCACATAGGCGTTCTCCATGACGAGATGGTGGCTGGGCTCAGAAGTGATTTCTACGGACTGCTGCTGGGTCAAAGCGGCAAGGGACACAAGCAGTAGCCCCGCGAGACGGGCGAAATCCATATATATAGAAGATTGTAGGGACTTTAAGGATGGACTGACAAGCTTAAGATAACCACCGTTCGTACAGCCTCCGGGGCGTCCTGAAGTCATAGGCAGGACGCCCGAGGAGGGTTAAGAGCTTTTCTGATTTAGTGATCGTGCTTGTGATCGTCAGGCTTGGCCGGATTGCCCATTGATTCCGACCCCTCGCCGGCTGGCCGTCCGCGGAATTCAAGGATGACAACTCGCGTTGTCTTCGATCCTGTGTTGGTGATGGTGTGCACCACGGGATTGTTCCATGTGGGCTTGCCCGCATCCACGTGAAGCGTAGTCTCCGGACCATCTTGAACGCGGAATTTAGCGTCACCATCGGTCACCGGTATTACCAGGAAGTTAGCGAGATGTGTATGTTGCGGATACACAGCCCCCGCCGGCATCACCACATTCGTCACAGACCATTGGTCAGAGCCCATGACCTTGGTTTCCGTCACGCACTGAGTCTTGTCAGCGGAAGCGCAGGGAATCGGGATTTCGCAGGATTCTGTGCAAGCCTTTTGGTTGGTGGTGGGCTGCATGAGCTCGATGGTCAGGTTACGGAACGTGCCCTCACCATTATCGGCAACGGAATGGACCAATCCAGAGGCAGCATAACCCACTTGACCGTCTTTGAACTTCACTACAACGGGCTGGGCAGCGCCTTGCTTATTGTTCAGAATTTCAGAGTCCCCCAGCGCAACGGTCACGTAATCCTTACCATGACGATGCATCAACGTGGACGCCTTAGGTGGTACCGTAACGGCAAAGACGCGGACAAACAGGTTTTCCATCACCAGGTGATGGCTGGGTTCAGACGTAATCTCAACCGGATCTTTCTGTTGTGCGCCGGCTGACAGGGAGACAAACAGTGTGGCTGCGAGTAGGGTGCGCATCATAGCGCAGCCATTGTAGCCATGTTGTTGCTGAATGCAACCAAATTGCTCGCCTAGCCAACCGCCTTCCAGAACAACACAACGATGGCCGCGCAGACCACGGCGCCGGAAGCTGCGCCGATCCAGAAATTCTGCCACCACGTGTTGGGGGTGCTCATAACGCGCTTGTCGTTGGAAATAATGAGAACAAATATCAGGATTGGAACGGTAAGAACGCCGGCCAGAACCTGCGACCAATACAGCACCGTAACCGGGTTGATGCGAATGAAATTCAGCGCCGCTGCCACGAAAGTGGCACTGGAGATCAGCACGTAAAAAGGCTTGGCCTCCCAGGGATTTTCATGCAGGCCGCTTCGCCAGGCCATGGCTTCAGCCACGCTGTAGCACATTGAAGCGATAAGGACCGGCAATGCCACCATTCCGGCGCCAATGATGCCAAGGGCGAAAAGAGTCGGCCCCAGTGATCCCACCGCCGGCGAAAGAGCTGAACCTGCCATTCGCGTGGTCAGGTCAGTTCCTGCTGGAAGTCTAAGAACGGTCCCGGCTGCAACCATGATGGAAAAACAAAGCATGGTGCTGACCACCGTCCCTGCGCGATGCTCGCCAGTCCCGGGCACAAGCCCGCCGGCCAGCGCAGAATCACGATGCGAGCTGGTCTGCCAGACCAGAACGTACGGCGTGAGCAACGCGCCAAAAATCGCCAGCAGCGTTTCCGGGTAATACGATCCCCGGGGAACGTGCGGCAGCACGGAACTCAGGAAGACGTGGCGCCAATCGGGATGAGCAAGGATCGCCGCCGCAACGTAGACAAACAGAGGCAGAGATAACAGAACCAGCGCGTTAGTGATCTTGCGATAGTCGCGGAAGATCAGAATCCACCACACCAGAAATCCAATGACCGCAATGAAAAACATACGTGGCAGCTGTGTGATGATGGAGAACGCGTCGGTCACGGCCATCAGATCGGCCACGATCATCGCCATGTTGATCAGTACGATCATGCCCGCGAACGCCAGCGCAATGTTGCGTCCATACTTGGCGCGAAGAAGGTCTACCAGCCCCTGGCGGGTTTCAAATCCAATACGTGACGAGACGGCAAAGACCGCAAGGAGAAAAGGGATGCACAGCAGGACTGCCCACAACAATGAGTAGCCGAAAGCGCCGCCGGCGATGGTGGCGGTCAGAACCAGCGTGGGATCAACGTCTGCTGCGCCCGTGACCATGCCCGGAAGCACGCGGGCCCAACCGCTTCTCGGTTTCGCATCCTGCCGGGGAGAGTTGGGCCAGTCCAGTACTTTACTTGCCTGGTCGCCGGCCGTTCTAAGGAATCTTGGGGAGTTCACGACGCAACGCCCTTTCGATTCTGCGCTCATGCCAGAGGCGCAGTGGCCGTGAATAATTGATGATGCCAAAGGCGCCAATGGCCGCTAACAACAAAGCGCTGCTGATGAAGAGAAACACTCGCGCTGCACCTGTTTCCGCCACGCGTAGAAGCACGAGTGCGTTCCGGGGCGTCAATAACATGGCGCCGGCCAGAGCAAGCATGCCAATGCCGGAAAGCAGGCCAGTTACGTTCTTGGCCCATCGGCCCGTCGCGTGATAATCGGCAAACAGGCGGAATCCATACGAGATGAGCCCAGCGATCACGGCAAAATTGGCGATCGTGGATATCCAGTCCTTCAATTCCATCTGGAAGGTATGACGCATCCAGAACACCGGGAGGTTGGTAGGATTAGGCGAAGAAACTGGCAGCTTAAGTACTAAGCTGCCATGGGCGCCACGAGCCTTGAATTCAAGCCAAAGCCCGGCGGGCAGGCTTCAGCTAAAACAATACAAACTTTTTCTTCTTCTTCAGGCCCGATTTTCCCTGTTGGGCGTTGGGATCGCCTGCTGCGGCAACCACTACAGGTTTGTTGGTCTGGTCGCCGCTGGCTCCAGTGTCGGCATAGCCCGATTTTATGTCGATATAAGCTTGTTCGCGCAATTTCGTGAGATAGGCTCGGGCAGCCGGTTCCAGCTTCTGCGAGTAAACGGCTTCCTTGATCTTGTCTTCCACATCTTTCAGAGGTGGCACGCCTGCAGGCCTGTGTGAATTGACTCGAAAGATGATGAAACCCTGCTTGGTGCGAATGGGTTCAGTGAATTCGCCTGCCTTTAGTGACATGGTCTTCTCTTCAAGGACCGGGGCCAGTTCGCCCTTCTTGAACGCACCCAGCGGGCCGCCCTGAGCTGCCGTTGGCCCCTTGGAAACCTGCTTCGCCAGCTCAGAGAATTTTGCTCCATCCTTCAACTGTTTCTCTACCTGCTTGGCCTGGGCTTCAGCCTGGGCCACTTTGACGGGATCGTCTACCAGCGGTGCAACCGGCTCAGGGGTTGGCGCAGGTGTTTGTCCATCCTTGGAAGCTTCAGGTCTGGGCGCAGGGCTCGCGCCTTCAATCGGGATCATGATCTCGCTCAGGTTGATCTCCTCCGGCCCTTCCATCTCTTTCTGGTGTTGGTTATAGAATTCCTGGACTTCTTCATTGGTGATATGGAGCTTGCCGCCCACTTCCTGTCCAATCACCTGCTCGGTTACCACGCCAATCCTGATCTGCTCTTTGTAATCTTCAAAGGAAATGCCCTGCTTCTTGGCTTCATCTTCCAGTTCCTGCATGGAAGCCAATCCCATTTGCTGGCGCATCTGGTTCAAACGCTTCACCGTATCGGTTTCGCCCGTAATGCCCAGCTCTTTCCCTTTTTCCAGGAGCAACTGGCGGTCAATCAGATCACGCAGCGTGTCTTTTTCGCTCTTGGCCCACTTGGTTTGCCAGTCACTGGGAAACTGCTGCTTGAGGTCCTGAAGATTCGTGGTCTTAGCGCGGTCAAAGTCAGAGCGCGTGATGATCTGGTCATTCACGCGGGCAATGATTTCGTCCACAATGTTGTCGGCATGGACAGCCAGAGCAACAATTAAAAGAGCGGCGGAACTGATAAAAAACTTCCTCATAGTGTTATGACAACTGCGGCTTTCATGAAGGTTAATTTATGGAACGCTGAAAGTCAGGGCTTTATGCAATCATTTTAACAGGATGCGGCCATCCGGTGATCAGGAGATCTGTAGATCGGGTGATCGAGTGATCGAGCGATCCATGACCGGTTCAGGCAGACTCCAAAGGCTCAGGATCATAGGATTGAAGAGGATAGGACCGAAAATAGCGTCGAAGATCATCCGATCGCAAGCGAGACTTTGCTCCATACACGATCAGATCACCAGATCAGCCGATTCCCCGATCAACAGATTCTATGGCTTCTTCTTGCCAAATATTCCGCCAAGTGCCTTTTTCAAGTCCTTCGTCTGCGGCTGATTATCGGTTTGGCCCTGCTGCTTACCCTGCACACTGCCCAGCAATGTATCTTTCAATCCCGACTTCAGTTCATTGCCGAACGCCGGCAGGAACTTGGGATTAGAGGTGGTCCCGGTGATGGTGAAGGGCAGGCCATGGCTCTGGACGCCCGAGGATATCTGCGTGAGGCTTCCCAGCGTGTTGGCTGCCGCGCCGGAGAGCTTGAGCAGCATCTTGAAGTCGAGGGCATTATTGTTGGCGATAACGCCGTTGCCGGTGAGATTGCCCATGGAGGGCACGTCCAGAACAATGTTATCGGCTTTGATGCCTTCCGGCGCCACGCGCAGAGCTGAGCTTACCGTCTGAATCAAAGTGTCATTACTTGGCTTCACGCCCGCAAACTGCGCCATCGATCCCAGCTTGGAACTCAGGTCAAACCCTTTGAGGTGTGTGCCGGTGATATTCAGCGGGCCAACAATCACCAGCCGATCCAGCGGCCCTTCGGCAGTCATGTCCATGTTGATGTTGCCGCCCTCTAGCGACGCACCCTGAGGGAGTATCACGCCGAATGCCGGCAACAGGGTCTCCACGTCATTCACGGCCATGTTCTTGCCTTGAATCTTCAGGTTGGCCAGTATGTCCTGGCCTTTGGCATTCATGGTTCCGGCGGCGGAAACCATGCTGCCGCCCGTATGGATCTGTGTGTTAATCGTGCCGGCCTGTGAATCCAGACCATACTCCGTATGGTAGTCGAGATCCAGCGGGGTCTTCGCCGGTTGGCCGCCTTTCATCACGCGCAGGTTGCTGGCTTTGGCTTTGCCTTCGGAATCCAGCTTCTTGCCGTCCGACTTGATCTTGCCATTAAAGTCGATGATGCCCGCCAGTCCGGAGGCAGGATCGATAAAGCCTGTGGTGGCCAGGTCAGTGTGGTCCATGGAAATGCTGGCATCGAGCGGCGTTTTGGCCGCGTCTTCTGAGTTCACCGGACCAGCATGGCCATCAAGCTTAAGGGCTCCGCCGCCTGGCGTGTTGGCGGTCAGGGTGAACGGCATCGCGCTGGTCAACGAGATGTTCCTGGCCGTGAGGTTCACCTTGTCATAGACGCGTTCTTTGCCGGCGGTGGCTCCAGTGCTCTGGCCCACGCGGATCTTGCCGTCCACAATCTCAAATTTCTCCACCGATACGTCCGGGGTAGAGCTGTCAGACGAAGTCTGCTTAGGTTTGTTGGAAGATGCGCCCATGGTGGAGAAGTTCCACTTGCCCGCCGCATTCTTCAGCAGCACGATATCCGGCTGGTTGACTGAAATGGTTGTGACCTCAAGCCGCTTGGAGAAAATCAGCGGCATCAGGTGCAGGCCCACTTTGAGCGATCCGGCTTTCAGGAATGCGCCTTTGTTGAACGCCGGATCATCATTGATGGTGATCTCTGTAGCGGAAGCGCCGCCGCTGAAAATGGACGCGTCCAGCTTGCCGATGTGGACGTCACGATTCAGGGCCGTGGAAAGACTCTTTTCCAGGTTGGGCCGGAAGCTGTCCACGTTGATGAACAACGGAACCAGCAAGGCAGCCACGATTAAGATCCCGACAATACTTGCGACAATAATCAGCAGGCGTTTCATAAGGCAAAATGCTAACAGATAGCAGGTAATAAAGATGCCACTGACAGGGTTGCCGGTTGCTGATCTTCTTTCCCATCCCGAGCGGGCGAGGGATCCCTATATTGTCTGCCGCAATGTCCGGCTAAACTTTGATCGCACAATCCCCGCATAAACGCCGCAGGCGGAGGAACATGCTCCACAGTAAAGAATGTTGACAGGGTAGCTGGTTTGTTCGACGATAGCGGGCGCATGAGAAATTTCATATTGCTGTTGGCTAGTACGGCTAGCTTCGCGAGCCTCACGTCCGTTCAGGATACGAAGCCGTGTAATCCTTGCGAATTTCGCGTTGCACAGTCGGTCGCACAGAACCTACAGATCAGCAGGGTTGAACCTACCTATCCGTCTGAAATAAGGTCAAGCGGCATTTCAGGGACAGTTTCCGTAGCTTATGTGATCGATAAAGATGGGAATGCAGTTCGCCCCATTTGTGCGAGAGGCGAATCTGATCCGCCTTTGAACCCAGAAATATGCTCCGCCGCCATGGCGGCTGTAACTAAATGGAAGTACCGGCCTTATCTGCTCAAAGGCGAGCCCAAGGAAGTAGAGACTATTGCGGTGCTGAGCTTTAACTTCGCGCAGGCTCCATCGCCATTACCAATGCCAGATTCGCCGCAGAAACCCAAAAGACTGCGCGTTTCGCAGGGTGTAGCCGAGGGAAATCTCATTCACCATGTTTCAATTTCTTACCCGTCAGAGGCCAAAGAAAAGCGCATTCAAGGGGTAGTCATCCTGAAGGTCCTGATTGATCGAGGTGGCACTATTGCTTCGGCGGAACAAGTGCAGGGCGATCCGGTGCTGGGGAAAGCCGCCCTGAAAGGGGTGACGCAATGGAAATATCGTCCCTATTTGTTGAACGGCGAACCTGTTGAGGTTGAAACCACGGTCAAAGTCAGCTTCCATTTGTGCAAAATGGCTTCGAGCGAAGATCCGCACATGGCGGCGGCCCTATGCCCCATAGGTCTTCTTCAAATATCGGGTCACATCCGGTTCCAGCTCGGCATAGCCCACATGGATGGTACCGCGCAGCGCGGTCTCAATACTCTGGCCTTCACCAATCCGCTTCAGGATTCGGGCAATATCGCTCATTCCGTATGTGGTACGCACGAACTTCAGGATTGTAGATTCACGTACTTCGTCATCCCGAACCTCGTCAATGAGGCAGCGCGTTCTTCAGCTGCCGAACCCGGTCCCCGGCGCACGCTTCGTGCGGTGGGGTGGAAATAGAGGTGAGGGACCTTGCTTGAAATATAGACAAATCTTCCTACATTTACATGATGGGCAGCAGCTCAAGCCCGTGGTATGCGAAAGAATTATTGCTTGACGGTAGGCCAGTGAAGTAGCGAAACACTAGGTCCCTCAGGACTGCTCGCGAGCTGATGAAAACGCTCGCTTCGCTGACGCCCTTCGGCATGACGCGACTATTCGTAAGTCAAAGGAGTTAAAAAAGGGTTCGCCCTCAGGCCCCGTAGGTCTTCTTCAAATATCCAGTCACATCCGCTTCCAGCTCGGCGTAGCCCACATGGATGGTACTGCGCAGCGCGGTCTCAATACTCTGGCCTTCGCCAAGCCGCTTCAGGATCCGGGCAATATCACTCATTCCGTATGTCGTCCGCACGAACTCCACGGCGGCAACACTTTCCGCGTAGGCCACGGATGCTTCACCGGTACTCAGGCTTTCAAAGCTGCCTTCCAGAAGGTTGAGCGGAAGCTGATGCCCGGAGGAGTAGAGCAGCGCCAGGCGTGATCCAAAGGCCCGTGTCGTCGTTCCTTCTTCAACTTCGGCAATTCCTTCATTGAGCCACTGCGGTGCACGATTGTGTGCAATCTGGGAAACGAAAGAATGAGTCAGCTCATGGCGAAGCACGCGCGCCAGCTCCGGTGTGACGCCTTTCATCCCGGAGATCGGCACGCGAATTTTCCCGTCATTCAGCGCGGCTGACCACGCCGGCGCCTGCGTCACATCGAAAAAAGCCTGGTCGGTATAAAGAGAAACGAAGATATTCTTCGGTGAAGCCCCCAGATCGTTTTCCAGGTCTCGATAGTCATTCTCAAGCAGGTCCAGGATCTGCTGGCGTAGCGCGTCGGGCGCCTGTGACCCTTCATAGCGCAAAGTAAAATGGCTGCTTTCCTGCTGCCGGAAGTCGGCTTCAGTCTTTGATTCGCGCTCCAGGCGGTCCAGAAGCTGCTTGACCTGCGGCTCCGGCGCGAGCTGTAGTGATTTCTTCAGCGCGGCAATCGCCTCGCGGCTTCTGTCGTTCTTGTAAAGCGCGTAACCATAAATGGAAAATGCCACGGCTGATTTTGAATTCGCACGCGTGGCCTGCTCTGCCAGGCTAAGCCCTTCTGCATTGCGTCCCAGCCGGAGAAGAATCTGAGCATAGTTTTCCAGCAGCACCGGATGATTGGGCAGAAAACGCAACGCTTCCTGAAGGTGGTTTGCCGCGGCTGCGTACTCGGCGTGGTTTTCTTCAAAGCCTGCAGCAATGGCGAAGGCTCCGGCCGTCTGTGCTGCAATGCCTTCCTGCTCAATTGCTCTCAGCGCGGCCGTGTCAACCTGGTTGTTGTGGATCACGCGCGCAATCAGGTCTTCACTCACGGCCATCTCTTCACGAACGGCAGGTGGCTCAGCCGTTTTGCTGGAAGAAGCTGAAGCTGTCTCTGGCGTACGGGATGCAGGCACGCCTCCGGCTTCAATGCGGACCACGATTGATTTTGGAATGGTGAGCGTATTGTCGCCGATGGTGTATTCCACGCGCCCGTTCCGCTCAGTGACGGAATCGACCACGATTCGGGCGCCACTCTTCAAAACGATCGTGTCAGCCCAGCCCGTACCCGATGCAGAAACGCAGAGGACGATTGCCCACCAAAATGTGATAATCAGTCGCACGTATTTTCACGGTCATTATTGCATGTATAGAAGTCATTGCCCGGCGTTCTCTGTGACGAAGGTGCTAGTGCTTGTAATGGCATTGGCGCCCATCAGTCTCCCTGCTCAGCGCGCAGACCAAAGCGCGCCGCAGGCTAAACCATTGGAGGGGCCAGGCACGGCTCTCTATCGTGATGTCCTTGCCGCCACCCTGAACCCTCAGGACGTGCATGGCATTCGTGAAGTCTCCATTCAGCGCGAAGACATACATCTATCCCTGAGCGATGGGACCATTGGCCTCATGCGGGCCATTGACGGGCACGTGACCGGCGCGGTGTTCGAGGGCGTGGGCGAAATCCTTTTGATTGCGCCCGACCGCGCGGAACGTACCTCATTGGCGCTCTTCACCGGTTCGGCGGTACTGGAGCAGCGTTTCACCACTGCCTACCTGCGCTTTGTGGATGACAAACTGGTGGACGAACTGCGTGCAGGCTTCAGACCGGTGGAGGGATCGCCCGAATTTCTCGCTCGATGGGAAGAGCCCCTGAAGAACCTTGCCCGAGGCGACGCTCTGGCAATATTGCAATCGTTAACCAACACTGGTGAATCGGCTTCACAATTTTTGCATATACGAATGGGCGGCTCAGAGCTGGGAGTATTTGACGCTTATTGGAACACAAATGCGCAGGAGCAGATCGCGGTGGCGCAGGCTAAGGCAGTTGAAAAGGAGCTTTACTACGACACATGGACTTCTTTCCCCATGCGTTCGGCCCGCGGAAAGGACGCGGTGCCCCTGCACCGCTTTGACCTGGATGATTACCAGATTCGTATCGGAGTGGAACCGCCAAGTTATATGAGTGCTGAAGCACAGGTCACTTTGCGCCCCCGCCGGACAGGGCAGCGTACGTTTGTGATGGAGCTGTCTCGAAATCTTCAGCTGAGTGAAGTGATGGCGGCAGGGCAGCCGGTCGAGTTCATACAGAACCAGGCCATTAGCGGCAGTGACCTGGCCCGTCGGGGTGATGATCTGGTCGGCATTGTATTTCCCCAGGCGTTGGCTAAGGACCAACCGGTGAAGCTCTCGTTCAAATATGCAGGACCGGTCATGTTCAATGCCGGCGGTGATCTTCTTTATGTGGGCGCGCGAGGCACGTGGTATCCCAACGAGGGGCCCATGTTTTCAAATTTTGATTTGACCTTTGAGTTTCCTGAAGATTGGGCCCTGGTCGCCACAGGCAAGCAGGTTGTCAGCAAGATGGAAGGCTACAACCATATCAGCCGTTTTATTACAGAGAAGCCGATCACCCGTGCCGGCTTCAATCTGGGAAAATTCGTGACTGCGGAGACCAGGTCAAACGGCGTCACCATCCATGCCTATGCCGCAAAAAACGTGGAAGAAGGGCTGGCAGCCCATGAGGCACGTGCCGGAAAACATCCTGAACCGGCGCGGGAAGTCCAGCAGATTGCCTCTCGCACGGCAGATACGGTGAAGTTTCTCTCCAGCCAACTGGATCCCTTTCCCTATTCCAACCTGGAGATCACGCAATTACCGGGTCTGGAAAGCCAGTCATGGCCGGGCCTTGTTTATCTTTCCAGCATGGCGTTTCTTGACGCCGATGAGCGTCGCGCAGCAGGCGTGAAGGATCCCTATACGGAGTTTCTTCTGGATCGTCTCATGCTTGCCCATGAAACAGGCCACCAGTGGTGGGGTGACGCCGTGGACTGGGTTTCCTATCGTGACGAGTGGATCATTGAGGCGCTGGCCAATTATTGCGCGTTACTGATGCTGGAAAAGGAAGACCCAAAATCCACCAGGATTGCTTTGAGCTATTACCGAAGCCAACTCCTGCAGGAGACCGGCCACGGCATCATCGGTGACGCAGGCCCGGTAACCCTTGGTCCCAGGCTCAGTTCTTCCAAATTTCCGAATGCCTATGAGCGTGTGCTCTATGGGCGCGGCACCTGGTTGATTCACATGCTGCGGGAAATGCTGCGCCAGGCCAATGGCAGCAAAGGTGACGCCGAGTTTTTCGCCGCGTTGAAGGGCTTGCTGGCGCAGTCACCCAACCACAAGATCTCCACACGCGACCTGCAGGCTGCCTTTGAAAAAGTCATGCCCGCTTCTTTGACTTATGAAGGTAGAAAATCACTGGACTGGTTTTTTGATAGCTGGGTAAACGGCGCGTCCATTCCGCAATTCAATCTGGAAGACGTCAAGCTATCGCCCGCGGGCGGAAAAGTGCGCGTGAACGGGACCATCAGGCAAAGCCATACCGGAAAAGACACCGTGACGGCAGTGCCCATTTTTGCGGTCAATGCAAAAGGCGCCTCGCGCTTTCTGTCCTTCGTGTTCGTCGACGACCCGGAAACTTCATTCAAGCTTACCGCCCCCGCAGGAACAACGAAGATCCTGATGGATCCGGAAGAGATGATTCTGCGGCGATGAGGCAGCTTGGAGCGCAGCCGCCCTCGGCTGCGCTGTTTGTTTTATCCCGGGCCGAGCGAGGGATCACTACCATCCAGGAAAAAATTCATTCGCCAGAGGATTTTTTTCAGCCGCGGGAAAGAAAAATTCATTTGCCAGAGGATTTTTCTCCAACCGCGGGGTGGAGCTGGCGCCAAAAACATCTTCGTTTCCGCATTGATTTCTGTTTCAATCTTCTGTCCCAAGAAAGTTAAGCCCCGGAGGAACCATTGCGCTCACACCTTGCTCTGCTTTTGCTTGCCTCTTCCTTCGCCTGTTCGCAAACTCCAGCCGCTAACACTCCGCAGAAGTACTCGTTGAAAGCTACGCCTAAGACGGTTGCCTGGGGATATTACGACGCCGCGGCCGTACCTGTGCTGCACATACATTCCGGCGATACCGTTGAATTCGATACTCTGCTAACCAACAGTCCAACCGGACTGGAACGCGCCGGTCTTCCTGCTGATCAGGTGCAGCAGAGTCTTCGCGATATCTACAAGGAAGTTACCAACAAGGGACCTGGCGGGCATATTCTGACTGGACCAGTCTTTGTAGAAGAGGCCGAACCCGGCGACACGCTCGAAGTTCGCATACAAAAAATCGATCTGGCGATCCCATATGCCTACAACGCGTTCGGCCCAACGCGTGGTTTTCTGCCGGAAGACTTCCCCTATCGCAAGATGAAGATCATCCCGCTTGACCGTGATCGCATGATCGCCAAATTTGCCCCTGGGATTGAGATTCCGTTGCGGCCGTTCTTCGGCAGCATGGGCGTGGCGCCGCCAGAGTCTTATGGTCGTATTGACAGCGCGCCTCCGGGAAATCACGCCGGCAACATGGACAATAAAGAACTCGTGGTCGGCACTACCGTATTTTTCCCTGTGCATGCGCGCGGTGCGATTTTTGAAGTAGGCGATGGTCACGTGGGACAAGGCAACGGTGAAGTTGATATTACCGCGCTGGAAACTTCACTCGTTGGTACTTTGCAGTTCATTGTGCATAAGGGAACTAACCAGAAGTATCCCCGGGCGGAGACGCCAACTCACTACATCAGTATGGGATTTCATCAGGAGCTGTATGAAGCCACGAAAATGGCTGTCCGAGAAATGATTGACTTTCTCGTGGCGGAGAAGCATTTAAGCCGTGACGATGCCTATATGCTGGTCAGCGTGGCAGGCGACGTGGATATCACAGAACTGGTGGACGGCAACAAAGGCGTTCACGTCATGCTGCCCAAATCTATCTTTATTAAATAGGTAAATAGTTTCTTGGGACTAAATTCAACGCCTGGGTTGCTACACCAGTATCTAGTTAAGTAAGAGAGTGACTTAAGTAACGGTAGTTTTCTCCAGCATGGCAGCGAAGTTTGAGTAGACTGTGCGGTACGGTTGTGCCGCAGGTAAGGAGAGCCGAGCCATGCTGATCCCGATTCGCCATGAAAATATGTCCGCCCGCCGTTGGCCGGTCATTACCCTTGGGCTTATCGCCATCAATGTTGTCATCTTCCTGTTCACTCATTCCACCATGGAAGAACAGGGCGCTCAGTCAGGCCAAAACAGGGCCCATCTAATCATGCTGGCGGCGATGCATCCTGAACTCTCCATGCCTGCGGATGTTCAGGAAATGGTTGAATCGTTTCGCGCTCACAACCTTCGCACCTGGAACTTTCTGCGAGATGGCAATCGGCCAATTGAGGACGGTTGGGACGCCAGAATCAGGTTGACGAATGAGGAAGCCCCTCTGCAACAGGAAATGGATTCCCTGGCGGCAGATTTCAAGCAGCTTTCGGCCGTCAGTCTGACCAACCAATACGCATTTATCCCGGCACATCCAACCGCGATCGCTTACTTCACCGCAAATTTTCTGCATGGCGGATGGATGCATCTCATCGGCAACATGTGGTTCTTGTGGCTGGCCGGCTTTGTTCTTGAAGATACATGGGGCCGGATCACCTACTCCATCATGTACATCATTTCCGGCGCTGCCGCGTTGCAGTTTTATCTGATGACGAATGCAGGTAGCTATGTAGCGACGCTCGGTGCCTCGGGTGCGATAGCAGCGTTGATGGGCGCTTTTCTGGTGCGCTTCCCGAAGATGAAGATCCAGATGCGCTGGATATTCGGAATACGTTCACTGGGACGAGGCGGCTACGGCTTTTCCGCGTCAGCCTACTGGCTTCTGCCCTTATGGCTGGGGACTGAAATCTTTTACGGAACGCTGTTCGGTTCCAGTACCGGCGTTGCCCATTTTGCTCACGTCGGCGGCTTCCTCTTCGGCGCGCTGGCTGCGCTGGCAATTCGCTATTCGGGGCTGGAAAGCAAAACCAATGAAAAGATTGAAGCCAAGACCACATGGACGGTCGATCCCGAAATCACACAAGCCACAGACCTGATGGACAAAGGCCAGATTGACGAGGCGCAGGCTGTGCTGCAGACGTTCTTTGCCACACATCCCGCTTCCCTGGACGCATGCAATCTTCTGCAGCAGATTTACTGGCGTAAGCAGGAAATGCCGGCCTATTACGAAGCCACCTTGTCACTATGCGCGCTGTATATCAAAGGAACGGCAGCCCGATCTGGCCATGCAGCACTATGACGAATTTCTCAACGCAGGTGGAACCGTGGTTCCGGCGGCAACATGGCTTGATCTGGCCCGCGCCATGGAGAACACACTGGCGCACGAACGTGCCTTACAGGAATACGAGAACCTGGCGAAGACATGGCCTGCGGAAAGGCAATCAGTGCAGGCTTTGATCGGTGCGGCCAGACTTTCTCTAAAGCTCGGCCGGCCGCAGGATGCGCAGAGATTTTACGAATCAGCTTCAGCCTCCAGCGTGCCGCACCTCGATTGGGAACAGACCATTGAAGCTGGTTTGCGCGAAGCCAAACGCGCTCTGGTGCCTGCAGCCGCACAATAATTCAAAACTCTCTTCAATCACTCAAAGCACTTAACCTTACTCACTCAAACATTGGCCACTCTTCTGGAGTGGCCGTTTTTTCTGAGATAATCCGCAACGAGGTTATTTGACCTCAATACCAGGGGACAACCGGGACATTCACAACACAAGGAGGGTTTGCGCGATGAAGCTTATCGTTCGGTGGCTGATCAGTGCTGTATCCATTATCGTTGTGGCCTATGTGGTTCCAGGATTCGTGGTACACGGCATCACCGCGGCCCTGATTGCCGCCGTGGTCATCGGCCTGGTCAATGCGACTTTGGGCACGATATTAAAACTCCTGACCCTGCCTCTTACATTCCTGACTCTGGGCCTGTTCCTGCTGGTGGTGAACGCGATTATGCTGAAGGTGGCCGCAGCAATTTCGCCAGGCTTTGAGGTGCAAACCTGGACCGCGGCATTCATCGGAGCACTTCTGCTAAGCCTGGTTTCAACGTTTCTGCACTGGCTGGTGGGAGACTATCGCCGAGAGAGCATGTCGCGATAAGCAAGGATCCTCAAGTTTGTAGGGATCCCTCGCTCCGCTCAGGATTAAGAAGACCACCGGCATGCCTAGCGAACTGTGATCGCAATGCTGTGACTACCGTGAACGCGTTCGTCTCCTGAAACAGGCGAATGCCAGCAACGCCTGATGCTCCGGCCGCCACGCATTGCGCTGCATTCTGCAACCCTACTCCGCCCAGAGCGAGTACCGGCATGGGTGGCACGGCCGCCTGCGATCTCTGGCACGCCTGACGAAGCTGTTCCAGGCCAGTTGGGTTTGAGTCGCCAGATTTTTCGAACACCGGCGCAAATACTGCGAAGTCCGCACCGTGGGATTCGGCCAGCGCGATTTTCTCGGCTGAATGGGCCGATACTCCGATCATGCAAGTGTTCGGTCTTACGCGGCTCCAGATTGCGCGGGCTTCGCTGGCCGTGAGATCGCCGGCCGGAAGGTGTACACCATGAGCGCCGCAGGCCAGCGCAACGTCGATTCGGGAATTTACCAGTAGCCGCGTTTGTGTATTTGCCGGCAGAGCGGCAACAGCTTTCGTCGCCAGTTTCTCGAGCTCACGCGAACCCAGGTCTTTTTCGCGCAGCTGAATAAAATCCACCCCCGCCACGGCGCACTCTTTTATCTTCGCCAACAATTCCCGGACCTGATCGTCCTCACTCCCGGCGAACTGCCGCCGATCAGTGATGTAGCAGAGCAGCAAACGCCCGGATTTGATTGCTTCCGATGATGTTGTTCCCGGCGATCCCGGTTTAGGCAGACACAAGGTTGTTTTTTTCCTTTTCGCCAGGCAATTTTAGCTTACAAAGCCGTTCGGCCGGTGCCGCCCGTGCAGGTCCTCGCGCGGCGTAAGTTTTTTTATCTGTTCACGTGCGAATACTGTTTCAGCCATTACGTGACGATCTTCTTTCTCATCATCACCAGGTATAAGCTGCTTTATGTCGATTGGCGCGGATACCTCATCTCCGGTTTCGCGCTCGTTTGGATAGCCAACCAGTACATGAGCCTGTTCGGGCGGCTCCGTCTGGATATCAAACGCGAACGTGTCGAGATCAAGGGCGTTGAGCAGCAGGTGGTCGGTCAGCAGGTTTCTGAGCCCAGCCACGATCCCAAGAAGATGCCGCGGGCTGTTTAGCCGATACCTGGTCAGGCGCCCCCGCACACGTTGGGTTGACAAAGCAAATCTGTCCCCTCATAAATTCCCTGTATGAGTCCCATAATGTTATTTAATTGTGCGTAAGTGAGCGCGCCGCGTTACTCTATTCATTAGTTCAAGTCCCCGTAAAGTTTCCTGTGAAGCCATTCCAAAACTTCTTCTGTGGAGAGCTATGTCAAGCGAATTGCGTAATTTTTTGACCCACTCATACGATGAACTGGAAGACCTGAACCTGCAGGCCAAAGAGCAGCGTCGCACGCGCGTGGCGCTCCACAAGATCCAGGAAGAACGCATCCGCTATCTGACAGACGAGAAACGGATCAAGGCCGTGACCGTGCTTTTCAGTGACCTGGAAGGCCGGCTGCACATGCTGGATTATGACAAGAAATTCCTCATCAAGAGCTGGGACAATCTCACCTTTGACGGTTCCTCCATCCGCGGGTTCACAGCGCAACGTGAAAGCGATCTTCGCCTGAACATGGATTGGAGCGCTTTTTACTGGGGGCCGGCTGATGTCTTTGGTCCCGGCAAAGTGCTGGTATTCGGAGATGTGATCGATAAAGGCGGTGAGCCTTACAGCGCCGACATCCGCGGAGTCCTTAAAAAATTCGCCGCCGACATGTACAAGAAGGAAGGGTACACGTTGAACGCGGCCAATGAAATTGAAGGGTTCCTGTTCAAGGGTGAAGACGCCGAGCGCCATTACCACGAAGGCCACAAGTTTGATTACGTGAACACGGGCGGCTACTACCACTCACTTCCCGGCGATCCGCTGCGCACGTTCATTGACACGACGGCGGAAGTGCAGCGGTCAATGGGTTTCCAGAATGAAAAAGACCACCCGGAAGTTGCGCCGTCACAGTTTGAAATCAACTATGGTTACGGTGAAGTGGTGGCTGCGGCCGACCAGATCCAGCTTTACAAGTTGATTTGCCGCCAGGTGGCCACGCGTATGGGATTCACCGCTTCATTCCTGCCCAAGCCTGTGGTCGGTGTGAACGGCAACGGCATGCACACCAACGTTTCCATCAGCAAAGACGGCAAGAACATCTTCTGGAATCCCAAAGGCGAGGAAAAGCTGGCCGATACGGCATGGCAGTTTGTTGACCGTATCCTCACCAGCGCCAATGACATTTGCCTCCTGCTGAACGCCAGCGTGAACGCTTATCGTCGTCTCGATCCGCACTTTGAGGCCCCCAACCAGATCAAGGCTTCGCCGGTTGATCGCGGATCCATGATTCGTATCCCCATCGGCAATGAAAAGAGTTCGCGTGTAGAAGTGCGCTCCGTGGCTCCTGACGCCAATCCCTACATGGTGATGTACTCCATCTTCCGGACCGGATTGCAGGGCAGCATCTCACGCATCAAGAACCTGCGCCAGGCACAACGTTACCTGCCGGACAACATCTACACGGCCCTGGACAACTTCCGTGCCTCAGATTGGACCACCAGGCTGTTTGGCGAAGATGTGAAGGGGCGCTATGCTGACCTGAAACAGGCGTCGGCAGACCGCTGTCCGCGACTGCTGGGCACGTTCGTGAAAGCTCCGGAAGTTCAGTACCATCACGATGTGTACAACCAGTTCCTGTGGAACATGTTCTAGACACGCGCCAGGCAGTCCTGAATTGAGGAGACCTAAAGCTTGAGGAGACCGAAAATGGTCTCCTCTTTTATTTGTGTTTTGCACGCCGTAAGCGCCTCGGACTTCGCAGGCTACAGAAGCAGTTCGTAATAAACGAGTGGATTGCCGTGGTAGACCACCCGCGCAACTTCGCGATAGCCGCATTTTGCGTAGAAAGGTCCCGCACCCGCCGTGGAATCCCAGGCATCCAGCCGAATGGCTGTAACTGGACGCTCTCGAATGGATGAAGAGGAAGATTTTTTCCTCGAACCTGAAGCGGCGCCAATCTCAGTATGTTCCCGCCAACCGCGTGCCACGCTCTCAGCTTCCTTGAGAATCGCCCGGCCCGCGCCAGCGCGCTGGAAGTCAGGGTGGACCGCCATACCGACAAGATAGAGTGCCTTAGGCACTGGCGTGAAATATTTGATATTGATGGCCCACGGCTTTCTTGCTTTGCAGATGCAGCACCGCCACAATCGCCCGGCCTTTGCGCGCGATCAGCGTGCGCTCAAACCGCGGGCGCCCCAATCCCCGCAGCACACCGCGTTCGGTGCTGCCGGTCGACCACACTCCTGTTCCATACGTTTCAGTGAGTTTTGCAGCCGCAGCGTTGCGCAGCGCAGCGATCTCTACTGCATCACCAGTTGTGGCAAAGGTAAAAGTCAGTTTCATCTGAACAAAGATATTGAAGCCAGAGAAGCCTAACCCATTTTTGCAATGATGCCCACCCTTTCACGCGGACGTTAAAAGAGGTGGGCTTGCGGAACAATGGCTGATATTACTTTGCGGCGGGAGTTGTTTTCGCTTTCGCTTTCGATTTGGCTTTAGCGGCCGGCGGCGCCGGAGCAGCTTTCAATGTGGCTCTTAGAGCCCGGTTGCGCAGCCGTTTCTTGGCATTGGATCGGTTGCGCGTGTTCTCGCGTGCGTTCAGCTTTGGCATGGTAGGGCTCCGTGATCAATAGATAGAGATATCTTCAGTCTTCCATGTTCCATCCTACGCTGTTGTCGCAGACTCCGCCGCAGGAAGCGTGATTTTTCTATCTTTCTATTCTGACCTTAAGGCTTCCAATGGATCTACCGTTGCCGCACGCCTGGACGGCAGATAACTTGCCAGCCACGCGGTGCCCGCCAATCCAATTGTCACCACGGCATATGTCGCCACATCGACCGGGCTCACGCCAAACAGCAGCGTGGAAAGCAGGCGCATGGCTGCGAATGAGGCCACCAGCCCAATGCCCACGCCAATTGCCGTAAGCGTCAACCCGTGGCGGACAAACATTCCTGTAAGCTCCCGGCGTTGCGCTCCCAGAGCCATTCGAATTCCGATCTCGCGTGTACGTTGCGAGACTGAGTATGCAATCACGCCGTAGATTCCCACGGTTCCAAGCAATAACGCCATTGCTCCGGCCACTGCCAGCATGAGCAAAGTGAATGAGCTGCGCGCCATGGAATTGCGATAGTAATACTCCTCGGTTCGCACGTCGGCTAGCGGCAGGTTGGGATTCACCGACCACACCGCCTGTCGTACATCCTTCATCAGGTTTTCGTTTCCGGCCCGCGGGGTTCGCAGAACAAACGTTACATTACGCTGGACGCGCAATTCGTCGCCCTCGAACTTCTTCAGGAACACCGGCCAGTATGTTGTTTTCGATACTTCTTTGTTGAGGCCGTCGTCATGAACGTCTCCCGCCACTCCAATGACCTCACGCCAGTCGTCGGTGGTTCCCACGCGAACACGCTTACCCAGTGCGTTGCTGGGCGATTGCCACTGTTCGCGGGCGATGCTCTCTGACAGAATCACAACCGGCACTTTGTTATAGATGTCCGTCCATGTGATGTCGCGTCCGGCCACCATCGGCGTGCCCATGGTGTGGAACAAGCCCGGAGTAATCCAGCGGAAGCGGCGGATAGGAGGCAATTCGCCGGGACGGTAAGTTTTGTCCTCGGAAAAAATGGGGTCGTTGCTGCTGTTGCCGTTCAGCGGCACGCCGTTGGAGATGGCGACTGATGAAATCCCCGGAACGGCGCTGACCTTGTTCAGGATTTCCTCATACATCCGCGTCACCTTTTCTTCGTCACCGACTTCAGCTTTGGGAATGTAAAGAGAAAAGGTCTGGATTTCTTTTGGATCACTAAATCCCGGCTGCACCCTGGTGAGCGCCACAAACGTCCTCGCCATCAGCCCCGAGCAGATCAGCAACACCAGCGCCAGCGCCACCTGCACTACCACCAGAACGCTGCGTGCGCGATGCTGTTCGCGGCTCTGGCTCAGTGACCTTCCTCCCTCGCGCAATCCGGTGTTCAGGCGGCTGCCTGCGTACTTGAAGATCGGAATACATCCAAACAGCAGGCTGGCCAGGAGCGCCACACCCAGCGTAAAAAGCAAAACAGGCAGATCAATGCCGATCTCGTTGATACGCGGCAGGCCTTTGGGCGCCATTTTGATCAGTACGCGCAACCCAGCCCATGCGATTCCCAGCCCCAGCAAACTCCCCATGAACCCAAGTACCACGCTCTCAACCAGCAAGTCAGACGCAATGCGGCTCCAGCGCGCTCCGAGTGCGGCTCTTACGGCCAGCTCCTGACGACGGCCTTCCACCCGCACCAGAACCAGGTTGGCAACATTTGCGCAGGCGATCAACAGCACCATTCCAATGGAGCCCATCAGGACCCAGAGCATGTTGCCCACGTCGCCCACCACGCGGTCCTTGAATGGCTTGAGGTTGGGTCCGAAGTGAGCATCTTCAAACAGCTTCAGGCTGAATCCGGGTGGTGCGGGAAAAGTCTGTCCTACCATGGGCAGCATGCGCGCCACATCAGCGCTGGCCTGATCAATGTTTACCCCCGGCTTCAGGCGGCCAACCATGGTGTAACTGAAGTTTCCCAGGAATATCTTATTACGATCAAATTTGAAAAGAACAATCATCGCCGGGTCATCAGCGTCAAAGAAATGGAAATCCTGCGGCATTACACCGATGATCTGAGTTTGCTTGCCGTCCAGTTTCACCGTTTGTCCTACGGCGTTGGAGTTGCCGCCGAACTTGCGCTGCCAGTAGCCGTACATCAGAATCGCCGTTTCCGGGGTACCCGGAAGGTCGTCCTGGCGCGTGAATCCGCGGCCCACGTTCGGCGCGACTTCCAACGTCGGCAGCAGACCATCCGTTACGCGGACCACCGGAGCCTGCTCCGGCTCAGCGACTCCGGTTACGTTCACCGAGTCGTTGGTCATCAGCCCAACTTCCTGAAAGCTGCGATTTTGCTCGCGATAAACGAAGTAATTTGAGGGCCCGCTGGGCAATTCCTTGATGTTGATTCCGCGCGCTGAGTGAGCTACATCAACCAGCTGCTCTGAATGCGGATACGGCAGCGGTTTCAGCAGAATGCCTTCAAGCACGCTGAAGACTACCGTGTTCGCGCCCACACCGGCCGCCAAAGTAATCAGAGTAACGGCAGTAAACATCGGTGCGCGTCGCAACCGCCGAAAAACCTGCCGTAGCTGGCTCTGTAAGTAGCCCATGTGTAGCACCTCAACAAACAGATTTTGCTCCAATGCCAAATGGCGTCCTGGCGGACACACATATGACTCCGTTAGGCATGATTACGTTAGTGGAGGTGACAAAGTTGCATGAAAATTGAATTGCGGAGGGCGCTTCAGGGCGTGCGGAAATGCTGGCCCCAGGGTCTTACATCTTGGGTCTTAAATAAGGTTACGTTCCTTCACTCTCAGGTATTGATTCACGAGCGATGTAGTCAACCTGGCTGGATCAATCTCCAGCGCCAGCGCGCCACGGTTTCGCACGCGGGTAATCAACGTCTCTCGACGTGCCAGCAACTCCTGGGCTGCGGCAATGGTAAACATCTCTTCGGCGGTATCCGGAAACTTATCGGCCAGCTTCTGCAGGTCCGTTTGCGCAATCACCGTAAACAGAAGAAGATGCTTGGCCATGATTCTGGACGCGCTTTCAATCACCTCCGGCGTCATGGACGTGTCCGCCAGATCGGTGATCCAGATGATCAGTGCCCTCTGCTTCTGCATTTGCATCAGGGCAGACGCGGCCCGCAGGTGGTCGGCTTCAGCAGCTTCCTCATGCGCGTAAGCCAGGTTGTCCATGATCAAACGCATGTGAGAGAGTCCGCGGCCCAGGCCCACACGCTTTTGCACGTTGCGTCCGTAAACCATCACGCCCACGCGGTCCCCGGAGTACAGCGCAATCTGCGCCAGTGAGAGCGCAGCGTTTACCGCCAGGTCAAGCTTGCTCAACTCTCCAACTCGCTCACGCAACAGTCGCCCGGCGTCCATCACAATCCAAACTGCCTGGCTGCGCTCCACCTGATAGAGCTTGGTAACGTGCTTGCCACGCCGCGCGGTTGCCGGCCAGCATATATTGCGAAACTCATCGCCTGCCTGGTATTCACGCAGGCTCTCAAATTCCCGGCCCACACCACGCTGGCGAATGAGCCGCTTCTCCAGTTCAATCTGCCGCGCCCGCGAAAGATAAATGTTGTGTCGCTTGGCTTCCTCCAGATCGGGAAATACGCGGACTGTCTGTGCAATGTCGGCTCTGGCCCAGCGTTCGGCGAAATGCGCGACACTTTGGTAGCGAAGGTAAGCAGCGCCCAGCTTCACGTCACCACGCTCCAGAGGACGCGCCGTATAGCTTGTTGCCGTGCTGTCACGTCGTGGCGCTTTTAGGACCAGCGTGGGTGGCTCATGCCGCAGGGCTTCCGGCAGGTCGTCCAGCAGGCGGCATTCAATGGACGTGCCACTCAGATTCTGCAGGCTGATGGTTACGTCAACGTTGTCGCTGAGCGCGGCGGGCGCGCCCCAGCTTCGTTCCACCACCAATTGTCGGGGGCTGGGCAGGCTGCTTAAATCGATGGCCCAAACCAGCAGTGCGAATGCATCCCAGGCAAGCATCACCAGCAGAAAGCGCTTATCCCAGAAAGCAGGTACAGTCCACAGCAAGCCCAACGCGATCAGCAGGAAAAATCGCTGCCCAAAGCCCACACCCAGCCGCTGGCCTTTTCGCGCGGTGGCCGTCACGGATTTGGGTACGAGTTGGTTTTCAAGGCTCATCGCTAACAGTTACTGCATTTGCTACTTCGGGACTTCAACCGTTCCCAGAATCTCCGTCAAGACCTTGTCACTGTCCTGGCCTTCCAGCTCCGCTTCCGGCCGCATCATCACACGATGGCGCAGCACCGGTAACGCGGCGTCTTTCACGTCGTCGGGGATAAGATAATCGCGCTCCTCCAGAGCAGCGGCGGCCTTGGCCACCATCATCAGGCTGATGGCTGCGCGCGGGCTTGCTCCCATGGATAAAGATGGCCATTCGCGCGTACGGCGGATGATCTCCACGATATAGCGGAACAACGCAGGTTCCACTTTGGTGTTGCGGACTTCAGCACGGGCCTGCGCCAGAATATCGATCGGCAGCGCCTTGATGTCGGCTGCACCCAGGTTGTGAGAATCAAACCCCTGGTGATGATGTTCAAGAATCGTTATCTCGTCATTCGCAGCCGGATAATCGACTTTGATCTTCAACAGAAAACGATCGAGCTGCGCTTCCGGAAGAGGATACGTTCCTTCAAATTCAATCGGATTTTGCGTGGCGAAGACCGTGAAAAATTGCGTGAGCTGATGGGGCGTGCCGTCAATCGTAATCTGGCGTTCCTCCATGGCTTCCAGCAGGGCCGCCTGTGTGCGCGGAGGCATGCGGTTTACCTCGTCAGCCAGCAGCATGTCAGTAAACAACGGTCCGCGATGTAATGAGAATGTGCTGGTGGCAAGGTTGAGAACGTTGCTGCCGATAATATCCGCCGGCATGAGATCAGAGGTGCACTGAACGCGCCGGAATTCCAGCTCAAATAGCCGGGCAAAGGCCTTGATGACCAGCGTCTTGGCAATCGCCCGGGACGCCTTCCAGCAGCGCGTGTCCTCCGCAAAGCATGGTGAGCAGCGTCTGGTTAATCAACTCCTGTTGCCCCACAACCACCTTCGCCAGTTCAGTTCTTCCGTGTTGCAGCACCTGGGACACGCTTTGCATGTGCCATCGTCTCCTGTTGAACTAATTTCAATTTTTGCATGTGCACGTTGAGTTGCTGCACCAGTTCCAGCATGTTCTTCTCGCCGGCATTGTGGCTCGCCAGCGCGGCTTCAATCCTGTGGATCAACTCAATCAGGCTGTCATCTTTGTATCTCAGGCGGATGTGCAAAGTTCGCGCAAGTTCCTCCACCGGTGTATCAGGATGCAGGCCAAGATGCCGCGTGGCAATCATCCGGAAACGATTGTACGGAACTTCCAGGGCCGCGTGCGTGGCCCTGGCCCGGCGATAAAGTCCACCCAGCGTCTCTACAAATTCCAGCGGCGATAAACGCGACTTCTGCGGTAGTGGATGAATCGGCAGATTGCGCCGTGAATACGTCAGCACCAGTGCCAGGCCAAAGAGTAGACATTGCAGCAGCCCGTACTTGATCGGTGTATCGCCCAGATAGTCGCCCAGTGAATGATGCGGGCTGTGAAAATATTCGTCCCAAAGTATTTGCCTGTCTTTGTCCCCGCTTTCGGCGATCGAATTCAGGAACAGAGAAAGATTGCCGGACTTGGAAATGCCGGCGTTGGTAAGAGGGGTAGGAGCGGCCCACCAGATGATCTCGCCCTTCCCTAACTGGTAGGAAACAACAATCGGCCTGTTTTCATCTTCGTAGTGAATCAGATAATGTGTGGACTTGTTTTTCCAGTACCCGTGCGGTGACATTTTGATCGCGCCACCCTGGGTGAGCTTCGTCAAAAGCTGCGGCTGGTATTCCTTCCATTCAGGAGAAGGCAGGGGTTCAGCTTCGATTTCTCCGCCGGGGAAAAAGCTCTGGGCGTACGCCCCTGTGATTAGAACGTGTCCACCCCGGCTCACAAACGTCAGCAGAGCCGCCGCTTCCTCTTTGGTCGGCAGGACCAGCGGCTGTGCCAGAATCAAGGTGGCGCGGCCGGGGTCATGCTGGTAGCTGAAGAGGCGACTCTTCCCAACGCTCCACGTGATGGCCTGTTTCCTGTAAGAGAAGAAATGCGGCACGGGCGCCCGCGGATTGCGAAGAGTATGTGCTGGGAACATTCGACTCTTCTTCTTCATCGGAAAGAAACGCCACTGCAACAATCAGGATTGTGACGATAATTCCGGCCCAGATCAGCAGCCGTTTATCACTGCTGGCAATGTTCAGCGGCATCCCAGTCGCTCCAGTTGGGCCAGCGTTTCCTGAAAGTCAGATTCGGCAGCTGCGCGCTCGCCGTACCATATCACTTCAAACTTCCGCGTGAGCGCAGAAAGCGGAGGATGATTGGGGCTGCGTGTTCCCAGCAGCCGCAAATACTCGCGCGGCGTCCGGGCGCGGTTGGGTTTCCACGCACCCCCTGACTCCAGGGAAGAGATGCCGGCCCAGTACGCCAGATGAATTGCATTGCGCCAGTCCTGCATTTCCGCCGATTGCCGCGCCTCTGCCAGCCATGTGCGCCAGCTTTTTGCCGAAGGCGCAAAAGGCATGATCTCGCGCGGAATGAGTTCATCTTCTTTGCGGCGCAGGCTCCGTATTGCCCAGAGAAGCATCAGCAGGACCGCAACGCCAACCAGGGTATAGATCACGCCTTGCAGGAATTTGTTGGTTGCTCCGCGACTGATGTGGGCCTTGCCGAACAAGCGTTCCAGCCAGCGAAAGATCTTCGCAAGTAGAGTGTCAACCACCCCAGGGCCTTTGACTTTATTGAATTCGCGCCGGGACAGAATCTCGGTAAGCTTTTGCTGTTCGGCCGCGGTATCAGCGGTACCAGAGCCTGCCGCTGCCTGTAGTTCACCCAGGTAATTTCGTATCTGCGTTAGTTGCCCCGGCCTTTGTTGCGCTTCCGCTGAAACAAAACCAGCCAGGTCATTTTTCAAATCGCGGAAGCTTACAGTTATGGTGCGTCTTCCAGTGTTCACGGTCAACTGGTCTGGAATCTCGGTCACAAGTTGCGAGGATTGCTCGGGATGCTCCTGCAGAAGGTCGGCACGGGCGGCGATCTGGTCCAGCCGCTCCCGGTACTCGTTGATTGAAAGCGCGGGACCGCTCTCACCGGCAAGGCGATTCGAAATAGCCAGCGTCAGAAGAACTAAAAGGACAAGTCTTTTTGGGATTCTCATCCAATCGAAGTGGGCGTTCCGGCGGACGCCCCCATCGCCATTGGCGGAGGAGCCTGGCCAATCGCTTCCATCATCAATGTAAGATCGAAAGCTTCCTTGCGCACGCGTTGATCATAGTAAACCAGAGAGATGGCGATGATGGAAATAGGCGTGCTAAGTGTTCCTGCGAGAAACGCTCCGAATTGTTGCAACAGCATCCACCTTACTCCAACATGCCCCTTGGCTAATGCTGAGGCAACAAAAAACGGAATGGAAAACGCAATGGCAAGGGCCACAGCAATCACGCCGTACAACAGAAAAATCAGGAATAGCCTGCCGACTGTGCCGCGCGTCAGAGCGTAGCTGCGTTTTACGCTGTTTAAAGCCCCCATTTTTTCCAGCACACAGGCGGGAACGGCAATCGAAAGACGCAGGGAGAGCCATACCACAAAAACAATTCCCGCCAAGAATCAATGAGAAAAGCAAGAACGACATCCCAGGTCCCCGGCTCCCAGTCAAGCCAAGGGTTGTGCCTCCTGCAACACCCAGGATCCCAGCTCCCATGATCATTCCGAAAATTATTACGAACACCAGGATCAGAGTCAGGAGTGATGGCGAACACTCTGTCGCCTACAGCTTTGTAGGCTTCGGAAATGGTGATTCTCTTGGCGAGATGGGCATTGGAAACGGCGTAAACGCTGGCTCCGGTTGCCAGGGCGTAGCCTGCCAGGTAAAGCACCAGCCAGATCAGGCCGCCTGTTCCCGCGGCAATCACCGAACCTGCTGACGAGTCAGCGGAGTTGTTTGACAAAAACGGAATGGCGAGCATTCCCGCCTGCCCCAGGAATCCCAATGCGGGTGGTAGCGCGGCGATACCTGCAAACAGCAGGAAATTCCGCCGGTAGAGCCAGAAGGTTCTATCCAGCAACTGACCGGTGCTCATGGGACGCAGGTCCAGGTTCATACTTTCCTCCGCAAAAACCGGGCGATAGTATCACAGAAGTTTGTCGCTACAGCTCAGTAGTTTCCCCTGAAGGATCCTAGTTAGCCTGGTGCGCCGCCAGGGCGGCCTCGCCACTGGATGGCTTCACCTTATCTATGGCTTCCATCATCACTTGCAGGTCGAATGCTTCTTTGCGCACGCGCTCGTCGTAATAGACCAGCGCCATGGCGATCGTAGCAATGGGGCCGGCAACTCATGATTCCAATGAATTGACTCGCGTAGTCCAGGCCAGCCACCCTGGCGTGAAGCGCAGCCCTGTGCGGAATGAGAATGGCGGAGGACATGTAGATAGGCGCCTGCAATAATCCTCCGACTGCGACGGCTGATCACCGTTGTCAGCAAGAACACCGCAAAGACCCGGCCCAGATTCCCTTTGGTGAGAAACTTACTGCGGATCAGCAGTACTTGATCGGCAAGTCTTCAATTGTGCACGCAGGTACGGCCAAGGCGTATCGGCAATAGGCAATCACTGCCCACACTACTCCGCCAGCGCGCCACAAATACCAGAAGCACCAGGCCGAATCCCACGGCATGCCGCATGCCCGCCACTTCCCACCGCCAGCGCTCCGGGTGACCAAGCCAAAAGCAAGACCACCGCCACAATCGCAGTACATAGCAAAGCAGATGATGGACCACACTGCTGATCAGAAAAATTCTTATCACAAGCAACAGCAATCTGCCGAAAATTGGTCTTCACCGCTGGTACGACTCTTTGATCGTCGTCGCCTCGGCCAAGATGCAACATCGACACGGCCTGCACGGTTGCACCGGATTGCTGATCGTGTATCCAATTATGTAGACGCATAATGGTAATGAGGCCGCCTATGGCCGTACGACCAAAGAATTGCTGCATTTCCGTGAGCCGAGAGGGATCAATTCCGGCCTGGTCGGCGATTCACTGGGCATACCAAACACCGCCAACTGCACCAGATGAGCGACCAGGTGGTCAGCATGGGTGTAACTGCAGCAATCCCCGCAAAGAGAACAAAGTTCTTGCGATAAAGAAAGAAAGTACGGTCCAGCACTTGTGACGTGCTCATGGGGCGAAGGGAAGTATCCATTGCGCTATCTCCGGGCGGGGGTAAACGAATCTTAGCACATCATCTGCTCGCCTCTGTTAGCATTACCCGCTTGCTCCTGAGGTGAATCGAATGAAGAAGACAGTCCAGATTACCGTTTTTGCCTGTGTTTTCCCCGTCTTGCTGATTGCGCAAGCCAAACCGAATGCTCAGGCAGCCATGGTCTCCCGTGTGGTCCGCTGCGGCGCGGTGTTTCAACCTGAAAGTGGACAGATGCAGCGCAACGTTCTGATTACCATTGAAGGTGAGCGCATCAAGGACGTGCGTGAAGGCGGTACGCCCGCATCCGACGCTCAGGTCATCGATCTTTCAGATCGCACATGTCTCCCTGGACTCATCGATACGCACACTCATACGTTGCTCCAGGGCGACATCACGGCTGAGGATTATGACGTTCAGTTGCTGAAGCAATCGACCGCATATCGTGCGATTCTGGGAACGCGTTCCGTCAAGCGTGCCCTGGAATATGGCTTCACCACCATTCGCGATCTGGAAACTGAAGGCGCGGGTTACGCCGATGTCGATCTCAAGAAGGCCATCAACAACGGCATTATTCCGGGTCCGCGCATGAAAGTGGCCACACGCGCCATGGATGTTACGGGCGCTTATCCTTTGCAGGGCTATTCCTGGGAAATCCAGGTGCCGCACGGTGTCCAGTTGGTGGACGGCCCTGATGAAGCGCGCAAGGCGGTCCGCGAGCAGATCAGTTTTGGCGCTGACTGGATCAAGGTCTATTCCGACCGCAGTTATTTTGTTCGCCCGGACGGCGTGCTCGATGACATACCAACCTTCACGCCCGAAGAGTTGCACGCCATCGTGGATGAAGCGCACCGTCAGAAACATAAAGTCGCGTCCCACGCCATGGCGTTGAATGGCGTTCACAATTCGGTGGAAGCCGGCGTGGACTCAATTGAACATGGCAACTACATCGCCGATGCTGATCTGAAGACCATGGCACAAAAGGGAATTTTTTATGTGCCCACCATTTATGTTGGGGAATACGTAGCGGAAGGTCGTGCGGCGGCCGGGGCCAAAGTCTGGCTCGACATGATCAAGATCCACGGTGACACCATTCATCGGGCTCTCAAAGCCGGCGTGAAGATTGCTTTTGGCACTGACGTGGGCGGCTTTGACTGGGGCATCAATCCCGCAGTGGAATTTCCTTACATGGTGAAGTACGGCATGAGCCCGGCGCAGGCGATTCGCGCAGCTACATCCAACGCAGCAGAGTTGCTGGGAATGCAGAATGATGTGGGTAGCATCAGTCAGGGCAAGTTTGCCGATATCGTGGCGGTGAAAGGCGATCCACTCACCGACCTCACTCTTCTGGAGAAACTTGACTTCGTAATGAAGGGCGGAGAGGTAGTCAAGACACCAGTTCGGTAACGTCGCGGGCCGGGTAAGAACCAACCTGCCGGCTCCGTGAAGAATCTACTCTAGGGTATGTTGCTGTGGATCTTCATGGTGCTTGGCTGGGCACTCGTCCTGGTGCTGGCGGTCAGTCTTTTTAGATTGGCCGGATACGCTGAGCGAAAAATGCGGGCGCGCTCCATGCGTGCCATGCGGGCAAGGCGTCGTGACGACCAGCTCGCCTGAAGTCGCTTCAAAATGGAAATTGGATTTTGCCTTCGGACCTCTCGGCCCCGGTCTTCGGCTCCCAGCCAATTCATTGTCGGAGCCGAAGTCAAAAGTCGAGTTTGCGAAGTAAGGGCTCGCGCCGTTCACGCGCGTCGAGCCCGCTGCAACAAGCGCAACGTCAGTGTAGCCACGATCGAAATCCTCAAGCGGTTTTCGCGAAGCGAACAAGAAGGTTCGGTGCTCGCGCCGTCCACGCGCGTCGAGCCCGCTGCAACAGGAGCATCCGCGCTGCAGACCACAATCGATCTTCCGCAGCGGGTTGGAGCGAAGCGACAAAAGTGAGTTTGCGAAGCAAGGGCTCGCGCCGTCCACGCGCGTCGAGCCCGCTGCAACAGGAGCATCCGCGCTGCAGACCACAATCGATATTCCGCAGCGGGTTTGGAGCGAAGCGACAAAAGTGAGTTTGCGAAGCAAGGGCTCGCGCCGTCCACGCGCGTCGAGCCCGCTGCAACAGGAGCATCCGCGCTGCAGACCACAATCGATATTCCGCAGCGGGTTTGGAGCGAAGCGACAAGAGAATTAGAACCGAAGCACGATGCCACCGCCGGCCAGAAGATTGTGTCGTACTTTGATGTTCACAGTGTTCAGGTTGGGAATGCCGGTGTAGAAATCGCGGACTTCAAAGCGAAACGCTACCGGCAAGAGTGGTGGATGGAAATCTGCTCCCACGCCTGCCTGCACCGCGCTCGTCGTGGTGCTGTCTGTGGTCACCGTGGTCCCCGCCTGAGTAGTGGAACTGGGGTTAAAGTGAGCAAAGCCGCCGCCGGCTGAAATCCAGGGGCTGAACGGACTCTCAGGCAGGATCTTAAGCCGCAATGCCGGGGTAAAGAAAAAGGAACTGTAACTCTTTACCGCGGTCAGATTGGATGTAGTCAGATCGGTTGAGGGAGACGCTACAAACGGGAATTCCAAATGCAGCGAGAGTGTTGGAACGTGGGCAAGTTGGGCTGCGTAATTTGCCTCAAAGGCAAATTTGGTAGCAAAGGTGGTTTGATTGGTGGTGCTGCCGACTTGTGGCGTGATTTTTGCGCCGGCAATGACCGCCAGTTCATTTTTCTGGGCAAAGCCGTTCAGACAGAAAACTGTTAAAAAGCTGACGACAAGAAGTTGTTTTCGCATGGCGAGGTGCACTTCCTCCTGGCCATCTTAGACACTTTGCCGTGCTCTTAGTCGCATAAACTATTGACACTAAAGGACGTGGTCCATTTATGCAACGGACTGGGCCTTCGGAAGCTTCTCGAAATAGCCGTGCCAGATTACTTGCTGGTGACAATCCACAGCGGAGAAACACTCTGGCCAAACGGGGAGTTGGTGATGCTACCCAGGGTTCCATCCGTATTGATCAGGAATGATGCCACACCGTTGGTGGCGGTATTGGATACATATAAGAAGGTGCTACCGGCATCGACTGTCAGGAAACCGGGAGCAGTGGGCGCCACGGTTCCTAAGCCCAGGGTTGTGAAGGGCGACCCTGTAACCTGTGCCAGAACTCCGGCAGTCGACTTAAACGCTGAAACATCATTTGATCCTTTGTTCGATACGTAAACAAAGGATCCGGTGCCATCCACCGCTACGCCATTCGGCCCGGTTCCGGCCGTAAAAGGAGAGCCTGCGACCGGCGTCAGGGCGCTGGTACCCGCGGCAACGGACAGGCTGATCACATTGCCATTGCCAAAGTCCGTCGCGTACATGAATTGACCTTTGGGATCCACGGCAATACTGGTGATATTTGCATTTGCCGGGCCGGCAAATGATGAGGCTGGCGAGGCCACCAGTCCGCCGCCGGTGGCGATACCGAAAACATCGATGGTACTGGGACTACCAGACACCACATACACAATTTCTGAAGCCGGGGACACCAGCATGTATTGCGGGCTCGCGGCAACAGGGAACGGTGATCCTGAAACCGTTGTAAGAAGGCCACGGCTATCAATGGAAAAGACAGAAATGCTGCTGGCAGCCGTTGTGCTCCCCTGATTCAAGACATAAAGAAAATGACCGGAAGGATCCACGCCAACACTGATTGGCTGGATGCCCACCGGTGTCGGCGGCAGCGCCTGTCCAACAGGGGTGAGTACTCCAGTCGTGTGATTAACGGCGTACCCGGAGACAGTGTTCGCTGTGACGTTGGCCACGTAAAGAAAATCTTTTGCAGGCGTGAAGGCAAGTGAGACCGGTCGAGGATTGGTGCCGAAACTCGATACCGGAAGAGACTCTATCTCACCATCAGACTTTTCGGAAAACCCTTGAATCGTGTTTGAACCCTGGCCAACTAGATAGACCAAGCCGATCTGTACCGGTGCAGGGGAAGAGCCGCAGCCCACAAGAGCAATGGCCATGAGGACCGCAAAAAGCCGAAAAATCACCTTCATTCTTTGTCTCTGCCTCACTGAAAGTTTAAGCATATTTCCACGCGCAGGAGCGCCAGCTCCCGGCGAGGGTTTGCAAGCTTTGTTAATGTCCATTCAGTCTAGCTGGTCGGCCCTTTTCTAGCCAGTGGGAGGGATCCGTGAAAAAATGATCGCCCGCCAGGCCCGATTCGTTAAGCCTGATTCCAAAGAACGGTTCTCCCCGGCGATTCTTGCACTTTTCAGGTTTCGTCCGCGAATGAAACTCCCATCCGGTTATTCTGACCAGCAGGTGCTCGTTTCTGGCCGCCTGCACCGGAAGTTCCATTACCCATTCGTACCTTTTTTCATTAACTCATCATGAGGCGTTAACTCTCACTTAATCGTAGATTGATATTTTTCATAGCATGAACCGGGGTAAGTTGGGAAAAGCCAGCCCGGCAGCGTGGGCTGCCATCGGCCGTAAAAATAACTTCGCGGGACCCATTGTCGCCATGTCGATGGTGCCCGCCTTCCTTCGTGATGTCTGGCAAAAGAGTTTCCAATTCCCCCCGCGGCCGTCAGTGGGTCGCCAACTTTTTTCCGCGCCTTACCGGGCACAACTTGCCGGCACCAAAGCGGAACTCAAAGCCGCCTTTCAGCTTCGCTTTCGCGTTTTCAACCTCGAACTCGGTGAAGGCCTGGAGACGTCTTATCGCACGGGCGAAGATAGTGACGAGTTTGACCATGTCTGCGACCACATCATCGTGGTTGATGAGCGCGATGGCCAGGTGATCGGTACTTATCGTCTGCAAACGGGAGCGTCAGCGAGCCGTCGACTGGGCTACTACAGCGAACGCGAATTTGATTTCGCTCCTTACCGCATTTTGCGTGATGAAATGGTTGAGCTCGGCCGCGCCTGCATACATCCGGACCATCGCAAGTATGAGGTGCTGATGCTGTTGTGGAAAGCGATTGTTCATTACGCCGTGGACCACAAGGCGCGTTACATGATCGGGTGCAGTTCGCTCAGTTCTCAGGAAACCGCATACGGCGCGGCGGTTTACACCCGGTTGAAGCCTTCATTAGTGTCAGAGCCCTTGCGCACCATGCCTACTCCTGCATGTTCGTTCGACCTGAAAGAGTCTGACCAGGACGCACGTCCCCCCAAACTGCTGCGCACCTATCTCGCCCTTGGAGCGAAGATCTGCGGGCCGCCGGCCTTCGATCGCGAATTCAAAACTATCGACTTTCTCACTTTGATGGACTTAAATAACCTCACACCGGCAATCCGCAATCGATTGCTGGAATCGTGATCTGAGGTTAGTCCGGCGAAGCCATTCTTCCGCATTGCCTGGAGAGGTCTTTCATTCCTGAGCACCCTTGGGGGTTGCGCGGGTGATTTCTGTCTGCGCGCCATTTTTACGCGATTCACTCCTGAACGGCGCGCAGCTCTGCTGGCAAAGTGGTCAGCCCGCATGCTGGCAACGCTGAGAGTCAGCGCTACTTTTGCTGGTGAACCTCCGCCAGAAGGACTGATCATCTCCAATCATCTCAGCTATCTCGACATCATGGTGTTCAGCTCCATCACGCACTGCGTTTTTGTTTCCAAGAGCGAAGTGAAATCATGGCCGGTGGTTGGTTTAGTCACCACGCTCAGCGGGGCCATATATGTTGACCGTGCGCGCCGCAGTGACACTCAGAATGTCCGGCCTAAGATGCAGGCAGTGCTTTCCCACGGCCTGCGGCTGACCGTGTTTCCGGAAGGGACCAGCTCAGACGGGTCCCAGGTTTTACCGTTTCATTCGTCGCTATTTCAGCCGGCCATTGACCTGAATACTCCAGTAACTGCGGCTGCCATTCGCTATGCTGTTCCAGGCGGCGATCCCGCAGTGGACGCGTGCTACTGGGGTGATATGGTGCTCGGAACCCATCTGTTCAACCTGTTGCAGAAGGATTCCATTCAGGCCACCGTCCGATTCTCTGAGCAGCACTTCCGATTTACGGATCGCAAGGAAGCAGCGCGCGTGATGCAGCAGGAAGTGGAACGCCTGCATACGTCCCATCCGGTTCTCACACAGTAGGAATTGTGGATCAACCCGAACAGGCACTTGTGGCTCGTGTGTTCCATCCTGAGCGTAGCGAAGGATCCCTACTGTCTTGATAAGCTCAATGGGGAGCAACCTGCCCGACTGCGGGTCGCAATGAAATCTGTAAGATTATTGGGATTAGCGTTTTCAGCATTCAGCTCTGCGCATGAACCAGATCACCGAATTTCACGATACGCAGGCCGAGCCACCAGTCCGTGGCTTTCTGCATACACCCGAGAGCGCCAATGGGAACGCATTGGTTCTGGCGCATGGAGCGGGTGGAAACTGTGACGCTAAGCTCCTGGTCGCGATCGCACAGGCGTTTGGCGAAGCGGGCTTCACGGTATTGCGCATCAATCTGCCTTTTCGGCAGGAGCGTCCTTTTGGTCCGCCATCTCCCGGAGGAGCCGCGCGTGATAGAGAAGGTTTAAGGAGGGCCGTGGAATTGATAAAGAAGAAGGCGGCGAGTCATGTATTCCTCGGCGGACATTCCTACGGTGGCCGCCAAGCAACCATGTTGGCGGCAGAGAACGCCGGACTGGTGGATGGGTTGATCCTTTTTTCTTATCCCCTCCATCCGCCGCGGAAGCCGGAGCAGTTGCGCACGGCGCATTTTCCCCAGCTCATGACGCCGTCTCTGTTTGTGCATGGCTCCCGGGATCCCTTTGGCTTGCTGGAAGAACTTAAGCCCGCGTTGGAGTTAATTCCCGCAAGACATGAGCTGATGCCGATTGAAGGAGGTGGCCACGATCTGATCGGCAAGAAGCCTTCACCGGCTTTTCCCGCGGACGTGGTGAATACTTTCCGGAAATTCTTCGCAATCTAATTTCCAAAATAAAAGGGGCCGATGTTCCGGCCCCCATGATTCCGAGATAAGCTATGGTTTAAATTCAGCGAAGACTTGGCACGCGCCGGTGCGACTGCGCCGGCCCGAACATAAGCGTCTTACTTCGCGAAGATTCCAGCCAGGTCCTCACGGCGTTGATAGGCCACAATGAACCATAGAATTGCTGCTATAAGCCCGGCCCCAATGCCTTTGGGGTCCATGAAAAGGTGATAAAGCAGAATGTTCACAATCACCGGACCCAGCAGAATGAGCCCGAAGGGAACGTACCGGCCCACCAGCATGATTGCACCGCCAATCACCTGTAGCGCAGAGACCGCCAGGACCAGGTGAGAATGGATCAACGCGCCAATGAAATGGCCCGCGTCGTTGTCCGGCAACGGGGGCGTGGGAATGAAGTGCAGAAAGCCATTCATTCCGAATACAAAGAAAATCAGCCCCAGCAGAATGCGGGCGACCATCGCCGCTATTTTCATAAAGTCGCTCTCCTCAAGAAACGTGTTGTGAGTGAACACTGCTTCAGGAGCGGGACAATCCCGCTCCCAGGAAATACGACTGAATCTTACGCCATCAGGCTGGCCTACCATAAAAAATTGCGTGGCGCATCAAAGACTTAATGCTGCGGCTTTTCCAGATCAAGCATCCAGTTGATGCCGAACTTGTCGGTTAACATGCCGAAGCGTTCAGCCCAGAATGTTTCCTGAAGAGGCATAATGACCTTGCCGCCGGCGCCGAGTGCGGCAAAGAGTTTGTCGCTTTCCTGCGGCGTCTCACAGCTGAGCGCCAGTGAAAAACTGTTTCCCTGTTGAAACGGCATTCCCGGCATGGTGTCAGAGGCCATCAGGACGGTTGGGCCGCTCTTCAACCTGGCGTGCATGACGCGTTTCTCAGCTCCGGGCGGCGTTTGCGCCTTCATCGGAGAATCGGCGAAGGTCATCACTGCCAATTCGCCTCCAAGACAGGTCTTGTAAAACTCCATCGCCTCGCGCGCATTTCCATCAAAAGTTAAATAGGAATTCAGCTCTTTCATGGTTGATCCCTCGCTTCTTCCGAAATCAATTTCTTCCAAGCAAGCCTCTCTCAATTTTTGTTGCTGGACAACAAAATCAAGCCAAGGGTAAAGACGCACACAAGTGCTGAAGGGAAGCCTGCCGGCTTTGGAAAATTGGAAAACTGAGAATCAGGGCTTTCTGAGTGAGATCAGATATCAGAGAAAGCAATGCCGCTGATTCATGTCTGCGCAACTGCATCAGGTCTAAAGCACTTTGAGGCGAACGAACTCATCCTTGATCAGGGAATAACATTCGCAGGCAGCTTCTTCCAGTTTTTCGCGATCAAGGATTCTGACCTTGCCTCGTGAGTATTCGATCAATCCGGCATTCTGGAGAACACCGGCTGCCAGCGTGACCGTGGTCCGGGGCGCTCCCAGCATCTGTGCCAGAAACTCATGAGTCAGTTCGATTAAGTCTGAGTCGCAGCGATCGCGACAAGTGAGCAGCCAGCGCGCCAGGCGCTCGTGTACGTCATGACGGCGATTGCATGCGGCGATCTGTGACGTCTGCACCAGTTGCGCCTGAGAAAAGAGATATAGCTTGCGCCGGAACTTTTCCGACCGATCAAACTCCTGGGCGATAACCTCCGCCTTAATTCTGAAGCCGTTCCCTGCCAGCTGGACAAAGCTGTGAAACGGCTGCGTGCCGGCGCCCATCAGCCCATGCATACCCACCATGCCTTCTCTGCCCAGTAAGCCAATCTCTACCGTGGTTCCGTCACTCAGGCTGGTCACCATCGATGTAAGGCCGTCTTCCATGAAGTAGGCGAATTTGGATTTTTCACCCGGCGCCAGCAGCGTCTTGCCCTGGTCGAAGCTGAAGTCCGGGAAAGAGAAGGGATAATTCGTTCACCATCCGTCTTCGACAATGAAGCCAGAATGCGATTGGAGAATCTTGGTGTTAGTGCTCACGCCTGCCATAGGAGGCTCCTTTTGCTCCGGACCTTTTCAGGACCACACCGGACGCGCAAGAGAGCCAAGCTGATGATTTGCGGATCAGCGGCTAAGCAGGGATGCGTGTGAAGATGTCACATCAATCATACGCTTTTAGTCCAGCCAGCGCCGTCAGTCGCTTATGTCTGACATCGGACGGATCACGGGAATCCGCAGCCGGGGATTAAGGGTGACCTTAGTACAGTAGCAGTGCTAGTGGTTGGCGAAAGGTTGTATCGCACTACGATTAAGTATTGTAAATTTTGAATTAGCTGGAGAAAATTTTTGTAAGCTGAGTGTTAAGCCCGCATATCTATTGGCTGTTTCTAGTTGTATCTTGTCACGACCATTATATGATTTCGCGTAAAAAGACTCAATTGAAGATTCAGAATACGGTATGTTTTGAAAATTCCCAGTAGATAAACATATGAAAATCGATCAATTCAGGATGGAATTCAGAATGCAGTGTTCCTTGAAATGAAAACTTTCACCCTTCGAATCTTATTAGCGTTCGTCGTTGCTGCTTTCCTGAGTCTGCCGTTGCTTACGGTGGCCCAGGCGATCAGTGGCGATCTGCTCGGAGTCGTTACAGACACCAGCGGCGCAGTCGTCAGCAATGCACAGGTAGTGGCTACCAACATTGCAACAGGAGCTAAATCAACCACCAAAACCAACGGCAACGGCGAATATCACTTCATCAATTTGCCGGTTGGACATTACTCACTGGAAATGACCGGCTCCAACCTGGCCGGTGGCTACAAAGACGTACAGGTTCAGCTGAATAAACAGGCAACCGCCAATATCACAGCTGGAGTCAGCGGAAAACAGGAAGCCATTGAAGTTACGGCTGAATCGCTGACCATTGACACGACCACCCAGACCATCCAGAACACATTTGACGCCAAGGAAGTTCAGGACCTGCCAACTGCAACGGTCGGTTTGGGTGTATTGAACCTTTCCCTGTTGAACGCCGGCGTGGCCACCAGCGGCGGCATCGGCGCGGGAACTGGACCTTCCGTTTCAGGCCAGCGTCCACGTAACAATAACTTCACCATTGAGGGTGTGGATAACAACAGCAAGTCGGTAACCGGTCCTGTTGTCAGCATTCCGAATGACGCAGTGCAGAACTTCACCGTTCTACAGAACCAGTTTTCACCTGAATTTGGTCACTCCTCCGGCGGTCAGTTCAACCAGACCATTGTGAGCGGCACTAATAAATGGCATGGTCGCGTGTATGAGTACTTCCAGAACCGCAACCTCAACGCGATTGACACCCAAAACGCCCGCACCCAGACCGGTCCAGACATCATCAATCCAGGTTTTGACAACAACCGGTTCGGCGGTCAAGTTGGCGGCCCCATCTGGAAAGACAAACTCTTCTTCTTTACTAACCAGGAATACAATCCTATCCACCAGACGATTGGAAGCTCTTTCATTTGCGCACCCACGGCTGCTGGTTACGCTCAAATTGCAGCGACAGCCGGTGTAAGCCAGGCCAACCTCGGCGCGTTGAAAGCCGCTGAAGGTACGGCCGCATGTTGGCAGCAGATGGAAGCGGAAATTGCGCGGCCAAGACCGGTGGTTCCATTGGCGCCCAGCTCGGCGAAATTGATTTCACGCCGAAAGCGTTCAACAACACCTACACGACCGCCAACAGCCTGGACTACAACATTTCCGACAAAGACCAGATTCGTGTCCGTTACATTTACCAGAAGAATGACGCTACCGACCCGACAGCGAACGTCCCATCATTTTTCACCACAATTCCGACCCGTAACCACGTACTGACGTTTAGTGAGTACCACTTGTTTACTCCTAGCCTTAGCAACGAATTTCGTTTGGGTTTCAACCGCAACACGTCAGTAACAACCGCGGGCAACTTTTCGTTCCCTGGGGCAGGTGTGTTCCCTAACCTAACCTTCGATGACACCTTCAATCAGCTTGGCCCTGATCCCAATGCACCACAATTTGGTGTTCAGAACGTCTACCAGGCCACGGAAAACCTCGTCTGGGTAAAAGGCAAGCACAACTTGAAATTCGGTGTGGAAGGCAGAAAATATATTTCTCCGCAGGGTTTCACCCAGCGTGCACGTGGAGATTATGAGTACGCAAGCACCGAAGAGTTCCTGTTTGACCAGGTGCCGAGTTCTTTCGGACAGAGATCAACGGGAAATAATACCTACTACGGTGATCAGTCTGCTATTTACGTGTATGGAAACGATGAGTTCCGCCTTACCAAGAACCTGACCATCAATCTTGGACTGCGCTATGAATTCACTTCAGTGCCCTTCAGCGAACGGCTGCAGAGCCTGAACGCAGCTGCAAGCGTACCCGGCGTGCTCACCTTCACGGCTCCTCAACCGCAGTACAACAATTTTGCTCCTCGCATCGGTTTTGCCTATTCGCCGGGAAACTCAGGAACAACTTCAATTCGCGGCGGCTTCGGCATGGCCTACGACGTACTGTATGACAACCTTGGTCTGCTGGCAGTGCCCCCGCAATTCGGCGGCACTTGCGACGTTCTACAGAGCGTAAATGCAGGAAGCTGCGCCTTCCCAACCTCCGGCTTCCTGGCTGGCGGCGGTTTGCCGGCAGGCACAGGTAGCGGTCTGAAGACCTTTGACACCCTCGCCGATCAACGGGCTGCATCGGTCAATTTCCTCCCTGCAGTTCAGAAACTGCCTTACACCGAAACCTGGAACCTGGGAATCGAGCACGTGTTTGGCAAGAAATACACAGCGGAAGTTCGTTACGTAGGCACGCGCGGTATTCACCTGCCGGTCCAGCAACAGCTGAACGTGCAGCCAAGAGTGACTTCGTCACAGTTCCTACCCACGTTCCTTACACCACCGGATGCGGCGACCATTGCTGGCCTGACCACGACGCTCGCAGACATTAAGAACACGCCAAACATCATCCCAGCTTTCACGAACGCTGGGTTCATCAATGGCATCACCTCATTCCAGCCCTACGGCCAGTCCATCTATCACGGATTGCAGACACAACTCACCCGCAGCTTCAGCAACAACCTGCAGATGCTGGTGGCTTACACATGGAGCCATGCTTTCGACAACTCAACAGCCGACGTATTCTCCACGCTGCTGACACCTCGTCGTCCGCAGAACTCACAGAACTTCGCTGGCGACTACTCCACTTCAGCGCTTGATCGCCGGCAGCGTTTGAGCTTTGAAACCATCTACAACGTGCCGTTCTTCAAGGGCTCTAACAACTGGATGGCCAAGAACCTGCTTGGCAATTGGGAAATTGCACCGCAGTGGCAGCTCCAGTCGCCAGAGTTCTACACCCCGCAGAGTGGCATTGATTCCAACCTCAACGGTGACTCCGCGCCGGACCGTACCATCTTCAATCCGAACGGAACCCCCGGCACTGGGTCAACCGTGACGGCTGTTAAGAATCTTAACGGTGATACCGTTGGGTATCTTGCGAACAATCCGAACGCTCAATACATCCAGGCTGGTTCGGGTGCGTTGGCAACCGCTGGGCGCAATACACTTGCCACTCCCAGAACCAACAACTGGGACCTGACTTTGCTGAAGCGGTTCAACACCACGGAAAGAACAACCGTGGAATTTTCCGCTAACGCGTTCAACGTGTTCAACCACTCCCAGTACATTCCGGGCAGTGTCAACACGGTGAACTCCATCGGCTACACCGCAATTACTGCTTTTGTCCGGGTCAATGGAACTCACTTCAATGATCCGAGCGCAACCTTCGCCAACAACGCTCGCGTTCTGCAGCTTGTCGGCAAGTTCATCTTCTAAATCAGTAGCACTGTTTCAACCAACCAAAGGGAGCCCAAACCGGGCTCCCTTTTTCCTTCCTTGCTGAGTGGTGTCCATTAGCACGGTTGCAAAACTCTCCGCGGGCGGGTAGACTTTTAGTAATCCTTCCTTCAGTTTTATCTTCCTTTCCTACAACCACTTACGGTTTCAGTTGCGGAGTCCTGCTTGTTTTCTTAATCGCTTAAGACTATAGTGGGGATAACTTTTCCATTCCATTATTCGTTTTCAGATCGTTCATTTCAGAATCAAGGGGAACGGGGAAAGCCCTTTTAGCAGGAGACCATGGCGGCAACTCACCCTAGCATTTCAGAACCCAAAACCCCAAAAAGCGATCATTCCTATTCCACCCACGTAAATCCCCAGTGGGTGCGCCTTCTCAATTTGCTGCAGATGAATGTGCGCTACACCCGCTGCGTCGGCGCCGAGCTCTTCACTCAAGACGGTACCCGCATTCTGGATTTTCTGTCCGGTTATTGCGTGCACAATCTTGGTCACAACCATCCCGCTGTGATTGCTGCGCTGCATGACGAGCTGGATCGCGGTGGTCCGGCCATGCTCCAGAGCCACGTAGCTGAGCTGGCTGGCGAGCTGGCCGCGGAGCTTACACGCCTGGCCGGCAATGGGTTGACCAAGGTTTATTTCGGCAGTTCAGGCAGTGAAGGCATTGAGACGGTCATCAAGTTTTCTCGCGTACACACCAAACGGTCAGGATTGCTATATTGCCGCGGAGCATTTCACGGCCTGACCTGTGGCGCACTCTCATTAATGGCTGATTCGCAATGGGCGGAAAGATTTGGGCCGTTGCTGCCCGGAGCAGAGAGCGTGCCCTTTGGCGACCTGAAAGAGCTCGAGCAAAAGCTGAAGACCGCGAGCTTCGCAGCATTCATCGTGGAACCGGTGCAGTCGGAAGCCGGGATCTGTGTTCCCACGCGCGAGTACCTGCAACGGGCTGAAGCAATATGCAGCCGATACGGGACTCTCTTCGTGCTGGATGAAGTCCAGACCGGAATGTATCGCACGGGAAAATTTCTGGCAGGGCACCATTACGGACTGGCTCCGGACATGGTTGTCCTGGCCAAGGCGCTCAGTGGCGGCCTGGTTCCCAGTGCAGCCGTGCTGATGACAGATGATATTTACGAGGCTGTCTATGACTCTCTCGGTCGATCGATTATCCATACCTCGACTTACAGCGAAAACAATTTATCTATGCGCGCCGGCCTGGCCACATTACAGGCCTTGCAGGACGAGCGTCTGGGAGAGCGGGCTGAACGGCTGGGTGCTGAACTTCGTCAAAGGCTGACGGAAGCGTTGTCGGGCTATGAAATGGTCGCAGAAGTTCGTGGGCTCGGCATGCTGAACGGAATTGTCTTCCGTCCGCCCGGCAAACTTCAGCTCAGGATACCGTTTGAGGCGTTCCGCAAAGTCCATGAAGGCATGTTCGGCCAGATGCTGGTGATGCGACTGTTCCGCGAGAAGCAAATCCTCACGCAGATATGCGGAAACAATCTGATGGTCCTGAAAGCCGCGCCACCTCTCATGGTGAGCGAACAGCAGTTGGAGGAATTCGTCGCTGCGGTGAAATCCGTGGTGGAGACCATCCACTCATCCTCTTCCTTCTGGATGGATGCGCTCTATCTTGCGCAAAGGGCGATCAACGTTTAGCTACGCGTCTACCAAGGCTTATCACGAGAACTTTCATACACAGGACTCACACATGCAAATTGTCAGCGCAGGCACGGCGTTTCCCGAAAATTCTTACGACCAGCAGGTCATCACCGCCAAACTTCAGGAGCGCTGGAACCAGCATCTTCCCAACCCGGAAACTCTCAGCCGCTTGCATACGCGATGTGGCGTAGCCAAAAGAAACCTTGTCCTTCCACTGGATGCCTATGACAGCGTGCGCACATGGGGCCAGGCCAATGATCTCTGGATCGAAGCAGCCCAGTCGCTCGGACGAGACGCCATCTGCCGCGCCATTACTCCTGTGGGACTCATGCCTAGTGACATCGACGCACTCTTTTTTGTTTCCGTAACCGGAATCGCAAGCCCGTCCATCGACGCGCGCCTGGTGAACCGCATGCGCCTCTCACCGCGCATCAAGCGTGTACCCATGTTCGGGCTGGGCTGCGTTGCCGGGGCCGCCGGTCTGGCCCGGGCAGCGGATTATGTTCGCGCATTTCCTGATCAAGTGGCAGTAGTGCTGGCCGTTGAACTGTGCTCGCTTACCTGGCAGCGCGACGATCTCTCCGTTGCCAACCTGATCTCAACGGGATTGTTTGGTGATGGCGCAGCCGCCGTGCTGATCGCCGGCAGCAAGGCTGGTTTCAGCGGTCCTGAAATCCTGGCGACTCGCTCAGTCTTTTACCCGAATACGCAGGACGTGATGGGATGGAACATCTCAGAAGATGGCTTCCGCATTGTGCTCTCACCGGATGTACCCAATGTGATTCGGGAAAACCTCGGCGCCGATGTGGACTCGTTTCTGAAGGACCAAGGAGTTCGCAGGGATGAAATTGCCAGCTGGATCATTCACACCGGCGGACCACGAGTGCTGGAAGCGGTGGCAGACGCACTCGACTTGAAGGACGGCGCTCTGGACGCATCCTGGGACTCATTGCAGAAGGTGGGAAATCTTTCCTCGGCATCAGTGCTGGTGGTGCTGGAGGATTTTCTTGCCCATCGCCGCGGAGAGCCCGGCACCTACAGTGTGCTGGCCGCGATGGGACCGGGCTTCTGCTCAGAACTCCTGCTGCTCCGTTGGTGACGACCGCGTGACACGGATGATCAAACATTTCGATACTGATGTCTTCATCGTGGGTGGCGGACCGGCAGGTCTGGCCGCTGCCATCGCGACACGCCTGCAGGGTTTGCGATGCATGGTTGCCGATTGGGCCTCACCGCCAATCGATAAAGCTTGTGGTGAAGGCCTGATGCCTGACAGCCTCGATGTTCTTCATAGCCTGGGCATCAGCCTGCATGGCTATGAGACTGCTCACTTCCGGGGCATCAAGTTTGCTGGGCAGGAAGGCTCGGTGGCTGCTGACTTTCCGCACGGCAGCGGCCGAGGCATTCGACGCGTTCTGCTGCATCAGGCTTTCGTCGATCATGCCGCAGCTTCAGGCGTGGAAACGTTGTGGCAGTCACGCGTCACCCACGTGAAGACTGAGAACAATAGAGTCTCTCTGCTGGTGAACGGGACTCCTATCAGCTGCAGGTGGATCATCGGCGCAGACGGACAGAACTCAAAGGTCCGTCACTGGGCCGGGCTCGATGAAAGTCAGACATCCATGCAGCGCATTGGCCTGCGCCAGCACTTCCGTATCACGCCCTGGAGTGAGTACGTGGAAATCTACTGGGGCCAGAATGGGCAGGCGTATGTTACGCCGATCGGGCGAGAAGAAGTATGCGTGGCTCTGATCTCGCGCGAAAAATTCAGCTCGTTCGATGCCGGCCTGGCACAATTCCCGGAGCTGAGCGAACACCTGGAGGGGGCTGCGAAGTCCACATCCGTGCGCGGCTCGCTCACTATTTCGCGACGTCTGAACGCAGTGGTCAAGGGAAACGTCGCGCTCATTGGCGAGGCATCAGGATCGGTGGATGCGATTACAGGAGAAGGCCTGGCCATGGCTTTCCGTCAGGCATTAGCTCTTGCCTCGGCCATGAAGAGCAGTGATCTTGCCGCCTACGAAAAGGCGCATCGAGAAACCATCCGCCTGCCGGGATTTATGGCCCGCAGCATGTTGCTGCTGGACAGCAAACAATGGCTGCGCCGGCGGACTCTGAGCGCCTTTGCCCGCGAACCTCATCTTTTTGAGAAACTCCTGGCCGTCCATGTAGGAGAAATGCCTCTGGCATCGCTTGGAGTGAGTGGCCTGGCCAACCTGGGATGGCATGTGTTGAAAGCGTAACTTTCCGAAATTGAATTTTTACGAAGAGGTGCAAATGACAACCATCAAGACGGCTCGAATGACCGGGCGCATCATGGGCGCAACGTTGGCACTCGTGGTACTGAGCCTGGTGGCCACAGCCAGCGCAGAGCAGAAAACGTTTGAACTCGATCCGGCGCAGACAAAAGTCGCATTCACGCTTGGCGACGTTCTGCACACCGTCCACGGAACGTTCAAATTGAAACGAGGCACTATCCGTTTTGACGACGCCACCGGTGTGGCCAGCGGCGAACTTGTGGTGGACGCAGCAAGCGGAGACAGCGGTAGCAAGGCCCGCGACGGCAAGATGCATAAGGAAATTCTGGAGAGCCAGAAATTCCCAGAGATCATCTTTACCCTACAACGCTTTAAAGGCACGTTGATGCCATCCGGCAAGTCACACCTCGACGTGGAAGGGCTATTCACGATTCATGGTGAGGCGCATGCCATGACGCTGGCGATTGATGCGGACTTTGGCAACGGCACAACGGCGGATACCTCTTTCGACGTGCCGTATGTGAAATGGGGAATGAAGAATCCCAGCACGTTTATCCTACGAGTCAATGACAAGGTGCAGATCAGCATTCATGCTGTGGCGCAAACGACAAGTGGAAGCGCAGAGAAATCAAAAACTCAGGCGGCGGCAAGCCGGTAGGTCAAGCAAAAATTGTTTGCAAAAAGATTCGGCGGCCCCGCGAGGCCGCCGAAGTTATTGATTGATGGATCGACTCACCGCAGCTGGACCACAGCGCTTTGCACGGTGCCGTCATCGAGCGGCAATTGGAAGACATAGCAGCCTGTTGCCAGGCCCGTGGTTTTCCAGTTGAACTGGAACGTAGTGTTATTTGCCAGCAGCCCCTGGCCGGTAGAGCTTGCATCAACTGCGAGTCCGGCTTCAGCGCCTGCAATGCAGGAAGGATCGGGCACAACCTGGAGCGTTCCGATTGCGGAAGGGTTGACGATAAACCCGCCCTGCGCATTCTGCAACCGCCACTTGATCGGGATGGTGGATCCGACTTGGAAGGTCTTGCCGTCAGAGCCATCCGGTGAGAGGTCGGTGAGAAATCCGGAGAAGACGTAGTGAACGTCAAAAGCATCACTCACCGGCGCCGCGTGGTTACCGGCCACGTCCACTGCTCCCGCGCAAGTCGCGGTGAAGTGTCCAACGTGGTTGGCGGTTCCTCCGGTGATGGCGAGCGAAGCGGGGACGGCAACGCCTGAGGCTGAATCCGTGGTGGAGCAACTGGCTGCGGGAACGGTGCCCAGGTTGTAGGTTGCGCCATTACTCACTCCCAGAACTGATACGAAGGGAGCGGTTGTGTCCACCACAGTCACAATGAATGAACCGGTGGCAGTCTTGTGGCGGCTGTTGGTGGAAGAGCAATTGACGGTCGTTACCCCGAAGGCAAATTGTGAGCCGGAGGCCGGTGCGCAGACGGCGTCGGCGATCGGATCACGAGCATCGGTGGCCGTCGCAGTGAAGGTTACGATTGCTCCCGCAGCGCTGGTTGCTTCCGCGGTGATGTTGGCCGGCAGATGCAGAACTGGCGGCGTTGGCTCCGGCAGCGTGAAGTAGGCCACAGGCATATCGTGATCAGAGATACGCTCCGGCCGGTTGGGATCATTGCGGAAGACTTCAGGGAAATCCGCGTCGTTACGGGCAATGGCGAAGCGACTCAGCTTCGCAAGCATGGTTGAGTTCACAATCACGTGATCCAGTACCTGATGGCTGCCGTTGAAATCATAGGAATACTGCTGATCATGTGGAAGCGTGGTGACAAGATCAGTCAAATCCGGGTCCACCAGGTCCTGGCTGGCCAACACAACCTGGTCGGCCGGCACAGGATGACCAAGGATGGTGCCGATTACGTCAACGTAGCCATCGCTGAACTCAAAGGAGTTGCAGTCACAGAGTGAGACCACGTTTTCTCCCGCCGCCTGATGGGATTGCAAGAGATTCGCCACGAACTCAGCCTGTGCTTCACGCTTGGCCCGAACGCGCGGACCATCCGCAGGGTCATCAATGCTTAACAATGACCGCAGATGGTTCACCACCACAGTGATAGGAAGTGACGTGTCCGAACCGGGCTGTGATGCGGTTGCGGTAAGGACCAGCGCCGGGCGGTCATTTAATAGCGCGGTCGTCCCATCCGGCTGGACGAAGGTGGTATCTTTGCCGACCTGGACAACGCTTGAGACATTGATGCTGCCTTTTACCAGGAAGCCAACGTCAATGCCACCGACGTCATTTCCTTCCACCAGGAAAGGCTGGTAGTTGGGGTTGGGTTGACCGGCAGCGACAGCGTCGCCGTTCACCTTGTCAGCTACGGCCTGGAGCGTGGGCAGGTTCTCCATCTCTTCCACGCCGATGATGTCCGGCGTGTTCATCACGGTCCGTATGGCGAGTGACGCTTTGTTCAAACGGTTCGCGAACGCCGTGGGCGTGAGGGCAACGTCATCCACGGTTGGGTCATTTACCGTGTCAAAGAAACGCTCCATGTTGAAATTGGCAATGGTTAACTCGTTCGGGGCTTGCACCGGAACGGGTGTAGCGCTGACATTTCCTGTGGCTGTAGTGCCGGAATTGGGGTCGGTGAGGATGGTGTAGAAGCGAGAGTTGAAATCAAGTGGCCCGGTGAGATTGGTAACCGTTGCGCCGGTAGTCACATCCAGCGCAATGGAACCGCTCTGGACTGCGGTATTCACGCGAATGATTTCAGGGTTGGTGTCCCACCGTGTGACTGTGGCAGGCGATCCCGGCGGCAGCGGATCAGGCAATTGCACTCCGGGCTCACGGAACGGCTGAGGAATTCCCGCCAGCACCCCGAAAAAGACGCCGTTGGAAGTTGATGTGGCGTTCGCCTCATTCACATTGCCATCAGTAGGGCCAGATACGTTCAGCACGTCAACGTGGACGCGCATGCCTTCATACTTTTCCAATTGATCAATTGGGCCGGCAGGGTTGATGTCAGCTGCCGTAAGTGTCACGGGAGTCGGCAGCGGGTTACCAGTGCTGATCAGCGTAATGGTGGGTCCGTCAATCTCCGTGGACGAAGGGCTATTGGGATCGCTGCTGGGAATAAATTCGCTCACCGTGCCCGTGACTTGTACGAGATTGCCGACCGACGCAACCGCCGCAGGCCGGCTGGATGTGAATACGAATATGCCTTCTGAGGTGTTGGGATCAGAGTCCACGGCACTGTCAGGGTTCTGGAAGAAGAACCCATTGGAGACCACAGCGGTCACAACTCCCGTAGTTGAGACCAGGCGTCCAACCACCGGAGAGATGTCGCCGGGTCCTTGAATGTCATGAATCGAGAGATTCAGAGGCGGTGCGGTCACGGTAAGACTGATGGTTGCGTTCGCGGTCCGACCTTGTGCGTCAGTGATTGAAATGGGCAAGGTCCTCGACGCCGGGCGTGGCGTTGATGGCAACGACTGTCGAGAAGGAGAAGGTCCCGTTGTCGCCGGTGACGTCACCATTGGTGCCATCGTCAAAGAATGGCTCAGTGGCTGATCCGCCAATGCTGCTCAGGTCACCGGTAACCACGATGCCGGTGCTGGTGGGCGATGTGCCAGGGTTCACCAGGACTGTCAGAAGCGTGGTGCCGCCCTCGGCAACGGATGACGGATTGGCCGCGCCAACGCCGCTGGGATTGCTGGGCCCGGCCACCGAGTTTCTGGGATTGGGAATGCCTGTGGCGAAGTCGGCACTGTTGTTGTCAGTGTCTTGTGTGCCGTTGCCGCGGCGCAGATCAGCCGTGGTGTTGGTGAGCGTGGGGGCGGCCGCGGTTCCTTCAAAGCAGCTAGCGCCGCTGGCGCCGGTTCCGTAACCAACAAAATCAATGACCGTGCCGCCAAGTGGACATCCGCCCGACAACGCGGTGGTAGTGCTGGAGAGCGCAACTTTACCGGCCGTCGCGCTCATGGCAATGTTGCCGGTAGCGTTGGGTGTGGGAAGGGGCGTGGTGCCGCCTGCTCCCTGAGATTCCTGAACCAGGTAGTACTGTCCGGGCGCGAGCGATCCTGTCAACGCGGTAACCTGCCACGTGGTTCCCGCGGCGGACGCATACTGCACTGACCAGCCCGTCAAATCAACTGACGAAGTTCCAGCGTTGAATAGTTCAATGAAGTCATTTTTAAAGGTGGAGCCGGCATTGCCGCCTCCGCCGTAAACCTGGCTGATTACCATCCCATTGCTGCTGGCGTTTGTAACCGGTATGGGTAGCCAGAGAAGGGAGCTTAAAAGAATTGCTATGCAAGCAAGCAGAAGGAGGGAAGTTTTTCTAGCGATCATGTCGATGGGAAGTATCTACACGCGATCTATCAAGGGCAAATTAAAAGATGGTGAAGAAAGAAAAATCCATTCCCATTTCGGCACGCACAATCTTATGTTCATGCGGCGTTCGCGCGTTGTTGTATTCAACTGATCGTTTTAAGACTTGTCGAGCTTTTCGGTGGTCAATGCGTCGACGAGAGAAATTTTGCCAGCGGCTCCCAGTAGTGTGATTTCCATCCTGCGGTGAGACTTTCAAACTCGCCTTCCGGAAAGCTGGAGTGATTCAACACAACAAGCGTTCCAGTATCTTTTATTCGAGCATCTTGCGGCTTGAAATCAAAACGCACGATGGAAAAAACGCCTGCGTCCCAGTGCGTGGGGCGCCAGGCCTGAACCAGCCGCTTGCCGGAAACCAGTTCAATATTGCGGCCTTCGATCATGCCGCCGAAAGTTGAAAACGCGCCACCCGCCTTCGGATCAATCTCAGCCGGCATGCCAGTACAGGCCGCGAATTGCTTTGAATCGAGCAGGATGTCATAGATCCGTCCCGGTGTGTCCGCGAGTGGAACTTCCTGATGCAATGAAGTGCGAACCTGCGCCGCCTTCGTCGAGGATTCCTGCGGAGCGGTTGGCGATTGCGCCTGCGCCAAGTATGGCCGAACGGTCAGCGCACCCGCCGTCATCGCCAGTCCGCTCATGAGGCGCCGCCGCGTCAGTGATGAGAAAACCACGGAACTGTCTATCATGAAGTGCTTCTCACTTTCGGCAAAGCAATGGACCTGCGAAAGCTTTGCGCGAGAGCAAGACTATTCCCAACAGCCGTCTCTCGTCCAACGCCCGCGGACGTTCGGAGCTAACGGCTGGAAAGAACGAACTTGTTGCCGTCAGGGTCCTTGAATATCGCCGAGGTCCCCCAGCTTTCTTTTTTGGGATCGGCTTCAAACTCCACACCTTTGGATTTCATGATCTTGGCGGTGGCAAACACGTCATCACACCAGAAAGATAGAGGCTGAAATCCTCCAATGCGATCTTCCTGGCCTGGAGGCGTGAAAAGCACCAGCCCGGTTTCCGCGCCAGGAATCATCAGTTCAATCCAACGTTGCGACGCGCTGAATGGCTGGTCAGTGGCCACCTTGAATCCAAGGTTCTCAGTAAAGAATTTAAGTGATGCATCCTGATTACGAACCGGGATGCTGACAAATTTCAGACCGCGAATCATTTCCAAAATCCTCCTGGTTACAGATCGGAGAATAAACGGCACAAAAGAGGGTTGCAATCAGGTAGGCAATGCTATATTAACTGCCGGTATAGCAATGCCGCAGCTGGATTCCTACATCACGGATGTGCTCATGCGCGACCTGGTAGGGCATGATCGCCGGCCGGTCAGTTTTCTGGTTTATCTGTGGCTGTCGGCGGAGCAGGAATCGAGAAAAGGAGAAGTCCAGATCAGCTATCAGGAACTGGCGGAAAACATCGGCGTATCGAAGAGTTCCGCGCAATTGGCAGTCGGGTGGCTGGTGCGGCGGAAGCTGCTTGCCGTGCATAAAGAGAGTGCAACGGCCACGCCGCGCTACTCAGTACTGAGCCCATGGAAGGAGAAGGAAAGGATTCGCCGGCGCTGATTTGCTGCGCCTGCAGCAGATCACGGCTCGCCGCGTACGACCATATTCCATGCCTGCAGAAGATTTGAAGGCACATACTTCTGATCTTTGTTGCGCTGCACCCAGTCCTTGAGCTGCTGTGAATTCACGTACTCATTGGGGGAAAGCTGGAGCTTCTTTACGATTTCTTCGAATGAGGTTGCGCCTGTATATGGCCCAACGTTCATATCGGGCTTGCCCCAGTTCGGATTACCACGTTTCTTTGCCATTCAATCTCTCAGATGCGCATACGTGCGATGACGTCACGCCCCGTTTTTCTGAAATCCGCTAACTCGTCTTATTTTAGCAGCCGTCAATTTTCCAGTCATGGATTTTACCAGTCACGGCTTTGAGGAAAGTCTGAAATCGCCGCTACTTTATTCAAGCATATTCAGCGGGCCGATGTTGTCACGCCTCTTTGATTTGAAACAACATCGGTTGAAATTACATCCGCAAATACGAAGTTATCGCGTTCAACAATTTCGCCGGTTTCAACCGAGATGGGATTCTTGAAGACCGGCGATTCGTAGACAAACGTGTGGAACTCGCCATTCTCCCCGCAAGGATCCACGGTAGATGGGAGATCTTTAAGGAATGACTGATCAAAGTCACGGCCGGCAAATGAGCGATCCAGTTTGGCGGGATCGATGCAGGTAATCTTCGCCCGCACGCCTGCTTCAATCATTTCTTGCGCGAGGGCTCCCGTAGGCAGATGCCACAAGGGAAATAGCGTATTCAATCCCGTACCGATGAGTTGTTGTTCGCGGTATGCGCGAACGTCGTCAAGGAAAAGATCGCCAAACGCAACGGCGTTGATTCCTTCTTCGGCGGCACGTTTGAATACGGGTTGAATCAACTCTTCGTACTCCAGGTTTGTGCACGGCCACGGCAATTCCACCGTCCACAGAGGTAGACTTGCTGCTTCCGCCTGGGCCTGTACAAGAGATCGTCTGACGGCGTGCATGGCGACACGGTCAGCGGCGGAGTTGAAGGTGGTGAAGAGCGCTGTGACTCGGACGTCAGGACGTTGGCGCAGAACATGCAAAGCCCAGGCACTGTCTTTTCCGCTACTCCACGATAGAAGAATGTTTTTCAAGCCGAGCCGACCTCGCGAATCTTGCGATGACTGCGATTCTTACACAAGATCGGCAGCGGATTGACATATCCGGTGTCGTAGCAATATATTGCTACACGACATATATGAAGAATCCCATGCTGGATCGTGAACTTAAAAGAGGCAGCGCTGAGCTGCTGATCCTTTCCCTGGTTGAAGCGCGTCCGCGTCATGGCTATGAGATGAGCAAGTTAATTGAGTCGCGCTCTGACGGCGCCGTGCGCTTTAACGTGGCTTCACTCTACCCGCTGCTGTACCGGCTGGAAAAACGCGGCTGGATTGAAGGCCGGTGGGTGGATAAAGCCGAGCAGCGCCGCCGGCGCTACTATCGACTGACCGCCCAGGGGAAAAAAGTATTGCTCGCCCAGCGCAGTGCATGGCAGACCTTTGTGGCTGCGATCAACCGCATTACGGAGATAGAAAGTGCCTGATTATTGGAGCTAGAGAATGTCTGATTTCAGAGAAGAAGTGCGCAAGCGTCTGGCCCATCTGAATCTTGAGCCCACGCGCGAAGCCAGCATCGTTGAAGAAGTTGCGCTGCACATGGAAGACCGCCACCGGGATCTGGTCGCCATGGGAAATACCGCCGAGGAAGCTGATCGAGTGGTCCTTGCTGAGCTGGATCAGGACAGCCGCCTCTCGCATGGGCTGCGAGAGATCGAGCGGTCTGTTCACACGGACGCAGTCGCGCCCGGCGCTCCGAGCTTTGGGTCGTTTTCGGCAAATTTGTGGAAGGATGTACGT
>CAVWJV010000005.1:0-262519 GCA_963755365.1 Terriglobia bacterium | reverse complement strand
TACATTACTGCCGGCACATCAATTCCCATCAGGCCAAGGCCCTCAATTAACGCTTTGCGCACGACGGCGGCGGTGCCGAGCAAAAATTGTTTCCGCGCGACGTCTTCTTCCGTCAGGATATGGTGTTTGTGGTAGAAGTTGTTGAATCCCTGCGCCAGTTGAAAGACATATTTTGCCGCGTAGGCAGGCTCGTTGGTGGAGATGGCCTGCTGGACCATGCTGGTGAGTTGTCCGGCGCGCAGCCACAGTTCCCAGATTTCGTCGTCGCCATCCAGAAACTTGAGGTCAATTTGAGCGGACAAAATTTCTTCCGGCGTCAATCCTGCTTTGCGGAAGATGTTGCTGGCGCGCACCACGGCATATTGCGCGTAGGGTCCTGTCTCGCCTTCAAAGCTCAGGGCTTCTTTGAAGTCAAAGGCAATCACTGACGTCTTGGTGAACTTCAGCATGAAGTAGCGGAGTGCGCCGATGGCTATTTTGGTGGCGATCCCGCGACGTTCTTCTTCGGCCATTTCAGGGTGACGCGAATCCACTTCTTTTTGTGCGGCGGTGATGAGCGCGTTGAGAAGGTCATCGGCTTTTACGCCGAAACCCTTGCGGCCCGATACTTCGATGTAGGAACGCTTCTGGTCCTCTTCGGAAACGTCATAGCCCAGATCAAGGGCGCAACGCGGCGTGAGCGCGACCATTTCATACGAGAAGTGATGATAGTTTTCCGCCTGCTGGGTATAACCCAGCCCGCGTATGGCTTCAATCACATTGTTCTGCGGATCACTCTGGCGTGAATCGATTACGTTATAGATGGCGTTTACGCCGCCAAAATGGGGATGGTCCTTTTCGCCGCTCTCCGCCGATATCCACACCTGGTGGCCATCTGGATACTGATAGAACCTGCGATAGCCAAAGTCTTTGCCGAGCAACCCAAACTTCCAGAGGTGGTAAGCAATGTCCTTGCCCACATAAGTAACAGTGCCATTGGAGCGTACGATCACTTTGGCGTCTTCGTCCGGCCCGTCTTTCAATTCAGCTTCGCTCGGGGCTTCGCCTGATTTGGCGACTGCGGGCCTGGTTCCGGCGCGTTTCATTACCCAGCAGCCTTTGTTCTTGCCTTCGGTCTCGAAGTAGAGCACGCCTTTTTGTTTCATCTGCTCGAAGGCGAGTTCCCAGAAATGGAGATGAAGGATTTCACTTTCCTGGGGAAGAAAGTCATAGATGATGCCCAGACGCTGCATGGTGAGCAGATGGCGCAGGATGATGGCGTCAGAGATCAGCCGGCCCATCTCTGCCGCTTCATTGCCGCCGCGCTCAATATCGTGGAGCGTCTGCAGACGCAGCTTGGTCCGTTCCTTGTCGCCTTCGTACCACTGCGAAACCTGGGCGTAAAGGTCCCAGCAGTAATAGTCGAATGGGCGATCCGACGTGCTCTGCGCGATGATCTTCTCCACGTCCGCTTTGGACTTCTTCTCCAGATACAGGAATCCGACCACCACATCGGCGACCTGAACGCCGGTGTTATCGATATAGTTCTGCACGTCAACGTGCGCGCCGGAAGCGCGAAGCAGACGAACGAACGTGTCGCCCAGAATAGCGTTGCGCAGGTGCCCGATATGGGCTGCTTTGTTGGGATTAATGCTGGTGTGCTCGACCAATACTTTAATGCCGGACCGAACTGGAGCGACTTCTTCGCCAAGCAAAGTTCTGGCTGCCGCCTGACGGTCGAGACGGGCATTGATGTATCCCGCGCCTGCGACTTCAAACTTTGAAAATCCTGGAACCGCGGAGAGGCCGGCGACAATTTCCTCCGCGATCTTGCGTGGGGGCTTGCGCAGCTTTTTGGCCAGCTCAAAGCTCAGTGGCAGCGCATATTCGCCCAGGCCGACGTTTGGCGGCTGGTCCACTACCAGTCTCTCCAGATCAAGGTCATACTGGCGTTTGATCAATTCACGTACGTGCCGGGTAAGCTGCTGTTGAAGTTCCAGGTACAAAGTCTCTGCCTTTTCGATACGGGTCTGTTGGCTACTACGATCGGTACTGGCGCCGCTGTAAGTTACTGACGGAAAAGGCGATTATAGCAAAGCGGAAGAGGCGCCCCGGTTTGACGGCGATGCCGCCCTAAACCTATGATGGCTGTTCGGGCTTCTATGCGGATTGCTTACCTGGAGTGCTTTTCAGGCATCAGTGGAGACATGTTTCTCGGCGCGCTGGTCGATTCCGGCGTGCCTCCTGAGCTGCTCGTCCGCACGGTTGAGGCGCTGGGAGTGGATGCCCACCTCGAGATTTCGCGTGTGGACCGCAGCGGCATCAGCGCGACCAAGGTGGATGTGATTGCCGCGGGCGAAAAAGAGCTGCCGCGAGAGGAGTTCTGGGCGCAGCAAACGCAACACTCCCATTCGCATGAGCATGCTCACGAGCACGCCCATCAGCATACGCACGAGCACTCGCATGATCACAGCCACGAACACCACCATGATCAGAGCCACGGGCACAGCCATGATCACGCCCATCGCGGATTGACCGAAATTCGCCAGATCATCCGCGGTGCGGCCATCGCCAAGAGTGCGCAGGACCGGGCGATCAAGATATTTGAGGCGCTCGGGGCTGCCGAAGCCAGAATCCATAACTCCGACATCGAGAAGATTCATTTCCACGAAGTGGGCGCGATTGACGCGATCTGTCGACATCGTCTGTGCCGCTGTGGGATCTGAGGCCCTGGGCGTTGACGAATGGGTGTGCTCGCCGTTGAATGTCGGCGGCGGAAGTGTGGTGTGCGCGCACGGCACGTTCCCGATTCCGGCTCCTGCCACGCTTGAATTGCTGAAGAACGCGCCCGTTTATTCCGGTGAAATCCAGAAAGAGCTGGTCACGCCAACCGGAGCTGCGATTGTCAGCGTGCTGGCGTCACGCTTTGGCAATTTTCCGCGAATCAAGCCCCTCAAGACCGGCTATGGCGCGGGTTCGCGCAACTTCAAGAAGGTCCCTAACGTGGTGAGGCTGACGATCGGAGAAACTGTGCCGACCGAAGAGGACGTGAAAGCTTCGGCGACATTGCCCGGCGCGACATTACCCGGCGCAATCAGCGAAGAAATAACGATTCTGGAAGCCAATGTGGACGACATGTCACCGCAGGTCTTCGGCTACGTGATGGAGCGGGCGTTCGCTCAGGGCGCACTCGACGTCTTCGGCACGGCCGTACAGATGAAGAAGAACCGCCCGGGAACGCTGTTGACGGTGCTTTGCCGCCCTGCCGATGCCCAGCAACTTACCAAGCTGATCTTTGCCGAGACCACGTCCCTTGGCGTTCGAATGCGTCAGGAAGCACGGGCCACGCTGACGCGGCGACATGTGTCTGTACAGACAAAATGGGGCGAGATACGCATGAAGCTGGCCAACCTGAATGGAAGTATCAGCAACTATGCTCCGGAGTACGAGGACTGCCGACGCATCGCCGAGCAGCAACAGGTCCCTCTGAAGGCAGTGATGCAGGAAGCGATTAAGATGTATCTGGAAGAGACGAATGGATAAGGGCCAGAAATTCTACATTACGACGCCCATTTACTACGTGAACGCACGCCCGCACATTGGGCATGCCTACACCACACTGGTGTGTGACGCTGTTGCGCGCCGGAAACGGCTGCTCGGCTACGACACGTTTTTTCTAACCGGCACGGACGAGCACGGACAGAAGATTGAGCGCTCAGCCACCGCAGCCGGAACCACGCCGCAAAAGTTTGCCGACCAGGTTTCAGGCGAATTCCGGTCCCTGTTTGAGCGTATGAATATCAGCTTCAACGACTTTATACGCACCACTGATCCCAGGCATAAACAGGGTGTGCAGGAGTTATGGAAGCGTCTTGAAGCCAAAGGGCCACATCTATAAAGGGACATATACCGGCCAGTACTGCGTTTTTGACGAGCTTTACGTGGACGCTGTAGGGCCGGGCGCGCCTTGTCCGGAATGCGGCCGCCCCACCGAGACGGTGAGCGAAGAGAACTACTACTTCAAGCTGTCAGAATTCGCCGACAAACTGGTCCAGTATTACCAGAAAAATCCTGACTTCATCCGGCCGGAAAGCCGCCGCAATGAGGTGATGGCCTTCGTGAAAAGCGGCCTGCGCGATCTTTCCATCAGCCGCAGTACGTTTAAATGGGGCATTCCTGTACCGGGCGACCCCAAACATATTGTCTATGTTTGGCTGGATGCGCTCAGCAATTACTGCACAGCAGTAGGCTTTGGCTCAAAAGATCCTGAGGAGCAGAAGAAGTTTGAGCGTTACTGGCCGGCTGACGTGCACATGATCGGCAAGGAGATCATACGCTTTCACTGCGTGTACTGGCCTGCGTTCCTGATGGCGGCTGAGCTGCCGATGCCCAGGGCGATCGTGGCCCACGGCTGGCTGCTGTTTGAAGACAACAAGATGTCGAAGTCGCGCGGCAATATCGTACGTGCAGAGACTGTCATCGACGTCATGGGTAACGATGCGCTGCGGTATTTCCTGCTGCGTGAAATTGTTTTTGGACAGGATGGATCTTTCAGCTTTGATGCGCTGGTGCAACGCTACAACTCCGACCTGGCCAATGATCTGGGGAACCTTTCCAGCCGCACGTTGACGATGATCAACCGATACTTTGGCGGCTCGATCCCATATCCGTCGCCTCTGGTGGCGAAGAAGGAATCCGATGGCGTGATTCGCGACCATGCGTTGAACGTGATTACTGAGTTCAACCAGCTCTTTGAGGAATATCAGTTCTCAAAGGCGCTGGAAACAGCATGGACGCTGATTGGCGCGGTCAATAAATACATTGTTGAAGAAGAGCCCTGGCTGGTGGCTGAAAAGGAGGGCGAGGAAAATAAGTCGCGCCTGGCAACCATCCTCTACACCGCCTGTGAAGCCCTGCGCATTGTGACCGCGCTGGCTCACCCGGTACTGCCTGATTCCACTGCAAAGATCTGGAGCCAGCTCGGATTGGGCGACATTACCAGATACGATCTTTCAGACCTGAAGTGGGGACAGCTTCCGCTTGGCGGCAAGCTGGGCAAGGTTGAACCGGTGTTTCCGCGCGCCGATAAATCGATCATCGAAAGGATGCAACAAATGGAACAGGAGCGCTCCCCGCAGGCTCCGGATGTTCAGTCGTCACCCGCTACAGCGACACCTGCCGGCACAGGGGCAGTGGCTGGTCAGCCCGCCACACAGGCAGCGCACGGTCCAACCAGCGGCGCGCCGGCCGCCAAGGCAGCGCCAGCGGCTGCAGACGGCAAAATCACCATCGACGATTTCCTCAAAGTGGAAATGCGCGTGGGTGAGGTGAAATTCGCCGAGAAAGTAAAAGGCGCGGATAAACTGCTGCGCCTTGAAGTCGACATAGGAACAGAAGTCCGGCAGGTGGTGGCCGGGATCGCGATCTCCTATGAGCCGGAAAAGCTGATTGGCCGAAAAGTTGTAATCGTCGCCAACCTGGCTCCGCGCAAGCTTCGCGGCCTGGAATCGAATGGCATGATCGTCGCAGCGTCTTTTGGCGATGAAGGCAAGCCGGTGCTTGCCAGCTTCCTGGAAGATGTGCCGGTGGGGTCAAAACTCAAGTAGCACAAATCTTAAAGCTGATAGCTTAGGCGGGCTGATTTCCGCTGATCGGATGACGCTAAGTTCATCAAGGATACGTCTCTTTGTTCATCGATTCTCATGCTCACGTTGAGGGCAACAAATTCGATGCCGATCGCGATGCCATGCTCGCGCGGGCACGCGACGCCGGTCTGGAACGGATTCTGGCGATTGGCAGCGGGACAGGGCCAGGCACATATGACTGTGGATTGAAGGTCGCCGAACGACACGACTGGATCTTCGCCAGCACCGGACTGCATCCGCATGAAGCCAGTGTGGCCACTGAGACCGACTATCAGGAGATGGCGGACCTGGCGAAGAATCCGAAGATCATTGCCTGGGGCGAAATCGGGCTCGATTACTTCTACGATCATTCGCCGCGCGACGTGCAGAAAGAAGTGTTCCGCCGGCAGATGGAGTTGGCCGCACTGGCCAAGCTGCCCATCATTATTCATTGCCGGCCCAGTAATAACAGTGAGAACGCGTGGGATGACACGTTGCAAATGCTGCAAGAGCAGTGGGCGCCGTCAGGGTTATCCGGGATCCTGCATTGCTTTACCGGCGAATGGAAGCACGCGCAGGCAGCGCTGGACATCGGCTTTTATGTTTCTTTCGCCGGGAACGTGAGTTATCCGAAAGCGCAAAACATACGCGACGTGGCGAAAGATGTGCCTTTGGAACGTATGCTGATCGAAACGGATTCGCCGTATCTGGCGCCGGTTCCGCATCGCGGGAAGCGTAATGAGCCGTCCTTCGTGGTGAATACCGCGGAAGCGATTGCGAATTTGCGCGGTGTTTCGAAGGAAGAAATAGGACGGCAGACTACGGAGAATTTCTACCGGTTGTTTCCAACGACTCGGTAGAGTTGCGCCCACTCTCGCGGCGACACATCTTCGTTTCCGATCATATTCATTGTGAGTTCGCTCCCTCTGCACCCGCCTCCCCCAATTTGCTACCATCAAGCTATGCCGGTCGAAACTGAAACCCAATCCACGCATCTGCCTCCGCTGAAGGCCGCCCGAGGCAATGAGATCACCTGCAAAGCATGGCCCCAGGAAGCCGCCATGCGCATGCTCATGAACAATCTGGATGAAGAAGTGGCCGAGCGTCCACGTGATCTGGTGGTCTACGGAGGCACTGGCAAGGCAGCCCGGAACCAGCAGTCGCTCGAGGCGATTCTCGCGTCGCTCAAGTCCCTTAATAATGATGAGACCTTGCTTGTCCAGTCCGGCAAGCCCGTCGGGATCTTCCGGACGCACGAATACGCGCCGCGTGTTTTGATTGCCAATTCCAATTTAGTCGGCCACTGGTCCAATTGGGAAGAGTTCAACGAACTGGAACGCGCTGGCCTGATGATGTACGGCCAGATGACCGCGGGCTCTTGGATCTATATTGGCTCGCAGGGAATCGTGCAGGGCACATTTGAGACCTTTGCCGCCGCCGGCGAGAAGAGCTTTGGCGGTGATCTGGCGGGCAAGCTGATTGTCAGCGGAGGTATGGGCGGTATGGGTGGCGCTCAACCCCTGGCGGCCACCATGACGGGCGCATGTTTCCTGGGTATTGACGTGGATGCCGAGCGCATCAAGAAGCGTCTCAAGACCGGCTACTGCGACTTCATGGTCAACTCGCTGGACGAGGCCCTGCGCATCCTGAAGAACGCCGTCCGCAAAAAAGAAGCAATCTCCGTTGGGCTGGTAGGGAACTGCGCCGACGTGATTCCGGAGATGGCCGAACGCGGCGTGCTGCCTGACATCCTCACCGACCAGACTTCCGCGCACGATCCCTTGAATGGCTACGTACCCAACGGCATGACCCTGGAAGCCGCCATGGAACTGCGCAAGAACGATCCCAAGTCTTACTTGCAACGGTCCCTTGATGCCATGTCGCGCCATGTTGAAGGCATGTTGCGCTTGCAGAAGATGGGCAGCGTCACGTTTGATTACGGCAACAATATACGAACCTTTGCCCATCAAAACGGCGTCAAGAACGCCTATGACTTCCCGGGCTTTGTGCCTGCCTATATCCGTCCTTTATTCTGTGAAGGCCGGGGGCCATTTCGCTGGGTCGCTCTTTCCGGCGATCCCGCTGATATCGCTGTTACCGATGACCTGGTGCTGGAGATGTTTCCGAAAAACCAGATACTGGAACGCTGGATCAAGCTGGCGCGCAAGCGCATCAAGTTCCAGGGGCTTCCCGCGCGCATATGCTGGCTGGGATATGGCGAGCGCGCCGAATTTGGCTTGGCGATGAATGACCTCGTCAAGAAAGGCAAGCTCAAAGCGCCCATCGTCATTGGCCGCGACCATCTCGATTGCGGATCTGTTGCTTCACCCTATCGTGAAACCGAAGCCATGAAGGACGGCAGTGACGCCGTGGCCGACTGGCCTCTCTTGAACGCCTTGCTCAACACCGCCAGCGGCGCAAGCTGGGTATCGATCCACAACGGTGGCGGCGTTGGCATTGGCTATTCGCAGCATTCAGGACAGGTCACAGTCGCCGACGGCACCGATGCCATGGCCAAACGCATCGAGCGCGTACTGACCAATGATCCCGGAATCGGCGTAGTGAGGCATGTAGACGCTGGCTACGACGAGGCCAAGGCATTCGCGGAGAAGAAGGGTGTCAAGGTGCCGATGGCTGGTTCGTAGTGGTTTTATCTACAGGAGACTTTTCTGAAACCTTGAGCGTTTTGTTTTCAAATCCGGAGCCTTTTGTTTTTAATCCCGAGCGGAGCGAGGGATCCCTATCATCTGAAAAGACACCAAGGGAATACGAGGTCTTGCCATGCAATCTTCGACGATCTTCAGGTTCACGATGCATCGAGCACCGTAGGCGTGACCAGAAGTTAGCCCACTCTGGAGGCGAGCGATAGCGAAGCCGGAAGGGTGGGTAAGATTCAAGAGTGGCCGAGCCCCGGAGGGGCGACACAGAAATACACAAATCCTTCAAATGCTGACTTCTGCTCAGGATGAAAAAATGGGAAATCTTCGATCTTGAAAAAGATTACGAGTAGGAAAAAATCACCGTACCTTCTCCTCGCCAACATCGGCCAACTCCTCACCCTGCGTGGCGAGCCCGGTCCTCGTCGTGGTGCGGCGCTGAATGATGTCGGCTTGATTGAAGACGCGGCCGTACTCTGCGGCGGAGGAAAGCTCATCGCCGTCGGACGCCAGCGTGAAATACTTCGCCATCCCTGGATCAAACAAAATAAACGAAAATTAAAAGAGATAGACTGCCGCGGCAACGTGGTTATACCTGGCCTGATCGATTGCCACACCCATCCCGCTTTCATGAAGCCGCGCCTGGTTGACTTCGAAAAGCGAATCAGTGGCGCGACCTACGAGGAAATTGCTGCCGCAGGCGGTGGGATTCGTTCCAGTCTGTCCGCAGTCCGAGACGCAAAACGCAATGCGCTGGCTGAAAAGGTTCTGGCGGGCTTCAATGCCATGCTTCGCCACGGTACCAGCACGGTTGAGGCAAAATCAGGATACGGGCTAAGCACCGAATCGGAGATCAAGTCATTGGAAGCCATTCGAGACGCCGCAAAACGCTGGCCCGGAACGGTGAAACCCACGCTCCTGGCCGCTCACGTGGTCCCACCAGAGTTCAAGGATAATCCCGAAGGCTATGTTGAACTGGTATGCGACGAAATTATTCCCCTGGTTGCGCGCCGCAAGCTGGTGGAGTACGTCGACGTTTTCTGTGAGCGAGGAGCATTCACTCTGGAACAATCCGAGCGGATTCTTGCTGCGGCCAAAGCGCACGGTCTAGATACCCGCGCCCATGTCTGCCAATTCACCCCTTCACCGCTGGAATCACTGTTGAAGCACCAACCAGCCTCATTCGATCATATGGATTTCGTGGCCGATAACGATCTCAATGCCCTCGCTGGCAGTGATACTGTGGCCGTTCTTCTGCCTGGCGCAAATTATTTCCTCGGCCACAAAGAGTATCCCAACGCGCGCCGCCTTATTGACGCTGGGCTGCCCGTAGCGCTGGCCACTGATTACAATCCCGGTACCTCGCCCACACCAAGTATGCCATTTGTGATTTCTCTGGCTTGTACCCACATGAAGATGATGCCGGCTGAAGCCATTACCGCGAGCACGGTCAACGCAGCGGCGGCATTGCGGCTGCAAGCCAGTAAAGGCTCAATCGAACCCGGCAAAGATGCCGATCTGGCGATCTTTGACGTTGCCGACTACAGGGCAATTGCCTATTGGTTCAGCTGGAATCGCTGTGTTGAAATGGTGGTTGCCGGGGAAGCGCAAAACCTTACCGCTGATGAACGCTGATATGAGCGGATCAGGCATCGCCATAAGCCAAAGCAAAAGTACTGTCTGTGAATCACTATCTTTGAATCAATGAGAATCAGCGCAAAAATTCGAATCACATTCACATGCGCTGCCATCTGCTGGGGGTTGATAATCTCCAACTCCGCGGCAGCACAGAATCCCGCCGCTTCGCCTACGCCATCACCTCAGGCAGTGCCTCAGCCAACCCCTCAATCTGGGCAGCAATCTACGCAGCCCCCGCAGCAAAGTCCGCAGACTGCCGCACCGCAGGCTTCTGCTTCGCCAACACCGGAAAGCGGCAATGCGCCTCAAGCATCGCCCACAGCCTCTCCATCACCATTACCAACACCTTCTCCTACGCCGATCGCCGCACACTCCGGGCCCGAGGCACATTTCCTCCGCTCAGTGATCGCGAACTGGTGATTACCGCCGTGGGAGACGTTATGTTGGGCACTACATTCCCTGACGAAACCGGCGGTCTTCCTCCTAACGACGGCGCTGACATTTTGCGCGAAGTTACTCCGATCCTTAAGCGCGGAGACATCGTCTTTGGGAATCTGGAAGGGCCTCTCACAGAAGGCGGAAGCTCGCTCAAATGTAAAGGCAAGGCGTTAGGGACTTGCTACGCGTTTCGCGTGCCGCCTCGCTATGGCGCACATTTGAAAGAAGCAGGTTTCACGGTGATGGGACTGGCTAACAATCATGCCATGGACTTCGGCCTGGAAGGCCGGACCAGTTCACGCCAGACTCTCGAATCGCAGGGCATTGCCCATTCCGGCGAACTCGGTGATATCGCGCACCTCACCGCTAAAGGCAAGAAGATCTCTGTGATCGCTTTCGCTACCTATCCCGGCGCCTACAATCTTCTCGATCTTGATGCTTCGCTGGCAACAATCCGGCAGGCGCGGGCTGAGTCTGACATTGTGATTGTTTCTTTCCATGGCGGTGGTGAAGGTTCCGCCCGGCAGCACGTTCTCCCCGGCGACGAAACGTTTCTTGGCGAGGATCGCGGGGACCTGCGCCGCTTTACCCATGCGGCCATTGACGCAGGTGCCCAAATGGTGGTTGGCAGCGGGCCCCACGTGGTTCGTGGCATGGAAATTTATCAGGGTAAACTGATTGCCTATTCTTTGGGGAACTTCGCAACCTATGGACCGTTCAATCTGAGCGGAGAGAACGGTCTCTCGTTGATTCTTGAAGCCCACCTTGCCGATGATGGCTCTTTCATCAGTGGACAGGTTTATCCGGTCAGGCAGGAGAAGCCCGGTGGTCCCAGGCTGGATCCGGCCATGACCATTCTGCCGATTCTCCGTGGACTCACCAAAACTGACTTTGGTGCAACCGGAATTTCCGTGGGGCCGCGAGGCGAGCTTACCCTTCCCGGCACCCAGGTCCCGGAATGCAGTAACTCGCCGGACATACTGGATGGGCTTTTTGGTACCAGACCCTGCGGCATCTACCCCTGAACTACGCTAACAGGGAAAATAGGTCGTACCATGAGATATCGGTACTCCTTTCTGGCCCTCCTTCTAATTAGTCTTGTTTCAGCAAAAGGCGGGGAGCAGTATGCCCGCGTTTCTGAATTGCAACCGGAACTGCAACAGGCCCTGGTGCGCGATGCCGTCTGTAGCGCTAAATCCGGTGATGCCGGCGCGCAAGCCCGCCCCACTGCGGAAAGCAAAACTCTCTTGGATGCCCCCGTAAGCACGCAGGAGATATTGGCTTCTGGCCGCGAAGCCGGTGTGATTGCCGCACCCCACGATCAATGCCACTGCACCAATGAAAATTGCTCAACCTTCGTCTATCTGAAGGCGGACAACACATATAAGCTCGCCCTGCAAGATACGTTTGCGTCGTTGCGTCCGATGAAAGGCAGCATGCACGGGCTTCCATCACTCTCGGGTAAGTACCAGGTAAACGCGAACCAGGAAGAGACCACGGTCTTCAACTGGAACGGTCACCAATACGAACCCGGCCTTTGCGCGACCGTGACCCGACGGAATAACCAGAGGGTCCCGGCAATCTCCACCCATCCATGTAAGGTTAAAGCCAGCCAGCGCTAAGGTCTCACCTTGAGATGTCTTCAGTGGTTCACTGTCCCCTGTATGTTTGTAAAGTAAGGCCATCTCAGAGAAAATAAGGCCAGTGCTTGGCCGATGAGACCCATATCCACCCATAACAGACGTTCTTTCCGGACGTTCGCGTTTTCCTCTGCCAATCACAATTTAATTTCCATCGCAATTTTCGATTTGAGTGAGCACAGGGAGAGGAATGTCTAAGCTCAAGAACCTTATCTTCATATTGTCATTATTGATTCCGTTCCTGGCGGGCGCGCAGAGACTGCCGGAAGGCGCCGTGCCCCAGCATTACAACCTCACGTTTACTCCCGATCTGGCAAAGGCGACGTTTGCCGGCGAAGAGACAATTGACGTCCTGCTATTGAAGCCCGTATCTTCCATCACGCTCAACGCGGCGGAATTGGAAATCCCACTGGTTGAAGCCACGCAGCAGGACAAGCAGCAAACTGCCCAGGTCAGCTTTGACGCAGCCAAGGAGCAGGCGACCCTGAACTTTGCCACGCCACTGGAGGCGGGCGCGGTAAAGCTGCACCTCAAGTTCACTGGCATTCTCAATGATCAATTGCGCGGGTTTTATCTGGCCCGCACCACCTCGCGGAACTACGCCGTTACCCAGTTTGAGTCTACGGATGCGCGCCGCGCGTTCCCATCGTTCGACGAACCGGCGCTCAAATCCACGTTCGATATCAGTTTGATCGTTGATCGCGCCGATACGGCCATCTCCAATGGAGCTATTGAAACCGATTCTCCGGGTCCCGGGGAAGACAAGCACACGCTTAAATTTACGACCACACCGAAAATGTCAACCTATCTGGTGGCACTGGCGGTAGGAGATTTTGTTTGTAATCAAGGCATGGCGGACAATATCCCTATCCGCGTATGCAGCACACCTGACAAGAAGCAGCTGACCACGCTTGCCGTGAAATATGCGGAAGAGATCCTGCAATTTTACAACCGCTACTATGGCGTGCCGTATCCCTTCGGCAAACTTGATATCGTCGCGGCGCCGGATTTTGATGCAGGTGCCATGGAGAACACCGCCGCCATCTTCTACCGCGAAGCGGCCCTGTTGGTCGATGAGAAAAATTCGTCGCAGAATTCAAAAGCTGAAGTCTTCGGTATATTGGCCCATGAGATGGCACACCAGTGGTTCGGCGATCTGGTGACCATGAAATGGTGGGACAACCTGTGGCTGAATGAGAGCTTTGCCACCTGGATGTCGTTTAAACCTGCGCAATCGCTGCATCCCGAGTGGACACCCGCGCTGGAGTCACTGGTAGAGACAAATGCAGCGCTTTCCGTCGATGCGTTGAAAAGTACACATCCGATTCGTGTGCATGCGGAAACTCCGGAAGAAATCGGGGCATTATTTGACGGCATCTCTTATGGAAAAGGCGCGGCAGTTTTGCGCATGCTGGAGGCCTATGTCTCGCCGGAGACGTTTCGTCGTGGAGTAAACCTTTACATACGCAAGTTCTCCTACTCAAATGCCACCGCCGAGGACTTCTGGAAAGCTCTGGGCGTGGCGTCGGGCGGCCGGTGGAACACATCATGCCGTCGTTCGTCGATCAGCCGGGTGTGCCCTTAATTTCTGTGAAAGCCAGTTGCATTGCACCACCGCCAGAACCGAAAGTCTCGCATAAATCGAAACGTCGCAGACAACTCAAGCCCGAACCGCCGCGAACGGAGATCACAATCTCACAGTCACGGTTCTGGGCGGATGGCGCTGCGGGAAGCAATCAGAATCAGACATGGATGCTGCCTGTATGCGTAAAAACAGAGACCGCCAAGCCATTCTGCCAGGTCCTCAGCCAAAGACAGCTGATTTTGCCGGCAACCGGATGTGCGTCATGGATGTTCGTGAACGCCAACGCGTCCGGCTATTATCGTTCGCATTATGACAGCGACACCATGCAGAAGCTCATGTCAGTTGCCTCCACCGAATTGAGCACGGCTGAACGAATATCTCTTCTCAATGACGAGGCAGCCTTGGCCTATTCCGGTACTGAGCCCATCAGCACCTATCTTGATCTGGTGGCGGCCTTGTCCCAGGATTCAGAGCAGGCTGTGGTAGAGAGCTATCTTGAACCGCTGATGCAGGCCGGCAGCTACCTCACCAGTGATGGTGATCGCGAGGCGTTTTCCGGGTGGGTAAAATCACGTTTCGCCCCCATGTTTGCCAAGGTAGGCTGGACTCCCGATCAAAGCGACGCGCGTCTAAGGGCGAACCTCATCCTGATCGAAGGAGTTGTTGGGCAGGATCCGGCCGTCATTGCTCAAGCCGTTGCGATGGCGAAGAAGTTTCTTCAGGAACCTCAGTCGCTTGATCCTTCCATCGCAACCGAAGTACTGGAAGTGGCCGCGGACAGCAACGATACCGGCCTTTTTGATCTGTATATAGCCACATTAAACAATCCGGCGACGACTCCGGAGATGCGTTCCAACCTTTCCCGTGCCCTGGCCCGGTTCAGCGATCCCAAACTCGTTACTTCGTGGCTGGAAAAGACCATCTCGCCGGAAACACGCAGCCAGGATTCCCTGCGCTACGTCTCACGGGTGATCAGGAATCCCGAAGCCCAGAAAACCGCCTGGGAGTGGACCAAGCAACATTGGCCGGACGTGGAAAAGAAGCTCGCGGGTTCAGGTGGAGAGGCGCTGGTTGGTTCCACGGGCGCGTTTTGCGATATCGATTCGCGAAATGACGTGGCTGCGTTTTTCGCACAGCATAAACTCCCGGGAACGGAACGCGCACTTAAGCTTTCCCTGGAGCGAATCGACGCATGTGTTAACTATCGCAAAGTGCAGCAGCCGGAACTGGCAAATTGGCTGGTGAAGCGTCCGGCAACTGTGTCTGCGGCACATCCGTGATCGCTAGCGGAATCCGTAGCTGATTTTTCCTAGCGGAGCGCGTAGCTGATTTTCAAAGCCCCATGCTGGGTGTCTTGAGGTCGTGTGTCTTGGCGTCGCACGTAGTTGCGGTCACAATGCGGGCATGCAATTGTCAATTCACCAGCGCCGTTCCATTGCAGTTGTAACTCCGTGCCGGCTGCGTCCTGTTCAATCGTGAAGACGTTGTTGTCATTAGCCTGCCCGGAAAAGAAACCTCGTTGCAGTTTTGTGCCGCCTTCGCGCAGGTTGACTTGGGCGATGAACGGCGCGTCTTCGCCGCAACGGCGTTCCAGAACTGTTGCCGTCCAACGCCTGTCAGGGCTGGTGGACTCGCTGATAATACGATCACCACATCTTGGGTGGGCGTGTACCCAAAACACGGTCATGGCGACCGCTAGTGATGTCAATAATGCGGCGAAGGCCAGTCCGGCGCGCCACATCTTTCTGGCAAAGGGATCCATCAGTCGTCGAGATCTGCCAGGGCGCTGGCGCGCGTCATGGGATTGAAGTGTTCCGCTCGGTTGCGGATTTCCCGCCAGAGTTCCGCTCGTCCGTCACCGGTTTTTGTCGAATAAGGAAGAATGCCGGAGATGCCGTGGTCACGGGAGAGCTGACCCAGCGCCGAGCGAAGCTTATTGCTGGAAAGTTTATCCGTTTTGGTGCCGACCACGATAAAGTCGCGCTGCGCGTGCTGCAGAAACTCTATCAGTTGCTGATCAGGGCCCTGGGCAGGAATGTTGGAGTCGATCAATACGATGGCAAGCTGTAAGGCATTGCGTTCGCTTAGGTATGGTTCAATGAACTTTGGCCATTCGGCGGAGATCGATTTGGAGATCTTGGCGTATCCGTATCCCGGCAGATCAACCAGCATCAATTCCGGACGGGGTTGCGTGGGCTTGGCATAAACGCCGATGAAGTTGATCATGCGCGTGCGGCCGGGTGTGGAACTCACGTGCGCCAGCTTCTGGCCCAGCAGGGAATTGATCAGGCTGGACTTGCCAACGTTGGATCGACCCAGAAAGGCGAACTCCGGACTATCTTCCGGAGGAAAGCCCTCCGGAGCGACGGCTGACAATAGAAATTTGGCGATCACCGGTTTCATGGTCTGGTACCAAGACTACCCGATGATCGCCAACAGTCAAAATCGAACGATTTAATCTGTTTAACGCTTTAAACTATTTGTGATTCGTGCTTGGCGCGCTTTTCTGTCCGCTGCTGACCGGCCGCATTTCCAAATCCTGCGCCAGCTTGAAGCTGAGCTCAGTTTCGGCGGGTATTTCCTTTTTGCGTCCCGTATAAACCTGGGCGCCGGCGCCGCCTGCACCGCCCGCCAAGGCTCCAATCGCCGCACCCTTGCCGCCGCCAAAGATCGCTCCCAGCACAGCTCCCACGGCAGCTCCACCACCCACATACTTCCCTGTACGTGAGTTCGCACCCAGTCCGCCCGGCGCGGAGCTGCCAGATTTAGTCTGCGTGGTCAAAAGATAGCGCTGGCCGCCCACCGTAACGGATCGCAAATCAAGTGTGGTGTCTTTGCCGTCACTGTTTGGCACGGCCACAAGTGAGGCCCGGGAGCCTCGTGGGATGATCACGGTGCCTGAACCGTCTTTGACATCGCTGCTTACTGATGCCGTGTACTTTGCATTGTCGGCCGGCTTGGCCGGAATCGCTGAATCTGTGCGGACCTTGAGGTCCGTATCTTTGGGCACAACCCTGGTCTGGGCAGACGCGCCCACGACCAGTAATGCCAGAATACCTGCTAGTATGGTTGAGTTTTCGTTTCACTGCTGCTGTCCTCCGCTTGCTTTTGAAAGATGCCGCTGTTCTTGACCGGGTTGCGGGCAACACATTAGGAGTAGACATTTCTTAGCGACTCAAGTGCGCATTCGGATTGAGCAGCCCTCATCTTTAGCTCGCTCCTTGAGCACTCAAGGCGATATCATCGACGGGCGTGCCCTTGCTCAAAACTAACCAAACCGGCCTCACTGCAGCCATGGCTTTGCTTTCACCGATCTTGTTTTGCCAGGGAAAGTATGTCCGGCTGGTGACGCCAAGGCTTCCGGAAGCGGCAGGGAAACGATCAGGCGAAGCAGGTTCGGGTCCTCCTCTCCGATTGCTGGTACTTGGCGATTCGGCTGCCGCAGGTGTGGGCGTCAGTACGCAGGATGCAGCACTGGTCGGGCAAACCGTAAAACGTCTGCAAGGCAAGTTCCGCGTCATCTGGAAGATTGAGGCCCAGATCGGCGCCACAACGCGCAGCGCCATCGCAAAGCTTAGAGCGGCGACAGCCGGAACCGTTTCACAGCCGTGGCGATATCGCTTGGCGTCAACGAAGTTACCTGTGGCAGACGGGTAGATACCTGGCGCGCTGAGCTGGATGAGCTCGCAAATCTTCTACGCCGGAAGTTCAACGTCCAGCGAATGTTATGGAGCGGCGTACCCTGTATGCATGAATTTCCCGCGCTACCGCAGCCATTGCGCTGGTATCTGGGATCCCGAGCTGCGCTCCTGGACCAGGTGCTCAAGACATGGGTAGATTCGCAAGGCGATTGTGATTTTATCGCAGCTCCAGCCAGTGACTATGGCTCCATGATGGCCGAAGACGGCTTTCATCCCGGCCCTAAAGTCTATGAGCTATGGGGAGCCGAAGTAGCCAGATGTCTGGAATCGTCTCCAAGCAGGTAATGAAGGAAATTGGAATGTCACTACGGTGGCCAGGTCTGGTTGCTCACATGCGCAGTAGATCACGGACCTGCAGCCCTCCTTCTTTATGGTTAAGAGCGAGGCCGACTTGCGTGCCGAGCTCGTTGTGACAGGAGCCCGTTGGAACGCAGCATTGAGACTTGCTCTTTAGCGGTTCTTGCGTGCCGAGCTCGTTGTGACAGGAGCTGGTCTGAACGTACGTGGAGACTTTAGCGGTTTGGAGCGGAGCGACAGGAATAATCGTTAGAGCGAGGCCGACTTGCGTGCCGAGCTCGTTGTGACAGGAGCCCGTCTGAACGCAGCATTGAGACTTGCTCTTTAGCGGTTTGGAGCGGAGCGACAGGAATACAAAGGCCCGCCGTTAGGCAGGCCTGAACTATTTAACTGACCAACTGGTTTATAGATACCGTTCGCGAGAGATTCCTTCTGTAGGTGTTGGAATCGGCTGGACTGTCTCTTCCTGGAAGTCAGGAAGCGGCGTTTCCAGCGCTACCTTCAGCACCTGGTCCATGTTTTCCACCAGATGGATCTTCATCTGGCTGCGGATATTCTCCGGCACTTCGGAAATATCCTTCTCATTTTCCTTAGGGATAATGGCTTCGTTGATGCCTGCCCGCAGTGCCGCCAGCAGTTTCTCTTTCAATCCGCCGATCGGAAGCACCTTGCCGCGTAGCGTGATCTCGCCTGTCATGGCAATGTCACGACGCACTGGAATCTTGCTCATGGCGCTGGCAATCGCCGTTGCCATGGTAATGCCGGCTGACGGGCCGTCCTTCGGGATGGCTCCTTCGGGCACGTGAATGTGAATATCAACGTTGCGATAGAAATCTTTGGGCAGACCTAGGCGCGCTGCGCGTGATCGAACGTAAGACATGGCAGCGTGCGCTGATTCCTGCATCACGTCGCCAAGTTGGCCCGTGATGGTTAGTTTGCCCTTGCCGTCTACAATCGCCACTTCTGTGCTCAGGATCGAGCCGCCGACTTCCGTCCAGGCCAGGCCGGTAACCAGGCCGACTTCGCTCTTTTCATTGGCCAGCGTGTCACGGAACTTGGTCACACCCAGGAAGTCAGAAACTTTCTCCTGTGACAACACGATCCCGTATTCAGCGCCTTCCTTCACAACCTTGCGGGCGACCTTGCGGCAGATATTTCCGATCTCGCGCTCCAGGTTGCGCACGCCTGCTTCTCGTGTATACGAGCGGATGACCTCTTTCAGCGCATCGTCGACGAACGTGAGCTGCTTTTCCGTAAGCCCGGTCGCTTCGCGCTGCTTGCGCACCAGGAACTGTTTGGCGATCTCAACTTTTTCCAGCTCCGTGTAACCGTGCAGCCGCAGGACTTCCATGCGGTCCTGCAGGGCCGGTGGGATACTGTGGAGCACGTTCGCCGTCGCCACAAAGAAGACCTGCGAGAGATCGTATTCAACATCCAGATAGTGGTCCTGGAACATCCAGTTCTGTTCCGGATCGAGGACCTCAAGTAATGCAGACGATGGATCGCCACGGAAGTCTGAAGCCATCTTATCGATTTCATCCAGCATGAAGACCGGATTCTTGGTGCCGGCTTTCTTCATCATCTGAATGATTTGACCGGGAAGGGCGCCGATGTATGTGCGGCGATGTCCTCGGATTTCAGCTTCATCGCGTACGCCGCCCAGTGACATGCGGACAAACTTGCGTCCAGTGGCCTTGGCAATCGACATACCCAGTGAAGTCTTGCCAACGCCCGGAGGTCCGACAAAACACAGAATTGACCCCTTGGGATTCTTCACCAGCTGGCGTACCGCCAGGAACTCCAGGATGCGGTCCTTGATTTTCTCCAGACCGTAATGGTCCTGGTTCAGGATTTTTTCCGCATGCTCAATATTGCGGATCTCTTTCGATTTCTTTTTCCAGGGAACTGCCAGCAGCCAATCCAGATAATTCCGTGAAACCGTGGACTCGGCCGACATAGGTGGCATGGCTTCCAGCTTCTTCAACTCCTGGACGGCCTTTTCCTGCACTTCCTTCGGCATACCGGCGGAATCGATCTTCTTCTTCAGTTCGTCGAATTCGCTCTTCTCGCCGCGGCCCAGTTCTTTCTGGATGGCCTTGATCTTTTCGTTGAGGTAATACTCTTTCTGTGCCCGTTCCATCTGCCGCTTCACGCGCGTCTGGATAGTGCGGTCCATGTTTAACTTTTCGATTTCGATATCCAGCACGTCTGCAATACGATTCAGTCGCTCCACCGGATCAAAGATTTCCAGCAATTCCTGCTTTTCTTCAATCGAAAGCTGCAGGTTCTGGGCGATGGTGTCGCTCAGTTTGGCCGGATCATTCATTCCGGTGATGATCACCGGTTCCAGGTTCAGTGACTGGCACAGCTTTACATACTGATCAAACAGGCTGTGTACACGCTGCATGGCTGTTTCCAGCACAGGTGTGGACTCAGTGGAATACTTCACAGTCCTGACAGTAGCTTCAAAGAAGCCTTCGCCATTCGCTAACTGCAGGATCTTTCCGCGCTCAACCCCTTCTACCAGCACCTTGATATTGCCATCCGGCAGCTTGAGGTTCTGGACAATGTTGGCAATGGTTCCAACCTGATAAATTTCGTGGGGCTTTGGTTCGTCAACGCTCGCGTCGTGCTGGGTAGCCAGGAATATCTTGCGATCGGAGGCCAGGGCTTCTTCCAGGGCGCGCACGCTCGACTCGCGGCCTACGATGAACGGTGTCATCATAAAAGGGAAGATGACCACGTCGCGAATGGGCATCATGGGCAGTCGGCGTGTCTCGAATTTTTCCTTGTTTTGGGTCACTGTTAACCTTTTTAGCACGCTGCCGCGCACATATACAAATCTATCGGCAGCAGCAGGCTCTGTTAAAGAATATCACGCAGCAGAGGCTCTGTTTGCGAGAGTATTTTTGTACTCACCTTACTTTAGTGTGCGTAATCATACACTTAAGTAAAAAGCCCGCTGTGTTGGCAGCGGGCTTTTTGTTACCTGAACCAGAAGCGTTATCCTGCTTTTTCCATGGCGGGAAGGGAAATGTCCCGTCTTTCCACCATCTCCTTGCTTACTTCGAATTCCTTTACGCGCTTCTGACCTGGCAGGTGATACATCAGGTCAAGCATGAGCTCTTCCAGAATCATACGCAAGCCGCGTGCTCCCACTTTGCGTGCCATGGCTTCACGGGCAATTGCCGCCAGCGAACCATCAGAGAAGCGCAGCTTGACGTTCTCAAATTCAAACATCCGCTGGTATTGTTTCACGATGGCATTCCGCGGCCGGGTCAGAATCTCGATCAGCGCCGCTTCGTCCAGATCGTTCAGGATTCCAACCACGGGCAAACGTCCCACGAACTCTGGAATCAGACCAAACCGGACCATGTCCTGGGGCTCGGCTTTTTGCAGGAGTTCGGTGTCACGCTTGTTGGCCTCAGTGAATTCCTTCTCTTTGGCCTCATTCGTGCGGAAGCCCATTGATTTCTTGCCAATGCGCTTGGCAACTATCTTTTCCAGGCCCACGAATGCTCCACCGCAGATAAACAGGATGTTGGTGGTATCTACCGGAGTAAATTCCTGGTGCGGATGCTTGCGTCCGCCTTGCGGAGGAACGTTGGCAATGGTGCCTTCCAGGATCTTCAGCAATGCTTGCTGTACGCCTTCACCGCTTACGTCCCGTGTGATGGATGGATTTTCATCCTTGCGCCCGATCTTATCGATTTCGTCAATGTAGATAATGCCGGTCTGCGCGCGGCCCACGTCGCCATCAGCAGCCTGCAGCAGCTTCAGGACGATATTCTCCACGTCTTCGCCCACGTAACCAGCTTCCGTCAGCGTAGTTGCGTCCACAATCGCAAAGGGCACATCCAGCATGCGCGCCAGGGTCTGGGCCAGCAGCGTCTTGCCGGTTCCGGTCGGGCCAATCAGCAGAATATTGGATTTAGCCAATTCCACTTCATTACCCTTGTTCCGGTTCATGTGTATGCGTTTGTAGTGGTTATAGACCGCCACGGACAGCTTTTTCTTGGTTTGTTCCTGCCCAATGACGTACTCGTCCAGGAATACCTTTACTTCCTGTGGCTTAGGCAGGTGATTGGGTGCGGCCGCCGCGTGGGATTCGGTCCGGTCATCTTCCAGAATTGAGTTACAGACAGCAACGCACTCGTCACAGATGTAGGCTCGTGGATAATCGCTGGGGGACGAAATGAGCTTTGCCACCGCATCCTGTGACTTGTGGCAGAACGAACAACGTAGTGTCTCTTCAGGCGACCTTGGCTTCAACTTAACTCCTTCATAACTCGAACCTTTTTTCAATCTGGCCAGAACGGTTCGAGCTAGGCTACTCGCATTTCTGATATTGCTTCATCACTTATGCTTGTAGATGATGTCGTCAATAATGCCATATTCTTTAGCTTGCTGCGCGTTCATGATGAAATCGCGCTCCACATCTTTTTCCACCTTCTCAAGCTTTTGCCCGGTATGCCTGGCTAGCATTTGATTGGTGATTTCCCTCATGCGGAGAATCTCTCTGGCATGTATATCAATATCTGTGGCTTGGCCACTAAGGCCAGACATCAAGGGTTGATGAATAAGTATCCTAGAAGTGGGTAAGGCGAAACGCTTACCTGTTGCGCCGGCACACAATAACGTGGCTGCCATGCTGGCCGCCTGTCCGCAACAGATGGTCATCACGTCCGGACGGACGAACTGCATGGTGTCGTAAATCGCCATTCCTGATGTAATGGACCCGCCCGGCGAGTTTATATAGAGCTGGATGTCTTTTTCCGGATCTTCCGCTTCCAGGAACAGAAGCTGTGCAATGACCAGGTTTGCGATGGTGTCATCGATCGGTGTACCGATGAAAATAATATTGTCCCGCAGCAATCGGGAGTAAATGTCATATGCGCGTTCGCCGCGGCTTGTCTGTTCAACCACCATGGGTACCAGTGCCATACTGCTTGTTCCTCCGTTCGAAAGACCTGCGTTTCACACGCGGCCGGAAACCTATTAAGAATTTGCGTATAAGAAGTCTAACGCCTTTTCGCCGCGCATGCGCGCGCGGATTCGCTCTAGCCCTTGATCTTTTACCAGTTGCGCCTTTACTTCATCGGGTGATTGTTGCGTCTGATGGGCCAGCAAATGGACCTCGCGATCCAGTTCGTCATCTGACACCTCTATGTTTTCTGCGTCGGCGATCTTGTGCAGCAGCATGCCGGACCGGACTTCCTTGATCGCCGCAGGCGTCTGTGCAACGCGCAGTCTGCTGAAGTCCATCCGCTTCATGTCTTCCGTACGCATGCCCTGCGCGGCCAAAGCGCGCAATCCGCGCTCCAGACGCAGATTGATCTGGTGATCAACCATGGACTTTGGAACAGGGAATTGATGCATTTCCACCAATGTGTCTATCAGCTTTTCTTTCGCTTCGTGTTCGGCGTGCTGTTGCCGGTGCGCCTGCAGGTTTTCCCGGATCGCCTGTTTCAACTGGTCCAGAGTTTCCATTTCCGGGCTCAATTCTTTGGCGAAGGCATCATTCACTTCAGGAAGCGTCTTCTTCTTGATCGAATTGACTTTCACTTTGTAATCAAAGTTCTTGCCGGCCAGGCGGTGATCGTAGAAGTCAGGTGCGTAAGAGACTTCAAAGCTGCGCTCTTCACCGGCTTTGGCTCCGCGCAGATTTTCTGTGAAAGCGGCAACGGTGTTGGGCGAACCAATTTCCACCATCACTTCGTCCATCTTCACCGGTTCTTCCGCGGTTGTTTCCGTCGCTCCTGCGGCCTTTTTGGGCGTCGCCTCAAATGCGACCTGGGCAAAGTCTCCGTCCTGTAGCGGACGTTCTTCGTCCACCGGGTCGTAGCTCGCCTGGCGTTCCTGGAGGCTGTTGACCTCGGTCTGTACTTCTTCGTCGCTCACTTCCACCACGGGCTTTTCAACCTTTACGCTCTTGTAATCGCCCAGTTCAAATTCCGGCGCCACATCAAAGGCCGCGGTGAAACGAATCGGCTGTCCCGGCTCGGCTTCAAGTTTGCTGATGGAAGGCGTGGCTATCGGCTTCTGTCCGTTCGCCATCACGGCCACCTGGAAGTATTGCGGCACTAGCCGCTCCAGCAATTCTTCTCTTAACTGGTCATTGAAGCGGTTGCGCACCACGCTGGGTGGGACCTTGCCTTTACGGAATCCCGGCACGCGTGCTTCCTTTGAGTATTGCGCAATCAGCCGTTCCTGCTCTTCAGCCACCACGTCGGCGGGGATTTCAACCGTAATCTCCTGGCGACAGGGATCATTTTCCGGCTCCGTGGCGATGGCCGATTCATTGCCGGAAGCGGCTTCATTTTCAGTGCCTTCTGCCGCTTTATTTTCTGCTTTTTCGTTGTCCAAGATGTTTGTTCCTTTTAGATTTGCCTGCGGGGGTTCCAAGCTCAGGATTTTCAGGAAAAATCCAATCTCAAGTGTAAGAGAGTCTAAGAGTTGGGTCAATTGCCCCGGTCCCGAAACTGGTCGCGAACATTAAGCTTATTTCATGCCGGAAGTACCCCGAATTCACGTTTATTTACTTGCCTTCCGACTTTTTCAGGAGAATACTTTGTTCAAGCGCAAGACCACTGTTCGACGGATAAATATGAGACCAGCTATCCTTTCCGTGTCCCGGGAAAAGGTGTCGTCGCCCATACGCAACGCAGTTCTAGCTCATGCCGGATATGGAGTCATACCTGTTTCCAACGCAGAAGCAGCGTTAAAAATTCTTGCTACCAGGCATGTCTGCGGCGTAATCATCAGCCCCTCTATCTCTGACAATGAACGTCACATAATCTGCCACCAGTCCTACTCTCTCGGTGTCCCCGCAGTCGTGCTCGATCCCTATGAAATGCTCCATGAAGATTCTGCCCAGGCGCACATCAACCCTTTGGATGGCCCGGAAAACTTCCTCAGCGCGCTGGCTGCCGTCGTCAAAATCAATCACTCACACGGCCGCGACGCGGTCGCGTAATAGCACTAGCTTCAGCCGCTGAGGTAAGGCTCCGATCACACACTCCATGTAAACTTGATCTCAGTATGTCCGCTTCATCGCTTCAAAAAATCAACAACCTGGCAGTACTGAACAACCAGATCGCCGCCTGCACTCGCTGTACACGACTTGTCGAATACTGCCAGAAGATCGGACACATCAAACGCCGCGCCTACCTCGACTGGGACTATTGGGCCAAACCTGTTCCCGGATTCGGCGATCCCAAAGCGCGACTGCTCATTCTTGGTCTGGCTCCCGGCGCTCACGGCTCTAATCGAACCGGCCGACCCTTTACTGGCGACGGCTCCGGACACTTCCTTTATCGCATCTTGCACCGCGCCGGCTTTGCCTCACAACCGACTGCCTTGCACAAAGATGACGGCCAGACGCTTCACGATCTGTACATCACTTCCGTCGTTCATTGCGCCCCACCGGACAACAAACCCACGCCCGTCGAAATCGCCAATTGTTCCATACATGTAGCCAGAGAGATCGCGGCGCTCGACCGCGTGAAAGTCGTTCTCGTGCTCGGCAAAATCGCCTTTGACGCCTACCTGAATCACCTCAAGCGCACCGGCGTGCTTGCTTCGAAAGCCGGCCTGGTTTTTGGCCACGGCGAACTCTACAAGCTGCCTAACGGTATCAAGCTCTTGTGCTCCTACCATCCGTCCTTGCAGAACACCAACACCGGACGCCTCACCGAACCGATGATGGTCGAAATCTTTCGCCGTGCCCGCAAGTTGATTGGCTAGCTTGTACTCATCAAGCGTTTATCTGCGTTCATCAGCGGCAAAAGGTTTTTCCCGATCACGGCGATGTCGCGATGACGGGCGATGGAGGCGATCGACCTCCAGCTCACGGGCATCCCCGTGTCTCACCTCATCCTCGAATCAGATACAACTCTGGAGTCACCATGAAAACTATCGTTTTGGTTGTCGCCCTTATTTCTCTCAGCTCTCTTGCGTTCGCGCAGCAGGAATACGTCCCGCGCTATGACGGATTTGCCGGATTCTCCTACCTCAACTCACCCAATCTGAACCTGGCTGAACGTGGCTTTGATGGTGAGTTCGGCATCAACCTCAACCGCTGGCTCGCCATGGGCGGCGACTACAGCATCTTCACCGGCCACAGTGACATCCATGCCAGCGATCTCAAACCAGCCCTCCAGGCCCAACTGATTCCATTGTTGCCATTTCTCGGCCCGAATCCTGCCGTTCCCTTCGACTCCACCACCTACACCTTTACTTTCGGACCCCAGCTCAACTTCCGCCAGCTGAAGTGGGTGACGTTGTTTGTCCGGCCGGCGATCGGCGGCATGCATGAAACCGCCACTCTCAAGCCCAATTCTCCATTGCTTGGGCTGGTTACAGCGCAGCTGGCGCCGTCAGGCAAAAAAACTGATCTCAAACCTTTCTTCGGAGTGGGCGGCGGCTTTGATCTGAATGCCACCAAACACGTTGGTCTTCGTTTCGCCGCCGATTATGTTCACGTCAATCTTTTTGACGATATTCTCAATTCAGGCCGTAACAGCCTGCGCCTTGCGATTGGGCCAACATTTCGCTTCGGACGCAACGTCGCGCAAAAGTAATCCAGCTCGCGCAAATGAAGTGGAGCGCCGCAGGCGCGATATTATGTAGCCCAGCGCGTAAGCGCTGGGAAGGATTGATTGATTAGTACGAGCCCCGCAGGGGCGACATAAACATTCGCATCGTTGGTGCACCGCAAAAATTTGCAATGCAGCGAAAACCAAAAAACCTGATCCAGCCCGCCACGTCGGTTCTGTGTGTTCTTTTTCTGTGCGTATATGCTGCCTCCAAAGTTGACTTTTTCAGGCGCTTCTCTTATCTCGAAATTGGAAGCTATCTTCGTGAGCACTCCATTTATTGGATAGCGCTCGCAACAATTGCTTTTGCCGTTTGGCTCATCGAAAGCAGAAAACAGACCTAAGCCGCCTCAAACTTCGCCACCACTCGAATCAATCCCTGAATATGATCATTGAATTTTTCCAGCTCGTCAGCAGGTATCCAATACTCAAGATGTTGTTTTCCGCCAACCTTCTTCGTTTCAAAGCCGCTGAGGTAGCGGCTTTCAACGTCAAATTCCAGAACGTATCCCACAAACCCTGAACCCTCATCCTTCGTGTTCCAGTCTCGGGCAATCTGTTCCGCGTATTCACGATTCAGGACCGGATAGAAAATGGGCTGTTCGGGAAGTCGGGGAGGAAATCGTCTGAACCCGCTCGCTTCCACCAAGTCGAGCTCTTTCTGTCCCACAGGCCGGAACAGCTTGATTGCATCACCCCGCACCGCTATCTAATCTCCACTCGCCGCCTGCGATTGCGCCGGTTTATTCCGCATCGCCTCCCACATACCCACGATCCGCGTGCGCAACCTGTCCGTCATTTCCGTATACGTCTCTTCTTGATTGCTGATCGTTTCCAGCGGTTCCACCGGATCGCCAAAGCGCACTCGCAGCTTTGCCCGCCTCGGCAGTTTGCGGTTACGCGGCCACGCTTCAAAGAACCCTTCAATCGCCACTGGATACACCGGCACTTGCAAATGCGTAGCCAGAATGGCCGCGCCTTTCTTAAACTTTTTCGGTGTGCCGTCAATGGACCGTTCGCCTTCCGGATACAGCACCAGATTCTTTCCTTGCCTCAATCCGTATGCGGCGGCACGCATCGCGTTCACCAGATTCGAATCCGGATCCACCGGAATAAGGCTGAACGTCCGTCCCAGATATTTGAAAAATCCCTGGCTGAAGATTTCGCTGGTGCCCACGTAGAACATGTCCTTAAACAGCCGCCATGGAATCTGGCTTGCCACCACGGGTCCATCCAGAAAACTCTGATGGTTCGGCGAAAGAATAAACGGCCCGCTTCTGGGCAGCTTATCGATGCCGGTTACGCGCAGGTCAAAGAAGAGTTTCAGAAACAGTGACGCGACCTTCCCCAGCACGAACCATCCTGCGGTGAACACTTTGCTGGTTCGCAACGCATTCAACACGCTGGGATCATCTGGTCCGGTAGCCAGGACCGCGTCCCATCCGGGCAGTGAGGGTCGCGTGCCGGTGCCTTCGCCACGTGCTTCAAGAATGGTGTCCACCAGCTCGCGGACAGAGTACACCGCCGAAATGACTTTATCGTCCGCCTCTGCCCCCAGCTCTCGTTCCAGCGCCACCACCAACTCGACGCGTTCCATGGAATCGAAACCGAGATCCAATTCCAGGTTTGACGCCGGCATCACAGGCTTCTTTGTCTTGCTGGCAGCGCGAATCAGCGCCACTGCTTTTTGGACATCCGGCTGCGCCAGCCATATGGCTTCTTCCGCCGTCGGCTCTTCCACAGTCGCGCCCGATGATTCCTGTTCCGCTCCTTCACCGGCCATTACACGTCGCTGTATCTCAAAGCGTTTGAGCTTGCGGGTTGTGGTGCGGGGCAGGGGATCAGGCCACAGATCAAAGCTGAGAATGCGCTTCGTACTCGGCAGCCCCGTGGAGAGATTCTCCACGTCAAACCGGATCACCTCACGTGCGTTCACAATCTTCTTTTCTCGCAGCACATCGAAATCCGGAACAATCACGGCATGCAGTCGTTCTGAAAATGGCTCACCAGGCCGGCTGACCAGCCCCATGACGCAGATTTCCCTGATGAACGGCGAGCGCAGGTATTGTGCTTCAATCTCTTCCGGGTAGATGTTTTTGCCCGAACTAAGCACGATCATCTCTTTTTTGCGGCCGGTAATAAAAAGATAGCCACGCTCGTCCAGATAGCCGAGGTCGCCGGTGTAAAACCAGCCGTCACGAATGGCCTCGGCGTTGGCGTCCGGACGATTGTAGTAACCCTTCATCACCACGCCGCCCGCAATCGCAATTTCGCCGACAGGTAAGGGAAACCCATCCACAGGTTCCGGGTCCGTGATTTTGATCTGCACGCCGCGAAGCGCGGGTCCAACCGAGCCCATTACGTTCCGTTTCGGATGTGTGCAGCTGGCAGCGCCGCTGGTCTCAGTCAGGCCATACGCCTGCAAGACATCGAAGCCGAGCTGTTGCAGGTCCCTGCCAATCTTAGGATCGAACGCCGATCCGCCGGTGACGAGATACCGCATCTTCGGTCCAAGCAGCCGGTGAACTCTGCCGAAAAATAATTTTCCCAGGTTCAGCCCAATTCTGTTCAGTCCCACTTTGCGGCCGATTCCAGAAATCCGCATCATCGCCCTGAAGGCCGCTCTGGCCAGTGCCGGACGCTTTTTCACTTCCTGCATCACGCGTTCATGAATCAGGTAAAAGAACTGCGGGACGCACGCAAACAGCGTGATCTCTCTTTCGCTCAATGCCCGCAGCAGCTCCGTCGTGTTCGTTTCTTCCAGATAAACCACGCGCGCGCCCACCGCATAGGGGAGCAGCAGATTGGCCATCTGCGCCAGTGAATGAAACAGTGGCAGCACGCCCAGGATGGCGTCGCGTTCGCTGACCGGAATAAAGCTGAACACCGCGTCGGCTTCCGCCAGCAGGTTGGCATGCGTCAGCGTTACGCCCTTCGGATCGGACGTAGTGCCCGAAGTGTACATGATCACGGCTGAATCGCTGTTCTGGATCTGTGCTGGTTTGAAGTCGCCCGGCCCGGCAGCAAACATCCCAAGCAGGTTGGAGTACTTGCCTTCGCCGGAGCCATCCACCATCACCACCCGTACCAGCGTTTCCTGAACGGCAGTTTCCACCAGTGCAAGATGTTTTGCGTCGGCAAAGATCACGGCAGCGCCTGAATCCCAGAGCAGCTTGTTGACCTGCGTGGCGTTAAAAGCCGTGTCCAGCGGTACCGCCACTGCTCCGGCCGAGAGCACGCCAAGGTATGCCGCCACCCAGAGTGGCCCATTGCCGGCCATGATGGCGCAGCGCACGCCTTCTGACATGCCGGACTGCTGTAGCCACCGGCCTACCGATTCCGCTTTGTCCCGCAGCTCTGCGTAAGTATGACTCTGCAATTCCCCGGACGGGCGTTGCAGCTCGGCCGCAACCTGGGCAGGGTACTTCTGTACTGATTGAATAAAGCTATCGTAAAAACCGTGCATGATTTGTTATGCGTTTGTTGGGTGGGCAGCCTTCGCCATTGCTTGGCATCTTATCCGGGAATGCCAGTTGGAGGACACAACAAAATGCATACCGCGCACGAACTTTTTCTGCACGAACTCGGTGATATTTTGAATGCCGAACGCAATCTTGTCGACACATTAGAAGAACAGGCCCAGGCTGTTACTGACGAACAGCTGAAAAATGCCATTACCGACCACCGCGCTCAAACCGAAAAACAGGTTGAACGCCTGGAACAGGTCTTTGAAGATCTAGGCGATGAGGTTGAAGAAGCCGATTGTAAGGGCGTGAAAGGCCTGGTGGCGGAATGGAAGTCGTTCAAGCAAGAGGAAGATCCATCTGACGATATTCTGAACGTCATTACCATCAGTGCCGCTGCCAAAGTCGAAAGCTATGAAATCAACGCCTATGAGTCGTTGATTCAAATGGCGCAGGACATGAACCACACTAAAGCGGTCAAGCTGCTCCAGCAAAACCTGAAAGAAGAGCAGCAGACACTGAAGAAGATGCAGAGCTTCGCCAGGAAAATTAGGCCCGAGCTGTCCGGCATGGAGGAGCAAGAACACGAAGAGCAAGGTTCTGGTCGATCGAGAATCAAAAAATCCACAGCACGTCGTGGCCGCAAAGCCGCCTGAGTTACTTCAAAGCCGGAAAAACTCGTGGCGGCGACGTGCAGCAGGCCTTTATGCCAGCGCTCAAAGTGCAAACAGATACCGGCTTTAGCCACTGAGGTTAGGCAATGCCGCTGACCTGGCAACTGAATCAGGGCGAGGCCGTTCACGCGCCGAGCCCGCTGCACCAAGGCACGTCAGAAACACCGACGAGAAACGATCTCAAAGCGGTTTGGAGCGGAGCGACAGAATAAACGTGGAGCAGGCATTTATGCCTGCGGTTTGAGCCAACAGGAAGAGGGGCTTTAGCCTCTGAGGTTTGTTCCTCAAACAGTTTCGCAGCAAAATCATGCCGGACGGTTCTCCGTCCGGCTTTTTTATCGCTGCAATAGCTTCTTACTGGACCTCTACGACGATGAGCGTCGCGTCGTCCACAAAACTGCCATGGCACTCAGCGGCTTTCAGAATGACGTCCTTCAATTTGTCCGGAGCAAGATGCACGTTGCGCGAAACCAGATCTACCAGTCTGTCCTCGCCGAACTCTGTGCCTTCCGAATCCGCGCACTCTGTGATGCCATCGGTAAACAGCACCAGCCGATCACCGCTGCGTAGCGCTGCGGATATCTGGTGATAATTCCAGTCCTGCACCGTTCCCAGAACCACGTCCTCGCTGTTCAACCGTTCACAGCTTCCGTCCGCATGTGCCAGCACAGGCCAGTTGTGGCCGGCGTTGGTAAAGTCGATACGCTTTTGCGCCGTGTCCATCACGCAATAGAAGAAGGTAATGAATTTGCCGGGAAAATTGTTCCCGGAAATCGCGCGGTTCACGCGATTGCAGAACGTTTTGGGTTCGCTGATTTCCGGCGCCAGCATGCGTACGGCTGCCTGCAGATTTGACATCAACAGCGCCGCTCCCATGCCCTTGCCTACCACGTCTGCAATGCAGACAGCCGAGCGTTGTCCTTCCAGCCGGATCACGTCGTAATAATCTCCGCCAACGTTGCGCGCGGATTTTGATGAAGCCACAATGGTCAATCCATCGCCTGCCGGGATCTCTCCCGGCATCAGTGCGCGTTGAATCTGTGCGGCCTCCTGCTGTTCCAACTGGTCCGAGAAGCGTTTCTGCTTCAGCGCCTTGGACTTCTTCATCTGTTCTTCCAGAACGTTCAGCAGTTGCCGGTTGTCCCACGGCTTCTGGACAAAATCGCACGCACCGCGATGCATTGCGTTCACTGCCAACTCAATCGATCCCCAGGCGGTCATCACCACCACGGCAAGAGAACTGTCCATCGCCTGGACTTTGGAAAGCAGTTCCAGACCCTCGGTGCCGGACGTGGTGTCACGGCTGTAATTCAGGTCCAGCAGGATTGCATCGAACGTTTTCTCTCGCAGCGCGTTCAGCGCTCCTTCCGGTGAGCGTACAAACTCCGCTTCATAGCCGGCGCTTTTCAGCAACAGATGCAGCGCGGCAATCACGTCTTCCTGATCTTCAGCCACCAGCACGCGCGGCCGGACAGGAAATCCTTGCATGTCGAGAACAGGGGAAGCCATGGGATAAGACTCTGCAGTGAAGATCATACGAGAACGCCTTCGGCAAAGTGAACCTTCCACTTTATTGCCAGATCAAATCTTTCCTGCACTTGAGTAGTGCATTCCTTCGGCCGAATCCATGAAAGCGCTAAATAACTGAAAATGAACAGGGTAAACATATCGTTGAAATGCTGTTAACGCCGCCGGCGTCCATTTGCGGAACAGGATGTTCGAAAGCGAACATCTTGTCTGACGCCGTAGAAAGACTCTGTTATGCCGGCAAAACACCGGTTAGACTAACCCGGCAAACATCCAGCAGAACAGTAAGCTTCAGAACCGCATGATTCTATGGCATGCTTTCCCGGTGACTTCCAGATCAACCGTTTAAGATCAAGGCAGCCAGACGGTGTCGATGTATACGTTCACCGTTGGCTGGCTTCCGTCCGCGCAAAGCTCCGCCCAAAGCCATCGTCCAGATCATTCACGGCTTGGCGGAGCATGCTGGACGTTATGCCCGCCTGGCTGCAGCTTTGAACGCCGAAGGCTACGTCTGTATATGCCAGCGACCTGCGTGGCCATGGCAGGACCGCGCAGAATGCAGCCGATCTGGGCTTCTTTGCCGCGACTGACGGATGGCGCAAGTGTCTTAACGATCTCTGGCAAGTGAACAGGATAGCTGCCAGCGAGCATCCCGGCTTGCCCATGGTGCTTTTGGGGCACTCCATGGGGTCAACCTTCGCCCGCCAGTTCATGTCGGAACATGGGAACGCGCTCTCCGCAGTCATCCTCTCCGGGGCCAGCGGCCAGCCCAACGCACTCGCCCAATCCGGAAGACTCACCGCCCGGCTGGAACGCATGCGCCTGGGGCCTCGCGGCCACAGCAAGTTGATTCAGTCACTTACCTTTGACGCTTTCAACAAACGCTTTCAACCTGCCCGAACCAAATTCGACTGGCTCTCGCGCGATCCAGCCGAGGTCGACAAGTACGTCGCCGACCCGCTCTGCGGCTTTTCATCCTCCACCCAACTGTGGGTCGACATGCTCGACGCCTGGTCAGCCATCGCACGGTCCTGTGAAGCCGTCCCGAAGTCACTGCCGATTTACGTGATCTCCGGTACGCATGATCCCGTCAGCGCCGGCACAAAAGCCCTCATGCCGATGCTGGCGCAATTCCGTGCCGCCGGCCTGCAAGTGGAAAGCAAGTTCTACCCAGAAGCCCGCCATGAATTGCTGAATGAGACCAACAGGGAAGAAGTGACCAGGGATTTGATGAGATGGATCTCAAGAGCACTGGGAAAACTCAGCGCGAACGACGCAGCCACCGGTGTCTAAGAATCGAATGAAGACTTTGCTCAAAATGGGCGGGATATTCGTTAGTGTCATGGCCGTCCTTGTCGGCTATGGAATCGTCAAAGGTTACACGGCTTGTTATTGGTTCAAACCCCATTCGCAAGTGTTGGTGAACGGCACACGCGTGAAGGGAACCGTCCACCAGTCTTCGAGGGCAATGATCGTTACACGTCGAGATACCTCTCCTCCGCATTCGTACTTCGTAGCCTTGAACTATCCTTCGAGGCCGCCAGTTGTGGATTGCGAAAATTATGTCGCTTCAAGATCGCTGCTCATTCTCGTCAATCATCAGTCTCCTATTTGTGTGACATGGCGGATTGATGAGCCAGTTTCGGAACCGGGTCAAGATGCACCCACAGGTGACTGCTGAAGTGGCGCCGGATCACGTTGAGTTCAGGACTCACAATGGCAATACGATCAGAGTTACACGCTAACGACCGTACCAGTGACAAAGCGTCAGTCAGATCGAAGCTCTCAGTGGTGAAAAGCGGTGAGCCCGACTAGCGTGGCGAACCGCCTGCCTGAGGCGCCCGAATGAATTTGAGGGTGAAATGTTTTCGAGCGGAGTGGAGCGCAGCGACAGGATTGAGGATTTGTCGCGAAGCGACAAGAAGGGAAAATTTAAAAGGCTGTGACATTGGTTATGCTCTAGCCGCCAGCTCCTGCGAGGGACCTGACAACGTGGATGCATGTACCGTCACAGCCTTTGATGTGAATACTGCTTTCGCAGTCCCCAACCCCAACTCATTCCTCGCAGAATGCGTCGGTTTTTTCGGGTCGGAGTGTTCGTTGAATCACTTCATCGAACCAATCACCCAGTCTACTTCGGCTCAGCTGCTGTTTATTTCAACTGCGCCTTTCGACCGTCGACGCAAACGATACTAGCGCAAATGCGCAGGATGTAAAGGCGCAAGAGTTGTGCAAACAACGATTTTTTTTCATCCCACATCACAGTTATCTGCGCCGCGAATATCGCGGGTTTTAAAAACGCGTTAAAATTTCTCCCGCGATTTGCACAGCACTTTCCACATTTACCGGCATCACCAAAGTACGATTCACAGGCTGAACCCATGATTTTCTTGACGCGCAAACTCAATTTGGAGCATTGTGTCTCTTACGAGTATTGTTGAGGCAGCACCAGAGAGCTTAAACCCGGATAACGGATGTCTTCCTTAATTGCGCATATCGACGGTGGGTCCCACGGCAGTCCGGGGCCATCCGGCATTGGGGTTGTGATCCAGAAGCCCTGTGGCCAGCGCATACACATTGCTAAATGGATCGGTCACCAGGACAACAACGTGGCTGAATATGCAGCCCTCCTGGAAGCCTTGCAATATGCTACCGAGGCGAAAGCCACGGCCCTCAGCGTCTTTACCGATTCTGAACTGGTGGTAAAGCAGATGACCGGCGAATACATCTGCCGCAGCCCTCGGCTTTACTCCCTCAACTGGATCTGCCGTAAGCTGGCTCGGAAGCTTAAGTTCGCCATAGCGCACGTTCCTCGTGATCGCAACCAGGAAGCCAATCGATTGGCGAACCAGGCCGCCCGTTTCCGCGGACAGACTCAATCGGCTCTTATTCAGTCAACCTACAACCTCCATGCGATTATCCAGAGCCATTCTTATTCTTGCAATCATTCTCGGCTTGTCGGCCACTGTCTTCTGCCAGGCCGTATCCGATCCCTCTACCAAAGCTCTTTGCGAAAAAGTCAAAGACGTTGCAGTTCCTGCTGGCGATGTTCCAACGGCAGAAGAAGTGAAGAACCTGACAGGCTGTCGGTCACAGGATTTTTACTTCGGACTGGGTGCGGAGAATGATCCTATCAAGGCCCGCAAATGTGCATTTTCGGAAATCGAGCACGGTACCAGTGACCTGAACATTGCCGGACGCTCGATTCTGGCCATGATTTATGCCAACGCACAAGGCGTGGACCGCAACATGGATCTGGCCATCAAGTTCACTTGTGAAGTCCAGGGATCGCCGAGCGACGTTGCCGGCAACGTCCATGAGCTTGTCCGCTACAAAGAAGGGAACTACCACGGTACCAATTTCAATTTCTGTGATCACAGCAGCGGCCGCCAGCTTTATGAGCAGTGCGCTGCTCTCGAGGACCGCTCGGACAAAATTAAGCGTGAAGCCAGACTCGCCGCGATAATCAGCTCGTGGTCGCCAGAGAACAAACGTGCATTCCTGGCTTTGCGCAAGGCGGCTGACGCCTTTTTCACCGACCGCGTCGCCAGTGAGTTCGATACAGCCACTACACAAGTCCAGGAACGGGCCTTCCTGGAGAATGACTTCATGGACAAGCTTGAACAACTTGAACGCGGAGAGTTCCCCAGATTCTCCGCAGAAGACCTGCACAAGTCAGAAGACCAACTCAAGACTGGTCTGGCGAAGGTTGAGGAAAAAGGCTCTTTCAGCCAGGGACAGATCACTGCCCAGGGCATCAACAAGACCGAGAAGACATGGCAAGCTTACAAGGATGCCTGGATCGCTTTCGGTAAAAAGAAGTATCCCAACGTCACTGTGGTGAGCTGGAACGCCTGGCTTACTCAGGATCGGGTCGTGATGCTGGAGAAAATCATTTAAAGCCTTGCCGATTAAGTGGTTCAGGCGGCGCCGGTTTTTCCCGTCCAGTCGCCCAGCAATTCCACCTCGCCACCGGGATTGATGACTTCGCGTGCCGGCTGAAAAATAAACTGCTGTTCCACCCGGTAATAACTTGAAACTACACTCCATGTTTCAAAGCCTGCGCCTGAGATGGTGATTACGATCGCCTCATTGGCTGGCTGCTTCAGGTCTCCCCACCCAGGCCCCTGAAGGCGTACGGCAGCGCCGTCCTCGTCCAGATAAACGTCGTTGATCGTCACGATGGCGGAAGCGTTCCTCTGCAGGGCGGTTTCCACCAATTCGCTGTAGATATCCTCACGCTCGTCATCATCTTCGAACTCAACGTCCACAATCAGGTTTTCATCCGCAGTAATGACAATGGCAGTCGGATTCAAGTGGCCTTCGCTCTCCAGAGACTGTTGTGCCTCGTGCAGGAGTTCGTAGGCAAGCGTCTTCAGGTCGGTCATAGGTAATCTTTTTCCGCCGCCAGCAGGTCTTTTATCTTTTCACGGCGACGAATGAGTTTGGCACGCGTGCCCTCCACCAGAATCTCCGCTGAACGGGGTCGAGTGTTGTAGTTCGATGCCAGGGACATTCCGTACGCCCCAGCATCATAAACGCAGAGAAGGGAACCGGGCGCAATTACGGGTAGCTCCGCATCACGCAAAAGGAAATCACCGCTCTCGCAGATGGGTCCGCAAATATCGGTATGGGAATTTCTCAACCGAGCCATTGGCATGTTCTACGGGAACAATCTCATGTTTGGCGCCATAAAGAGAAGGTCGTATCAGGTCATTCATGGCGGCGTCCACAATGGTGAATTTCTTGCTGCCGTTCTCTTTCTGATAAAGCACGCGGGTCAGCAGCGCTCCCGCCGGTGCAATGATTGACCTGCCCGGTTCCAGCAGCAGGTGGGGCCTTGATTTTCCCATCCGTTGCAACGGCTCAGAGATCGCTTCAGCGTAGCTACGTGTCTGGACAGAAAAATCGACTGGCTTGGTGCTGTCATAAGAGATCCCAAGCCCGCCGCCGGCGTCAAAATAGCCAATTTCGTGACCATCTGCCGCAAGCTCCTGCATGAGTAGGACTGCGCGATCAACGGCAGCACGGAATGGTGTTACATCTGTGATCTGAGACCCGATATGCAGGCTCACCCCGGCCACTCGAAGATACTTGTGTTCTGCGGCGCGTCTATAGATCTTCCGCGCACTTTGGATTGGCACACCAAACTTGTGTTCCCTCAGTCCGGTGGAGATGTATGGATGCGTTTCCGCTGCCACGTCGGGATTTACCCGCAATGCGATGTTGGCCTTTTTGCGGTTCTTGGTGGCGCATTCAGCCAGAAGTTCCAGCTCGCCTTCACTTTCGACATTGAAAACAAGGATCCCGCAGCGCAGTGCGAACTCAAGCTCTTCCCGCGTCTTGCCGACACCGGAGAAAACCACTTTTCCCAGGGCCTTTTTGTTCGCCAGCCTGACGCGTTCCAGTTCGCCGCCGGAAACAATATCAAATCCCGCTCCGAGCTTCGCCAGAAGCCGCAAGACGCTCAGATTTGAGTTGGCTTTAACCGAGTAACACAGAGTATGAGGCACCCGGCTGAAAGCGGCATCTAGCGCGCGAAAGCGTTCTTTGATTGCCGTAGCGGAATAAACGTACAACGGCGTTCCAAATTTCCCTGCAAGCTTTTCCAGAGAAATGCCTTCGCAGTGCAGCTGATTTGTTTTGTAAATGAATGCCGGAGGCCGAGTGAACATTTCTGTGGGATTGTAACAGGCGCTGTTCTGGTCTTTCAGTCTGGAACCCTTTACACCCAACCGACAATTTCAATCCCGGTCAAAAACAAAAAAGCCGCTGAAGACTGCTTCAGCGGCCCAGGTCGATCAGTAAAGTCGATCGATCAGTAAAGTTGACTTAAAATACTTTGCTTTATTTTGTCCCTGACGAATTTGCTTTCGCCGGGGAATCACTCTTCGCAGGCGATTGAGAGTATTCCCTGGCTCTCGCCTCCAGGAATTGCACCAGATTCTCCGCGTCGGGTTCAGTCAGGCTGAGATTCGGCATATTCACTTCTTTGTATTTCTTAAAGAGTGCCACGGCGATCGGGTCTTGAGACTTCAGGACCACATCCGGCTCCAGAATAAAATGCTTGAGCCATTTGCGATCGCGCACCAGCGCTACGGTCGCCAGGTCAGGGCCAATGAAATCGCCCCCACCCACTGTGTGACAGGCCGCACATGATGTCCGAAACAGTGACCCGCCTCTTTCGTGTTCCAGCGGATCCATCGCCGGTTTCTGATCGTACGTTGCTTCCACTTTGTTGTACTTCCAGGATGACATCCAGTTGCCCAGAATGGCGGCCACATAGTGCGGATCGTCCATGGAGCTATCAAGAATCCACTGGCCCGTTGCTTCATTGCCGATCATCATGCTCGTGGTGTGCCCGGTCAGCGGATCAGAATTGGGACGCAGCGCGATGCCCAGCTTCTTGCGAATGGCATCAATGTCTTCTTTCTTTCCGGTCAGAAAATACCATCCTGGGCCGGTATGAAATTTTTCTGAATATGCCTTGAGCACCGCGGGCGTATCCCGCTTGGGATCGATGGTAATTGAATAGAAGTAGAGGTCCTTGCCCATACGGTCCTGCAAAAGCTTGTAAACCTGTCCAAGTTTCGCTGTTTCCAGAGGGCAGACGTTCGTGCAATGCGTGTAAATCAAATTGATGGCGAACATCTTGTTGCGAAGCAGGTCATCATAAAACTTCACCTGCTTGCCATCTTGTGTCGTCAGAACAACGTTAGGGAAGTAGTTTGCTCCCCAGTTGGGGTTATCAAATGCCTGGGCTTTCGGTAAAGAAATTAGTGCGAATTGCGCGGCAAGCACCAGGCTTGCTGCAAAAGTAGTTGCCCAATTTTTCCGTCTCATGAAGCTGGCTCCCTGAAGCAGTTGCGCAATTTCCCGAGCATGGCAGGCTGGAACTCAGCCCGCCACCCGGTGGAATCTCTGGAAAATTGATTGTTATTTGAACGGGGGATGTAAAGCGGACTCCTCGTCAAAGGAGTCCGCTGCTTCAGTCTTTATTAACGGTCGCCCTGGCCTCGCCCGGACGAACTGCCCCCGCGGCCTGAGCCACCGGAACCGGAACCGCCATCATCGCCGCCGCTGTCAACGAGGCTTAATCTACCCTTGCCTGAACCGCCACTGTTTCCGCCTTTGCCGGAGCCAGTTGACGATCCGCCGCCGCTGTTCCCACCGGAGTTGCCGCTCGGTGTCGGCGCTGCCGGTGCCGCGCTAATGCCTGCGGTTGGCAGTACGGTGGTGCTGATGTAGGTGACACCCTGCGGGGTCGGAAGCGGAGTCGGCATTGGCACAATGCCCTTGTCCAGTTCCCAACGGATCAGCATGGCGTGATCTTCGTGCACGGTGTTGTGGCAGTGTTCCATGTACATTCCGAAGAATTCGCGGAATTGCATGGTCAGAGTTACGCTTCCACCCGGACGCAAGCGATACACGTCCTTGCGGCCTTTTTCCCACGCCGGAACGTTAGCTGCGCTACCGTTGCGGGCCAGGATCTGGCCTTCTTCAAAGTGGATGTGAATCGGGTGGTCCCATCCGCCGCCTGCATTCTGCAGGGTCCAGACTTCTCGGGTTCCCGGCTTCGGTGCGGCAGCTACGCGGCCATAGTCAGCTGTCAGCATGCGCCCGAAGTCAGTGCTTACGCCCCACGGATCGCTATCGGTCGGATCGGTAGGATTGCTCGCACCTGCACCGAAGGTGAAGTTACGCTCACGCACCACCGGGATGTTGGTTAGGTCCGGATTCGGGACCATCACTGCGGGAACCTGGCTTTGGTCAGGCTGTGCAGGGTTGCGCACAATGCGGAACTCCAGGAATTTGCCCACCACCGGGTCTTTCGATTTTCCGGCGAGGGCGTCAGCCAGTGTGCGGTCCGCAGACGGTTTTTTGCCGTTCTGGTGTTCGCACAGGTTGACCATCCAGACTTTGGATCCAATGCTGTACTTGGAGAAATCGATAACGATGTCATAGCGCTCGGCGATGCCCTGTTCGTCAAGTTCGGTAACCAGAAGCGATTTAGGCATCAGGTTGCCGTCGTTGCCGATCCAGTAGAACTGCGAACCATCACTGAGAGCAACCTTGAAGAAGCGGGAAACGCTGGCATTCAGGATACGGAAACGATACTTGCGGCGTTCCACTTCAAAGTAAGGCTTGTATGCCAGGTTCACGGTCATCATGTCGCCGATGAAACCGTCAAAGTTGAAGATGTCAAAGAAGAGCTGGCCGCTGGAATCGGTAGCTTTGTCTGAGAGCATCAGGTTAACGTCATAATCCAGGTTGGCCCATGACTTGGCCGTGCCGGAGGGCAGGCGGAGATTGACTCCGTCGTTGATTGCTTCGTTACCGCGATCAAGGCCGCTGTAGAGATTGAACATGGCAGCGTTGCCCTTATACACGTTCTGGGAAGTGAAGCTGAACATGTGATCGTGGAACCAGTGGGTGCTCATGGTCTCATGCCAGTCGCCGGCAACGCGGTATGTTCCACCACTGTCGTCCGGGCTGCAGGCCATTGGATCCGAAGCATCCACGTTAATGCTGTCATGACCCGCGAGAATGATCGGCCAGTGATAATCGTAGAACTGTCCCGGGAAGAAGAACGCGCCGGTGAAGCCGTCGTTTTCTGCGCCATGGTGGCCGTTGTGTTCGTGGGTGGAGATGGTGTGGCGTCCGAAACCGCCGTTCTTGGTTACATCGGCAGGCAGACCGTTGTGATGGCGGAACAACAGTGGTTCGCCGTAACGGCCAATTGCCAGCTTCGGAGGAATGCTGCCATTGAAAGTCCAGACAGCCAGCGGACCCTGGGTCGGCATCGACGGATGGAACTTCAACGGAATCGCGGCCGTCGGATCAATGCCTGAGTTCAGGCTGGAAGCAACGCCAGGATTGTAGGTTGTGTTGGTTGTTGCACCCTTCTGCGTCGCTTCAATGGCAATCTTGGGTGCGAACTCGTCAAAACGCTGGTGGGCCCAATCTGCTCCCGGCGGCCGGCCTTCCATCGGTCCAAGTTGGCCACCCAAAGCGGGATCCATTGCTATCGGAGTAGTGTTGGCTGCGGCGGTCGGAACATATTGTCCAAGAGGATGCGGGTTATTAGCGTCGATGACGCTGGGAATCGGCTTGCGTTCCAGAAGATCAAAGCGGGGCATCGGCTGCGAAAACGCTGCGGCGCCAAATAACGGCGAGGCAAGGGTTCCGGTTGGGGTAGCACCGTACGCGCTCGAAGCAAAGGGGCTCAAGCCATTCTTCGGCACGATTAAACCGGCACTGGTGATCAAACCTAGTTTGACCAGGTCACGACGTGAAATACGGCCCTGAGAGTACGCGGCAACGAACTCTGCCCGATTCTTTCGGGCATTCTCGGCCTCTTTCAGACGTGTTTTAGAAGCATTCTTCTCATTCAGAAAAAACTCGCTCATTGTGGCTGCGCTCCTAGTAGTTTGGCTTACTTGGATCAGGCTGCCCGGATTGGTACCGTGAGGAGCGTGTCCGCTTGGCGCGTTGTCGGTGCCTGGGAAGCGTTAACAATCCTGCTTCGCTCTTGCTTTCCGCGCGCGGCTGCGTGACTCCATCTCCTAAACGATGTTTCAGCCTTGGTCGTAAGTCTCTCGTGGCGGGATTAGAGAGACAAAAAAAGGAAATTAAAAAGATTAATAGGTCAAAAGTAGACACTATTCAGCCAGCAATACACAGGGCATAGATGTCAGGACTCAAAATATCCGCTTTGATATCAGATACTTGAGTCGACCATGAATGGCGGCTATCGCTGCGATGAGAGCAATCCTAAATCAACAAGATCGAATGCAAGTCGCCTGTCTTGCCTTATAAAGAGTCGTCGTTTTGAGAAATCAAGTTAATCTTTCATTGGTAAGGCGTACTACTTGCGATGGATTAGCGCGAAAGCCGCGATTCAAATCACGGGTGGCTAGGTCTGCTGGATCGCAACTTGGAGTGGGTGTTTACTTGCCCAGTAATGTGACTACCGGACCTTGAGCACGACCACGGTCTGATCGTCGAAGACTGGTGCACCGGCGGAAAACCTGTTTGCCGCCTCAAAAAGGCTGTCCACGATTTCCTGGGCGCTCTTATCGGCATTCTCTGCAATTACTTTTTCAATGCGGACACGCCCAAACTGTTCGTCGCGCTGGTTGCTGGCGTCAACAATGCCGTCACTGAAGAAAACAAAAACATCCCCGCTTTTCGCATGGATCGTGGTTTCATCATAGACAGCGTCAGAGAACATTCCCAAAGGCAGTCCAGCAGCCTCAATCATGTGTGCGTGACCACCATGACAATAAATAGGGCGGGGAAGACCGGAATTGGCCACGCGCATGGTTTTCTTTGCGTCGTCCCATAACGCGCAGCATAGAACAACATAATTCGCGTCCAGACGGCGCTGATTGAGTGATCCATTCACTGAACTCAACAGCGCGGCCGGCGTTGGCTCAGAGGTCGCCACGCTCCGTATGATCCCACTCACAAGTGCAGCATAGAGCGCGGCCGGCGCTCCTTTGCCGCTCACGTCGCTGACGATAATGCATGCCTTCGGCGCCTTGTAGTCGAGGAAGTCATACATGTCGCCGCCGATCGCATGCGCCGGGTTAAATCGTGTCGCCAGCTCAGCGTTCTTCAGCACCGGGCACGCCGGCGGCAGAAGATGATGCTGGACTTCTCTTGCCATTGCCAGCTCGCGGTCCATCCGTTGCTCTTCGCGGGCGATACGCTCATATAACGTCGCATTTTCCACGGCTATGGCAATCTGCGCCGCCAGCGTGCTCATGGTTCGCACATGTTCGTCAGTAAAGTACCCGCGCCGAGTGTGCTCCAGGTCAAGCACGCCGATGACGCTGTCTTTATAGATAAGGGGCACACATAACTCTGACCGTGTTTCCGGATTTGATTTGATATAGCGCTGGTCTTTCGTGACGTCCGATACTAGAACCGGCTGCTTCAGCTGCGCTGCCGCGCCCACCAGTCCTCGTCCCAGTGGAATGTCGTGCTTGAGTTGAATGTTCTCTTTAAACCGCACAGAAAACCGATGAACCAGTTTCTCCTTGTTCTCATCCAGCAATAAGATCGAGAACATCTGGTAATCGATAATTTTCAACAAGAGGTCGCCAACCCTCTTCAGCAGCTGGTCCAGATTCAGGATTGACGTTAGATCGCGGCTGATCTCGTTGAGCAGTGCCAACGTGTTTGCCTGACGCACAATGCGTGTATAAAGCCGCGCATTTTCAATGCTCACTGCAATTCGGGATGCGATCAATGACAGTAGCCGCGAATGCTCTTCCTTGAAATAGCCTGGCTCGCGGGCTTCAAGATCGATCACTCCTATCACTTTGTTCTTGGTAACTAACGGTACAGCCAGCTCTGACCGGACTCGGGGAAGCGCCTCAATGTATCCCAGGTCCTTATTCACGTCATCCACCAGAATGGCCCGACGCTCTTTTACGGCCCTCCCTGTCACCCCTTCGCCCACCTTCACGCGTATGCGCTCGGCTACCTCAGGGAGATGACCAATCTGAAACCGGAATCGCAGTTCCTGGTGTCTTTCATTGAGCAATAGGATAGAGAAGATTTCGTAGTCGATAACGCGTTTCACCACTTCTGCGACGCGCTGAAGCAGCGTATCGAGATCAAGAGTGGTGTTCAGGACGTCGGCGACTTCAATGAGAAGTGCTTCAACGTCAACACGTTGTGGGGAGGCGGAGCTAACCATGGTTTCCACACTCAATGATAACAGCTGTGACTTGATCGCGACGCACGTGTGGTACGCAGCCGCCGTCGGCTATTGCAAAGTTATTCGTCATCAGAGGTGGAGCAGGCATCATTCATCCCTGCGGTCGGGAAGAAACAATGGCTCGGCTTCAGCCGCTGAGGTATCGCCTGTCACTCTCGCAAAGCAATGGCGATTGACCGCCGATGCAGGTGTTGGGAATCGATGAATTTATAAAGACGAACTTGTCGGCTAGCGCGCCTGGAATTCCGGCGCTCCAAGCTCATGCACAATCGCCACCCCTGAGCTGCTGCCGATCCTATTTGCGCCGGCGTCAATCATCACTTGCGCGGTTGCGGCAGTCCTGATCCCGCCAGACGCTTTTACACCGGCACGATCGCCAACTACGCCGCGCATCAATGAGACGTCGGCCGGAGTGGCGCCGCCTGCAAAGCCAGTTGCAGTCTTAACAAAGTCGGCTTTTGCCGCAAGGCTGAGCTGGCAGCCCAGAATTTTTTCTTCCAGAGTAAGAATGGGAGTTTCCAGAATTACCTTAACAATGCACCCGGAAGCGTGCGCCACCTCAACCACCGCGGCTATGTCATTCTGCACAGACTGTCGATCGCCGGACTTCAACGCTGCCACGTTCATGACCATGTCCAGTTCGCGCGCGCCGAGTCGGATAGCTTCTTCCGTTTCAAACCGTTTCACTGTCGTGTGGTTTACGCCATGAGGGAACCCAATTGTCGCTGCGACTTTTACCGGCGTTCCAGCCACATGAGAAGCAGCCAGTCCAATCCACCATGGGCTCACGCATACCGCGGCAAAGTTGAAGAAAACAGCCTCTTCGCAAAGCCGCACAATCTGCTCGCGGGTTGTGTCCGGCTTAAGTAAGGTATGGTCAATGAACGCGGCAATTGCTTGCCAGCCATGAACGTTCAGCGAGGGATCAGTTAGGACTGGTTGCATCCGAATCGGATTTTACCACTTTCCCCAATTGGGTCTAGATGTCATTTTCGTTTAGATATCTTGAGACTAAGACTGCAAATGTGCGGGAGGTTGCGATAGCGTTCGGCATAGTCAAGCCCATATCCCACCACAAACTCATCGGGAATCTGAAAACCAACATAATCTGCTTGAATAGGGGCTACTCTCCGCGAAGGTTTATCCAGCAACGCGGCAATCTTAAATGACCTGGGCTGATGCGAGAGCAAATGTTTCTTGACAAATGTTAAGGTGAGCCCCGTATCCAGAATGTCTTCAATCAGAATAATGTTGAGATCGCGCAACGGGCCTGTCACGTCTTTAATGAGCTGGACTTCGCCCGTGCTTTCCTTCTTCATGCCGTAGCTGCGCACGGCGATGAAATCAAATGTAGCGTCAAGTTCTATCTGCCGGGCCAGGTCGCTCAGGAACAAGCAGGCGCCCTTCAATACCCCGATTAGCATCACTGACTCGCCGGCGAAGTCCCTGGTGATTTCGTTTCCGATGCGTGCAACGGCTTCAGCAATCTGTTCCCGTGAAAGCAGGATTTTCATAAGTGTCTGGTGAAGCTGGATTTTCTCACAAAGTCCCGCTGGTATGTCCAGTAGGTACGTTAAGCACCAATCGTCTCAGCCGGACATTCCATGAAGCTGATTTGCCGGCAGGCGAAGGATCTCCTTAACCTCGAGTTCACTCACTCTTAAGCGTTGAACCTTGAGTTCGCCGATCTCAAGGGCCTTCAGCTTTCCTGTTCCAACAGTCATCCGGCCAACCCCAAGTCTGCCGATCACCAGCGATCCGATAGCCAGGGCGCCAACCGCCAGCGCTCCCACGGCGAATGATCCAACAGCCACTGCTCCCACCGCCGCAGATGAAAGTGCATATTTCCTTTTCTGCAACATGTTTTCACCTCAATTTTCTTGAAGCCTGCCCCTCTAGTGTGTGCCGCGACAAGCCTGCTGCGCAACTGGGTTTCCGAAACCCAGGAATACTTGTGTAGCATAGCCGGCCTCGCCCTTGTGGCCGAAGCAGATAAGTTTGAAGAGCTCTGATCCGCGGCTATCCGCGTTGATCCGCGGTAAAAGGTTTGCATGCCATGCTCTGGTCTCCTCGATGCCGCTTCATTTAGAATTTCCAGTTCTTCTGAGGGTAGTTTCATGCCACTGCCTGAATACCATCAACTCGTCAACGAAGCGAAGAAAGAGATTAAGGAAGTTGACTCCGCCCAGCTCCGGAGCATGCAAAATTCCGGCGAGAAGTTCACGCTGATCGATGTTCGCGAACCCGATGAAGTCGCCCAGGGAGCCATCGCCGGCTCTGTCGCGCTGCCCCGGGGACAACTCGAGCATAGGATTGACACCATCACCACGGACAAATCCGCACGCATTGTTTGCTATTGCGGTGGCGGTGGCCGGTCTGCCCTGGCCGCGCAGTCGTTAAAGAAGATGGGGTTTAAGGACGTTCTTTCACTGGAAGGTGGCTACAAGAAATGGACAGAGCAATCGCAGAAGTAGCTGGCCGCATTCGATTGCAGAACACGGGGCAACAGCCGCTTTCCCGCATCAATCTACTTAAAACATCAAATCGCACTGAGGACGAGGTTGAATGAAACTGAACGGCATCAAACTCACATGGCTTGGACACGCCACATTTCTGATCGAAACGCCCGCAGGTAAGAAAATCATCATTGATCCGTGGGTCCAGAACAATCCCTCAACCCCGGCATCACACAAGAAAATCGAACACATTGATGTGATGCTTTGCACTCACGGGCACGGAGACCACATCGGCGACGCCGTTACGCTGGCCAGGCAGCACGATCCCAAAGTTGTCGGGGTGTATGAGCTGGCCATGTGGATGAGCAAGAAAGGCGCCAAGCAGATCATGCCCATGAACAAGGGCGGATCGCAGGAGGTCGGCGACGTTTACGTCACCATGGTCCACGCTGACCACTCCTGCGGTATTGAAGACGATGGGCAGATCATCTATGGCGGCGAGGCTTGTGGTTATGTCATTCAATTCCAGAACGGCCTCAAGATTTATCACGCAGGTGACACCAATGTGTTCGGTGACATGCACATCATTCATGAACTCTATCATCCGGACATTGTCATGCTGCCCATCGGCGACGTCTTCACCATGGGGCCCAGAGAAGCCGCATATGCCTGCAAACTCCTCAAAGCTCAGGCAGTGATTCCCATGCACTTCAATACCTTTCCTCTGCTTACAGGGACGCCGCAGGAACTGGAACGCCGCGTAAAGGACCTTGGGATTGAAATCCACGCCATGAAACCGGGCGAGACCTTGAGCTGACGCCGAGCTCAGTTTTCCAGTCCGCAGAACAAAGGCCGGCGATAGCTGGCCTTATTTCTTTGCACAACTGGCTTCTTTGTAAGTTCTTACCGGAAACAAGGCGGTGAGCCCGACTCGCGTGGCGAACCGCCCGCTGCGAGCGCTTGAGGATCTTGAGGGAAGGAGTCTCTTCGGCGGTTTGTCGCGAAGCGACCAGAAAAAACGTTTGGCCGGAAAATAAGGCGGTGAGCCCGACTTCGCGTGGCGAGCCGCCCGCTGCTAGCGCCTAAGGATCTTGAGGGGAGGAGGCTCTTCGGCGGTTTGTCGCGAAGCGACCCAGAAACAAAGACAACGCTTTATTTATCCGGCAGCTTTATCTCTATGGGCTCCGTCTGTTTTGCCGTGAATACCAGCCCTCCCTTCTTATGCCAGCGTTTTGCGAGCTTTCTGCCAAAACCAGGATCGCCTGTGTCATTCAAAGGTTCCACAGACCAAAGATCCAGATCAAGTTTCACTGCGCATGGGCAGGCTTTGCGGATGCGGTCTCCGTCAGCTTTGGCGAGATCCAGCTGCGCCACAATGTTCCAACCGATCGAATCACCCGGACCAAGCGTGATGATCTCGTCCTCAGGTGGGTCTTGTTGATCAAGCGTTTTCCGCAGCTTAGGCAAAGTGGGGTCGCCGCCTTGCGATGCAGTCTGGTGTTCTTGTCGCCATAGAGAAACGGAAGGGTTCGCCACGCTCACAAACTCTTCAGAACTTGACATGGGCGGTCGCCGCAATAAGAGAATATTTTCTTTGCCAGTGTTTTCTGCCACCACGTTCAGTGATACTTTCAGCTTCATGCTGGGTTCGGCTGCCACCATGCGCACCTCGCCCGGGGTCCCCCAGAGCTTCAGAGCATGAGCGCTCTCTTTCGCCTCATCACTGACGGCATCTTGTGCCTGGACTCGCGATGAGCAACACACAGCAAGAAGCAACAAAAGTCCCAATGAAATGCCGGCGGCTTTGGCGGTAACGATTTTTGCTCGTATTTTCGGGGTGTGCGAGCTATGGTTTGTCTTCCGCATGGTGTCCTCTGATCAGACCACTGGAAAGGCCAGAAGTTAGCGGCGCAAAGTGTAGCTGCGGGAAGTACTTTAGGCAAGCGATATTGCGGACACTACTGGCATTCGGCGAGCTGCGGAGGCGACAGCGTTGTCAGCAATCTCTCGTCGGGATACGTGTACGCGCCATGGATTGCCTGAGAAGGTTTCTGCCGTTTGAACCACGGGAGCAGGGCTTCATTTTGCGGGTGGTAAGTGGTTCCGTTCATTCTGATGGGAAATGTGGAATTCGGCAGGTCTTCCACAACATCGCCGGTTTCCATCAGGTCCTGACAATTGCCATTCGGCGAAACCCACCACGGCGTTATTCCGTGCACGCCATCCGCGCCAACGAATGGATCATTGATGCTTTCGGTGATTTCATGGCTCATCGGCGTTATGTCCTCAAAGTTGTCCCCGAAGAAAACGAATGGTGTCACCCATGTGGAGAAGTTCAGCACAAACCGTTGTTTGTGAAATCCGTTGCTTGCCGTAGCCGGTCTTTCATCAAATGTGTGAAAGCCCACGAAGAAGAAGTTCTCATTAGGATCGACAAAAAGAAACGTATTTGGAAACAGGAACGTAGAAACGTCTCCCGGCTTGATATCTCCCGCATGTTCGGCCGCTCCCACCGGAGACTTCGTGTCTGACGATGAAGAAGGCATCAGCTTACTGTTGAAAGTATCGAAATCCACCAGAACGTAAGCGCAACACGTCCCATCTTTGTGGAGTGCAAACTGATAACTGCCTGCTCGCAGTACCATCACACGGGCTTTTTTCACCGAAGGCTTCAGGATCGTATGCCAGGCCCTGTTCTTGGCTCGATTGAAGAATTCCGCGCGTTGTACCGCGTCCACGAACTGTGTTGCCCTCTGGCTGCTGCTGTAATGTGCATTCACAAATAGCGGAGACTCCAGCACCCGCTTTACGAATTGCGTTGCGTCATAAAACAGGCGATGTCCTTTTACAAACCGCGGAGAACCGTCGGCGTTGCGCAAATCAAGAGAAACAGGAACAATCGGAGCCGCAATGGTCGTGGTTTTACCGCTCTCCGGGACCGTGCCAATCATTTGGTAGAACCAGTGAGTTTGTAACGTGTTTGCAGCGCTCAACCCATGGGCAACATATTCGCCACTGAATGTGGCTACTGTCTCAAGTGTGCTCGCCGGAGACAGGACGAGCTGGCTGCCTTGCGTGGGCACTGCCTGAATATGCGGCGGAACGTGTGCATAACGGCCTCTGGCGGCAGGTGTGGTCTCTGAAGGTAACTGATCGGCTTCAAGTGTCTGTTGCGCAGCCATATTCTGGCTACCGGCCCAGAAAATGATGAGAATCGTGATACCGATATGGAGTAAACGACAGGGACTACTGAGGTTTATTTGAATGGTACGAACGGCGTACATTGGTCCCCGATTCTTTCCCCAGCAACCCTTCGGATACGGGACGTTGATGAGACAAGGGTGTTAATAAAACTAAGATTGGCGGGACGGTGCTGAAGGTTTCCTGCGCGCAAGGCATACCGCCACAAAGTTTCATTTTGGGTCTGCCAGCGGGAAAACCTTTGTTCCTGAATGTTCTTCTAATAAGTGCGGGAAAAGACTTATGAGCCTGGGCAGAGCATTCCTCATAAACGAACTTCGGCGCTTGGAAACGCGTTTTCACCCTGACGGTCGAGATGATGAAATAGCCGTCGAATATATGCGGGCTGCCATCGAGGCCCTCAATCCAAAGGCCGCCAGTCCGACAAGAACGACTAATGAACAGATTCAGCCACAACTGCGCAAGAAAGCTTCCTGAAATTCAAAGCGATCAGCTCGCACCAATGTGATTAGAGTTCTTGAAGATTAACGTCTTGAGAGATTAAAGCGTTTGGGATGCAGTCCTGGTCTGCGTGGGTTCTTCAAAGCTGTCTGCCAACGCCTCCTCGCAGGTGCTCTGGATGACCGACCGGTAGTGCTCGCCTAGAAACACCCGCAGCTTTGCAGTATCAATTGAGCATGATCCCAGCAGGTAGGGCAGGGCTTCGGGAGGAATATCAGACACCCCCAGGTCCCACAGGAGTCGCAATGTCTGGCGGCAGATGGCTCTTGTGGGGACCCGTTTTACCTCAATCTTGGCGATTTCCACGCACCGCCGCAGCGAAAGAGGGTCGCCACGTCCGGCCACATTGATAATTGAAAGTCTGGGATCGTTTAACTTTCGTTCCAGCATGTGTGCAATCAGGCGAGCCACATCATCAATGTGAATGAATTGAAATTTGTTTTCCAGATAGTGGCCGCGCGAAGGCAGCCACAATGGCAGCCGGGTATTCTTGCGGCGAAGCCGTTCTGCAATACGGCCTTTACCTCCTGGTACGCCCCTTAAAACGCCGAGCTGGTAATTCTGGACCGTGCGTCCCGCATAGATATGGGAGCGCAGGATATATGTCTTGCATTTGCGCAAACCCTTGGCTCTGGCCTGCACCGTCATGTCAGCTTCTTGTTGATGAAGAGCGTAAGGCAGGCTCTGGGCATTTAGCGGGGCATCTTCCGTGACCGGTTTTTCCAGGTCAGGCCCATAAACCGCGGTACTGCTGGGGAAGATAAACTTTTCAATGCCGCCAATCATGCGATTGTGTTCGGCAATCGCTTCCGTCACCCGGCTGGTGCCTGCCACATTTACCAGCCACATGTGCTTGCGGTTGATGACTCCAGTACGCAAAGGATCCAGGATAAAAGCCAGATGAACCACAGCCTCAGGACGGTAGGCTTTCATCAGCTCCAGCAGTTGATCACATGACCGCTCTTCACCCAGATCGACCTTTTCGAATCTGAACAGGGAAGCCGGATTCGCAGGTTCCTTCACGTCGATTCCGATCACCTGAAAACCCGCAAGCTGCTCCAGCAGCCGCGTGCCCAGATTTCCTGCGACGCCGGTGATCAGAACTGTTGGTTTTGCTGCCATCGTGCGTGGTGAAAAACTCTTTTCTGCGGATGATCTTTTTAGATGATCTGTTCGATGAGGCAAGTTATCGTAACACACCACCAGCTCTCATCGGCTAAGGCCCGCAGCTGTCCAACGATGAGTAATTTGCCTGGTTTTCGCGGCTCATGCGTTGAATCACTTCACCGGAGAACATTACTTCGGGCTTACAGGCTGTGCCGCCGGCGCAGCCGAAGGGCCGAAATACTTATCATCGAAATCGCTCTTGACTGACGCGTTCAGGTCCTTGATCTTCTTTTCCATCTTCTGGCGAAAAATCAATCTGGCAATCTCATCCTTAACGTTTTCTTCTGTGAGACTTTGCTTGCTGTCCACCTTATAAATCGTGAAGGCGCTGGCCGCTTCTGACTTGAATACTCCACCGGGCTCAAGCGCGAACATCTGTTTATCGTCGGCGGCGGAGAGTGAGCCTTTGCGCATGATGCCGATGGTGGTACTCGGCGGTGTGCTGGCAATGCCCAGCTTCTCGTAGGCTTCCTTCTGTAGCTTTTCCAGCCCCTCGCCTTTGCTCGCGCGGCCAAGCATCTCGTCGGCAACTTGTGACGCCTTGGCTGCGAAGGCTGTTTTTTGTTCTGGAGTGGTTGCCTTTCCTGAAGGATCATTTTTCGGCACATAAACGCGACTCACGTTCGCTGAAACATAGTCGCCGGCGTGCTCTTTGTAGTAAGCATCGATCTCCGCCTGCGGCGGGTTGCGATACTCCAGTTCAAGTTGTCGCTGATAGAACTCCGCCAGCGTGCGCAACTGTAGCAGATAGAGAGAGGCCGCGAAATCGGCAGACTGGTCCACACCAGCTTCTTTGGCGGCATTGGCCAGCACCAGCAGCTCAACGTATTTTTCTGCCAACGCGCGTTTTCCCGCGGGCGGTAGTTGTTGGTCAGGTTTAGTCACAGCCTGCGTGACTTGGTCGAACTCTTCGCGTCCGACTGTCGTGACGCATTTGTCACGGTTCGTTCCTGCAGTCTTGTCGCTCTTATCACAGAGGCCATGAACCGTAATTACGGTCTCTTCCGCCGGAGCATCTGTCGCCTTTTTGTCCGGTTTGGCGACAGGCGTCGGCGTAGCGGACGGAGTTTTTGCAGCCCCTGCCGTCTTGCTCGTGGGAGCTTTCGTTGGAGTCGAAGTCGTTTGCGAAAACAAAGAGGAAGTGAATAAGACGCTAATAAGTAGCTTCCGAACCATGCCCAGCCTCTAAACCTGATTTTGGTATGAATTTTAGTCATCCTAACATAATGGTTTTAATTGGAAACCCCGTGCATAAACCTGAGAAAATAGCTCGTGCCCACAGCTGAAGCCAAACCAATTCTGGAAAGCATGGCCAGGGAAAAACGCGCCGTTGCCCTGAACTCGCTTCTTGCTGCCGGTGCCATTACCGCCTTAAAGCTGGCCGTGGGCATTACCACCATGAGCCTTGGTATCCTTTCTGAGGCTGCGCACTCCGCGCTCGATTTGATCGCCGCTTTCGTGACCCTGATTTCAGTCCGGGTTTCGGACAAACCGGCAGACGCCGAACATCAGTATGGTCATGGCAAAGTAGAGAACTTCTCCGCATTCATTGAGACCGGTCTCCTGCTACTCACATGCTTCTGGATTGTCTGGGAGTCAGTGCGTCGCTTGAACGGCCATCATGCCGTACATATTGAGCCAAGCCCAGCGGCATTTCTGGTGCTCTTCGCGTCGATGGGCGTTGACTGGTGGCGTTCTCACAAGCTGCAAAGAGTCGCCATGAAATATGACAGCCAGGCCCTCGAAGCAGATGCCCTGCACTTTAGCACCGATATTTTTTCCACAGGTGTAGTCGCTCTGGGGCTGGCTCTGGTGTGGGCAGGCGAACATTTCAAAATTGGCTGGTTAGGCAAAGCTGATCCTATTGCCGCTCTCTTCGTTTCCGGAGTCATTGTTTACGTAAGCTGGCGCCTCGCCCGTAAAACCATCGATGCGCTCCTCGATGCCGCTTCTCCCGGCGATCGGGCACGCTTGATTGACGCCGTCTTGAAGGTGAGTGGCGTAATTGAAGTGGAAAGAGCGCGCTTACGCCGGGCTGGCAATCGCTATTTTGCCGACCTTACAGTCGGGCTGGCACGAAATGTGACTTTCCAGCGATCAGGCCAGGTGGTGGGCGAAGTAACTGACGCTGTCCACCGCATTTTGCCCGATTGTGACGTGGTCATTCACTCCGTCCCGCGCGAAACCGGCCATGAGAACATTTTTGACCGCATACGCGCCGTGGCTTCGCGTAACAATTTCAACGTGCATGATGTAAGCGTCCAGGATCTGGGTGGCCAGCTTCATGTTGAGCTACACCTTGAACTGGATGAGACACTTACACTGAAGAACGCACACGAAGTTGTGACCGGGCTGGAAGCTGAAATACGCCACGAAGTTCCGGAGATCTCCACCATCCTCACCCACATTGAGAGCGAGCCGAATACCATCGAGCCGGGCAATAAAGTGATCCGCGATGCGGTTCTTGAGCAAAAGCTAAAGCCGGTCGTGAAAGAGTTTCCGGAAATTCTGGACATGCACGAAATTGAAATTAAACGTGTTCGCGGAAAGGTGTATATGTCATGCCATTGCACCATGCCGGATGATCTGACTCTTTCTCGCGTGCATGACATCTCTACCGAGCTGGAGATTCGCTTCAAGCAGGCGGCGCCTGAATTATTTAAAGTATTGATTCATCCTGAACCGCTCACAGACAATCGCCGCTAATCATTAAATAAACAGGGAGTCATCATGGTCGAAGCAAAAGTGGACTGGATTGACGGTGAACGCTTTGTCGCCCAGGCAAGCAGCGGGCACGCGTTTGTAGTCGATTCTGATCGCACGCGCAACACTGCGCCGGGCCCCATGGAGCTGGTACTTGCAGGTCTATGCGCCTGCACTGCAACGGACGTGGTTACCATTCTGCGGAAAAAACGCGAGCCCGTGGATAAGGTGGAAGTGCGCGCGGAAGGGGAGCGGGCACCGGAACCGCCCACCGTCTACACATCAATCAGGCTGATTTATGCGATTACTGGCAACGTCTCGCGCAAGGCAGTGGAAGATGCCGTACGACTCTCAGAAGAGAAGTACTGCAGCGTTTCCGCAATGCTGCAAAAAACGGCAAAGATAAGCACTGAGGTTCACATTACTCACACTGTGGTAACTTCAGCTGTCTCGAAATAGCCTTAAAATCTGGTAAAAAAGAACCCTGTACCGTTGTCGGCGAATCATATCGTGAAACGAACATGGAGGACCATGACTGAAAAGACTGAAAAGAAGGTAGTTGTTTACAGCTCACCTGGTTGACCGCCCTGCACATGGGCCACAGCCTACCTTTCGGAGAAAGGTATTCCGTTTGAAGTAAAAGACGTGAGTCAGGACCAGCAGGCAGTGTTCGAGTTGGTGCGCACTTACAAAAGCCGTTCCACGCCAACCATTGTAGTGGGAGATAAAGTCATGATTGGCTTTGATCCTGAGCAACTGGATCAGATGCTTGCCGGCTAAACCAGCAGAGTCCTTCACAACCGTGAACCCCGCTACCAGCCAAACTCACCCCTGGCGGGGTTACATCTTAATTGCAGCTGCATCATTTTGCTGGGGCGCGTCAGCCACCTTTGGCAAAGCTCTCTTCAGCGGACGCATGTTCGGCGAACACACCCGGATATCACCTCTGGTGCTCTCTCAGGCCAGAACAACATTTGCCGTCTTGCTCCTGTGCATATTCTTGCTGGTTCGCTTCGGCCGGCCTTTCTTTCGTATGGCTCGCCGTGATTTTGCGCTCTGCCTCCTGGTAGGGACGCTGGGGCTGGCCGGATCAAACTACTTCTATTACCTGGCAATCCAGAAAAGCACCGTCGCCCTCGCGATTACTCTGCAATACACCGCGCCTCTGTGGGTGCTGATCACGATGGTCCTGCGTGGACGCGAGCGCTTTACCATCCTGCGCGTGAGCTCAGTGCTTCTGGCTATGGTCGGGATCGCCTTAACCATTGGCCTGTTCCGCGGCGGCGTGACTATCAATCGCTGGGGAGCGGCCGCTGCGATGGTGGCTTCCTTTTCGTTTGCTTTTTACAACATCCTGGCTCAGGCGTTGGTAAGTCGATATCACCAGTTGCTGGTAATGGCCTATGCTCTTCTGGGATCTTCTTCTTTATGGATGATTCTGGATCCTCCGTGGAAGCTGGCGGCACAGCACTTTAGCCTGAAACAGTGGGGATTTCTTTTCCTCTTTTCCTGTTGTGCGACCCTGGTGCCTTATTTTCTCTACTTCAGTGGACTCAAATATCTTGATCCTACGCGGGCCATTGTTGCCAGTTGCCTGGAACCAGTCTTCGCGATCCTTTTTGCCGCCACATTCGTGGGTGAAGGCGTTGGCTTTCTCCAGGGCATAGGCATTGCCGCGGTGCTGTTCGCCACGGTGATGGTACAGATCTTTCAAAGAAGCGCGGTCCAAATGCCGCCAGAATAGCCAAAGGCCGCCCAATCTGAGCGGCCTCTTTGAAATCGATCGTAGTCCAGCGGGAAACTACTTTGCTTCAACCTTGGCGCAATGCTTTTCGAACGCGTTCTTGAGCGCACCGGCAATCAGCTCAGGCGTGCTGCTTTCGATATCACTGCGCTGCATCATGTAGACCAATTGCCCGTCGCGCAGGATGCCAATGGACGGTGAAGTGGGCTGATAGCCCGTAAAATAGCCGCGCGCTTTGTCCGTGGCTTCGCGGTCCTGTCCGGCAAATACTGTGATGATCTTGTCAGGTTTAACGGAGTTCCTTACTGCGGCCCGCACTCCCGGACGCATTCTTCCGGCTGCGCATCCGCATACCGAGTTCACCACTACCATGACCGTCCCTTTTTGCTGGATAGCCTGGTCCACTTCCGCGGCTGTGCGCGTCTCTTCAACGCCCGCTGACGTCAATTCCTGTCGCATGGGCGCGATCATCATTTCTGGATACATTCATTTCCCTCCCAAGGGTTCGTATCTCCTATTCTACCAAGGAAAAAGTCATTCTCCGAACTTGATTGCGTTGCGTTACTCTAGCTCCTGACGTGAATATTCAAGAGAACATTCCGCTCGCGCCAATGACCACGCTGCAAGTGGGTGGGGCCGCCCGCTATTTTGCGAACGCCCAGACCGAAACTGAAGTGAAAGATGCATTGGATTTCGCCTCTCAAAAGCGGTTACCACTCTTTGTTCTGGGCGGTGGCAGTAACCTCCTTGTCGCGGATGAAGGCTGGCCGGGACTGGTGCTGAAAATATCCCTTCTCGGGATTGAGTTCGAGTTTGAAAAAGACAAAATGCTTTTTTACGCCGGTGCCGGCGAAAGCTGGGATGATCTGGTCGCCATGACCGTTGGCAAGAATTGTGCGGGCATCGAATGCCTGAGTGGAATCCCCGGAACCGTCGGTGGCACTCCCGTGCAAAACGTCGGTGCCTACGGGCAGGAAGTCTCCCAGACCATCGTCAAGGTCCGAGCACTGGATATTGCCAGCGGTACTTCCGGCGAATTTACCAATGAAGAATGCGCCTTTAGCTATCGCACCAGCATGTTCAACACTACCCACAAAGGGAAGTACATTGTGCTGGAGGTCGGCTATCGTTTGAAGCTAAAAGGCGAGCCGGTTCTGGAGTACGCTGATTTGAAAAAGTACTTCGCCAATTTCAAAAGCACGCCGTGTTTGCAGGACGTTCGCGACGCCGTCCGCAAGATTCGCCAGAGCAAGGCCATGTTGATTGTTCCCGGTGATGAAGATTGCCGCAGCGCCGGATCATTCTTCAAAAACCCGCTCGTAAGCGTCGCGGAAGCGGATCGTGTTCAGGAACTTGCTCAGCGCCTTGTGCCGGATAAGGCGATGCCACGCTACCCCGGGGAAGACGGTAGCGTAAAGCTCTCAGCGGCATGGCTGGTTGAAAACGCCGGCTTTTCCAGGGGATACTCGCTTGGGCCAGTCGGCATATCCAGAAAGCACACGCTCGCAATCGTAAATCGTGGGGGAGCAACGGCCAACGATGTGATACTTCTGAAGGATGCGGTGCAGAAGAAAGTATTTGACGTCTGGGGAGTCAAACTTCATCCTGAACCGGTTTTTGTCGGCTTTGATATGGAAAGGAAGCCGCTGCGTTCGTAGTCTTGAATCAAGATTTTGCCGACGAAAAGAATTTGCTGGCTGCCCTAGTGGGTGGGAGCCCCTGAACCTCACGGCCGTATGATCATTACTTCCGTCGACTTAATGAGAGCCGCCGCCGTATCGCCCTTCTTCAGACCCATCTCTGCCACTGCATCTGCGGTTACAATGCTGGTGATCACCTGACCTGAGATTGACAGCCTTACCTGGGCCATCAGACCGTCAACTTTGATTTCCAGAACCCGTCCCACCAGTTGATTGCGTCCGCTGATCTTGCGGAAGTCACGCCGCGTCTGCGGGCCTGATTTGATCTCGGCCCGCGGGATGAAGCGCTCCAACTCGGAATCCGGTATCCGATGGTGACCGCCGGGCGTGGTCACAGTCTTGATCTTCTTGGTGTAGATCCACTTCTTCAGGGTGGGATAACTGACGCCCAGCCGGATCGCGGCTTCTCGAGGTTTGAGAGGCATGGAATGATTCTATACGGATCGATCCGAATTCCCGCAAGTCGCTGGATTCCGCTAGGCCGCCTCACCTTCCGGAGAAGCGGCGTCAATCGGCTTCGGCGGCTTCATGGTTGGGGGCCGGTAAATCTCCTGCGCCAGGCTCGGTCTTGGTTTCGATTCAATTGGCTCGATCCGCACTGGCTTGCTCGTACGCACCGATTCATAGATCGCGTTCACGATTCGCACGTCAGCCAACCCTTCGAGGCCTGACGGCTCAGGCTCTTTGTTCTGGAGGATGCAATCTGAGAAGTACACCAGCTCTCCCGCGAACTGGTCGCGTTTGGGGAATGTGCGCCGGCTTGTTTTATCGCCAATGACCAGTTGATGCTTGATAGCGCCGGCATATTCGTACGCCGGATCAAGCGTCAATGTGCCTGCATCTCCCACCAGCGTGGAACGCGAGATGTCGGCGGCGCCAAAGCTGCAAATGATTGTCGCCAGCCTGTTCTCGGGAAACCGCAGGATAAAGCTGGTCATCTCTTCGATCTTGCTAAAGCGGTCTTGCGGACGTGATTCCGAGGCCGCCAGCACTTCTACCGGTTCTTCTCCAAACAGGTACCGCGCCGCGTTGATGCAATAGATTCCCATGTCAAAAACCGGTCCGCCGCCTTGTTCAGGCGGATAACCCACGCGTATATTCCGCTCGGCGACCTGCTGGCTGAACTCAGAAGTAAAATAACGCAGTTCACCCAGCTTGCCGGATTGAGCCACCTTGATTGCTTCCAGATTGCCTTTCTCAAAATGCAGCCGGTAGGCGACCATCAGCTTGACGTTGTTCTGTTCCGCGGCCTGTATCATTTCCCGGCACTCAGCCTCATTCACCGCCATTGGCTTCTCGCAGAGCACATGAACTCCGGCTCGCGCCGCCCGCACGGAATATTCCTTGTGCAGGTGATTCGGCACGGCAACATAAACCGCGTCCACGCCGCTGGAAAGGCATTGATCGAACTCTGCATAGGTGTAGGCTTTTTCCACAGCATATTTTTCTTTCAGCTCATTTCGCTTTCTCTCATCATCAGAAACAAGCGCCACCAGCTCCGAATTCTCCGCGTGATGAAAGCCCGGGAGCATTGCGACCTGTGAAATATGCCCAAGTCCTACCACCGCATAACGTATCTTGCGGCTGCCTTGCCTGCCTTTGCCAATTCTCGCCATTGGTCATCTCCCTGCTGTTGTGTGAAGAACATCAATGTAGACAATCGTGCGATGCCCGAAGAGTCCGTCGTGATGGCCTGTCGGCCGCAGACGGCATGAACGTGAAAAAACTCTTGATGACCGGCGGACGATTATCCCATCAACCGCTAAACTTCGCCCCGATGAATAGCTCTCCAGAGCTCGACAAGCTATAAACAATACCTACTCAACATCAGAACCAGCGGCAGTCTTGCTGTTGCTTTCATAAATAGCCACAGTCTTGATATTTACGAATTCCCGGATGCCGTAATGACCCAACTCTCTCCCGTATCCGGAATGGCGAACTCCTCCGAAAGGTATTCTTGGATCGGACGCAACCATCCCATTGATGAACACGATGCCTGCATCGATCTCATTGATAAACATCTCGCGCTCTTGTTCATTGTTTGTCCATGCGCTTGATCCCAGGCCGAAATCCGTTTCGTTGGCAATCTCAACAGCCTGTGTCATATCTCGCACTCTGAAGAGAGACGCCACCGGCCCAAACATCTCTTCCACTCGCGCCGGCGATCCTTCCGGTATATCCGTAAGCACAGTTGGAGCAAAAAAGTTACCTGGCCTGTCCAGGCGTTTTCCCCCAAGAAGAACGCGTGCGCCCATTTGTACTGACTTGTTGACCTGCTTCTCCAGGTCAGCTACTCCGTCCGCGGTAGCCAGTGGGCCGATGTGAGTTTGCGGGTCTATCGGGTTGCCAACTTTCAGGCTGGCCATTTTGTTAACAAAACGTTTTTCAAATTCATCGGCAATCTTTTCATGAACAATGAACCGCTTGGCCGCAATGCAGGACTGGCCATTGTTCACGATGCGGGCATCCACGGCGATATTGCTGGCCTTGTCCAGATCGGCGCTCGGCATAACGATGAAGGGATCACTTCCTCCCAGTTCCAGGACGGATTTCTTTAGCGCCTTTCCGGCAGCGGCCGCAACCTTGCTTCCGGCGCCCACACTGCCTGTCAACGTGACGGCGGCAAGCCGCTTGTCTTCCAGAATGCCATTCACCTTGTCTGACCCGATCAGCAAAGTTTGAAAGGCGCCTTCCGGAAAACCCGCCCCACGGAAGACGCTCTCGATCGCCAGAGCGCATTGCGGAACATTGGAGGCATGTTTCAGCAGGCCTACGTTCCCGGCCATCAGCGCTGGCGCGGCAAAACGGAAGACCTGCCAGAAAGGAAAATTCCACGGCATTACCGCCAACACCGGCCCCAGAGGTTGGAAGCGTATGAAACTCCTATTCGCTCCACTGCTTGCCGGCTCTTCCTTCAGGAATCGCTCTCCATTCTCCGCGTAGTAGCGGCATCCGGTTGCGCATTTTTCAACCTCCTGCACAGCGGAGCGCAAAGTCTTCCCCATTTCCCGGGTCATCATCTCAGCGAACGTGTTCCTCTCGTCTTCAAGAATCTCAGCGGCTCGGCCCAGCCATGCCGCCCTTTGGGCGAAGCTGGACTTTCTATAAGTACGGAACGTAGTGGCAGCAAGACCCAACTTGGCTTCAATTGCCTGGTCAGAATCTGCGGTAAATTCGCGCAACATCTCGCCGTCAAATGGATTAATGCTGGCTATTCCTCGCCGCGAAATGTCCGTCACGTTCCTGGTGCTCATGTTCGTTCCTCAGCTGCTTTGATTTGAATTCTGAATGCGTGTGTCGCTTCCTGTATTCGATGCCAAACTTCGTCGATGTTTGCCCTCAGGGACCACAAGTACATCTAGAAAAGCGTTGGAGTTGCCGCGTCTTCAGCGGGCGCCTCCTGAATACATTCCGGGCCATCATTGTTGACGTTGCTTACCGTTGTGCTCAACGGGTATTTCTTCATCAATCGCGGATCGAACGGACGGAGAAGACCCTGGACGCGCTCCGGATCGGTAATACCAGGATCAAGCCACAGATCGTAGTCTTCTGGTTTCAGAATCGCGGGCATGCGGTCATGAATTTCCTGGGTGAGCGCGTTGGCATCCGTCGTTAGAATGGAACAGCTCTCAATCATTTCTCCCGAACTGGAGCGCCAGGTGTCCCATAGACCTGCAAAAGCGAAGACAGAATCGTCCAGCATGCCAATGTTGTAGGGTTGTTTTCTTTTTGAACTGAGCTTTTTCCATTCAAAGAAGCCGTCCGCGGGAACCAGACACCGCCGCTTTCGCATAGCTTCCCGAAAGGCCGGTTTTTCTGAGGCTGTTTCTGACATCGCGTTGATGGTGCGATTGCCAATGGAAATGTCTTGCGACCAGTAGGGAATCAGTCCCCACCTCATAAGGGAGGAGGTGCGTTTCGGCTGATGGCTGTCCTGCCGTATGACAACTACCTGTTGCGTTGGGGCGATGTTATAGCGAGGGACCCAATCGACGATATCGTCATCATCAATTCCGAAATGTTCGGCAAGGTAACGTTCTTTCGCGGTAAGGCGGTAACGTCCGCACATAAAAACATTTTAAACGAGATGTTGTTGATCGAGAACGCCGTCTTGAGTGGGCCAAAACGTAGTTCCAAAGGCGGGAATGTAAATTCTGAATACTGAAGTTAACTTTCAAAATGTGTTTGCACCTTGATCTTATGAGCCAGGGACGTTCGAAAACGAACAACAGAATCCATTTTCGAACACCTCTTGAGAAAACAAGTTAAATACTTCGTAAGTAACCGCGTGAAAGATCGGTAAACAAATTGCAACCATGCTAACGCGTGTGGCCTGGCACTCGTCTAACCACACAATCGACAATCGATCTTTCGCGAGGGAAGAAACACTAGAAGGGTGAAACTTTTCTTTCTTGCGAATCGTATTTGGATTGTGGTGACCAAAAGGGGCCACAGAGAAGTGGCTCCTGAATGATTAATGATTAAAGATTAGAGGGTTTGAGAAACAAAGATTAGCGGGGTTGAGGGACTACGTTCGCCCACGGTTTGGCGGCCCCAAGCGGGCGCAGTCCCTGCAGAAGAGAGCGGGCATTTGTGTGTCCGGATTCTTCAGGAAACCCCTCGATTGCTCATTGTAAGCCACGCAGAAAGAAATGCAAGCTGCGTGGCTGAGTCCTGGGCTGCCCATTGCCGCGTCCCGGCGCAAATCGGGAACAAGGAGCACGAATGACATTATCGAAATTCGCAAAAATGATCATGATGGTTTGCCTGGCGTTGGCGTTTGTCGGAAGTAGTTTCGCCGCTGACGCACACAAAGCCAGCTTCCAGATTTCTCAGTCGGTGCAGGTCAACGGCACAGAGCTTGCCCCCGGGGACTACGTTGCCAAGTGGACAGGCGACGGACCCGATGTTCAGGTGAGCATTACGCGGAATGGCAAAGAAATGGCAACTGTGCCGGCGAAGCTGGTGCAACTCGACAGGAAATCAACTGCAGACGCGTCTGAAATCCGCGCCAACGGTAGCGGAAGAGAACTCGGCAGTCTGCAATTTGCCGGCAAGAAGTATTCGCTGGAAATTGGCTCTGGTTCGGCCTCAACTTCCGCCTCGGCAGTGAAATAAACAGATTGCGGCAGCATGCTCTGGCCGGAGCCTGATCGCTTCGGCCCTTTTTATTTCCGGCGCAAGGCCTGTTTCGAGGTCGGCGACCTTCGTTACGATTACGTTCCCACCGGGCTCGTATATACTGCTTCCACTGGCCGGTACTATCAATCGAGGAGCAGAAAAATGCGTTTGGATCCGCGTCAAATCACCAGGGCTACCTTTGCCCTGCTGTTGGCAACACTCTTCTTTCTTCCCAGCGATCTACTGGCGCAAAGCCATGTAGTGTCACCCGCCGATTTACAGAAGCAAGTGATTTCAGCTTCGCAGACACGCGAGAACAATCTGCAGAACGTGCAAAAGTTTCTGTCGACGCCTGTAGCCGAGAAAGCCATGAAGTCAGCGAATATGAATCCCCAACAGGTAAAGACCGCGGTGTCTACTTTGAGTGACCAGGAACTGGCGCAGCTTTCGACCAAGGCCAGCAAAGCGCAAGCCGACTTCGCCGCTGGTAATCTGAATGACCGCGATCTCATTCTGATCATCCTGGCCATTGCGGTTCTGGTTCTCATCATCGTCGCAGTACGCTAAGAATCTCATCGTGTCTCTTTCCATGCCGCAGCGGATCACGTTCTTCGTGTATCTCTGCGGCATGTTGTCATTGCTGCAAAGCGCAGCTATCTGGCTTGACGTGCCGTTCTTCAAGCAGGAAAAAGATGGCTGTGGAGCGGCGGTGATCGCTATGGTGATTGAGTACTGGAATCAGAAACAGCCACAGCCGAAGACAGCCATACTGGCCGACCCAATCCAGATACAGAAATCTCTCTATTCCAGTGAGGCGCACGGTATCTATGCTTCTGATCTCAAGCGCTACTTCGATGATCATGAATTTCGTACATTCGTGTTGCAGGCGACCTGGGATGATTTCCGCCATCATCTGGAAAAAGGAAGACCATTGATTGTGGCGCTCAAGCCTATGACCGGACAGACTTCATTACACTATGTGCTCCTGGTGGGATTGGATCCGCAGGAAAACGTAGTTCTGGTGAATGATCCGGCGCAGAAGAAGCTGTTAAAGATGGATCGCCGTCAGTTTGAGAAAGAATGGAATGCCGTTCAGCGCTGGACTTTACTGGCGCTCCCAAAATGAGACTCTACGGGCTGATCCAGCCGAAACCATTCTGGTTACTTGTTTTTCTGGTCCTACTCCTCAGTGCGGAGCGCGGATCTGCCCAGGCTGGAGTCACTCCAGAATCTCTCTTCAAGGCGGAACGCTGGCCAGCACTGGTTGCCGCGCTCACGGCAGAGCCGTCTCGCTCTGCTGAGCATGAGTATCAATATGGAATTGCCCTGGCCCATCTTGAACGGTGGGACGAAGCTCGTTCTGCATTTCGCCGCGGTAGTGAACTTTCTCCTGCCGACAAGCGGTTCCCGGAAGAGCTTGCGGGTGTGGCCTTCAAGCAGAAGAATAACTCAGAAGCCATACAGCATTTGCGTCGCGCCTTGCGCATCGATCCCAAAGACGATTATGCGGCGGATTTTCTCGCCACCATTTATTTTCTCGACGGCAATCTCGAAGCAGCCATCTCATATTGGAACAAACTCAACAAGCCGCAGGTTGCTGAAGTAAGGACCGAACCGAAGCTGCAAGTGCGTCCAGCCTTGCTCGATCATGCTATAGCTTTTGGGGCATCATCCACATTCAAGCTGAATGAGTTTCGCATCACAGAGCAGCGAGTGAACAATCTGCAGATTTTCCCCGTTTATCGATTCGATCTGGCAGCCCGTGATGAAGGCAAGTTTGACGCAATTCTGCGTGCTCAGGAACTGAACGGTTTCGGCAATGGGAAGGTTCAGTCCGTAGTGCGCATGCTGCGTGGAATCGCCTTTCAGGAAATAACACCGGAATACGACAACCTGGGCGACTCCGCCATCAATATCGCCGCTCTCGGGCGATGGGATGTCAACAAGAGGCGTTATCAGGCGTCGATTTCAGGACCGCTCTGGCAGATGCCGGAATGGCGATTCTGGGTCAGCGCCGGAGCACGCAATGAGAATTGGGACATGCGCCAGGGATTCACCGGCCCAGCGCCGATACTGGCATGCTCTCAATCTGCGCAGGGAAGAAGGGGCGGCGGAGATCGAAAGGCTGGTTGGGTGGCGCTGGCATTGGCGCCTCGGGATTGAACTCTCACACCGCGACGAGCGCAATGTTGTCTTTCCAACGGCACTTTCGCCTGAGCTGCTGGCCGGCGGCTATCAGCTTAAACAAACCGCTTCGATCAGCTATCAAATCTGGCGATCAGCGGAGCATCGCGCCTCGGTGGAAAGCAATATCAGCTCGCAGGCCGGCAGGTTATGGTCAACTCCGGGTGAATCGTTTGAAAAAGTTCAAGCAGGGCTTGATATTCACTGGCTGCCTCAGGCGCGTGGCGATAATTTCGAAACCCGGGTTCGCGTACGTGGTGGTAACACCTTTGGCGAGATTCCTTTTGACGAACTGAGGATGCTTGGGCTGGAACGGGACAACGATTTCTGGTTGCGGGGGCACATTGGCACTCGCGATGGTCGCAAGGGCAGCGCGCCCCTGGGCAAAGATTACTTCCTCTCGAATTGGGATACGGACAGAAATGTTTTTTCCAATGGCTTCGTCAATGTGAAGATCGGGCCTTTTGTTGATACAGGAAAATTCTTTGACGCTGCGGCTGCGCTGGGCACCCGCCAGTTTCTGGTGGACACCGGCGGGCAATTGAAAGTTCGTGTGCTCGGAGTCGGGTTGGCGTTATCGTACGGTAAAGACCTGCGGACTGGGAATAATGCTTTTTATACCACTGTGGTCCGCTAAGAGCGGCCGCGGAATTTAAAATTACATCTCCATGCGATCACTCATCATTGGCGGTACGCGCAATCTTGGTCCTTCCATTGTCCACGCGCTTCTCCAGGGCGGCCATCAGGTCGCAATCTTCAATCGTGGATTTACTCCAGACGATCTCCCCATCGAGATTGAGCGGTTGCGGGGCGATCGCAATGATGTGGAGCAGATGAAGGCTGCTCTTGGTAATCGACAGTTCGACGTCGTAATCGATACCACTCTTTACACCGGCTCTGAAGCGCAAGCAGCGGTTAACTTGTTTCGTGATCGCGTCGGGCGATATATCTTCATCAGTACCGGTCAGGTATATCTCGTACGCCTGGGCGTCCAGAGGCCTTTCAAGGAAACGGATTACCCGGGTCCGGTGATGCCTGAGCCGGCAAGAACCGACGAATCCGAACACAGCAACTGGCTCTATGGTTTTGATAAGCGGCAGGCAGAGGATGTGTTTTCGCAAGCATGGCAGGAACACAAGTTCCCCTATACCAGCCTTCGACTACCAATGGTCAACAGCGAGCGCGACCATTATGATCGCCTCTACGGATATTTCCTGAGACTCCAGGACGGCGGTCCCTTCTGGTTCCAGACGATGGCGGTTCAGCTGTAAGGCACGTTTATGGCGAAGATGTTGTGCAGGCAATCATTCGCCTCGGCAAAAGTGAGCAAGGGAAAGGCGAAGCCTACAACATTGGCCAGGATGAATCGCTTTCTCTAAAACATTTTCTGGAGATGATGGCAGCCCTCATGAAGGTCCCGGTACAACTGAAGCCTGCGCCGCGGGCGGCCTTGATGCGGGCCGGCTTGCTGCCGGACTGCTCCCCGTTCAGCGGACTGTGGATGTCAGCGTTGAACAATGACCGCAGCAAGGCTGAACTCGGCATGAAGTACACACCGTTGAACGATTACTTGAAAAAATTGGTCGATTTATATACTGCAACTTCGCCTCGCCAGATTGATGGTTATAAGCAGCGCCCGCAGGAATTGAAATTCGCGAACGCAATGTAAGAATGTTTTCGTTCTTGCGCTGACGCATCGCAAGTCTCTGGACTTAGTCCTAAAGCCTTCGGATAAATTCTCACGACACCACCACACAAAATTGTGATGATTTCATGCGTTTACAGAAATTTACATAAACGCAGAGTCATCGTGAGAAACGTTGTGTTTCTACCCAGTACCAGAAGTAGTTTTCAGGTCAAGGGGAATTTGGAGGATTTATGAATTACACACGAGCGTTGGTATTGGGAGCGGCGTTGTTAACCAGCGGCGCTACGTTCGCTGCCGCACAAGCGATTGTGCCGGTCCAGTGGGGATGGCAACACCGAGATGATGACGACCGCCAGGCTTTTCGCGACGGCCTGCAAAGCGGACGCTGGGACGCCGAGCACCGTCGCCGTTCTGACTGGGACAACAACTGCCGCTATCGCGAAAATGACGACCGACAGGCGTACCGGTCGGGCTATGAGCGCGGCTATCGTGAAGTGGGGTACAACTATTCCGATCGCGACCGTGATGGTGATCGGGATGACGGTTATGGCCGCGGTTACCGCGACTATGGATTCAATGCTGCAAAACAGTATGGCTATCAGGACGGAATAAATGATGGCGCTGCAGATCGCCGGACAGGACACAGTTTCCGCCCCGGACATGACAATAACTACAAACATGCGGATCGGGGTTACGATTCAAGGTTTGGCAATAAGAACGAGTACAAGGCGTATTACCGCCAGGCCTACGAGCAGGGTTATCAACAGGGTTACAACGGGAATCCCTGGAGGCGGTAACGGCTACCAGTTCGGAATGCGTAAGGCCGAACGATTCCGAAACACAGAAGGGACGCAGCTTGCTGCGTCCCTTCACTATTTGGTTGGCATTGTTGCCAGACTTGTTACCAGACTTCGCAACGGTCCGCAGACGCACGCACCATCGCGTTATCCGCCTTGCAGGAGAATGCTGAGGCAAACTCCGGCAGATTGGAAAGCGGGCCGATGACGCGATACTTGCCGATGGGATGTGGATCGCCCTGGACCATGTGCCGCTGCTCTTCTGGACGAATTTCATCACCACGCCACTGGCCCCATGCAATGAAGAACTGTTGATCGGGTGTGAACCCGTCAATCGTTGGTGCGGGGTTGGTTTTCTTGGCTTTCTGGAATGCCAGATAGGCGATCTTTGCGCCAGCCAGATCGCCAATGCTTTCTCCAAGCACAAGTTGACCGTTGTGGTGAATTCCCGGCTCAATAAAGTATCCATCGAACTGATGGGCCACGCAGGCGGTGCGTTGATGGAAATTCTTTAAGTCAGCCTCGGTCCACCAGTTGTCGAGTCGCCCTTGTGCGTCAAACTGGGCGCCCTGATCGTCAAAGCCATGGCTGATCTCATGGCCAATCACCACTCCGATGCCGCCGTAATTGATCGCATCAGCGTTCTCCACGCTGAATGATGGCTGTTGCAGAATACCGGCCGGGAACACGATCTCATTGAGCAGGGGATTGTAGTATGCGTTGGACGTCGGCGGAGTCATGCCCCAGCGGCCACGGTCCGTAGGCTTACCCATGAGGGAGCGGTCCTCATCCACGTTCCATTTCACCACGGCGATCTGATTGTTCCAGTACGAGTCGCGATTTATCTTAATGCTGCTATAGTCTTTCCACTTGTCCGGATATCCGATCTTCGGATTGAAAGTGGAAAGTTTCTCCAGGCTCTCTTCTTTGTTTCAGGGCTCATCCATTCCAGGCCTTCGATGGTGTCATGCATGGCCGCGAGAATATTAGTGACCATTTCCTGGGCGCGCGCCTTGGCTTGAGGTGGAAAATACTTCTCAACATACTTCTTGCCCAGCGCGTCTCCCAACAGGGCGTCAGTAGACTCAGCACAGCGCTTCCAGCGCGGCTTCAGTTCCTTTGACCCGCTGATGTATTGGCCGTAAAAAGCAAAGTTCTCATCCACGAAAGGGCTCGACAGGCTGTCAGCCGAGGCGTGCAGGAACTGCCACTTCAAATAAGTCTTCCAGTCCTGAAGTGGAGTGTCATGCAGTTGCTTATCTACCTGCGCCAGGAATTTAGGCTCAGTCACGTTGAGGTCGGCGCGCGATATCTTGCTTTCAGTGAACAAGGCTGCCCAATCCACAGTGGGCGCCATCTTGGTCAAGGCGTCGAACGTGGTTTTGTGGTCGGTTGCCTTTGGATCGCGCAGCGCGACGTTGTCGAGCGAAGCCTCCGCGAGCTTTTTCTCGAAGTCAAAGACTGTCGTCGCAGCGGCTTTGGCACTGGCCTCGTTATAGCCGGCCAGTTTGAACATATTTGTTACATGCGTGGCGTACTTCTCCCGCGCTTCCTGAAATCGCTGGTCGGGTTTCAGGTAATAGTCGCGATCAGGAAGCCCGATACCACTGGCATAGACGGTGGCAATTGTCTGTCCTGGATTGTGGTTGTCCGGGGTTGATCCCATTCCGAATGGAGCGGACACGCTGAGTGATTGAAGCTGGCGAATCATCCGCTGCAGGTCCGCCGGCGACTTGATGGCGTCAATCTGAGCGAGCATGGTCTGGGCAGGTGCGATCCCAAGTTTGTCGATTTTCGGCTGGTCCATGCATGAGCCGTAGTAGTCTCCAATCAACTGCTCCGGGCTTCCCTTGGGCCAATCGATGCGTTTGGAGACATCGTCCAGAATTACTTTCAGTTGTTCTTTGGCGTCTTCTCCCGCTTGCCAGCGGCGGCTCCAGCGTGGCATAGAAGCCGGGATCGGGTTCTCCGACCGCCATGTTCCGTTTGCGTACTGGAAGAAATCGGTGCAGGGATCGGCCTTACGATCGATATCGCCGGTTTGGACTCCGTGCTGAGATGTGGTTTGTCCCTGTATCAGAAGCGGAAGAAAAAGCAGGACAAGAAGTGGTTTAAAACAGCGCATTCAATTCTCCTCAAAAAATGGGGGCTGGATCGCGAGTGAGCGATCAGTGTTCTATGGGTTCAGGCCAGGGACTAAAGCTTACGGAGAGAAACCGAACCTCTGTCAGTCCGCAGATGAACGTTAGGACCGCCATGATTCACAGTCCCTTTCATGTTTTGGCCCGAGTAGGTGGCCCCGGAAATTGCTGGAAAGTCGGAGGTAAATGAAGCCCTTCTGCCTCCCTGAAAATCCAGGTTGAAATCTGCATTGGCAGGAAGGCTCAGCGTGATTGTGCCTTTCTCAGTTTGAATATCAACGTTCTTGCCCAGAGTCTTAGCGGTAATCTCAGTATCCGCTTTCATGGATTCAATCACCAGATCGCCTTGCAGCGTAACATCACGCAGCCGGATTGAATCCTTGTAAGTGTTGATATGTACGGCGCCAGTGGTCGAATCAAGCAGCATGGGCGCTTTGTAACTATGGATTGAGATTGAGCCGGTAGTGGATGAAACGCGAATGTCTGGCTTATAACCGTCCAGCTGAATGTCAATGTGATGAGGAACTTTGATTTCCAGATCGACCTCGGACTCATAGTTGGCTGACATCCAGCAAAAGCTGCAATTCGGATAGGTGACTTTAACTTCAACGCGGTCCGTCTGGCCATTTACGTCGACCTTTAGATTTTCAAGCCACCATTTGCGGTCGGCATCACTGCCTTCGAATATCTTGCGCACATCCACCACAACCTGATTGCTATCTGTGCCCGTCACGTGAATTGTTCCCTTGTAGTTTTCAACCACGAGTTTTGCTTCGGGGGAAACGGTGAAGCTGCGCTGGAAATCTTGTTGCGTTGGGGGCGTCTGGCTCCAGACTTTCGTGGCAATCAGGGTGAGCAAGACAGCGATCGCCATCAGGTAAGCGCTCTTGCGGACTTTGGTGTGCATACGATTTCCTCCATTCGCCTCACGCTCGCGCAAGGCAGTGCACTCTCTGGCAAGCCGCATCTTTAGACGTGAAGAAAACGAAGAAGTTATCAGCTTTTTGGTGGGTGGAGAGGTACGGGCGCTCCTTGCCGAGCGCCCGAAAATCCTTACATCTTCTTCAGCAGTTCAAGCCAGCGCTTCCAGGCATCTTCGCGGCCCTTCTTGTTGTCCGGATTCGTGTCAGCCGGATCTTCACCGGCGCGCATAAAGCCGTGACCTGCGCCTTCATAGGTAACCGGTTCAAACTTCTTGCCGGCCTTTTTCATGGCTTCCGTAGTCTCAGGCAGCGTGGCCCCGATGCGGGCGTCTTTGCCGGCATAAAAGCCGTAAACCGGAGCCGTAATGGTAGAGACGTCCTTGGGCCCCGGACCGTAGAAGACGAAGGCCGCGTTCAGGTCTTTGCGATTGGTAGCAAAGCGGAAGCTCTGTCCACCGCCCCAGCAGAATCCCACGACCGCCAGCTTACCGTTGGAGGCGGGAATCTTTTTCGCATAATCAGCCACCGCGTTCAGGTCAGCGGTGACCTGGTCATCTGGGAGTTTCGAGTTGGCTTCTCGGGCAGCGTCCACTGTTGGAAAGTCGCTGCTTTTTCCGCCATTGGGTCCCATTCCAGACAGCAGATCTGGAGCCACGGCAATGTAGCCCTTTGCCGCAAGCTGATCAGCCAGGCTGCGCGACCAGTCAGTGGCGCCAAAGATTTCATGGATCACAATCACCACGGGCGCCTTCTGTTTGGATTCCGGGTAAACCACAAAGGTACTCACGGTACGGTTATCGTGTTTGATCTGGACCCATTCCCCATGACGGGGTGATTTCTCCAGATTCTGCCTGGCCCAGTCCTGCGCGGCCATCGGGAAGCTAAGCAAAAGAGCTGCGGCAACAACGATGAGTTTTCTCATGGCTGATGAGTTTACTATCCGGCATCATCCGGTACAAATTTTTGTGAAGCCCATCTTTCAGGGAACCAAAATGGAACCAGGGACGTAGACAATCTACAGCCGTGGCTGTAGGCTATCTACATGCCTAAAACGGGACGTTACCAGAATCGCGTGGAATTGCTGCAGGGAACGCTTGATCTGCTTGTCTTGCAGACTTTGTTATGGGGACCGCAGCACGGATACGGCATCACTCAGGCCATTCGCATGAACTCCGGCGACGCGCTTGACGTAGAAACCGGGTCGCTTTATCCGGCGCTGCACCGGCTGGAAAAACAGAAATGGATTTCTTCCGAATGGCAGATGTCTGAGAACAAGCAACGAGTGAAGATCTATAAGCTCACCGCCGTGGGCAGGAAACAGCTTGCCTCAGAACGCTCCCGCTGGGAAAAGCTGTTGGAAGCGATGTCTGGTGTACTGAATCCTGTTACGCCGCAGACTCGAGAGTAAGGAGGCGAGCCATGACCGACAAACGCGATCGCGAACTCAACGACGAACTCGAAAGCCACCTGCGTATGGCGGCACAAGACAAGATGGATCACGGAGCTTCCCGCGAAGAAGCCGAGGCAGCCGCGCGCCGCGAAATGGGGAACTCCGGCCTGATCAAGGAAGTCACACGTGAGCAAGATGGTTGGCATGGCTTCGAACGCCTGATGCAGGACGTACGCTTTGGACTGCGCGTTTTGCTAAAGAACCGTGGCTTCACGGTTAGTATCTGTGCTCACGTTGGCGCTGGGAATCGGCGCCAGCACTGCCATTTTCAGTGTTGTTTACGGTGTTTTGCTTCGCTCTTTGCCATATGAGAATGCTGACCAGATCATCAGGGTCTGGGAGATAAGCGGCGCCATTAACAATGCGAATCTAGCCGATCCTAATTTCGAGGATTTCCGTTCTCAAAACACTACTTTGCAGGGATTGGCGGAGTTCGGTTCTTCCACTCAATCCGTTTCAGGTCCATCTGGCGCCGGCCGTATCACAATGGCTTCTGTTTCCAAGGATTTCCTTCAAGTCATGCGCGTTCAGCCGATTCGCGGACGCGGCTTTCTGCCTGAAGAGCAGAAGCAGGGGGCTGCTCCGGTCGCGCTGGTAAGTTACTCCTACTGGCGAGACAGTCTGGGCATGCGCGAAGACCTCACAAGCATTCGCCTGAAGGCGGGCGAATACCTGGCCACGGTTGTGGGAGTGCTTCCGCCCGGCTTCCGCTATCCAGATGATTCAGACATGTGGGTGCCGCGCGAGCTCTTCGAATTCATACCCGCCCGCGATGCTCACAACTGGAAAGTGATTGGCAGATTGAAAGATGGCGTTTTGCTCGACACCGCCCGGGCTGAGCTTACAGGCATCGCCCAGCGTATAGATCGCCAGAACCCCGGCCTCCACCTGTCAGGCGTCACCATGACGACGCTGCAGGAGGACCTAACAGGTGAAGTAAGCACAGCCATGCTGATCCTGCTGGGCGCAGTTGGTTTTTTGCTTTTGGTCGCATGCGCCAACGTGATGAACCTTCTGCTGGCGCAAGCCGCGGCTCGTGAAGGTGAACTAGCGACCCGTGCCGCACTGGGCGCTTCGCGATCACGACTGGTTCGTCAGTTTCTGGCAGAAAGCCTCTTACTGTGCCTTGCTGGCGGTATTTTAGGTTTGGTGGCAGCACGATTCGGAGTAAAGACGCTGATCGCTCTTGCACCCAACAACATTCCGCGGCTGGAACAGGTATCTGTGAATATTCCGGTAATGCTGTTTTCGCTTACGTTATGTTGTGTCGTGGCGATCGGGCTCGGAGCCATCACCGCATTACGTGCCACCGCAGGCAACATTCAGGCCACACTGGTAGACAGCAATCGCCGTCAAGCTGCTGGCAGGCATCGCATGGGTCAGTCGATTATTGCCATGGAGCTCGGCATCACCATGGTCTTGCTGATAGGCGCTGGCCTTCTCGGACGCAGCTTTTTGCGAGTCCTGTCGGTTGATCCCGGCTTTCGCACGGACCAGATCATCACAATGGATATGGCGCTGCCCGATGTTAATACGGACATCGCGGCAATCCGTCGAGTGCAGTTTCTGGATACACTCCTTGGCCGTCTGCGCGGCCTGCCCGGGGTTACGATGGCCGGGGGAACTGCTGGACTGCCACTCGATGGCGATTGGCACTCCAATGGGACTTTTGTTGAGCTTGGCGAACAGGATTTATCAGCCAGTGATAAGGCGATCATTCAACGCACGACAGACAGCTTGAGTGATGAGCTGAAGCCCGAAGAGCTGCATGAAGTGATAGCCTTTTTCGATCGCCTGTTCCATGATCGGTCACGCACTGGCGATGCCGATTACGCCGTCGTGAGTGATGGATATTTTGAGACCCTGGGAATTCAATTGCGCCGTGGACGTTTTTTTAGTGATGAAGATGGTCCTTCCGCTCCGCATGTCGCTGTCATTAGTGACGGGGTGGCAAAACAACGCTGGCCGAACCAGGATCCCATCGGCCACACCATCGAATTCGGGAACATGGACGGCGACTTGCGGCTTCTTCGCATCGTCGGGGTAGTTGCTGATGTCAAACAACGAAATCTGGAGCGCCAGCCCCGGCCGACGATCTACGTCAGTTACAGGCAACGCCCGCATGGTACAAGTCATTTCATCGCAGTCGTAAGGACAAGTCAGGATCCGGGCATGATCCAGCCGGCGGCACGGAAGATTCTGGCCGACCTTGATCCAAATGTGCCACCGCGAATCAAGACGTTTCAGCAGGTCTTTGACGCATCCCTCACCACGCGTCGCTTCAACCTGACGATGATCGGCACATTCGCAGCCGCGGCGCTAACGCTGGCCATGATCGGAATCTATGGCGTTCTCGCTTACTCAGTCGCAAGCAGGACGCGGGAAATGGGCGTTCGCATTGCACTTGGCGCCACGCCGGGCAACGTCCGGATGCTGGTGCTGAAGCAGGCCCTGCTGACCGCCACAATCGGAGTTGGCTTTGGCATCGTCGCAGCAGTTGGATTCACACGGCTATTGCAATCAATGTTATTCGGAGTGAAGGCCACTGACCCCATTACATTTGCGTTGGTAACGTTAATTCTTCTGGCTGTTGCATTGCTGGCGGCCTATGTGCCCGCGCGCCGTGCCACCAAAGTCGATCCCATGATTGCCTTGCGTTATGAGTAAACCAGACTTGCCTCGGCGTTAGAATAGTCGCGTGACAACCACGCCCGCTTCCACCCGCAAGATGCATGACGAGGAACATCTGAACCAGGTGCCTCCACTGGTCAATTACAACCTGTTCACCACTGACCCAACGCTGGTTGCGGCCGTGGAGCGCGCGGGAGCCACCTGGGCTGCGGAGAGCATCGGCGAGCTCGGCCGTCTTCTGGGCACGGAGCAAGCCCAGCGTTGGGCCGTGGACGCCAATGAGAACCCGCCTGACCTTCATATCTATGACCGGAATGGCAACCGTCGCGATGAAGTCCTGTTTCACCCTGCATGGCATCAGCTCATGCGGACATCAATAGCCAATCAGCTTCATAGCCTTCCCTGGACGGACATGCGTCATGGCGCACATGTGGCACGCGCTGCCATGATGTTGATCACAATTCAAAACGAGGCTGGTCACACCTGTCCTGTTTCCATGACCTATTCTGGAATGGCCGCATTGCGTGCCGAGCCGGAAGTCGCTAAAAACTGGGAACCCAAAATCCTGTCATCAAAGTATGACCCCGGTTTTGTCCCGGTCTCCAGCAAGACGGGCGCTCTGCTGGGTATGGGGATGACAGAGAAACAAGGTGGCTCTGACGTGCGCGCGAACACCACGCGTGCAGCGCGGATCGGAGACTCTCGTGAATATCTGGTCACCGGGCACAAATGGTTTTGCTCTGCTCCAATGTGTGACGCGTTTTTGATTCTTGCCCAGACCGCCAATGGATTATCCTGCTTTCTTCTGCCTCGTTGGACGGCCGCGGGTGACAAGAACAACTTCTTCATCCAGCGATTGAAAAACAAACTTGGCAACCGCTCTAACGCTTCCAGCGAGGTCGAGTTTTCGAGTGCCTGGGCACAGCTTGTTGGCGAGGAAGGGCGGGGAATAAACACCATCATTGAAATGGTGAACCATACCCGTCTTGATTGCGCCATTGCGGGCGCCGGATTGATGCGCCAGGCACTGGTACAGGCGCTGCATCACTGTTGCCACCGCGCTGCTTTCGGCAAGCTGTTGGTGGAGCAGCCGTTGATGCAGAATGTGCTGGCCGATCTGGTGCTTGAGTCGGAAGCCTCGACGCTGATGGCGATGCGGCTGGCTGAATCGTTTGATCTGAGAGCCGGCGATGACAGGCAGAGGGCATTTGGCCGCATCGCGACGGCGATTTCCAAGTATTGGTTGTGCAAACGGGTTTCACCCGTTGTGGCTGAGGCGCTGGAATGTCTTGGGGGCAACGGTTATGTGGAAGACTCAGGTATGCCGAGGCTATACCGGGAAGCACCGCTTTATGGGATATGGGAAGGCTCCGGTAACGTGATTTGCCTGGATATTCTCAGGGCGCTCAAGAAAGAGCCGGCAGCCGGTGAAGCATTGCTTCAGGAATTGCATTTGGCAAAGGGGGCAGACAAGAGATTTGATCTATTCACCAGCGCCATTGAAACTGATCTGAATAATATGAAAAAGAGCTTTGCCGGTAGTGGCCAGGAAGGCCAGTCGCGGCGGTTAGCAGACCGCCTGGCGCTCGCTCTGCAAGCTGCATTGATGGTCCGCTATGCGTCCTCCGCGAATGCACAGGCCTTTATCGCTTCCAGGCTGGGCTACGATCACGGTGCAAACTTCGGGACGCTCTCCAGTGCTTATGATCTGGGTGCCATTCTGGAACCGGCGACCGCGACCTTTTCGCAAGTCTGAGGCGATGTGCCTACGTTCTCACCGAACCAGCGTCCGTCAAGCCATGAAAAAACCTTCGCAGCGATGTTCCGCCGCGAAGGTCATTATCCACCAAGATAAAGAAAAACAGAGACTTGCGCAGAGGCAGATCGTAAACGGTGGGGCCTCCGCGATTGTCCTATTGGTTCTCCAATGTCTGCCTAGTGATTCAGAGCTGAAAATCGTTTCATTCGTTGCACGACCCGCGTGTAAAGATCTGTTGATAATTCCATTTTGGGACGATTGATTGAACTGGCGGAGTATAATCCCCGGTTCCCTGAAAAAAATTCCTGCGTTACAAAGGTCATCACAGCTATGAATAGCCGCTTCCGCCTGGCAATTGTTGTATTTCTATGCCAATCGTTTTTGATCGCGCAAACTGCCGCGCCTGCTCGCTCCGCAGACGATAAGAAGAGCTACAAGTCGGCAATGGAAGATGCCGACCAGAAGATCTATGCCGAGGTGAAAGCACACTCGGAGTTGATGAAGAACCTGGAATACCTGACCACGCAGATAGGCCCGCGTCTGACCGGTTCAAAACAGATGCAACAGGCCAGTGATTGGACCCTGCGCCGGTTCAAGGACTATGCAATCGATTCGCACCTTGAAACCACTGAAGTCCCCCACGCGTACTATCGCGGGGTGGATTCCGCGCAGATTGTGACGCCGTTGTCGCGGTTGGTTCCTATACACGCCCTGGGCTGGAGCAAGGCTACGCCGGGTGAGATCTCCGGCAATGTGGTCGCCATTAAGATTGATTCGGACAGCGATTTCGCTAAATACAAAGGGAAGCTCAAAGGCGCAATCCTGCTGATGGGCAAGCCTGCTGAAATTCCCACCAATGAAGCAGAGAATGCATATGACGCCGTAATTACCCCGCAAAAGGGTGTGCAAGCCGAAGCAGCGGGCGGCTTTCGGCGCCGCATGGCCACCATGCGAATGATCGCTGAAGAATCGCCTTCCGTGGTCCTTGTTGATAGCGGAAAGACTGACAATCTGTTCAACATGGGAAGCTTCAGCCGCTATCAGCCGTCGGATGTTCCGCTGGCTTTTATTGCGCATGAAGAATACAGCCTGATCACACGGCTGGCTGAATCTGGCCCGGTCACAATGAAAGTGAATCTTACGGGTACGTTCAGCCCTGGCCCCGTGCCGGCGTCGATCACTGTTGGCGAGATTAAAGGTACACAGTTTCCTGACGAGCGTGTGGTCATCGGCGGGCACCTTGATTCGTGGGACCTAGGACAGGGAGCTTTAGACAACGGAACCGGATCCATGGCTGTTCTGGAGGCCGCGCGTACCCTGAAAGCTCTTGGATGGAAGCCGAAGCGGACCATTACGTTCATCCTATTCACGGGAGAAGAGCAGGGAGGCGTGGGCGCCGAGCTATTCATGAAGAATCATGAGGCAGAAATTCCCAAAATGGACGCCGCGCTTGTCCATGACACAGGCACCGGACGAGTCTTCAGTATCGCGCTGGAAGATTTGTATGAAACAGCCCCGCTCATGGGCGAGATCTATACGCCCCTGCGAGAGGTGTTTGATCTGCAACCATTGAGCACGCGTAACTTCGGTTCCAGCGATCATGAATCGTTCCTGCGTGCCGGCGTGCCCGCTTATTTCTGCGTGCAGAATCCAGCCCATTATCGTGAGGCGCATCACAGCCAGACCGATACGTTCGACAAGGTAATTCCGGACGAAATCAATGAAGGCGCTGCTCTGCTCGCGGCCTGGGCGTGGAACGTCTCAGAGATGCCACAAGCACTGCCCCACCACGCGCCGATCGCTCGTCAGTAAGGCTTGTGAAAAGCTTTGGGGCTGATGGACGATTGCCGGCAGCTGGCTTATCTGGAACTCTTCAGATCGAAGACACCGGAATGGCCGTTATGTCGTCCACCAGCCCTACTTCTTTTTGCACGAATGGTTCAGCGTATTTCACGCCTGCCAGCAAGCCATAGAAGCTGGCCATGGATTCCAGCCGGCTCCTGATTTCTTTCTCTTGCGGGAAAAGACCACTGCCGGCGCTTTGGTCAGAATATTGGGACTTGTATGCCAGCAACGCCTGGAGGCGCGCTTCGAATTGGTCGCTGATGTCTACAACGAATGACGGACGCACGTCATAGTAAAGGCTGGCATAGATGATTTTGAACGGGCGGTGCGGCGCCAGTTTGGCAACAGATTCCGCGAGTTGGCCAGCGCTTGAACCGGGAGTATTTCCAAGTTTGCGCAATCCGGCGAGAAAAGCCGCTTCATAGCCCAGCGTTGAGGCCGTGTAGTGGTCAGGGTGACGCCCCTGCCAATAGGGAAGGATCAGCACGCGCGGACGCTGCTCGCGGATGATGCGGGCGATCTTCAAACGATTTTCCCAGGTGTTCTCCACGCGCCCGTCGGGAATATCCAGGGCTTGGCGGAACGATGCTTTCAGGATTCGTGCTGCATCGGCGGCTTCGCGCCCGCGGTCCTCAGAGCTGCCACGAGTGCCCATTTCACCTTGCGTCAAATCAAGGATGCCAGTGTGCAGGCCGCGCTGGGCCATCTTGAGCAGAGTGCCGCCGCATGTCTGTTCCACGTCATCACGATGAGCGGCGAGAGCGAGGACGTCCAAATCCGTGTCGCTCAATCGGCTTCTCCTTCAATCGTCACCTTTTCGCGGACAATCAGACGATGGCCGGCCATTTCCTTAATCGTCGGCAACAGCTTCTGTACGTTCTCTTCAGAGTCAATGAACGTGAGTACCAGAGGAAGTTTGCCGCCGGCGTCAATCAGCGTAGAGGTTTTAACACGGCTATGGCCTGTGAACCCGGCGACTGCATGGAGCACCGTCGCGCCCGGAACTTCCTTTTCGCGCAGAAAGTTGAGCAACTCAAGGTGAAGTGGGCGGCGATGCCACTGGTCGGCTTCATTCAGGTAGATGGAAACTTGAACTGCGGTCGCCGGCGACGTCATACGCGGTACTCAATTCCTTTCAGAATGCAATTCCTCAGCTACATCCTCTCGGATTTTACTCTGGACACGTCAGCTAGAGCGAACGCGCCAGCATCCCACCCACAAGTACGGCGCCAAGACACAAGATGTTATTGGAAAGAATGTTTCCGGCGAACAACATCCAGTTGCCCTGCTCAAAGTAAGCCATGGTCTCAAACGCATAGCTGGAAAAGGTGGTATAGGAGCCGCAGAACCCAATCGCCACAAGTGACCTCCATAGCGGATCAGCCAGAACGCGTTCCGAGGTCCATACAACAAAGAATCCCAGAATCATGCTTCCGGTGGTGTTAATAATCAACGTCCCGATAGGGAAGGATATGGTGCTAAGGCGGGCAATCAAAGTGGCAAGGAGATACCTTAAATTGGCCCCAATCACCGCACCGATAGAAATCCAGACGTAGGCTCTCCACTCAATGAGAGTTCGCATGTCAAACTGCTCCAAAACTCAGATTGGTAGGAGTTATCAGCCGTATGGGCGGTTAAAGGCGAACTCCATCGCCTGGTCCTGCTCCATTATTGCAGGCTAACCTCTTGTTAAGCAAGGACTTCCGGGTCTAGTCTGCGGGTGTTTAAGGTTGCGTTAAACGGAAGGCCTCATTTATCTTAGGCGTACTGCTTAGTAGTCGCCAGGTTGGCTAGCTATTTCCATGACCCTTACTGAGAGCAAATTCAACACCCTCGCGGGCGATCTTTCGTCGGCGATTGCCAAGTTGAAGGACGAACTCATCGGCAAAGGAAGTTCATCGCCTGCGAACCTCCACGCGGCGCATGGAAAGCTTTTTCGCCTACCTCCATCCACAGATGACGCGCAAACAGAAGGCAGCGTTGGAAGAGTTGAGCGCATTGAGAAAACGGGCTGGTAAAGTCCGCGATCTTGACGTGCAGATGAAGCTTCTCAAGCAGGGAATCTCCAACGGATCAGTCACCATGGATCGTCGAAGTCTGACGCAGGCAATGCAGGAAAAGAGACACCGCCAGGTAAAACGAGTGGCGGCGGCTGCGCGCAAGGTCGAACGCTCGAGGCTGTGTTTGCAATTGCAGAGGCTTGAAGAGCAAGCACTGGCGCAACCTGATTCCTTCGGCGATGACTCTACCCCTCTGCGCCAGGCGGAAACGGAATTGACCGCCCTCGGCGCCGAATTTGTTTCCCACGCCAAGATTAAGCCCCGCCGCTTGCATGCCATTCGTACCAGAATGAAGCTGATTCGCTATCAGGCGGAACTCGCGGCCGAGTCAGCCGAACAGAAGCAGTTTCTGGAAGCGCTGAAGTCTATGCAGGACGTTCTCGGGGAATGGCATGACTGGGAGGCACTTTGCGCAGTGGCGGAGAAGTTTTTTCGCGATCGAGCAAATTGTCCTCTTCTGGTTGAGGCTCGCGCGGTTAGGACATCAAAGTATTCGGCCGCAATCTCAGCATTAACCACTATGCTTGATTCGTACAATCCCGCACGCAAGCATCCAGGTAAAGTGCATCTGGTTGCGTCATTCGCCAAGCACGCCTGATCTTTATGCCCGTTCTGGCCGCGGTTGATATCGGATCAAACTCGGTTCGGCTCAGCATCGCCGAGCTACGAAATGGCCGTCTGATACCACTTCACCAGGATCGAGAGGTCACGCGCCTGGGCGAAGGCGTTTTTCACGACGGCAGTCTCAATCCTCAAGCCATGGCCCGGACCCTCAAGGCCCTCCGCCGATTCCACCGGACGGTCCAGAGCTTTGCCGTGGAGCGAACGCGCGTGGTGGCGACCAGCGCGATGCGTGACAGCAACAATGGCCGCATCTTCGCGGAGTGGCTCAAGTCTGCCACGGGATGGAAACTGGAAATCATCAGCGGGCCGGAAGAAGGTCGGCTTATCCATTTGGGTGTGGTTTCCAACATGCGCACGCGACCAGCCAGGCTTCTTCTCATGGATCTGGGCGGCGGAAGCTGCGAGTTGATTCTTTCCGAAAAAGGCCACATGAAAGAGGTCATCAGCTTGCCCCTGGGTGCAGTTCGGCTGACGCAGGAGTTTGTTCAGCATGATCCTCCTACCAAGGAAGACCTCCGGCGCATGAGAGGTTTCATTGTGGAGGAATCTGCGCGGCTCCCACGGCAGATCAAGCGGGCTGCGCCAACCATGACAATTGCAACTTCTGGCACGGCCGCTGCATTGGCAGGCGCCTCACAATCACTTAAGCTGGCGCGAACCGCTCTTATTTCCCTGGATGCCGTTGGCAAACTTGCCAAACGATTGGCCAAAATGACGGAGCGCCAACGCGCCGCCATCAAAGGAATTAATCCAAAACGCGCAGAAATTGTTATCGCTGGAGCTGAGGTTTACAGCTATCTTCTGGAAACTCTGGGGGTGCGTGCGTTTCGGTATTCACCCTTGGGATTGCGCGACGGTTTGCTGGCCCAGATGGCTGCCGAACACGACCTTGAATCGCGTTCTCATCGCCAGATGGAGTCTGACCGTGAGGATGTACTGGAGAAGCATCACTCGCCGCTATCGGGTCGACCAAAGCCATTCAGCGCATGTTCGCAAGCTCGCTAGTGGCGCTCTTTGACCAGACCAGGGCGCTGCACCGGCTGCACAAGCATTTTCGGGAATGGATTGATACCGCGGCGATGCTCTATGAGGTGGGCGCATTTGTCAATCCTGTGGGACGGCACCGGCACGCGTATTACATCATTTCGCAGTCTGAGCTTTTTGGTTACACACCTCTGCAACGCGTAGTAATCGCTACCATTGCGCGATTCCAGGGAAATTCGCGTCCCAAACTCAGTGACCGCCTGGTTAAGATCTTGCCCGCACCACTTCGCTCAGACGTAATGAAAGCGACCGCGATCTTGAGAGTGGCCCGTGCGCTTAATCAGGGTAGACGCGGTGCTGTGCAGTCCATTCGGGCCACCAGCAGGGAAGAATCACTGGTGATCAATGTAAAACCGGCACGTGGCGGTGCAGACCTGGAGATCTGGGCTGGCGAAAAAGAAATTCCTTACTTTCGCGAGGTCTTTGGACGAGAACTGGCTTTCAAAGTCGTTTGAAGCGTGCGCGCGATCCTCGGAGTTATCAGCCATTCCAGAGTGCCGCTTCGGCCTGCCATCTCCACTTTGGCTACAGCTCCCTTTTTAAAATTCACATGCGCCGCACCAGTACTGGAAGAGATCGTCTTGATAAGGAACTCGCTCAGGCTCGGATTGTGTCCTACCACCATGATGGCTTCGAAGCGGCTGTATCGGGCCAGCAGTTCCTGAAATTGCTCGTACTCACTTTCAGGTCGCAGTGCCGCATCAGTCTGAATTTGGGTCTCGAACGCCAGTTCGTTGGCAGCCAACGATGCCGTTTGCATCGCACGCTTGAGCGGGCTGCTGATGATCTGGTCGAGTTGGATGTCCATATTGGAAAGCAGGCGACCAATATAACGTGCCTGCAAAATACCGGTTTCATCGAGAGGCCGTTTTTCATCTCTCTTCAGGGTTAACGTAGCTCTTGCCGGCAGACGCATGGCGTAAAAAATAGATCGTCATACTTTCTTTGTCGTAACCAATCTGGCTGAGGTTGCTCTTGCTTTCCTGTTGCGAGCGGGCTTGATCGCCGGCATTGATGGCTCAGGGATTGTCGCCTTTCCCGCATTTCCTTCTGCCACGGCCATGAGAAATTCCTGGGCTGAGAATGCAGGCTGTCCGCGGCGCCTGGACACACGGGAGTAATTGCCGTGCCGGTCCAGAACGCGGGCTTTAACGTTATCAGCCAGATACGCGGCCAGGATCTCATCTCTCGCCCGCTGCTTTAGAACCGGATCAAGCAAAGGGCACATCACCTCAACGCGCTCGTAAAGATTGCGTGGCATCCAGTCCGCGCTGGAGATGTAGACTTCATCATCGCCGTCATTCTCAAAATAGAAGATACGGCTATGCTCCAGAAATCTGCCCACCACGCTCCGAACCGTAATATTGTCGCTTACGCCAGGCACGCCGGGACGCAAGGAACACATTCCGCGAATGCTGAGATCGATCCTGACTCCAGCCTGTGATGCCCGGTACAACATCTGAATCACGTTCTTATCAAGCAGGGCGTTCATTTTAGCAATGATGCCTGCCGGCCTGCCTGCTTTTGCATGTTCCATTTCGCGCTGAATCAGTGCCAGAGTGCTCGTGGCCAGGTCGACAGGAGAAACCGTCAGTGGTGCATAACTGGGAGCCTCAGAATAGGCGGTTAAATAATTAAACACCGCGTGGACAGCGCCGGTGACCTGCGGAGATGCCGTCAGCAAACTCACATCAGTATAAAAGCGCGAGGTAGTCGGGTTGTAATTGCCTGTGCCGATATGGGCGTACCTGCGCGTGACGCCATCAGGATCACGGCGCACCAGTAAACACAGCTTGCAGTGGGTCTTAAGGCCAACCAATCCGTGATATACCTGCACGCCTTCATCTTCCATGGTGCGGGCCCATTGGATGTTTGACGCTTCATCAAAACGGGCCTGCAATTCCAGGACTGCTATCACCTCTTTCTCTTTATTCGCGGCCGTAATCAGGGCGTTGGCGATGGGAGAGTCCCGGCTGGTGCGATAAATTGTCTGTTTTGCGGAGATCACCTCCGGGTCTTGCGCCGCTGTCTCAATGAAATCGACCACAGCGTCAAAGGAATCGAAGGGATGATGCAGAAGAATGTCGCGCTTCCGTAACTCTTCAAAGATATTGCTGCTGTTGGTTGGAAGGCGCAGTTCACGGGCCACAAATGGTTTGAACTTGAGGTCGGGGCGCGAGGTCAGCTCATAAAAATTGAATAAACGCGAAAGGTTGACAGGGCCCTGCGTGTAGAAGACCTGCCAGTCTTCCAGTTCGAAGGTCTGCTGCAAACGGCGAGCGATCTCGGTATGAACATCGGCATCAATTTCAAGCCGCACAGCGTCACCCTTGCGTCGTTTGTGTAACTCGCCACGAACCGTTTCCAGCAGGTTGCGTGATTCTTCTTCTTCGAGATACAGATTGCTGTTGCGCGTAACGCGAAATGAAGCCGCGGAAATGATTTCATAACCCCGGTACATGCTGGCAGCGTGATATGTCAGCAGGTCAGCAAGAAAAATGTAATCAACGCCTGTGTTGGAGGGCAGTCTTACCAGGCGCGGCAGAACGCGCGGCACCGTGATAACTCCCATGTAAGTGCCGCTCGCCCGGCGTTTGCGTTTCAACAGCAGTGCTATGCAAAGTGCCTTATTGAGCACGCGCGGAAATGGATGGGCCGGGTCAACAGTGACCGGTGTAAGTAGCGGGTCCACTTCCTTTTCGCAATAGTCGTCAATGAATGCTTCCTGTTCAGCATTCAGGTTCTTGAGATCAAGCACCCTTATGTTTTCTTTATCGAGGGCCGGCAGCAGCTTATTGTTCAGGCATTCATATTGTTCATCGACAAACTCATGCGTTTCGCGGGCGATCAACTCGCGCTCCTGGGCGGCCGAAAGCGCGTCGGGACCCGAATCTATGAAGCCATCTTCTATGCGCTGCAACAATCCGGCGACGCGAACTTCAACGAATTCATCCAGGTTACTGGCAGAAATGGCCAGAAACTTTACGCGCTCCAGCAGCGGATTGCTCTCATCATTGGCTTCTTCGAGCACCCGCCGGTTGAATGCAAGCCATGAGGCTTCGCGATTGATGTAAAGCGAAGGATCGTCAACAGTGCGGTTCATATTGTGTGACGTGCGGATGCCGGCAGGTCAATGTAAATCTCGCCTTAAAAACGGTCCCAGGAACCTGCCGTCCCGGTCTATTGTAGCTTTTCCGTCACGGCCACGCACGGAACCAGCTATGGATCTCGATCATGCTACCGGCGGCAATCGAACAACGATTTACGTTTGCGCGTGATGTCTGACATCTGCGCCGCGGACCCAGAAAATCACATCTTCCGCGATGTTGGTTGCGTGGTCAGCCACGCGTTCCAGGTTGCGCGCCACAATCAGGGTGTCCAGGGCGTCACGGTGCGTTTCAACCCCGTGCGTCATGGCAAAATCGGCCGCTTCGAAAATCTCGCGGTTGATATTATCGACCAGGTCATCGCGTTCCAGAACGGAGCGGGCCAGGTCTGCGTCCGCCGTAAGAAATGAGTTCAAGGCATCGCGAACCATATTGATGGCAAGTGCAGCCATGCGCGGAATATCAACGTTAAGATCGGACTTTGGGTGGGAAACCATGTCAAGCACGCGTTCCACGATATTTACGGCCTGATCGCCTACGCGTTCAATATCCGAGTTGATTTTGATGCAGGCGATGATGAAGCGCAGGTCAACGGCCATTGGCTGCTGCATCGCCAGCAGGTCGATCGATAGTTCGTCCACTTCACGTTCTGCTGCATTAATATGGGCCTCATCGCGGAGCACGGTTTCGCAAATGGCTGTGTCGCGCGACTGATATGCGCGTACGGAACGTTCTACCGCCTGTTCAGCCAGCCCACCCATCGTGAGCAGTTTCTGCTTCAGGTCATCGAGGCCCTGGTGAAACCTTGTTCGCGTCATCCAAATCTCCCGGTAATGTAATCTTCTGTCCTTTTGTCGCTGGGCTTGGTGAACATCTTCTCCGTCTTATCGAATTCAACAAGGTTGCCCAGCAGGAAAAACGCGGTGAACTCCGCCACACGCGCGGCCTGCTGCATGTTGTGAGTAACGATCACCACGGTGTATTCCTTTTTTAAATCAAAAATCAAGTCTTCAATTTTCGACGTTGAAATTGGGTCAAGGGCTGAAGCCGGTTCGTCCATGAGCACCACTTCAGGCTCAACCGCAAGCGTACGAGCGATGCACAGCCGCTGTTGCTGGCCGCCGGAAAGGCTGGCGCCAGACTTCTTCTTCATGTTGTCCTTGACTTCGTCCCACAGTGCAGCCTGACGGAGGGAACGTTCCACAATTCCATCGAGTTCATGTCGATTGGTAAAACCATTCAGCTTGAGCCCGGCAGCAACATTGTCATAAATGGACATCGTCGGAAAAGGGTTCGGTTTTTGAAAGACCATGCCAACTCGTCGTCGAATCGAAACCGGTGAGACACCCTTGCCGTAGACGTCAAGATCTCCAATCTGCACCTTCCCCTCAACCCGGGTATTGGGCAGAGTCTCATGCATACGATTCAGGCAGCGGACAAACGTTGATTTTCCGCATCCCGACGGGCCAATGATGGCTGTGCTTTGTTTTTGAGGAATTTCCAGAGCAATGCCATGCAGGGCCTGAGTCGACCCAAACCAGGCATTTAAGTCGCGGACGTGAATGCCAGTGTCCATTTAGCTGGCCCCTTTCATTACGCCGCGGTTGGCAAAAAATCGGAAGAGAATGACCGTGATCATAATCATGGAGATGAGTAAAAGTGCTCCCGTCCACGCAAGCTGGTGGGCTTTGTCATACGGCATGATGGAATAGCTGAAGATTTGCAGCGGCAAGGCCGCAGTCGGCTGATTCGGATTGGTATTCCAATAGCCGTTACCCAATGCCGTGAACATGAGTGGAGCTGTTTCTCCGGCGATGCGGGCAAAAGCCAGCATGATACTGGTAATGATGCCGGCGCTGGCGGTACGGAGCACAACCGATATAGTAGTCCGCCATTGCGGGATGCCCAGACCGAGAGCGGCTTCGCGAATGGATTGCGGAACCATGAGCAGCACCTCTTCCGTGGTGCGGCTGATTGTGGGGATCATCATGATGCCCAGGGCTACGCTGCCGGCCAACATAGAGAAGTGATGTTGTGGAACAACCACCAGTGCATAGGCGGTTAATCCAATCACAATCGAAGGTACGCCGTTGAGCACGTCCGCGGTAAAGCGAACGACGTTGCCGGCCGCATTGCGTCCATACTCGGCAAGAAACACGCCGGCGCCGATTCCGAGTGGTACTCCGATGATGCTGGCAAAGCCCAGAATCATGATCGAGCCGCCGATTGCGTTTGCCATGCCGCCACCGGTTTCATCCATCGGCTTGGGAATCTGTGTAAAGAAATCCCAGTTGAGCCCGCCGATGCCGTGATAAATCACCGTGCCCAGGATCAGGAACAAGGGAACTGTGACCACCATGGCGGCAGCCGTAATAAGGCCAAGCGCCAGATTGTTGGTGAAGCGGCGGCGGAGTGATATGTTGTTTGCTTGATTTTTAAGCAAGGGCCCTCGATGGCATGCCCCGGGTAATCGACCAGACGAGCAGTCCGGCCAGAGCGTTGACGATGAGAGTAAGCACGAACAGGATCAGGGCCATTTCAATAAGCGCACTTTGATAGGTATTTCCCACGGCTTCCGTAAACTCATTGGCAATTACGCTGGCTAGCGTGTGACCGGGAGCGAAAAGAGACTTGGCTATCTCAGCGCGATTACCAATGACCATCGTGACAGCCATGGTTTCGCCGAGCGCGCGTCCCAGACCAAGAATGATGCCGCCGAATACGCCAGGGCGGGCGTTTCGCAGAACGGCCATGTTCAACATTTCCCATTTGGTTGCGCCCAGAGCGAGAGCTGCTTCCCTTTGCTGGCGCGGAACCGCGGTAACAACTTCTCGAGTGATGGAAGCGATAATCGGCAGGATCATGATGGCGAGAATGATACCGGCAGCCAGCATGCCGATTCCGTACTTGGGTCCTGTAAATAATCCTGTCCATCCAAAATATTTGCCCAGGAATGGCTCAACGTGGGCCCGCAGAAACGGCGCAAGAACGAAAATGCCCCACAGGCCGTAAATGACGCTTGGAATGGCGGCGAGTAGCTCTACCAGCAGAGAGAGGATGCCACGAATTTTGTCAGGGCATAGTTCCGTAAGAAAGAGGGCGGTTCCAACAGAAAGGGGTACTGCCAGAATGAGTGCGATGAATGAGGAAACCAGAGTGCCGTAAATGAAGGGCAGAGCACCGAAATCCTCCGCAACCGGGTCCCAGATTGAACGTTGCAGGAACTTAAAGCCGAACGTTTTCATCGAGAGATGCGACTGCGTGACCAATTCGAAGACGATCAGGCCGACTACCGCCAGGAGGGCAAGAGCGCACGCAAATACGAGCGAGCGGAAAGTGTTGTCAGCAAATACGCTTTCTTTGCTGCGAAACTTAGATTTTGCCGCCGCGCCAAGGGCCACGGAACCTCCAGAAGTTTGATCCTGTGAGCCGCCGGACCCGTTTGGGCCGGGTCGGGCACCGGGGATTTTCAGCTTGGGAAGCGTGGGCATAGGTGCAAGCTAGCAGACGATTGTTAAAGGATTGTTAAATGGAGCGCTGGGGTCTTCTCCAGCGCTCGTTCGGAGTAGGTAAAGAACGATCCAACGAAAGTTTCTACTTTTTAACTTTGATTTCCTTGATGCGGGCTTTCACTTTTTCTGCTACGGCTTTGGGAAGGGGGGCATAGTCCAGGCTGGCGGTCAGGGTTTGCCCCTTGTCTACCATCCAGTTCAGGAAATCAACAAACACCTTCTCTTTGCCGGCGTCGCTCCATTCCACTGGCACCAACAGCCAGGTAAAGCTGGAGATGGGATAAGACTTGTCGCCTGGGGCATCCGTGATGGAAACGCGAAAATCATCCGGCATATCTTTCATTGAGGCCGCGGCTGCGGTGACCGAAGCCAGATCAGCCTTGATGAATTTCCCAGAGTGGTTTTTAACACTCCCGTAAGCCATCTTGTTCTGGAGTGCATAGATCAACTCGACATAGCCGATACTGCCTTCCGTCTGCTTCACGGTTCCGGAGACGCCTTCATTGCCTTTTCCGCCCAGTCCAACTGGCCAGTTGACTGACGTCCCTTTTTTTACGGAGTTCGCCCAGTCCTGGCTTACCTTCGACAGATAGTCGGTGAAGATGTAGGTTGTTCCGCTACCGTCAGTGCGGTGGACTACAACGATGTCAGAATCAGGGAACTTGACGCCAGGGTTGTCTTTTGCCAACTTGGGATCGTTCCACTTCTTGATCTTGCCGAGGAATATATCGGCCAGAACATCGCCCGAAAACTTCAGGTCGCTGCTAACGCCGGGAACATTGTAGGTAGGAACAACCGCACCGAGAACCGTGGGAATATGGAAAATCTTGAATGGGGACTGGGAAAGCTGCTCATCGTTCATGGGGCCGTCGCTGGCGCCAAAGTCCACTGTGCCGGCCGTTACCTGCTTAATTCCAGCTCCGCTGCCAATGGATTGGTAATTGATCGTCACATCCTTGTTGGCATTGTGAAACTCGCTGAACCACTTCTGATAGATGGGGTTCGGGAAGGTAGCTCCCGCACCGTTGAGATTGGTTTCGGCAGCCGCGCTGCCGATCGTTGCACACAGCAACAACGCGACAAATATGTTGAGCCGCATCTTACCTCCTGCCTTCTGTCTGAAAAGATACACACGGCTCTTATAGGCAAGGTTTGTTACAAACAGGTTAAAAGAGCATGAATAGGGAATAAAAACAGGCTTAAGCCATCAAGCTTTTCGGAAGCAGGAAATAAAATGTTGAGCCATGTCCAAGAGAGCTTTGCACTCGAACAGCGCCGCCGTGATTGAGCACGATGTGCTTAACGATGGCCAGACCTAAACCGGTCCCGCCGGTCTCGCGGGAGCGAGCTTTGTCAACACGGTAAAAACGTTCAAAGATTCGGGGAACGTGTTCTGAGGCAATACCCGGCCCGAAATCGCGTACAAAGAATTCAACCGTGGTTGAATGTTCTTCACTGCCAACCTCAATTTTTCTTCCGCTGGCAGCATAGCGGATTGCGTTGCTGATCAGATTGGCGAACACCTGATGAATAGTGTAAGAGTCCGCCATCACCTGTACGTCATGAATCGGCTTGACGATGAGCTCAATATCGCTGGCCTTTGCTGTTTCCAGCATGGTAGAGACTGATTCTTCGACAAGTTGTTGAGCCGAGTGTGGCTGAAGATCCAGTTTCGCTTCGCCCGATTCCACGCGCGCAAGCACCAGCAGATCTTCCGTGAGGCGGCTCATTCGCTCGGCGTTGCGACGGATCACTTGAAGAAAGTCGCGGGTATTGCTGTCATTGGGGCTGTCCGTCTCCAGCAGAGTTTCAGCATAGCCGCGAATGGAAGTAAGCGGCGTGCGCAACTCGTGAGAGACGTTGGCGATGAAATCCCGTCGCGTTTTTTCGACGCGTTCTATCGCAGATATATCATGCAACACGCTGACCACGCCGCCATCGGGCAGCGGTTCGGCCGTTACGGAGAACGATCGCCGGTCGCTAAGGGAAGTCGCGATCGTCATTTCCCGCTGTTTCGACGCAAGCGCGCTACGCAACGTGGAAAGAAAATCGGGGTGACGGATGAGCTCAATAACGGGAGCACCGATTTGCGGCGGCCGGTGCACGATACCCGTAATCGCCTGATTCGCCCAGAGTACATGCATGTCAGGTGAAACGGCGATGACGCCATCGGTCATGCTGTTGAGCAGCGCTTCCAGTTGTGAGCGGCTTTCTTTCACGCTGGCGAAGTTCTCTTCCAGGCGTCGAGCCGTACGATCCAGCGCCATCGCGACCTGGGCTATTTCGTCGCCGCCCGTTTCGGCGATGCGGGCTGAAAGATCTCCTGATGCCACCCGCTCGGCAAATCCGACGATCCGGCGAAGACGGTTAGAGATAATTTGCGCGGCGGCAAAAGCCAGCAAGAGCGCAAACGCCAGGGCCAGTAAAGTCGCTCGCATCAGTGCTCCGCGAATGCTTGCGATCTGGGCGGCGATCGAAGACAGTGGGTAAGCCAGCCTGACAATCTTGTCGCCGGCGGGAACAGCAACATAGAGGAACTCGACGCCAACGGTTTTGCTCAATCTGGATGCCGCGCCGGGAGAGCCGTTTAGTGCCGAAACAACCTCAGGACGAAGCGCATGGTTTTCCATGGTTGCGGGATCGGCTTCGGAGTCGGCGAGTACGCGGCCATCGCGAGCGATTACCGTTGTTCGTGCGTCGGTGATGCCGGATTCATCTGCAGCCATTTGCTGGAGCGTGTGATTTGGATCATTAGCAATGCGCTCTGCAAAAGCACGTGCATGCTGCGTCAGAGAATGTTCTAACTTGTTGCGATAGGAATCTTCCCAGACGCGGCGGATAGCGATGTCCAACGTAAGGGTGGCAACCGCAATGACCGCGACAAAGGCCAGCAATGCCTTAAGGAAGATGCGGTTCCTCACTTCGCCGCCTCGAATTTGTAACCTGCTCCCCTGACTGTCTTCAGGTATCTGGGCATTTCGGGATCTTGTTCGATCTTTTCGCGCAGACGGCGAATATACACGTCCACTGATCGTGGTGTAACAAAAGACATGTCACGCCAGACGGCATCCAGAATCTGGTCTCGCGTGAAAACCCGGCCGGAATGCGATGCCAGAAAATGAAGCAAACGGAACTCGGTGGCAGTAATGTCAGCCGGAGTGCCGCGTACGGTCAAGGTAAAGGAATCTGAATCGAGCTGAAAGTCGGGCGTAATAATATTGGCCACAAGAGGTTGCTCAAAACGACGGAGCACCGCATTGACCCGCGCGATGAGTTCGCGCGTACTAAACGGCTTGCTGATGTAGTCGTCCGCGCCAAGCTCAAGCCCTTTGACGCGGTCTTCCTCGGTGGTTTTTGCCGTAAGAAAGATGATGGGGATCTTGGCCAGGTCGCGGCTTTCCCGCACACGTTTGCATACCTCAAAGCCACTGCTGCCTGGAACCATTACATCCAGCAGAAAAAGAACAGGCGTTTGCTGCCTGGCAAGCGTGACCACGCTATCGCCACTGGCCGTAACCTTCACCATAAAACCCGCCTGTTGCAGGTGCAGGCTAATCAGGTTGGCAATATCGTTATCATCTTCAAGAACAATGACTATCTGTTTCACGGTTGGATTGTTCCCGGCATTTTGCCATTCTAATGCACGCAGCCGGTTTTGACGGGTTTCCACGCCGGCGGCCATTGTGTGTCCCATCCAGCACTGCTACCATCAAGATGTGACCTCACCCAAATCCCTTTTGATCAAGACTCCTGCTCGTATTGACCCTGGCTGCCGCTGCAACGCTCGGGGCTACTTCGCCGGCCCCGTTACCTGCAGTACCAACCACGGTTGATTCAATTACCCCGGCCGAACTCCGCATGCACCTGGAGTTTTTGGCGTCAGACGAACTTGGCGGACGCTACACGTTGTCGCCCAGCTTTGCCATCGCCGCAAGGTATCTGGCATCGCGACTGGAAGGCTATGGATTCCGCGGCGCCGGACAAAATGGCAACTTCCTGCAGTCTTTTGAACTGACATCCAGCAAGCCAGATGCAGCCAGGATGGCCTTGGAATTGACCATCAATGGTAAGCCGGAGACTTTCAAGTTCGCGGAAGATTTCATTCAAGCCCAGGTAGCCCGAACGGGTGAAGCACAGGGACAGGTCGTCTACGTCGGCGCAGGCATTGCTGCCCCGGAACTGAAACACGATGACTACGCCGGGGTCGACGTAAAAGGAAAGATTGTACTTGCGATCTCAGAACTTCCAGCAGGCATTGACGCTTCTCGCCTGACGCCCGAACAGCAGGGTGCTGCTGCCGCCGCGGCCCATGGCGCTGCCGGCATTCTTGTGGTTCCTCCGCAACGGTTTCTTGACTTCATGAAGCAGAAGAGCGCGATGCAGAGAATGGCGACGCGTGAAGCAGTCCGGCTGGACAGGGGTGAAGATGGGGGCAGGATTCCGTCACTTACAATAGGCCCTGATCTGGCCCAGAGGCTTTTTTCAAGCATGGGCACGGACTTGAAGTCTGCCATGGAAGCGGCCAGGAAGAACGAAAGGCCGCAAACCAAAGTGCTACAGATATCGGCGAAGATGAATGTCGCGATTGAGCAGACGCGTTCAACCTCGCAAAATGTCGCGGGAATTCTGGAGGGAACTGACCCCGTCCTGAAAAATGAATACGTGGCCTTCAGCGCCCACTACGATCATTTGAAAACCAGTGAAAAAGGCGAGATCTTCCATGGTGCGGATGACGACGGCTCCGGTACTTCTGCTGTATTGGCGATCGCCCGTGCGATGTCACTGGAGAGGCCGAAGCGTTCCGTATTGGTGATTTTCCATGCCGGCGAAGAGTTGGGACTGCTTGGCTCAGAGTACAACACTGACGTAGCTCCAGCGGTGCCGCTGGACAAAGTAGTGGTTGATCTGAATATCGATATGATCGGACGATCCAAGCCTGTCGGTGATACCGATGCGCGCGACGAGCACCTGACGGATGCACACTCAGTTTATCTGGTGGGTGCGGACCGCATCAGTCCGGAATTGAATCAGTTAAGTGAAGAGACTAATAAACAGTTTCAAAAGCTCAAGCTGGACTATTACTACAACGATCCCAACAATCCGGAACGCATTTATTTCCGCTCTGATCATTGGAATTACGCCAAGCATGGCATTCCGATCATTTTTTACTTTGACGGCGTGCACGTGGACTACCACCGCCCTACGGATACTGTAGACAAAATCGATTTCGCAAAAATGACGCAGGTGACTCGGCTGGTATTTGAAACCGGGTGGCGGATCGCCAACCTGGATCACCGTTTGACGAAGAAGCAATAAGCAAACGGTGTAGGCAAAGCTACGTCTCTACGTTGAACTTTCTTCTAATGCCGATTTAAAGCTTCGAACGGCGTGAAGTGGAGGCTGGGGCAGCCTGAATGTAGCCATCAATCACTACGTTTAAACGCTCAAAGAATGAACCAGATTCGATTTTAGAATCGCTGCCTTGCTCGGAAAGCTTCTCTGCGATAGGTGGCGCGGTCAAGGGCGATTCGGCAGGAGCGCCCAGGGTTGCGTCGCCAGTATAGAACCAGAGGATCCGTCTCATCTGATCTACAACCGTCTTAAACAGGTGGATATCCGCACCGGCAGCCGAGTCGGGAGCGAAAGCGTTTTTACGCCTTGTACCGTCAGAGTCTGCCAGTTCTGCGCACATCTCATTCTGGATAGCTTCAAGTTCATGTGTAACAGCCTTGACGCGCTGCAGGAGTCGATCAGAGCTATTTGATTGAGAACGGCCAAGTAGCCATGCAGAACTTCCGGTGAAGCTGCCTTGTGGTTTCATGCCCCTGCTTCCAGACTTTCACGCTTATTTAATGTTGGTGAAGTAACAACATAAAGGCAAATCTTCATTGGCGTTAGTGAATTCAGGCTGGTGTGACCAAGTTAAGCAATAATCCCCGGGTTGCGCCCGCCGATCAGGCAATGCGTCGGGCGAGAACCAGCGTGATATCGTCTGGCTGTTCGGTGGCGCCGATCCAATCCTTGACAGCGGAGATTGCATGCGCGGCAATTCGGTCCAGAGGCTGATCAGCATTGGCAGCAATGGCTTCCACCAGGCGATCTTCCCCAAACTCGCCAAATTCGTTCTCCGGTTCGGTCATGCCGTCACTAAAAGCAATGAAGATGTCATCTTTGCGAAGCTCTACCGTTTCTTCGGCATATTCCATGTTGTCAAAAAGGCCAACCACCATTCCGCCGGCTTCCAGGCGGCGCATGGAGCCGTCTCGTCCGATGATGATGGGAGCAAGGTGCCCAGCGTTGGAATAAGTCAGCTGGTGCCTGTCGCCGTCATAGAAGCCGAGAAAGAGAGTGGCGTATTTTTCAGGCTGCGTACTGCGGTAAAGGTGGCGATTCAGTAGCCAGAGCATATGGGCCGGGGATGGCAAGGCCACGGAAGAACGGGTGAGAACTCCACGTTCGCTTCCAGCCGCTAGAGCCTTTGCGGATCCAACAGCGCCCACTGAGAATAATTGTTCTTGTTCGTAGGCGCGTACAGCGGAATGGATGGTTGCCATCAGCAGTGCCGCGGAGATCCCTTTGCCGCTGATATCGCCTACGGCGATTCCCATCTGCTCGGGACCGTAAGAAAGAAAATCATAGTAATCGCCGCTTACCGTACGCGCCGGCTGGCATTCGCCATACAGGTCCAGTGTCCCTGTGCCCGAGATTGCTGCCGGGAAGAGCTGTGCCTGCACTTCATGGGCGATCTCAAGCTCGCTTTGCAGCCGTTCTTTTTCCTTTTGCTCAATGATTAGACGCTGCAGTGACTCCGTCATGGAGTTAAACGACTTCTGCAGCGCAGCAAGCTGGTCGCGTTCCTTCACCTCAATGCGATGATCGAACTCTCCGCGATTAATATGCTCGGTGGCCCTGTATAGGTTGGCCACTGAGCTGGTGATGGTCTGGGTGAGCCGGATTCCTATCAGCAGGGCGATCAGAACAACGATGGCGAAAATGGCTGAGACCACCAATAAAATCGTCCCCACCACACCAGTCCAGACGCCCATGGAAGCGGTTAGATACGAGTAGATTGTCGAGAACCTGGTGGTGCCGGTGATGAACTTGGAGTCCGTGGATCCATCACTCCATCCTCGCACTTGAATCAGGCCGCCGAAATTGAACTCGCGATCCAGAGAAGAGCGTTGCGCACCAACCGAACCGGCCGTAATGAATTGTGATGTTTCGCGGTCTTTCGTCGCAGAGGCTCCCTTAGCCTGGTCTTCTTGTGGAGCTTTCTTATCGGTAGAGATCCGAATGACCGTTACGCCTTTTCCGTTCAAGCGCGACCCTTCGTCAATTGTCACGGCCTTGGCGTAAACAGTTAGATTCCCCAGACTTGCTGCCACCCGGGACAGGAATTTCTGGTCGAAGGGAACACTTGAAACAACAACCACCTCACCACGTGGGGTAGTAGCTTTATTCGCCGCCCGCAGGTAAAGCTGATCATTGTCTTCAACCAGTCCGGTAAAGCCATCAGCCAGCCAGCCTGGTGCCGTTTTCACAGGCAGGTTCATGATGGTGCGTCCGGGAAAAACCGGATCATTCGCCATGATCTGGTCAGGGGCTGCTCCACGATGGGCGATCAGATCAGCGGCGCTCGCGTTGGCAGAACTGAGCCGTTGCTCCTGCGCCTGGATCTCTGAGACCGCAAGGAATGTGGCCAGATGCTCCACGACTAAATAGCCGCTACCTACGGCTAGAGCCAAAGCCAGGGTCACGGGGACGGCGCCGACAAACAGATATGTGACGAGCAGGCGGTTACGTACACTCCAAAGGACGTGGCTGCGGAACCAGCGGATCGCCAGGATACAGGCCAGAATCGAAAGGAAGAACCCCAGCAAACTGGTCCAATCACCGATGGAGTCTGCAGTTGAAACTGCACCGGCCTTACGGGCCACCGCTTCTATCACGATGAGCAACAATTCGATGGCGCCTACATACGCAGTGAACGTGGCCAGACGACCGCGCGGTCGTAGGCGGGCGAGAGAGGCTTTCAACGAATTGAACGGCCAGGCTGGCAATCTGAGCAAGATTATAGCCGCTTGCAGGGAAGAGGTGCAGGTTGTTGTGGAAGATTGGAGATTGTGTCTAAAGGTCGGAGTTTACAAGTGGGTGTTTTATTTATAAGAGGTCCAGGAACTCATTTCGACCATACGCGGTACTGAGGCCACCGGCCGCTTCCTTAACTCGGTTGTAAGAGCCTAACGCATCGATCCCGAATACCTGCCGCAAAGCTGGAAGACTGGGCGCGGAAACCAGCGGCCAGCGATCGAGCCGAAAGACAATCCAGATTTTCAGCTTTAAGAGTGCCAGAAGGGAATAGAGACGGAATTCTGTGGCTGCCTGGACCAGTTCCTGCGCCATGGCTTGCCGTTCCAGTGAGACTCTGGGGTCGCTGCCGCCTTCAAAGCACTCCAGGTTCCCCCATTCGATCAAAACCAGAGCATTGTGGGACATGCGGAGCAGGTACTCGCGCATCAGGTGTATACGCTTACGCTGCCAGCGGCGAAACTCCTCCGGGGAAAGACGCAGGCGGAAATTCACTTCCTGAGCGGGATCCAGCAGGTCCTGAATTTCTTCCAGTTCGGCGGGACGAAGATACGGTGTCACGTCGTCAAGCGTGCGACGCGGAAATTTGCCGAGCAATTGCATCGCCGTATACACAGCGAACAGCAGTACCAGGCCAACCAGGACGATCGTGATGAGATCGAACATCATCGCTTGAGAATTTCCTTCATCGTACGCGTGTACTGCCTTAACTCTGTAACCACGGCCTCGGGGGTGAGGGCCGGGGTCGTTACATCACCTGAGCTTTTAGGGACCGGCCACAAAAAGGTCATAAGCCAAATTGCGACGCCGATAGTGTATGTCAGAGGGACCACAAATCGGAATATGGGATCGAATTTCGTTCCGAATTCGGAACGAACCACAAAAGCAACCAGGCTGCCCGCCGCTGAGACGCCAAAACCTACAGAAATACCGAAAGTGTATTGCTTCCAGGGAAGGCGAAAGAATTGCACCAGCAACAAGAGGAGAAAAAAGAGGCCGAATTGAAGTATGTAAGCGATTATTTCGAGAGAGAAAATTTGAGATATCAAGAGGCTCTCGCTCGATGTTGATCCCGACTTTTCGAATGCCCGCACAGATCCGAGGATGATGAACAGAACAGATGCCCCGGGGAACAGCGCTCGGAAACCCGGCAAAGTGAAAAAGTTTTGAAAGACTCCGCGAAAAATCTCGTAAGAAGCAAAAATGGCAAGTGACGTCACGATCGCGTCGCCTGTCCAATAGATGTAAAAATAAAAATGCGGCTGGCTCCGGATCAGGACTAGACCAGCGCCAAACAGAAAATTAGTTGCAAGATACGCAAGGAACCAGGGAAAGCTTCGTTGGATGCCTCTCGAGAGAAGGATTACCAGCAGCAACGCTTGCAGTGCGACAGAACTACAGCTCAATAGCAGCTCGGTAGTATTCATGGAAGAGTGGCAAGCTTAAATCAGCCACTCTTCCATGTCCAACTCTACAATTTCAATTTGGTTTTGTTGGAGGGGGAACGCCGCCTACATCGGCTGTTGGGGCATCCGCAGTGCCCAACAATATCGCAGCAAGAATCGTGTCCAGAATCGTGCTAATCATTTGTTTCTCCTTTTGGGTATGACGAGATAGATCTCTCCAGGCTCCTATGAACCCCAACAGCGACAACAATCTTTCCGGGACCCAGAAACCTGTTCAACGAACAATTTGGCAGACAAGCCAGGGGAGGGCTGTGAGGTTGAAGTGCCGCACCTAAAGTCTAATTGGGGTGAGGGTGGTGCGTTCCAGCCGAATCATGAAAATCAGGAAAAACGAAAATCGTCAGGGCTAGACCTGGTGGGTGGTCATCTCGGAGTCGATTTCCTGCACCAGGACGTTATCTCCAGCGCTGTTAACAGCAATGAAGGTACCTTCGCTTTCCGGGGAGTAATCAGACGCAAGCTGGGCTCCGGCCAGAGCCATCAGGCCTGAAAGGAAAGCCCAGAACATGAGTGTTACGGAAATGGAAAATGGCCCGTAAACCTCTGGAAAATTGAGCAAAGGGAGTGACTTTATATAGAGGTAGCGGCTCCCCTCCCAGATCAGTCCCATGGCCACGGCGGCAGGCAGGACGCTGGTGGCGCTCACTTTACCGTTGGGTAGAAGCCAGTACAGCAAGAAAAACAAACCAATGCTGGCCAGCGTTGCCAAAATCCGGAGCACGATGTTGGTGATCACGTTGAAAACCACATTCTTGTGTCCAAACAAAATGAACTGGACTACCCACTGGTTACCCGCAGCCAGGCCGATGGAGGCCATGGCCAGCAGTCCGCAACCGAACGCAAGGACCAGTGAGATGATCTGGTTGCCAAGATAAGAGCGGTTTTTGCTGAAGCCCCAAATCCGGTTGAACGCAACTTCCAAAGGCAGGAAGACGCCCGTTGAAGTGATAAACAGGATCACGATGGAGACGAGTTTCACACGCTGACGGGCTCGAACCATCGAGTCCAGGTTGCGAATGACATATTCCTGATTGGTGGGAAGGTGATCACGGAGTAATTGTGCAACCGCATCAAACATGGCCTGCGAATGAAAGACATTCCTGATCAGCCACATGATGAGCATCATGAACGGGAAGAAAGACAGGATCGCGTTGGCGGCGACGGAGAATGCAAAGGTATGAGCTTCCGTCTTGGTCAGATAATTCAGCGTGAGCAACCCGCGTTCGCGCAACATCAGCCGCCAATGGCGGACCAGCTTTTCAGCGGCAGTCTCCGGCAAGGGAGCCCGCGCGGTGCCCACCGACGCTAAAGGTTTTGATGACATGGGAAGTGAACGAATCCTATCTAAAAACAGCGCTACTGGAAAGGTGAAAACGCTCTTCCAAAAAAACGAAAGTTCCCTGTCTTTTTCGCTCTTTGGTATGACTTTGACAGGCGGTTTCCAATTCAGTCCGGTATTTGCCCCCGCATATTCGTGCTTTCACAGGCGACTTCAATTCCTGTAAAGATTAGATAATTGCAATAAATTGCTTTACAAAATCCAGAGTTCCTGAATATCATGCGTTGCTCCCTGAAGCAGGCATTTCTCTTTCAGGGACACTTTGGGTTGATGTTTTTGTGCAGAAGCAGCAGAACTTCACGAAAAGCCGGGTTGCCCCTGCGGGACTATGTGCTCGCCAAGGGGTGGCCTTTTTTGTTGTAAGGACTCGTCTGGCCAGCCAAAGCAGCAACCTCTTCTCTCATCCTGATTCCGGCAGGGGAGAATTCTCATTGAGGCGAAAGGAGTTAGTTTGTGAGAGAGAAGGGTACAGTTAAGTGGTTTAACGGCGCAAAAGGATACGGTTTTATTCAACGCTCGACCGGCGAGGATGTGTTTGTCCATTTCTCCGCCATCCAGGAGAACGGCTATCGAACGCTGAATGAAGGCGAGACCGTGGAGTTTGAGCTCTTGAAAGGCCCGAAAGGCTTTTTGGCAGCCAACGTGTTACGTGGAGCAGCCAACTAGATCAGTTTGTCAGAGTCAAATACCAGCCCCTTGCTTCCGGCGAGGGGTTCTTTATTGAGGGAAGTGATTTGAGGCCTGACAAAGAGGCTATTGAATCGCCGATAGATCCATCTTTGCGGCTTGAAGTGATTGGCTTGCAGCCCTATCGAAATAGAAACGCGACGTTGATCCATACGCGGGCTACAACTGGCTTTCCCCAAGTCAGGAAATTCCGCCCCGCCACCGCGTATTTATGAGCAATTGATCCCAAGTGATGCATATTCCCTCCGTCAGGAAAATTTGCATAGCAGGGTTGAAAAGCAAAGACAAATAGCGGGTGCTGATCCATACGCAAATCACCATTTGTCCCGGAAGTGCTGGTCCAACCTGCTTACAACATCAGCATGGTCCTCCGACCTTAAGGAATCCATAAAGCCAGATTAAGTTTTTTCATGAAAAAGAATCGGTTCCAGGTCAAGGAACGGAGGCAAAAAGGAGTTGGACCGTCCCGAAGGGCCATCCAACTCCAAAAGTACAACAAAGCTATTGCTTGAACATCCTGGCCGCGCGGCCAGGAACTTATCAGCGGCGTGAAAGCCGCAGTCCGCTATTGTTGCGGCGGATTAGATTCTGGCTGTTCAGGCGCTTCGGTGCCATTCACTTCTGCACGAACATCCACGTTCTCAGGCTGGCCGTTCGCATCTTGATTCTGACCGCGTCCTTGCAGCAGGGGCGAGCCGGGTCGCAACGCGGGCGAGCGTGAGGGCAGTGGCGGCGCGCTCATCTCGCCAACGGGCTTGATCTCGTCGGACTGGGCCGCCTCTTCCTCGTGAGCGTTTGCCTGACTGCTGTCAGCGGCGGGCAACTCGAAACCCAAATTGTGATGGCGAGCCACGACCGTAGGAGCGGCCGCACCGTAACGACGGCGAATCACCACTTTGCTTACTTTGTCTTCGCCGATCATGATGTAAGTCAGGTGCGAGCTATCCAGAAGGGCAGTGAGAACCTCATTCGGGCTAGCCGGACCGAGGTGGGCCATCACGAGCTCATTTGCCACGTCCGCACCAACATCAATCTGAGCGCCGGTCCGAGTGCCGATGATGCGCATCAGCTTGCCCAGTTCAGCATTCTCAGCCACTACACTCAGCATGCCGCCGCGGTAGTCAACTCCAGCGCGACCGGTGGAACCAGGCATGGGCTGCGCAGTCGGCATGCTACCGGCCGGAACGATACTGTTCGGCACTGGGGCCGCGTTGACCGGACGCATCATTGCGGCGTTGGTGACTGTGGGCTGCGATGCAGTTACGACCGCAGTTCGATTCACCCCACCAGGCCACGAAATACTTGCTCCCGTTGTCGGTTCAATCGTCGCGCTCTGTGGCTGTGTTGCAGGGGTTTTTGGCGCCGATACGGCTTGATTACCAACTCCAGGCCTTGCGTTGCCGGCTGCGGCGGTCGAATTTGTCTGTGCTTGTTGCTGTGCGACTTGCGGTGAAGGCTTAGGTTGTACCTGCTGACCAGGACGCCACATGGGTTGTTGCTGGGGTATTGAGCCAGGCGCAATCCGGGGGCTTGTCTCAGAATTCCCCTGCGGCTGAACCGGGGGAACTGAACTCTGGGCGGATGAGATGGCGATTGCGGCCAACAAAAACATGCAGCCTGCCAAATTCCTTTGCAACATATAGCTCCCTATTTTCCTCGCCGAGACAACTGCTGCGCCTTGGCGGCCACAAAAATCCGTCGGCGTTCATCACTGGGAACTCACCTGACTGTCCTATGGCGCAAGGGGAGGAAAGCCATGGACTTCAGGTCCCACATAGGCGTTGCTGGAATTCCTCGAAATAGGAATCCAGAAACTGGTCGTTCCCGCTGAACGAAAATTAACTGCTCATTGCGCTGGTTGCAGCGCCAGTTCTGTAGGAGAGGTCAACAAATGCGCTCCGCTCGAGAAGCCCAGTTCGCTGCCGGAAGAACTATCAGAACCATCCTGAGTATCTGGTGTTGAAATTAGACTGCTATTGGTAAACGATTAAATTCCTTAATTCCGGTTGCGTTTGCCAACTCCTGGTTCCTAGTGGATGGCCGAGTCCAAGGTGGTCTGCTCAGCTTCAGAACCGGCCAGCGGCGCCCGCGAGAGTGGCAGAGTCACACGAAAGCACGTACCTTCCCCAGCCACGCTGGAAAACTCGATATGACCGCCATGTGCATGGGCAATGGATTGTGCGAAGTGCAGGCCCAGACCAGTGCCAGGAACGCTGGAGCCGCGTGCTGAGGGCGTACGGTATCCGCGTTCGAAGACCTTGCCCTGCTCGTCCTTGGGGATGCCGCTGCCAGTATCGCTGATGGACAAGATCGCGAGGCCCTCATGTGCGGAAAGAGAAACGTCTACGCGGCCGTTCGTGCGGTTAAATTTAATGGCATTATCCAGAAGATTGAGAATGAGCCGCCAAATCTGTGCGGCGTCAAACTGGCCAAGGATGTTCTTTTGCACCATGCCTGATATCTGGATATTACGTTCGTTGGGCTTGAGCCGCATCCCATCAATTGCGGCTTGGATGAGCTCAGAAAGATCTTCTGATTGGCAATGAAGCGTGACAACATCATTGTCTGACTGGGCCAGTTCCATCAGGCCTGATATTGTGCGGGCCAATAAGTCAATTTGTTCAAGCTGGCTGGTAAGCGTTTCCCGGTATTTGGGATCAGCTTGGCTGGAGCGGAGCGCCTGTTCCGTCTCAGAACGCATGATGGTGAGCGGCTGACGTATTTCATGCGACAGGTTGCGCAGGAAATCTGACATGCGCTGATAGGAGCTCTGCAGGCGAGAGATGGCTCCGTTCAAAGTAGTACTGAGTTCGTCGAAGTCATCGTTATTGCCTGTGACCGGCAGCCGCGTTGCAGCGTCAAAAGGTGTAATCTGTCTGGCCGCCGTCATCATCATTTCCAGAGGCCGTAAGGATTTGCCGGCCATCAGCCAGGCATTCACACCATGGATAACGAAAATCAAAACGAGTAGGCCAATGATGGAGTAGCGCGTCTTGGCCATACGGTCTTCAATGTCAGTGAGTGACATCCCCAGGCGCAATAAATAGAACTGTTGCCGGGGGCCCAGCACACGCGAATTAGTGACGCGTAGATTGATGCCGTTGCTAAGCTGTAGCGTTTCATAGGACGCAATCCCGGTGGCAAGCGAATTCTGGGCTTCGTTGCTCAGCGGTAGCGAAAACCGCGAGAGTTCACGGGAGGAATCAAGCACCCGGCCGTGCTCATCCAGAAGTTGGAAAAAACGAATCGCGCGTTCAAATTGTTCGCGAACTTCGCTATCGGCTTCCTGATTCAGCCAGCGAACGCGGCCGTCGCGGACCTGTAACATGGAGCGCACGGCAATAGAATGGTCCTGGACTTCATCGTCCACTTGACCGTAGACATGGCGCGCAAGCAAACCGTATGCGCTCCAGGCCAGGATGATTAGCAGGAGCGCGAAAGAAAAGGTCTGCCTTAACGCCAGCCGCATGCGCAGATGGCGTGTCAGCGGGAGTTTCATTCAGTTATTGATTCGAAGCGAGCATGTAACCAACACCGCGTGCCGTATGAATGAGCGGCTTTTCAAAGCCGTGGTCAATCTTCTGGCGCAGGTAGTTGATGTACACATCCACTATATTTGTGAGGCCTTCAAAGCCAAGATTCCAGACGTGCTCCACCACCATGGTACGGGTGACGGTGCGGCCGGCGTTACGCATCAGATATTCAAGGACGGCGTATTCGCGCTGGGTGAGGTTGATCTGCTTGCCGCCACGGGTCACCATGTGACGCATGCGGTCCAGTTCCAGATCTTCCACACTGAGCTTGTCCAGAAGTTCCTGCGGCCGGCGAAGCAGTGCATGCACGCGAGCAAGAAGTTCTTCAAATGAAAAGGGCTTGGTGAGGTAATCGTCCGCGCCGGCCTGAAGCCCGCAGACGCGATCAGAGACTTCCTTGCGTGCGCTCAGAAGAAGGATCCGCATGTTGGAGCCGGACTTTCTGAGTTTCTTCAGGACGGTTAGACCGTCCAGTTTCGGCAAATTCCAGTCGAGAATAATTCCATCGTAATCAATCTCGGTTGCTAACTGCAGGCCTTCCTCTCCGTCCCCTGCAAGATCGACGGCAAAGTGATCTGCTTCCAGACCCTTTACAAGTGTGCGTGCTACTTTCGGCTCATCCTCAATAACCAGTATGCGCAAATTCCACCTCCCGCTTCGGTGGAAGCACGGCGGCCAGAACGACTGACTCACAGTGCCCATCCGCTAGTGTCCTGGAAGATCTTTTGTACATCTCGCCGTTTGCCACTCTGTTCTACCGGCGATCCCGGATACAAATACTCTTCTCAGAACTAATGTGAACTGCTGACCCTGATCGTTACAGTTTTTGGTTTTTTAATTGTACTTTCGTACAGGCTGTAACGAGCACCTAATTCCCATTGTGAAAAGCAACTTCTAAAGCTTGATTGGCCTTTTACCAGGAGGACTGAATTCCTGATCTCAGCCGGCTTACGATTCGAATGATGTCTTACTTAACTCCTGCCCACATTCAAAAACGTAGAGACTCTGGATTGCCCTGTACTATAGTTCAAGAACTTTTGGAAGGAAACGGTATTTTTTCTGGATTAACCGCATTTTTACGGGCGATCTCCAAAATGGAACCGATTTCGCTTACCCCTTGCCTGATCCTAAAGTACGTGTACTGTCACCGCACCTAACTAAGGTTTTGGTACATGTACCAGTCCATGTCCATAAGTACAATAGTTGTCTTTAATGATTTACGCAAGCAAAATATCTGGCTTGGTTTCATGGGTTTGCGGGGATTTTTTGGGGCCTCATGAAAATCTTTAATAATCCAGCGGCAAAATGTGCCCATGCGCAATCGCTTCAAGAGGGGAATAGCCCAAGTTGTGTGTCGCCGGAAGCAGTCCACTTTGATACCGAATCGTGCCACGAAGCGACTTCACGTTGACCATCCCCCACACCGTGCTTCCGGCAAAGCTTGCGTACCAGAGCTGATACGCGATCACCGTAGTGTGAAGGTAAATACGCACGCTCCGCATACATATGCTCGTACACTGTGACCAGCTTAGGGAAATGTTCCTGGAGAAATGGAAGCAAAACATTCTTTGCGCAGGGCTTGAGGAATAAAGCATTGCAGAACACGAAAGCTGCGCCGGCCTCTCCCGCGCTGTGAACCAGTTGCTCCAGGTCTGGCTGTGAGTCAGTGATCTGGGGAAGCACAGGAGCACAATTCACGCCTGCGTGCAGTCCTGCCATACACAATTGCTGCACTGCTTTCATACGCAGGTCCGGCCGTGGCGCCCTTGGTTCAAGCAGGCGCGCCAGATCGGTGTTCATGGTAGTAATGGTCAGGCTGATGGAGAGTTTATTGCGCTGATGGATTTCACGCAGCAAAGCCGTGTCACGCAGGATCATATCTGACTTCGTAATTAAGCCGATGTTCAGACCCCTATGCTCAGCCAATTCCTCCAGGATGGTCCGCGTTACATTGAATTTCCGCTCCGCCGGCTGGTAAGGGTCAGTGGCCGTGCCAATGGCGATGCGTTCTCCTTTGCCTACCGACTTCAATTCCTGGCGAAGAAACCATGCCGCATTCTGCTTGATGAATATGAGTCGCTCGAAATCGAGACCGTCTCGGAGTTCCATAAACTCATGCGTGTAACGCGCGTAGCAATACTTACAGGCGAACTCACAACCGCGGTACGGGTTGATCATCCATGAGAACGGCACGCGTGACGAGTTGCAGCGGGTCAGCAGGGAGCGGTTTTCCAGAGTCACGTACTCAACGTTATGGCCTTCCGCAATTGCTTCCCCCTCGGCCGCCAGTCGGGCGATCCCGACCAGCGGAGAGGGAGCTTCGGGTTTTGGAAAGAGCGAAGACATGGCGTTATTCGCTTTTTGTTCGCTGTAAAGAAGATAGCGCTGTTTCTGGATGTTGGCAAGACTAATATTATTTTTTCCGCTATTTTTTTACAGCAGGCTTGCTGCTGCCTGATCCACTATCCAGAGGAGCCGACCCTGGTGCGGATGAACATGCTGCACCGGGTACTTCTCGCCTTCAGTGATAAATACCTCTTTCACGATCTCCGCCTTGCTGGCGCCTGCCACCAGGAACATGGCTTCTCCCGCATTGTTGATGACAGGAAAGGTAAACGTGATCCGATCAGTCTTCAGCTTGTCGATCCAATTCGACACCACCAGGCGGGAAGTCTCCGCCATCGCGGGCGATCCAGGAAACAGTGAAGCTGTATGACCTTCATCTCCCATCCCGAGCAGGATCAGATCGAAGCGCGGAAATTGCCCTGGCTGCAATTTACCGGGTTGAAGTTTAAAGAATTCCCTGATCACACCTTCGTACTGTTGGGCTGCCTTCGCCGCGCCCAATTCGGCAGATACACGGAATATGTTTGCTGCCGGCACCGGAGCCCTGGAGAACAGAACTTCGTATACCATGCGATAGTTACTGTCAGGATGGTCCGGAGGAACTGAGCGCTCGTCGCCGAAGAAGAAAAATGTTTTAGCCCAGGGGAAACTGTCCTTGTTCTCAGCCAGTAAAGAATAGACAGCTCGCGGCGTGTTCCCTCCGGAGAGAGCGATGGTAAAGCTGCCATGTGCGCGAATGGCTGCTTCGGCCGCAGTCTTGATTTCATCCACCGCGGCTCGATTGAGAGCGTTCACGTCCGCAACAACCATGAGGTAGTCCGGCTTGCGCAAGCGAGTAATGTTTTCTGCCATGCTTGATAAGTTCCCGGTCTTACCCTTACTTCTGCAAATGTGACGTACCATTAAGTCTTCGCAGGGCGTAACGAGCGGCTCCGAGCAATCCCACGCTTTTGTTCATAATGACTTTCACAGGAATCGCTTGCACAAGAGGCGTCAAACGTCCTTTGGTCACAAAGGCCTCCAGAAAGTCAGGCGTCTGTAGGCTGGAGAGAATTTTTCCTGCTATGCCGCCTGAGATAAAAACTCCCGCGGTTGCAAGCATCTTCAACGCCAGATTGCCGGCCTCAGCACCGTAAACCTGGACGAAAATCCCCTGTGCTCTCACACAGATTGCAGCGTCACCTTTCATTGCATGCTGCGAAATAACTACCGCACGATCTGGCGCTTGTTCCATCTCATGTTTCAGCGCCTCAGGTTCAACTTCCAGCTGCATGTCACGTAAAAAGTCATAAACGTTACCCAAACCGGGCCCGGACACGATTCGTTCATAGCTGACCCGGCGGTATTTCCTCAGCAGGTATTGCAGTAGTGCAACCTCCACATCATTCCTGGGTGCGAAATCGCCGTGGCCTCCCTCACAAGGAAAAGCGTGGTGGACTCTTCCGTCCCAGTAAAGGCCGGCTTCGCCAAGCCCAGTACCGGCAGCGATGAGCGCCGCATTGCCTGGCTGCGGCACGCCTGGGTTGAGCTCCACAAAATCTTCCGGTCCCAGATCGCCGACTCCCGACGCATGCGCCTGAAGATCGTTAATCAGTGACAATTGCCTGATGCCAGTCTCCTCCGAAAGCTGCGCGCCATTGATCACCCAGGGCAGATTGGGTGTTGATACAGCCTGGTTGATGATGGGACCTGCAATTCCAAAAGACGCAGCGCTGACCTTCCCAAGATTATCTCTTAGGAACAACTGCACAATCTCACTCAGACCATGGTGATCGCGGCTGGGATAAACCTGCTCTTTCACCAGACTTAGTTTATTGTCGATGGGCTCGAAGAGAGCGATTCGGGTATTCGTGCCTCCAATATCGCCGGCCAGGATCATTCGGGGATCTTCCTCCAATGGTGGCCGTCTCGGATCATGAGTTCATCTGCCTCCGGAGGTCCCCATGTGCCGGCGGGGTAGTTCGGGAACTCGCGTGGTGGAAGGGCTTTCCACACTTCGAGCACTCGGTTGATCACTGCCCACCCGGCTTCCACCATGTCAGCCCGCTGGAACAGTGTTTGATCGCCCATGATGCCGTCATAGAGCAGAATTTCATACCCTGTGTTCGGATTAGTGCCGAAGTAATCGTTGTAATTGAAATCCATTTCCACCGATCCCACTCGCATTTGCGCCCCTGGAATCTTTGCCCCAAAACGCATGGTAATGCCTTCATCAGGAGCAATATGGATTACAAGCTGGTTCGCCTTCAAATTGCTCACCGGCGTATCGCGGAACAGAATAAAAGGCGCGCGCCGAAACTGGATGGCAACTTCCGTATGTCTACAAGCCAGGCGCTTGCCTGTGCGCAGATAAAAGGGAACTCCGGCCCAGCGCCAGTTATCGATGAGCAGCTTCAGCGCGACGAATGTATCTGTCTTCGAATCCGGGGGCACGCCGTTTTCAGATCGATAGGCCGGCACATGCTCTCCGTTCATTTCACCCGGGCCGTATTGTCCACGGACAGCGTTGTGAAGTACATCCTCGTCTTTCATTTGCTGTACGGCATGAAGGATCTTTGATTGTTCGTCGTGGACCGCGTCCGCATTGAAAGAGATGGGCGGCTCCATGGTAGTCAGGGAAAGCAGTTGCAGAATGTGATTCGGAACCATGTCGCGCAGAGTGCCGGCCACATCAAAGTATCCGCCGCGCTGCTCCACGCCAACGGTTTCCGCCACGGTGATCTGTACGTGATCAACGTACCGTCGATTCCAGATCGGCTCAAAGATTCCATTGCTGAAGCGGAAGACCAGAATATTTTGGACCGTCTCTTTGCCCAGATAATGATCAATGCGGAAAATCTGATTTTCCGTGAGATATTTCTTTACCTGCTTATTCAAGGCCTTGGCAGATTCAAGATCGCTGCCAAATGGCTTCTCAAAGACAACACGCCGCCATTGGCCAGCTTTTTCGCAAATCAGCTCAGCGGCGCCAAGATGATCGGATATCGGCCCGAAAAACGTGGGACTTGTAGCCAGATAGAAGAAGTAGTTGCCATGGGTGTTGTGGTTCTTGTCGACTTCGGTAAGCAGCTTGCCCAGCCGATCATAAAGCTGCGGGTCATCAAATTCACCGGGGACGTAGTACACGCGGCGCAGCAGCCATTCCTTTAAATCATTGTCCACACCGCTGGTGGCAAAGGTCGTGAGTTTGTCGTCCATCACCTGCCGGAATTGGTCCACCGTATAGTCATTCCGTCCCACGCCGACAATGGCAAACTCGCGCGACAACATGTTGCTCTTCGACAGATTGTAGAGAGCAGGGAAGAGTTTGCGCGCGGTTAGATCGCCCGTGGCGCCGAAGATCACCATTACGCAAGGGCCTGCGGGACGCGAAGTTCCGGTTGGCGCTTGTTCCAGGCTTGGCATTTCGTGTTCAAGCTGAGGCATGAAGCTCATTCTCCGTAAAGTGTTACTTCTTCTGCGATTGTTCTATGTGACCGCCGAATTTCTGGCGCATCGCGCTGAGCATTCTGTCGGCAAACGTATGCTCCTGCCGGGAACGGAAGCGCGCGTAAAGCGCCGCCGTCAGCACGCTGGCGGGAACAGCCTCATCCACCGCGGCCTGGACAGTCCATCGCCCTTCACCTGAGTCCTGTACAAAGCCGGTGTATTCAGACAGCGCAGGGTTCTCAACCAGCGCCATGGCGCTGAGATCGAGAAGCCATGAGGAAATAACGCTGCCTCTTCGCCAGACCTCCGCGATGTCGGCGAGGTTGAGATCGTAACGGATGTCGGCGGCAAGCTGGTCAGACGTTGCGTTCTTGAAGATGTCAAAACCTTCTGCATACGCCTGCATGATTCCGTATTCGATCCCGTTATGGACCATCTTCACAAAATGTCCGGAACCGGAAGGACCGCAGTAAAGGTAGCCAAGCTCAGAGGTGCCGCCCAGCTTCTCGCGGCCCGGCGTACGTGGGATATCTCCGATTCCGGGAGCAAGTGTGCGGAAGATGGGGTCCAGACGATCAAAGGCCTGCTTCGGCCCGCCGATCATCATGCAGTAACCGCGTTCCAGCCCCCACACGCCGCCGCTGGTGCCAACGTCCATGTAGTGGATGCCGCGATCTCTCAGTTTGTTCGCGCGGCGGACGTCGTCTTTAAAGTAAGAGTTGCCGCCGTCGATAATGGTGTCTCCGGCTTCAAATTTCGCCGCCAGAGCGTTCACTGTTTTTTCTGTAGGATCTCCCGCAGGGACCATTACCCAGGCAGCGCGCGGCTTCGTCAGCTTGGAGATAAAGTCGTCGAGCGAACTGGAACCGGTCGCGCCTTCCTTGGCAAAATCAGCTACGGTCTGAGGGCTGAGATCAGATACCACGCATTGATGCCCGCCTCTCATCAGGCGACGCACCATGTTGCCGCCCATCCTGCCTAAACCCACCATTCCTAATTGCATTTTGCCTCTTTCGTTCCAGCGTTCAATGGCGTTAAGAATTTGCAACCGTTAAAGGCTGAGCAGCAATCAGCGTTATCCCAGTGCCTCCTGAATCGCGCGATTCAGCTTCTGTAGCCCGGCATTGACGTCTTTGGGTAAATGAACGCGTAGAGCGCGACGGCCACGATCAGCCAGGACCTGGAAGTCGCCGCGTGCCTGCGCTGCTTTCACCACTCCGAAGGTATATTTCTGGCCGGGGACCGGTACGTCGACTGCGTCGTCACATGTTATCTGCAGAACAACGCCGGTGTTGGGGCCGCCCTTATACGCTTGTCCCGTCGAATGCAGGAATCTCGGTCCAAACTCGAGACACGTTGCCACATGCTTCTTGTCACGCACCGCATGGCGTGGAGTCTGGAGAGTGTTCTCATGCTCGGCATTCATCTCAATGTAGCCAAGCAGGGCAAAGTAGTCACCGGGTCCGAGTTGGGCCAGGTGAGCGCGCAGAAATCCCACAAGGTCTTTCTTGTTGCCGGCGAGCTTTGCCAGGTTCTGCGCGTTGCGATCGTCGCTAAAGAGTTTGATGCCATCCGCCTCAAAGAAAGGCGTTTCAGCAGGCAGCTTGCCGGACTTCTCAAACTCGCTGGTGATCTGCTTGGTAACAATCTTGCTCGCTTCAACATCAGGCTGATTGAACGCGTTGATGCCCAGAATCGATCCGGCCACAGCCGTTGCGATCTCCCAGCGGAAAAACTCCTGGCCAATGTCGTAGATATCAGCCACTTCAATCGTCACTAGCGGTTGGCCGGCTTTCTGGAGAGCGTCAAGTTTTGCCTGCTGCGAGTTATCATCCCCCGCCAGGCGCAGGTAAACGAAAACCCGATCATTGCCGTAAGCCTCCGGCGCAGCCAGCTTTTCGCGATCCACAGGGATCAATCCCTTGCCGAGTTTGCCGGTGCTTTCGGCGATGAGCTGCTCCAGCCATGCTCCAACGTCAAAGATCTTCGGAGTCGTGATGATGGTGACCTTGTTGCGTCCCTGACTGCCCAGCGTCCCCAGGATCGCTCCCAGGATTGCGCCAGGATTCTTGTCAGCCTTCACCGTGGCCGCGCAGGCTTCCACCATGACCGATGTGCGATCAAGGAATTTGCGCACGTCCAGGCCCATGGCAGCCGCGGGCACCAGGCCGAAGTTGGAGAGCGCGGAATAACGGCCGCCAATGCTTGGCACGCCATGAAAGATGAATTGAAATTTGTCGGCCTGAGCCACCTGTTCCATCTTGGAACCTGGATCAGTGACAGCCACAAAATGTTTGCCGGCGTTGCCCTTTCCCAGGGCTTTTTCGGCCACATCAAAGAAGTACTGCTTAAAGATGTTGGGTTCCAGCGTGCTGCCGGATTTACTGGCAACAATGAACAGCGTCTTGGCCGGGTCAATTTGCTTCTCAACGGACTTCACCTGGGCCGGATCAGTGGAATCCAGAATATGCAGTTGCGGGAAGCCGTTCTGTTTGCCGAATGTCAGCTCCAGAACTTCAGGACAAAGGCTGGATCCACCCATGCCGAGAAGCAAAACGTGTGTGAATCCGGTTTCCTTGACGAACTCAGCCAGTTCGCTCAGTTTGGGCAGGTCCTTGGCTGACTCGGTGGCAATCGTCAACCACCCGAGCCATTTGTCTTCGTCATCATTCGCCCAGAGAGACTTGTCGTGCTTCCAAAGACGGTTGACGTTGTCATTCGTGACCCAGTCTTTAATGGTCGAATCAACAGCCTGCTGCAATGGTCCTGGCAGCGCATAGGATTGCGATTGCACCTTGGGCTTATTCGCCGCCTGGCCTGCCGTGGCTGTATCTTTCTTTGCCGCAACGGCGGCAATCAGCTTCTCAAAAGCTTCGTCAAACAGTTTGATGGCATCTTCCAATAACTGCGTGGTGACCTGTTTCATGGAGATGCCGGACTTTTCAAGGTCAGCCATTGTCTTGTCCGCGCCGGGTAAATCATGGTCAATCGTCCGCCCCACATTGCCATGATCACGGAAGGCGTCCATCGTAGCGGGCGGAATGGTATTTACCGTATCCGGGCCGATGAGTTCTTCTACGTAAATAACGTCACGATAGCTGGGATTCTTTGTGCTGGTGCTGGCCCACAGCAACCGCTGCGACTGCGCACCTTTGGCGATCAGCGCTTTCCACCGCGAACCGGCGACAATCTTTTCATACGTGCGGTAAGCCTGTCGGGCATTGGCAATCGCAATCTTTCCCAGAAGGGAAGTGAGTAGTTCCTTTCTCCCGGAATCAGTCTCAGTTTTTAGTTTGTTCTGGATCGTTGTGTCGACCAGCGAGTCAATTCGACTCACAAAGAAGCTGGCAACGCTGGCCAGCTTGCTGATGTCCTGGCCCTTCTTCACCCGCTCTTCCAATCCTGCTATGTAGGCTTCTGCCACCTTTTCGTAAGCTTCCTGGGCAAACAAGAGCGTGATGTTGATGTTGATGCCTTCACTTGTCAGCTGCCGCACCGCAGGTACGCCTTCGTCAGTGCCCGGGACCTTGATCATCACGTTTTCACGGCCCACGGTCTTCCATAGGCGACGCGCTTCTTCGATTGTCTCCTGTGTCTTGCGCGCCAGCGTCGGCGAAACCTCCAGGCTTACGTAACCATCGCGGCCATTAGTTGAGTCGTACACCGGGCGTAGAAAATCAGCCGCATCTTGTATATCGCGTATCGCGATGTGTTCGTAGATATCGCTGGCACTCATGTTCTGAGCGCGAAGCTGCTGCAGTAAGTCCTCATAGTCGGTGCTGCCGGCAATCGCTTTTTCAAAGATCGCCGGATTAGACGTGATGCCGCGCAGCCCATCATTGTCAATCAGCCGCTTCAGTTCGCCGCTGGTCAGTAGATTGCGGCGAATATAGTCGAGCCATACGGATTGACCTTGTTCCTGCAACCCCAACAGCGGATTCCTGCCGCCAGCTTTTACCTGTGGCTTTTTTTCTTCAGTGGTAATCGGATTCATGATTGCTTCTCCTTAAGCGCTGGTTGGAGTGCGTAACGCTCTTCTATCTTTTGGATCTTGCCGAGACGGCGCACATGCCGCTCTTCGCCGGTGAAACGCGCGTTGATATATGCAGTGCAGAGATCTTTGGCCAGATTCTCGCCGATGACGCGCGAACCGAGCACCAGAACGTTGGCGTTGTCGTGTTCCACTCCCTGGTGGGCGGAATATGTGTCATGGCAGAGCCCGGCGCGTATCCCAGGAATCTTGTTGGCCGCGACTGAAGCGCCAACTCCACTGCCACAGATCAGAATGCCACGTTCTGATTCGCCAGCCAGAACGCTCCGGCCGACCGCCTCAGCATAGTCAGGATAATCGACTGGTTTTGTGTCATGGGTGCCCACGTCTTTAAGCTGATGCCCGCTTTTTTGCAGAAAGTCGATCAGGAGCTTCTTGAGTTCGAACCCGGCATGATCGGAGCCAATCGTAATGCGCATCGTCTGTAGTCTTTAGATAACGTTGCCACAACAATGTTTCAAACTAATCGCCTACCCCACCCAGCTCATCCCAAGATCTAAAGGACTTATGGGAAACATCCCAAGCGGTCAGGTTTTGCTCTTTATGGGTTTACCAACTATCAAGTACCAACTACCGTTTTCAGCCCAGCAGTTCTCTCGCCTTTTTCACCACGTCTTCCGGAGTAAATCCAAACTTCTTCAGCAATTCCTTCAACGGCGCCGACGCCCCGAAAGTCTTCATTCCAATCATGCGTCCTTCGCGGCCAACATATTGTGACCATCCCATCATGGAAGCCTGTTCCACGGAGATGCGCCTGGTCACCGAGGGCGGCAATACGCTATCGCGATATTCAACGCTTTGTTTTTCGAAAATCTCCCATGACGGCATGCTGACCACGCGAACCTTCTTGCCTTCTGCCGTCAACTCCTCATAGGCCGCCACGCACAGTGACACTTCGCTTCCAGTGCCCATCAGGATCAAATCCGGTTTGCCGTCCTTTGCGTCTGCCAGCACGTACGCACCTTTCGCCACACCTGACGCCGCAGCGTACTTTGTGCGATCAAATGTCGGAATCGCCTGCCGCGTGAGGATGAGCGCCGCCGGCTCATGGCGAAGTTGCATGATGATTTTCCATGCTTCGGCCACCTCGTTCGCATCCGCCGGACGCAACACGATGAATCCCGGAATTGAACGCAGCGTCGCCAGTTGTTCGATCGGCTGATGCGTTGGTCCGTCTTCTCCCACGCCGATGGAATCATGCGTAAAGACATAGATGACAGGGATCTCCATGATCGATGCCAGACGCATCGGCGGCTTGGAATAATCACTGAAGATCAGAAATCCCGAACCATACGGACGCAGCTTGCTCAGTGACATTCCATTCAGGATGGAGCACATGGCATGCTCGCGAATGCCGAAAGTGGAAAGTTGCGGCCGTCGTAATGCCCGGCCTCAAAATCGCCGGCGCCTTCAAACGTAAGTCGTGTCTTTGGTCGATGGTGCAAGATCAGCGACTCCGCCCATCAGCCACGGAACGTTCTGCGCCAGAACGTTGAGGACCTTGGCGGAAGAATCGCGTGATGCAACGCCCTTTGCATCGGCAGGAAACACCGGCAGGTTCTTGTCCCAGCCCTGGGGCAGACGACGGCGCTGCATCAGGTTAAGCTGCTCTGCGAAGGCTGGAAATTCTTTTGTATATTTCTCGAACAACTGCTTCCACGCTGCATGCAATTCCTTGCCGCGCCTGCCAAAACCATCAGCAAGATTCTGCTGCACGCCATCCGGTACCAGGAACTTGGCATCTTCAGGCCACCCGTATGCGCGCTTGGCCAGGCGGACTTCCTCTTCACCCAGCGCCTCGCCATGTGCCTCCTTGGTGTCCTGCTTGTTCGGCGCACCGTAGCCTATATGGCTGTCCACGATGATCAACGTAGGACGGTCTTCTGTCTCGATAAAAGTTTTGATGGCGCGATCAAGCATGCGCAGATCATTGGCATCACTCACGCGCAGCACATTCCAGCCGTAGCCCATGAAACGTGTGCCCACGTCTTCACTGAAAGCCAGGTCCGTCTTGCCTTCAATGGTGATCCGATTGTTGTCGTAGAGCCAGCAGAGATTGGAAAGCTTTAGATGGCCGGCGAGCGATGCGGCTTCTCCTGAGACTCCTTCCATCATGTCGCCGTCGCCGCAGATCGCGTACACGTTGTACTCAAACAGCTTGTAATTCGGCTTGTTGAAATAGGTGGCCAGCCACTTCTCAGAGATCGCCATGCCAACTGAATTGGCCACACCCTGGCCCAGAGGCCCGGTGGTGGTTTCAATCCCGGAAATCATTCGGTACTCCGGATGACCCGGCGTCTTGCTGTCAATCTGCCGGAAACGCTTGATCTGGTCGAGCGTGATGGAAGGCTCGCCCAGAATTTCGTAATCCGAGTTCACTGACTTCACTCCCGTGAGAAACAGAAGGGAGTAAAGGAGCATGGATGCGTGACCATTGGAAAGGATGAACCGGTCGCGGTTGGGCCAGATAGGATCTTCAGGATCGTAGCGCAGAAAACGCTGCCACAGGCAGTAAGCCACCGGCGCAAGTGCCATCGGTGCCCCCGGATGTCCGGAGTTGGCTGCCTGCACGGCATCGATCGAAAGAGTGCGAATAGTATTGATAGTCAGCTGATCAATATCGCCAGCGTGTTTAAGGTCCTTGGTTTGATCCGCGACATGATTCACTGTTAATGGCGCCGCCATAGGTGGTGCAGCTCCTTCTGGGAAATCAACAGCAGGCGTCCCAACGCCGTACTATTAGCCTACAACTAAAATCGCATCCCGTGTTGCGCAAGCTCCGCTTTCTTGCCAAAAGTGCAGACGGCAAAATCCACGTTATTAACGACTCATTAAATTGGGGTTGCTGCCGTTCCGAACGGTTTCAGGGTTCCTGCTTTGAGAATTGTTGCGGACGCTGGCTACAAACAACATTCCAGGAACGCGACACGGATTTTAACATTGAGAATGAATCGAAGTTCTTGCGGCGGTGAGAAGACCCAGCAACATGTTTCCCGCTTGCTGGGGCATGTTGCTGGGGCAAGTAGATGAAATATAGCTTGCCGTGTCCAACGGCAATTAGTCGCCTGTCTTCTGCATCCACAGGCTGCACGGCCAGACATTCTTATTGTCCAGCGTTGGCGTAAAGACCTTCATGGCCGGCGACATTCGCTCAAAGCTGCCGACCCATGCAGGGAAGTGACGCTCCAGAGCTTCGCGATGATAGAACTGCATCGCGCTGCTGGCCCAAAGAACTTCAAAAGCGCGGTTGAATGAGAGAAACGCTTCCAGCATGTACTGTTCACCCCAGAAGCAAAGGTTCGTCATTACAAACTTCTCGGGATAATCGGCTGGCAAGAAGATATCGTGAACGTGGACCAGAACGCCCGGTTTCAGCTTGGGCAGAATCTTGAGAATTTCGTGAACCACGTCACTGCCCACTGAGACCACGTGACTGGAATCAATAAAGAGAATGTCACCAGCTTCCAGGCTGAGGAACATGTTCAACGGCACATCCTGCACACGTTTCAAAATCAGTTCAGTGAATCCCGGAAAGCCGCGTCTCAACACCGGTGAAGGATGTGGTTCAATGCCGATCAGTTCGCCCGGCGACCCTTCCTCATGGTTGCGTAACAGAGCTGTAGCCATAAGCCGCGTGCTATGTCCGCTTCCAATTTCGATGATTTTGCGGGGCCGAAACTGGCGAACCATGGAGTAAGCCATCTCAGCATCCACCCGCTCGAAATACCCGTTATTGAAATGAAACTCATGCTCACAAGTGCTTGCGGCTTCCCCGAAATTAACTTCGAATTCGGGAGCCAGAAATCCGGATTCCAATAACTGCACTTGGCGGCTTAAGCGAAGATCCACGCCTTCGGAGACGGAGCATTCGGTCCATTTCTTGCTTGCCAGAGCATTCAGGTCAGGAATGGGCCAGTAAAAATGTCGGGGAGTGATACTCACGCCAACTCTCTGGAACATGCGAAAGGCGGCGGAAGCGAATTGGCGAAACTTGATGCTGCGGGTAAAGGGCTCGCGGGTTCTTGGTTGCGGTCGGCTTACTGCAGGGGCCGCAAAGGCCGTATTTGCCGACTTGCTGAGACGCACTGGCTGCATTCATTGTCTCCTTGTACATCCCTTGACGTGGATCTGAGACTTATGTGGCGGATGGCAATGTACTCCTGCCGGTGGTGTTCTAGATGTGAGAACACGGTCAGGTGTTTTATGGGAAGTTGTTAAAATTTGTCGCTTCCTTCTCTTAAACCTTGGATTAGGGCCTGGGAAGCTCAAATCAGTCGTGCGAGGAGCAAAAAAAGGGCCCGGCCAGGTGAGCCGCGCCCTGATTGAAGAGGCAAGGAAGTAAAAAGCTTTACCAAGCCGGCGGTGACACCCCCTTGGCAACCACCGCCAGCTCAGGTGCTTCTCCGTTCATCCTGTTTATTAGTGAACGTATTCTGGTGACCGTTTCAGCAAAAACTAAAATTTATTTCTGAATTTTCTCAACCTATGCCTGGATATCCCTTCCATGACTACCGCCAGCGTGAACGAATTCCTTGTGAGTTGCTGAAAAAGAAGAGATTAGCCGATTCCTAGGCTCGAAAAGCACTGTGCCAGACCACACGCTTGCAGTGAAGCGATTGGACGTTAAGGGCGACGCCGACACGCGCCGAGCTCGCTGTACAGGAGCTTATCGTGATCGAGTCGGCGGTGGAAGAGAATCAGGTACCCGCTACGAGGCGGGGTGCGGATGTTGAACCGCGATCGCGGCCCTAAAAAAATTTAAGGGCCAGAGCTTCCGGGTCTCTGGCCCTTAATAGCAGTCGACGGATGAGCCTGCTTCTAAAACAGTAGAGTCGGTATCCTGGTCGGAAATATAACCTTTCAGTCATTTTTCCCCGCCAGCGTCGCGCCGCCCGCTTTCAGGAACATATATCTAATTGAAAAAAATAGAATTGAAGCCAAAGAGGCGAAACGGGGCTTTGTCGCAAGGCGGTATAAAAATTTAAGGGCCAGAGCTTCCGGGTCTCTGGCCCTTAATAGCAGTCGACGGATGAGCCTGCTTCTAAAACAGTAGAGTCGGGATCGTGAGGGAAAATATAAGCGTTTAACTATTTTTCCCCGAATCGAGAACGACCAGATAGGTGGTTTGAATAGACAGGCCAAGAGTAATTTGTCGCGAAGGGACCATGCTATCAGGGAGATTAAGGGCGAGGCCGGCGTCGCGCCGAGCCCGCTGTGACGAGCGCTCGACAACGTGTCCGGGTAGGAAATTCTAGGCGGTTTGCGCGAAGCGCCAAAATAAAGCCGAGCCCGCTGTAACAGGAGCTGATTATTGATGTTAGATGGAAGAAGTTCAGAGGCGGTGTGGAGCAGAGCGACAGGATAAAAAAATTTAAGGGCCAGAGCTTCCGGGTCTCTGGCCCTTAATAGCAGTCGACGGATGAGCCTGCTTCTAAAACAGTAGAGTCTGATCTGCTCCCCAAAATATAAGGACAGCGCATTTTTGTCAGAAATCTCTCCCTGCTTGCGCTCAGGAGTCAAAGGATCGCCGTCTCATGCAGCAGCTCATTCTTTGCAAATCGTTCAAAGGAAAGTAGTTCAACGTTGCTGACTACCTTCGTTCGCCCTTCCAGGATTAAGTCACTAAGAATCCTGCCGGTCGAAGGCGCGTGCATCACTCCGTGTCCACTGAAGCCATTTGCAAGGTAAAAGCCCGGAACGGCCGCTACCTCGCCCAGAATGGCATGGTGATCAGGAGACATTTCATAGAGGCCCGCCCAGGCCCGTTTCGGGTTAATCGCCAGATTTTCAAACATCGGCACCCGGTCCGCCGCATGGACCAGGATTTTTTCGATGAACGCGGGCTCGAAATCAGACTTGTAGCCAGGCGTCTCCTCAGGATCGTTCCAGGCCAGCAGAAAGCCGCGCCCTTCCGGCCTGAAATGGAACCCAGTGGACATATCGATCACCATGGGGGATGTGTGTGGAAATTCATCAAAAGGCTCGGAGGGAACAAGCATGCGCCGCAGCGGCTGGACAGGCAGTTCAATGTCCGCCATGGCAGCCACCTGGGCAGCCCAGGCGCCAGCGGCATTCACAACCTTTCGCGTCGACACACGTCCACGTGAGGACTCAACCGCCTCGATGCCCTTAGCATCCTTCACGATGGCAGTAATCTCCGTCTTCTTCCAGAGAGTCGCTCCTTTTTCGATCGCGGAGGCCATGAAGCCGTTCATTGCGCTGTAGGGATCCACAAAGCCATCCGTCGAGCAAAAGCTGCCACCAAGAATGTCGTCCGACCGAAGTCCCGGCAACATGCTCTTAATCTCTTCGGCGTCGAGAATTCGGACAGTCTTGAGTCCCAGGGCTGTCTGCTTTTCAAAATTCGTACGCAGATACTCAAGATGAGATTGCTTTGTCGCCAGGAAGAGATAACCCTGCGGTCGATATCCCGCCGGATGCCCCAGGCGCTCGTCGAAACCAGCGTAAAAGGGAATTGAATACAGCGACATTTCGATGTTGATGGGCGTGGAGAACTGCGCGCGCACCCCGCCCATGCTCTTGCCGGTCGATCCTTTTCCCTGCGTGCTCTCACGTTCAATCACCAGAACGTTCTTGCATCCTGCTTCCGTCAGGTGCCACGCAATACTGGAGCCGACGATCCCACCGCCAATGATGACTACATCTGCTGTCTGCATGGGTGCTATCTTGTGTTCATTTCGTTGCAGCTTGCACTTTGGCTTTGATCGCGTCCCACTGCTTCAACAGCGCCTCCATTTGAGCGAGTGCTTTTTGCGCCGCGGCGGTCTGCTGTGAAGTGGGCGCAGCGTCAGCGCTGGCAATGCCGGTTGAGATCTGAAGCAACGCGCCATTCACCGCGCTGAGAGCAGTCTTGCCTTTTGCACGGCGTGTCGTCTGTCCGGCAGGTTCAATTTCAGACAAGGCAGTTTCAACTTCAGGAGTGAGAGCTTGTTTTTCCGTGCGCAGCCGGCGAATCTCAGCCAGAGTCTGATCTCCGCGTTGCAACGCTTCAAGGACCTTGGTTTCAAGCGCAAACTGTTTTTCCAGGTCCAGCGCTGAAATCTTCACCCTTGGATCCATCTTCAAATTAAATTTCGCAGTGTAAGCATGGCCATCAGCCGTGAGGCGTACTTGATAGCTGCCCGGAACTGCCCCTGCGCCTTCCGGCTCGTGACCAACGTTCTGGCCGTATACCGTTGACATGCTGTACTCCACGTTGTTGCCCATCGTGGTCAGCTTTGGAGCTTCGTAATGCATGTCCCATACCAGACGATGTAATCCTGGTTGCGTTGATACCGCGTCCGTTGGCCGGAACCAGTATGACGGGAACGTCGGCGGGCCCGGTGGCGACCACGGCTTGTCATTGCTGGAGTAAGTCCGAATCACGTGACCAGCGGAATCAAGCACCTCCAGCTTCACTTCGCCCTGAGCAGGCGTCTTCAATGAATAGTAAAAGACGGCGCCAGTTGGGGGATTCTCCCCCGCGGGCACTTCCGGGGTCAGCGGCGTGTCATGGTTGGTATTAGCCCGCATCCGAATTGCATCGGCCGGCTTGAACAATGCTGTGCCCTGGGTTGAGATGTCTGCGCTGATCTGGCGCAGCGGCGAAATATCATCCAGAATCCAGAATGAGCGGCCATGGGTTGCGATCACCAGATCTGTTCCTTTAATAACCAGATCATGCACCGGCGAGACCGGGAGATTCAACTGAAGAGGCTGCCATGAATCGCCGTCATTGAGTGAGAAGAAGACACCAAGTTCCGTGCCGGCAAACAACAGCCCTTTCCGTACCGGATCTTCGCGCACTGCACGCACGTATGCGCCTTCCGGAATCCCGGAGTTGATACGCGTCCACGTCTTGCCAAAGTCGTGTGTGCGATAAACATATGGCGCAATATCGTCCATCCGATGGCGGTCCACCGCGGCATACGCCGTTCCTGCGTCAAAGTGTCCAGCATCGATAAGGCTGATCTTGCTCCATACCGCCAGCTCATGCGGCGTAACGTTTGCCCAGGTCTTGCCTCCATCACGCGTGAGTTGAATCAGTCCAGTGTCAGTGCCCGCCCAGATCTGTCCTGCCGCAAGCAAGCCGGGAGCAATCGTGTAAACCACGCCATGGCCACGCTGCTTCGCGTTCTCCACTGTGTCAGGGCCATCGTGCGATGCTTTCGGATCAGTACCGGTTAGATCAGGGCTGATCTTCTCCCAGCTGTTTCCCTGATTGGTTGAACGAAGAACCTTTTGCGATCCGAAAGTAGAGCGTATGCGGGTCCTGCGGCGAGAACACGAGTGGTGATGTCCACGAGAAACGAAACTCAACTTCAGAAGGATCGGCGCCGAAGTTTCGCACGGCTTCTGGCGCTATGTTCTGTGCTTGTCCGGTCCGCTTGTCATAGCGAAATAGTTCGCCAAACGTGCTGCCGCCGTAAATGATGTTCGGGTCAACCGGGTCAGGTGCAATGTATCCGCTTTCGCCGGCCGCCGTGGGATGCCAGTCACGGAACGTAATCGATCCGTCATTGCTGCGGCTGCTCGTATCGATCGAGCCCGAGTCCTGCTGCGCACCGTAAACGTGATAAGGAAATTGATTATCAACCGTCACGTGGTAGAACTGCGCCGTGGGCTGGTTGTACCAGCTGCTCCAGGTTGCGCCGTTGTCCACGCTCACGCCAGCCCCCTGGTCACTGCCAAAAATCATGCGCGTAGGATTCGCTGGGTCAATCCAGAGTGCGTGGTAATCATCGCCTCCGGGAGCGCCTTTGATGGCTTCAAAGTTCTTGCCGCCGTCAGTCGAACGATAGATGGAGACGTTCGGGGTGTACACAATGTCCGGGTTCCTGGGGTCGACATCAACTTCACCGAAGTACCACCCACGGCTGCTGATGCGACCATCAGAGCTCACCTTCTGCCAGCCCTGGCCGCCATCGTCTGATCGATAGAGTCCCCGCTCCTTGTCTTCTTTCGCGTCGATTAGTGCGTAAATTCGCTTGCCGCCGCGCGAAACAGCCAGCCCAATGCGCCCCACCTCACCGGAGGGAAGTCCACCACCGGTGATCTGATTCCAAGTGACACCGCCATCAGTTGACTTATAAATGGCGCCGCCGCCGGTCGTTGGAGCATAGGTGCTCCACGGCGGCCGTCGATCTCTTGTCATCGCGGCGAACACGGTCTGCGGATTATCCGCATCCATCTGCACGTCAATGGCGCCGGTGTCAGGGTCTTTGTAGAGAGTCTTCTGCCAGGTTGCACCGCCATCATTGGATAGAAAAATGCCGCGCTCCGGGCCTGCTCCGTACGCGCTGCCCATGGCTGCCACCAGAACATGTTGCGGATTCTTCGGATCGACCGCGATACGGGCAATGTGCCGCGAATTGGTCAGCCCAATATTCGACCAGGTCTTGCCCGCGTTTGTCGATTTGAAGACGCCGATCGCCGTAGGTCAGGTTGGAGCGGAAGTCAGCTTCGCCCGTCCCCACATAGATGATATTGGGATCTGAAGGCGCAACTACCAGCGCACCGATGGAAGAAATGGGCTCCTTATCAAAGATTGGCTCCCAGGTTTCGCCCGCGTTGCTGCTCTTCCACACGCCGCCACCCACGCCGCCAAAATAAAACACGCTGGGCTGTCCTTCCACGCCGCTTACGGCAATGGTTCGTCCGCCGCGGAACGGCCCAATCATGCGCCAGTGCAAACCACCGAGCGGCCCTGTGACCTGGTTCCAGGCTGTAGGGTGAGTAGCAACGGTCTGGGCCATAGAAGCGGGCACTAGAAATAACGAAAGGCAAAACAAGCCAGCCGTAAACCGGAAGGCACGGAGAAACCTGAAAGATGATGTCTGCATAGGCAGGGAAATTGTATACGAGAGGAATTCTTCTATTTCGCAAAACGATTTGATAGATTCGTGGGTACACCATCCCCAGCTTTAGAAGAGGCTTCCCCACATGCAGACCCCCGACATGAAGATTCCCGCCTTGAAGATTGAAGAACTCAGTGTGCCCGGCTATGAGCGAATCGTTCAGGGAATCGATGAAGAATGCCGGCTACCACGGCATCGTCTTTGTCCATAGCACCGTGCTTGGCCCGTCCGTCGGAGGAACCAGGTTCTGGCAGTACTCCAGCACAGACGAGGCTCTCACCGACGGTCTGCGACTGTCGAAAGGAATGACCTACAAGAACGCGCTCGCTGGCCTGCCATGCGGCGGGGGAAAGTCCATCATCCTGCGGCAGCCGGGTGATCCTGACCGGGAGAAACTGTTTCGGGCCCACGGACGCCTGGTCAATACGCTGAATGGGAAATACATCACGGCAGAAGACGTCGGCACTAGCCCGCCGATATGGAATTCGTCTTACAGGAAACCCAGCATGTGGCGGGCTTGCAGGGGCGTTCGGGAGATCCTTCGCCAAAAACGGCTCGCGGCGTCTTTCGCGCCATGCAGGCAGCCGCAAAGTTCAGATGGGGAAGTGATGACCTTTCCGGCAAAACCGTCGCCATTCAGGGCTGCGGACACGTGGGCTATTACCTGGCATTCGAACTAGCCAGAGCCGGCGCAAAGATCAAGGCAGCCGATGTTGACCAGGAGAAGTTGAATCGCGTGGTCACGGAATTTGGCGCTATGCCACTCGGGCCGCTGGAGATCATTGCCACCACTGCGGACGCTTTTGCGCCATGCGCGATGGGTGGCGTGTTGAATGACGTAACCATTCCGAAATTGAAAGTTGAAATGGTGGTGGGAGGAGCAAACAATCAATTGCTGGACCAGCAGCGCCACGGCGACATGCTGCTGGAGCGCGGGATCCTCTACGCCCCGGATTACGCCGCGAATGCCGGCGGCGTTATCAACGGCACCTGTCAGGAGTTGCTGGGATGGAGCGAGCAAAAGACGCTGGAGAAAGTCGACGCGATCTATGGCACGCTGCTGAATATTTTTGACATTTCGAAACGAGAAAACATCATGACGTTCCAGGCAGCGGACCAACTGGTGGAAACCATATTACTGCAGGCCCAGAACATTAAGTCACGATGAAATATCGCAAAACCAACCCGAAAGAAGTATTCAATAGCCCGCGAGCAGCGCCTGATATCCCGCCGGATCTGTCCGAACTGGAAGATGCCATTGAGCTATTTCGCGAACCCGAGATCACCATTCGAGAACAGAACAATCTCCGATCTTACGATTGGAGCAATGCGTGATCGAACACTGCGGATCGAAAATTGCGTCTTGAACCGGGTGAATTTCGCAGGCAGCAGCTTTAACGGTTTCAAACTCAAAGACGTTCGTTTGTTTGAATGCGACTTAGCCAATGCAACAGTCGTAGGATTAACAGGCATGCGGGTGGAGTTTATGAACTGCCGTCTGACCGGGTTCCAGGCAAACGAAGCCGATTTTCAGCACACGCTCATCTCCGCCGGAGATGCAAGCTATTCGCAATTCCGCATGGCCAGGTTCAAATCAACCGCTTTCGAATCATGTAATTTTGCCGACGCCGATTTCCACGACGCCGATCTTCGTGGAACAGTGATCCAGCACTGCAATCTCCGCAATGCTGAAATGTCCGGCGCCAAGCTCGAAGATACCGACCTGAGAGGTTCGCAACTGGAAGGACTCCAGGCGGGCGCAGATGATCTCAAGGGCGCGATTGTCGATCCCGCCCAGGCGATGGTCCTCGCGGAGATTATGGGACTTGAAAATTCGGTAACTGTATTCTAATCCACCAAGATTGACCGTAAATCAAGAAGCAATTGAGATAGATACTCCATAAAAGTATCCGCGACAGGAGTCCTTCGTGTCCTTTGTGGTTAGTCTTGGTTTTAATCAGCATTTATCCGCGTGATCAGCGGCAGGGCTTTGATTTTTCCGATCACGGCGATGTCGCGCGATGACGGGCGATCTTGGCGCTCAGCCACCAGATTGTCGGCTGGAACTATTGTTCAAAAACTCGCATCATCGCGCCGCTCTTTAGTAAGCTATTAGTGCATGGCCACCGATAACTCTTTTGACATCGTAAGCAAAATCGACCTCCAGGAAGTCACCAACGCCATTCAACAGGCGCTGAAAGAGGTACACACCCGCTTTGACCTCAAGGACTCCAAGTCGGAGATCGCGGTCGAAGGCAAAGACGCCATCATCATGAGTTCAGCCGACGAATACAAGCTCAAGGCCGTCCTGGAGATTCTCCAGAACAAGCTGGTGAAACGCGGTGTGCCGTTAAAAGGCCTCACCTATGGCACGGTTGAACCGGCGTCCGGCTCGCGGGCGCGGCAGAAGATCACCATGCAGCAGGGAATCCCCACGGAGAAGGCCAAGGAAATCGTGCGCATCATCAAAGACTCAAAGAAGAAAGCGCAGGCATCAATTCAGGCAGATACTGTTCGGGTGAGCAGCAAGGACCGTGACACACTTCAGGAAATCATCGCTTTGCTGAAAAACCACGATTTTGGGATCGACATGCAGTTCACGAATTACCGCGGCTAAAAATCAGTAGTGAAGGGACATGTTTGAGTTCACCGGCCACAGGCAACGTCAAAGAAGTATTTGAGCTGCTGCGCGATGACCTGGCAGCAATTGAGCGTGAGTTCGGGCGCGATACAGTCTCCAACGTCCGCGCCATTACTGACATCGGCGAGCATCTGCGCGCCGGCGGTGGCAAGAGAATACGTCCGGCACTGTTGCTCCTGGCTGCCAAGCTCTTTCCCCACGAAGAACGCTCGGCCATCTGCCTCGGAGCCGTGGTCGAAATCATTCATACGGCTACGCTCGTTCACGATGACATTATCGACGAAGCCAAGACCCGCCGCGGCCGCCCTGCCGCCAACACCCAGTGGGGAAACTCCAAATGTGTGCTGGCAGGCGACTGGCTCTACATGCAAGCCTTCAAGATCGCCGTTCAGGAACGCAATTTCAGAATCCTGGACGTACTCATTGAGCTCACGCAGCAGATGGTGGAAGGCGAGCTGCTCCAGATGGAAAAGCTCGGCAAATGCATTTCACTCGACGAGCATTTTGACCTGATCTTCCGCAAGACCGCATGCCTGTTCTCCGTTTCCATGCGCATGGGCGCTCTGCTCGGCAACGCCAGCGACGAACAGGAATCCCGGCTCGGTGAGTACGGCCGCCATCTGGGACTGGCGTTCCAAATCGTGGATGACGTGCTGGATTTAACCGCCTCAGAAGAGGTGCTTGGTAAGCCCGTGGCCAGCGATCTCCGCGAAGGCAAAGTCACCATGTCGGTGATCCACGCGCTGGAAAGATGCACGCCTGCCGAGCGTAAACTGGTGGAGACCGTCCTGGAAGAGCGTGCCTTTGTCAGCGTCCAGCATGAGCAGATACTGGATATCCTCAACAAGTACGGATCCATCCAGTACGCCCACGACGAAGCCGCCAAACATGCCGTCAAAGCCCGCAGTGCCATATGCACCTTCCCCGATTCGGAAATCAAGCGCGCACTGCTGATGATCCCGGACTTTGTGGTGGAAAGAAATAGCTAGGGACGCCACCCGAATAGGTTTGAATCCGAGTGACTACGGACAATATACTTACGCCATGAGCATTACTGCGGTGATTGTCGATGACGAACAGCTCGCCCGTGACGAGTTGAGCTTCCTCCTGAAATCAATAGACGATGTAAACATCCTGGCGCACGGCCACAACGGGCTGGAAGCCGTGACCCTGGTGAAAGATCACAATCCCGACCTCCTCTTCCTTGACGTGCTCATGCCCGGCCTGGATGGCTTCGGCGTCCTGAAGAAATTAATCGACAAAAAAATCCCGCTACCTCAGGTTGTCTTTGCCACGGCCTTTGATCAATACGCAGTGAAGGCCTTCGAAGTCAATGCGATTGACTATCTGCTGAAACCGTTCGACAAGAAGCGTGTCGCCCAGGCCGTGGAAAAAGCGCGTAAGCGCGTGCAGTCAACCGCATCGGCCGACGGTGAAAAGCTGGACGCTCTCATGAAGATGATGGAAGCGCAGAAGCCGCAGAACTCCAAGGTACTTCTCCGTTCCGCCGGACGTCTCTTTCTTGTTGACCAGAAAGACGTGTGCTATGCCTCCATTGAAGACGGCATCATCAGTGTGGTGGCTACCACCCAGGAAGGCCAATCCAACTGCCGCACGCTGGAAGAGCTGCTGGACGATCTGGATCCCGGAATGTTCTGGCGCGCCCATCGCTCCTTCGTAGTGAACATCAATCGGATCAAAGAAGTGGTGCCCTGGTTCAAGAGCTCATATCAGCTCCGCATGGATGATCGCAAACAGACGGAAATCCCCGTCAGCCGCGCCCAGACTAAACGTCTGCGTGAGCTGTTTGGCTTGTAAGGCTCTTGCTTTTTAATCCCGAGCGAAGCGAGGGATCCCTACAGTCTGGAAGAATTTAGAGGCGAACTCACGCTGATTGTCCGGGTTTCAAATCACAAATCACAAATTTGAAATCCTAGCTTGCCTTCCTCGCCTCCGGCATCACTCTGAACTCCAATCGCTTCGAGCCGCGAAGTGCGGTCACGCGTGTATTGACTCCGATGCGATCTTCGCCCAGAAACTTGTGAAGCTCATCCACGCCTTCCACGGGCTCACCATCGATCGCGACGATCACATCACCTTCCTGCAGCCCGGCTTTAGCTGCAGGACTGCCTGCTTCCGCACCGAGCACCAGCGCACCGGACAGATGTTTCAGGTCGTAATGTCGGGCAATGGTCTTATTCAGCGGAGCGGTCTGCGCCTGCACGCCAATGTATCCGCGCCGCACAACGCCATGCCGAATCAACTTGCTGGCAATGAATTTTGCCGTGTTCACGGAAATCGCAAAGCACAGTCCTTGCGCTGGGAGAATGGTTGCGGTGTTCACGCCGACCACTTCGCCATTGGCATTCACCAGCGGGCCGCCTGAGTTTCCCGGGTTCAATGCCGCGTCGGTTTGGATCACATCCTCAATCAGCCTGCCGGACTGTGAGCGCAGGCTTCTGCCCAGCGCGCTGACCACGCCGGCGGTCACCGTATATTGAAAGCCGTACGGATTGCCGATTGCGACCACCAGCTGGCCCACACGAATGCGCCGCGAATCGCCCAGCCGCACCGCTGACAGTCCAGGCGCGTCGATGCGCAGAACAGCAAGATCGGTATCCGGATCTTCGCCGATCAATTGCGCCGCGGACTCGCCGGAACCAGGCGTGATCACCTTGATATGTTCGGCGCCGTGAACTACATGGCTGTTCGTGATAACAAAGCCATCCGGCGTAAAGACAAAACCCGATCCGCTGCCGCCGCGTCCGCCGGTTGACTCAACCTGTATGCGCACCACGGAAGGACTGACCGATTCGGCCACTCGCGTGACAACCTGCGAATAGGCGTCCATCGCCTCGGCTTCACCCGGAACATTTGTTTCCGGCGAGGCTTCGAATGGCTGGGCCGAGAGAAAAGACACAATTTCACCCATATGAGCCATTGGATAATGACTGCCCGAAAAAGGATTCAGATGTGGTTTTAATCCCGAACGAAGTGAGGGATCCCTACAATCTTAGAATCTGGATCCCTGCAATCTTGAATGCCCTCCGAAAGCTAGATATCGAGCGGTTCTCACAACTTTCCTGGCTCGATCCTCCACACTTTCCCTCCCCGCAAGTTCGTCAACCAGATCGACCCATGGCCGGCACGAATACTGTCGCCTCCCGCGCCTGCCCATTGCGTCATGACGGAATTGGTACTGGCATCAATGCGTGTGATTGGAAATTGTTCCAGGGTCGCCCAAACAGAGTTGAATCCGAATGCAATCTCACCGCCTTTGCCCGCGAGTCCAGCGTTTATGTCAGCCACGCGACGGTTTGTTTTTGCGTCCACTCGCGTCACCGTGCCGTCACCCTGATTCAATGTCCATATTGATCCCGCGCCGGCCGTCAAAAATCGTGGATTCCTGCCAACAGGTATCCGGGCCACCACCCGGTTGGTCCTGGGATCGACCTTGCTGAGCAAGCTGTGTTCACTCGAAGTAATCCATAGGTAACCTCCGAAAAATATTGGACAGAACGATCCCGAAGGGACCCTAACGCTGGCGATCACCTTGTTAGTCCTGGGATCAATGCGCGCCAGCTTTCCCGCGCTGCTGCTGGCCATCCACACACTGCCGGCCCCTGCCGTGATGCCGCCCTCTGAATCGGCGGGCGCAACCGGAATCTTTGCCTGGCGCTTCCCGCTGCTTAGAGAGACGCGGGCCAGATTGTGACTGCCGCAACTCGGAATCCACAGACTGCCATAAGCAGCCACCAGACCCGAACAAGGTTCCTTCACGCTAACAATGAAGCCGGCTGCATTGTCTTTCGCCCGCAACTGTTTGACCTGATTTTTCGACGCGATGGTTACCCATACGGCGTTGTTGGTTACGGCCATCCAATCCGGATCACCGCCCACTTCAAATGTCGCAATCGGAACCAACTGCGCCATGTTCTTGCGGACGCCCGTCTTCGCCCCGGTTGCCTTGGGCGTCGGTAGGCTGGGGGGCTGCTGTGCTTCGATGGCGCGAGTCAACGAAGACATTCCCAACGTGATAAGGAAAACGCAAATCCGGCTATAAGACATATTGAAGTGCATGAATGTTGCAGTATCTCCTAACTGGGACAAACTTTCATCTACGCCAACTGAAATTTGAATCGGTCTTTGGTGTTATCAGGGTTTATCTCGCGTGAATCAGCGGTAAGGTGTGAATCCTGGTCGTACCTTGAAAAGGCTTCCGCTACAATTGCCAGCGTGAAACCTCTGCAAGGGAAGACCGTATTGATCACCGGCGGCGCACGCGGCCTCGGCCGCGCTATGGCCATTGCGGCGGCACAATCCGGAGCAAACGTCGCTTTCACTTATCTGAGTTCGAAAAGCGGAAGCCAAAGCCACGGTGGATGACTTGAATGCTTCTTGGCGTGAAGGGTCTTGGCATTCAATGTGATGTTCGGTCTGAGACGAGCATTCAAAAAGCCGTTGCCGCGGTCACAAAGAAATTCAATTCCATTCACGTACTCATCAACAACGCCGGCGTTTTTGAGACCGCGCCTTTCCAGGAGATCACGGCAGCACAGTGGGATGGCATTTTTGCCGCGAATGTTCGTGGACCATTTCTGATGTCCCAGCAATGCCTGCCTGCGTTGAAGAAATCACGTGGTCGCATTATCCATCTCGGCTCACTGGGAGGCATCAAGCCATGGATCACGCACGCGCATTACTGCTCATCAAAAGCAGCGTTGCACATGCTGACGCAGGTAATGGCCAAGGCTCTGGCGCCGGAGATTGCGGTAAACTGCGTGGCCCCGGGAATGATCGATACAGGACAAAGCGAACGAGACTCCAGGCTGCTGAAGCGCACTGCCGAACGCACGCCCATGCGTCGCAATGGTACTCCCGAAGACATAGTGAGTGCCGTGATGTACTTCGCCACTGCGCCAGCATTCATCACCGGACAAATTCTAACCGTGGATGGTGGCCTCGCGCTCGCCTAGGTATAGTCGTGTATCTCCGGTGGCACGCCGATCACCTCTACTTCAATCACGACCTTGACCAGCCAACAATGAGCCATGGTTCTGGTAATCGGCGGCCCTTCAAAGTGATGTTGCACCCGCAAGACTTTATATGTCTCGGCCTGCTTGTCGCGAGTGAGATATATCTCGTCACCGGTCTCTCGGTAGCGGGTTAACAAAGTTGACGGGACTTGTGGCAACGAGTGTCATCCCGTGAAACAAATTCCAAAAGCGCGGAAGCAGATCCGGTGTCGCTTGCGGTTTCTGTAACGACTTCTCGCCCTTTAACAGTTTGGCCGCGCTAATACCTTTAGGCGCCAGAATCGCAGACACCTCACCGGAGACGCCGACATGAGTCCCAATGCCAGATGAATCGGACAAATACGCCGGCTCTTCATCGCGTCAGCTTGCACCGTTGCGTGGTCTAACGCCTGCCTGCATTCCTTGCTCAATGGCATATCAACGCTGGTAGAGATTTTTTCTCCGATCGGAAGGGCTCTTCTGCACTCTGCCGTCAGATCGTTCACGGAAAAGCCTGCCGCGGCCTGCGTGAACAATGATCCGCTTTCACGCAGAATTCCCAGCAACATGTGCAGCGCGCCTATCTCTATGGAGCCGCTTTGCGACGCTTCATAGCGGGCAAAGAAAATAATATGTCTGGCATGCTCATCGTACCGTTCGAACATAAGCCGCCATTTTAAACGTTACCCATCCCTGGACTTACAAAATTACCTTGGCTACCTTGGTAGACTACCCGCTGATTGGCCGTCTAATATTGCGGATTCCATATGAGTGACGTGCTTATCCGTCCCGCGAATTCGGAAGATCTCCCGCGCCTCACCGTGATCTACAACCACTACGTCGTAAATACCCCGATTACCTTCGATCTTGAGCCCTACACAGTTGAACGACGGATGAGTTGGTTCCAGCAATTTGCCACCACCGGGCGCCACCGTCTGCTGGTGGCGGAAGTGGACGGCCTGGTCGTCGGTTACGCAGGAACCACACGGTTTCGTCCCAAACCGGCGTACGACACCACGGTCGAGACGACCATCTACCTCAGCTCTGAAGCGGCAGGCAAGGGAATCGGCAGCAAGTTATATGGAGCCCTGTTTGACTCACTAGCCAATGAGGACATTCATCTCATCGTGGCTGGATATACCATGCCCAACCCCGCGTCCAAGGCGCTGCATGATCGGTTCGGCTTTCAGCTGGTGGGCATTTTCCATGAAAACGGCCGCAAGTTCGGTCGCTATTGGGATGTGGCATGGTCAGAGCGACCTTTGCGACTGGAAAAGCAGTGATCCCCGCTCAATGCCGCTTGAAGTACTGCACTGCCCGTTCGTGCTCCTTGGCTTTGTCCATCGAGGGAAACGTTCCCAGATTGCGACGCTTGCCGGTTTTAGCGTTTTTCTTGCGCGAGTAGAGCCGGTATTCGCCCGATTTCAATTTACGGATCATATGAAATTTAGATGGCTTGTCGGCGCAAAATGCGGCTCTGTAAAGCCCGATAGTGTCCGTTTTCGCACGCGCTTTCCCACAAACGATCACAGCCGCCAAGCGTCAGACACTTGGCAGCCCCAATCCCCTTGATTTTGCGGCCCAAGTTCTTAGTCACAATGGCAGAGATGTTGCTTATAACCTTAATAGCGGTCGGGGACTCAAAGCTCAAATATCAAAATCCTGCTGGACGGAGAACTACGATATGGCAAAGGTTGAACGCATTCGTGAGCTGGTGACCGGATCAGTTGATCTGGATTATGTCCGTCAGAAGACGGAAGCCGGCTGGAAGCTGGTAGCGATGGAGTGGCGTCGTGAGCTGCCCGGCGACTCACATGACCAGGCGGTAATCGTGGAGGAAATTCCATACGGTTTGCGGGTTGCAGGGGATTGCAGCCGGCTGGAGGAAGATCCAGAAGAGCGTGAGGTCCTCGTACAAATGATGGAACTTATTGTGCAGGATTATTCCATCACGCTGGTAGCCTCTGAACTCAACAAACGCGGTCTGCGTACACGCAGCGGCGGGCCCTGGACACCGGTCTCCGTCTTCAACATGCTGCCACGGCTGATTGAAGTTGGCCCCCAGATATTTACCAGCGATGAATGGGATGAACGACGCAAACATCTCTTGAACCTCGTCTAAGCCTTGCGCCCGCCTTTGATCCTCCTGTCTTTCATCCAGAAGACCCGCTTTCGAGCGGGTTTTTTTCTGCCGATCGCCTGGCCCACCAGGTTATTGCGAAACTTTGTCGCTTAAGATGGATTCCATGAACTATGGTTTGGGCAAACCATGAAGATCATCAGCGTTGGGGAAATCCTCTGGGACCTGGTCGACGGCCGTGAGTTTCTTGGCGGCGCGCCTCTGAACTTTGCCCTGCATGCCGCCCAGCTTGGGCATGACGTGATCATGGTGAGTGCCGTCGGCGAAGATGATCGCGGCAAGCGCGCTTTGCTTGAGATCTCTGCACGCGGGTTGCGCACTGACTTCATCGCGCGTGTGCCAGATCACCCCACGGGGACGGTCAGTGTGAACATGTCGAACCCTGGCCTTCCCGGTTACACCATCCATCGCCCTGCTGCATACGATTTTCCAACGCTCGATATTCCCACGATTGACGGAGCAGCATTCAACGTGCTCACCTCGCCGCCGCCCGACTGGATATACTTCGGTACTCTCCAGCAGCTTAGTCCTGCGGCGAACCAGCTTTTGCAGATGGTTCTCGACTCCGCCCCTTCGGCTCGCCGGTGCTATGACGTCAATCTGCGCCACGACAGTTACACTCCTGCGCTCCTTCGCGCGCTTATCTCCGCGGCGAACATTTTGAAACTGAACGAAGACGAAGTCGGCGAAGTTGCCGCTCTCATGCCCAGCCAAAACAGCGGCGCACAAAACAGCCGCAGTCAAATCGACGCAACGCAAGACAGACTCGAGCGGTTCTGCCGTGACGCAGCGCTCGCCTTTAACTTAGAAGCCGTCTGTGTAACCCGAGGCGCCGATGGCTGTGTTCTTCTGCTTGGGAACGAATACGTCACTGCGGCTGCTCCCAAAGTCACCGTCGCAGACACCATTGGCGCCGGCGACGCATTCTGTGCCGCGCTCCTTCATGGCATTGGTCTCAACTGGCCTGCCGCAAAAATCGCGCGATTCGCGTGTGGAGTCGGCGCTCTGGTCGCCAGCCGTAAGGGCGGATCTCCATCCTGGCATCCTTCCGAGGTCGCCGCTCTGCCGTGATCCCGCGCAATCCCGTACAATTTCTTAAAGGAAAGCTTTCATGCCGGACCAACGCACCGTCTTTCTCTTCGATGTGGACAACACGCTGCTGAACAATGACCGCGTAACCGCCGACCTGAAGAAATATCTGGAGAAGCACGTCGGTCCGGAACGCCAGCAGCATTACTGGGACTTCTTTGAGCAGCTTCGCAGCGAGCTCGGCTACGCTGACTATCTCGGCGCCTTACAGCGCTATCGCATTGAGTATCCCCGCGATCCCACTCTGCTCACCGTATCGCATTTCCTCATCAACTATCCGTTTGCCACCCGCCTCTACCCTGATGCGCTGGATGCGGTTGAGTATGTGAAACACTGGGGCGAAGCGGTGATTCTTTCCGACGGCGATGTAGTTTTTCAGCCTCTCAAAATCGAACGATCAGGGATCTCAGAAGCTGTCGACAGGAAAGTGTTGATCTATATCCACAAGGAGCAGGAACTGCAGGACGTGGAAAAGCGTTATCCCGCGGATCACTACGTGCTTATTGATGACAAGGTACGCATTCTTACGGCGGTAAAAAAAGTCTGGGGCAATAAGGTCACCACGGTCTTTCCGCGCCAGGGACATTACGCTCTGGATGCCAAGCTGGTGGCCAGCCTTCCGTCGCCGGACATTACCATCGAAAGAATTGGTGACCTGATGAGCTGTTCCGGCGAGCAGTTGCGGGCCATACGAGGGTAAATAATGGTCTCAAGATGTTACTATTTCGGGTCGCTCAATGAGCGAAATAGACGGAGGTTTAACCGCATGCCGAAATTTGTCATTGAACGTGATCTGCCCGGCGCTGGCAGCCTGAACACACAGGAGCTTGAATGCTATCTCGCAGAAATCGTGCGGTGTCCTCATGAACATGGGCCCGCAGATTCAGTGGGTTCACAGCTACGTTACCCAGGACAAGATTTACTGTATCTACATCGCGCCGGACGAGAAAACGGTCCGCGAGCATGCCACCCAGGGCGGTTTTCCCGCTAACCGTGTCTCTGAGATAAAAACCATGATCGATCCCACCACGGCGGAAGTCTAGCGTCTCTTCACGGCGATACCCTGGATCTCAAACCGCGCGTTAAAGAGCAGTTTGCCCGATCCCAGAAATGCCCGGGCAGGGTATCCGCCGTTGAAATACGCACGGTACTCCGCGTTGAATTCGCTGAACAAACTCACGTCTGAACAGAATATCTGTATGAAAACCAGGTCCTGCATTGTCAAGCCTGCAGTCTCAACCGTCTTCTTGAAAGCATCCAGCATCATCCGGGCTTCGTCGCTCGCGTCCGCCGGCGGACGTCCGGTAGCAGGATCCAGGCCCAGATGCCCGCTGATGTAAAGCGTGTCGCCGGCCCACACGGCATCACTGAAAGGAAGATCTTCCTTTTCAGTACGCGCTGACCGAATGCGCTTGTGGTCTGCTATCGCCAAAGCAATGCCGAAAACTGAAAAACCCATCAGCAACAGATGTCCATGGATCAAGACTGCCTCCTGTACGTTCATTAGAGTTACCTACCTGATTTTAATGGCAGGGCAGTTGGGCGTGGACAGGGAAAGGATTCTGTCGCGGATCGCGGTGCGCACCTGGGCAAGTGCTTTCTTGTTGTCGAGCAACTGGAAACCGGAATGGGCCCCGATGGTCATTGAGTAGATCTCAAACGCAAACTGCTGCACATCCACGGACGCCTTCAAATGCCGTGCCTGGATGGCGCCTTCCACTGACCGTTCCAGCACTCCCATCCAGCTCCGCATCGATTTAACAATGGCATCGCGCACCGGACCAGGGCGGCTGTCGAATTCAAAGGAAGCGGCAGCGAAAAAGCATCCGCCTTTGAAGACTTTGCCTTCCACATAGTCCATAAAATTGATGAAGAGTTGCCACATGCGGGGAACACCCTGCGGCATTTCCAGCGCAGGTCGAATTACGTGCTCAGTGAAGATCTCTCCAGCCATGGCTACTGTGGCCAGTTGCAGATCCTCCTTGGATCCGAAATGCGCGAACAAGCCGCTCTTGCTCATCTTTAATTCATCCGCCAGCCGTCCAATAGTGAGGCCCTGCAGCCCTTCAGCAGAAGAAATGTTCACGGCCACGCGAAGAATGCTTTCGCGCGTGCGTTCCCCTTTGGGCGCACGCGTCACTTTCGGCCTGGCAATGGCAGATGGCATTCGTTTCACTATACTTTCACAAATATAATAGCACGAACGTTCGTTTCTATGGAATAATGTCTGCTGCGTACTCAGAGGGTCTTATGAAGTTAGCGCGTACTACCTCCGCCTCTCTCCTGCTATTGCTCATGGTGTTCGCCTCCGCAGCCGTGAAAGCAGAGGACATCCCGCTTCAGCGTTGTGACAGTCTCCCTGTGGTCCAGGTGCGCATCGGCAATTCTGATTTTTTGTTCCTGGTGGATACCGGAGCCACGTCCATGCTCAATCTCAAATCCTTTCCCCATGGTGACGCAACCCATGTCTCGGTAAGTTCCTGGACGGGCACAGTCGAAGCCAGGGCGCAGAACGTCTCGATTGCAGAACTGATCATTGGTCTTCATCATGTGCGCAATCTGAAGTTGCCGGCCGTCGATCTTTCTCAGATTGGCCGTGCCTGTGGCCGGCAGTTAGATGGCATTGTCGGAGTGGATCTGCTCAGCCAGTTGGGAGCTACGGTTGACGTCAAGAACCAGATCGCCCATCTGGCGGACACGCGCTCAGATGAAGCGCGCATTGCGGAACTGCATGAACAATTGGCGAGCTGTGAAGAGTCATTTAACCGTCGCGATGAAAAGCAATTTGCCGAATGCCTGGCTCCGCACGTAGTTCTATTCAGTGCGGGCGGCGATTTCTATGGACGCGAAGCCAGCATGGAGTACTACCACAAGCGCTATTTCACCCATGATCCGCCGGCGCGCCTGCTGACCACCGCGCGCGCACACCACGCCATCGGTGACGCCATCTGGGTGGAATATGACATGCGCATTGTCCTGGGATCGCAGATCATCAACGCCCGCGGTACTGCACTGTGTGAAAAGTCAGGAGGCCGCTGGCGAATTGTGCACATGAACCATTCAGCCCCTCCAACGGACCACGTTGAAGCAAAATCTGCCAACCAGTAAAGCCTTGTCACAGGATTAAAATGATGGCGATGACCGCCAGAAAACTCAAAAGGCTTCTCAGCATCTACGCCCCATACCTGGGAGCGGGCGTGCGCGTCACGCATATCAGTGATGATTTTCTGACCGCCCACGTCGAGATGCCATTGCGCTTCTACAACCGAAATTACGTGGGAACACATTTTGGCGGGTCGCTTTACGCCATGTGTGACCCGTTCTACATGCTCATGCTCATCAATATTCTCGGCCCTGATTACATCGTCTGGGACAAGTCAGCCGCCATTCGATTCAAGCGTCCGGGCAAGGGAACAGTGAAAGCCGTTTTCCAGATTCCCGCGGAAAAAGTCACAGAGATCAAAGCCGCTGCTGAATCTCTAGGCAAGGTCGAACCACAGTTTCAAGTGCAGGTCACAGACACGGAAGGCCAGGTGGTGGCTGAAATCGACAAGCTCCTCTACGTGCGCAAGAAAGACAAAAAACCAAATAAGCTCTAGCGCTGGCTGATGAACGCCTTCACCACAATGGCCCGCGGATCGCGCCCCAGAGGAATCATGGTTTCCATGACGGGTATATCCGGCTGCGGATGCCCCTTGCGGTCGATCAATGACAGTACAGAAAGATCGCCACTGGCCGTGTTCACCACCAGCAACATGAGCTGATTCGGCGAAATCGCCATGCTCTCAGGATGGCTGCCTACCGAAATCGAATGCAGCAGCTTGCCGGTATCAATGCTGTAAACCGCCACGGTATCGGATCCGAAGTTGGTGACATAGAGCAGAGAATTATCGGGGGTTACCATGGCGCGGACAGGGTGATCGCCAATCAGGAACGTGTTGTTCACCTCATTGACGCCCGTCACGATTTCCGAGATAGAGCTTGCGTCGTAGTTGCAGATAAAAACTTCACCGCCATCCGGCTTCACGGCAATTTGCAGCGGCGTTTGTCCCACATCCAGCAGAGTAAGCAGATGGCCTTCTTTTAAATCGACGGCCGCGATCTGTCTTGAGTCGCTGCAAGCCACAAACACTTTGCTCGAATCCGGAACTACGCCCATATCAACCGGTTTAGCGCATGTTTTGACCTTGCTTCGCAGCTCCAGAGTACTCGTGTCCACCAGAGCGATTGCATTCTCGTCGTTCAACGTAACTAAGACCAGTTTGCCGTCTGGGGTCAGCTTGGCCATATTGCTGCCGCCACCTACCGCGATTGTCTTGATTACCTTCCGCACGTCCAGATCGATCACAGAAAGGTTTGCCGACCCTGAATTGGCTACGTAAGCCCGCTTGCCATCCCTGGAGACGTCCACAAAATAAGGTGCGCGCTGCACGCCGATGGAGGCGACCACCTTGTTACTCTCCGCATCAATCACGCTGATGTTGTTTGACTCCGTGTTGGCAACGTAGATTTCATTCTTCTTCGGGTTGGTAGCAAGCCCGGTGGGGCTCTTGCCCACCGGCACAATTGCCTGCACGCGCAATCCGCGCAGGTCAACCACGGTTACATTGTTGCTGGCGCCATTACTGATGTATGCGTATTCGCGGAAGTTTGGAACGGGATCTGGTGTCTCTTTGCAGCCGGTAAAACCCAGCAGAAACACACTCAAGGTAAATAACAGCCGAATGAAGGAGTTGGTGCTCAATTACTTTGTGGCCTTCGCCACAGCGGGCCGCTTTAACGGCTCTTGAATGTTGCGATGTACCACCGGAGCAATCTGGCGGATCTCCGCCATGAGTTCGTCGAACTGGTCCGGAAAGACTGACTGTGCGCCATCAGACAGCGCGCGATCAGGATCGTTATGCACTTCCACGATCAGTCCGTCAGCTCCCACGGCTACTGCAGCGCGGGAAAGGGGCAGCACTTTGTCGCGCTTGCCGGTGCCATGGCTTGGATCGACAACGATGGGCAAATGACTCAGTTTCTGTACCGCGGGAACTATGCTCAGGTCCAGAGTGTTGCGGGTGTGGTCGGCGAATGTACGCACACCCCGTTCGCACAGGATGACCTGATAGTTACCCTCGCTCATGATGTACTCCGCAGCCATCAGAAATTCTTCCAGGGTTGCGGACATTCCCCGCTTCAACAGGACTGGCTTGCGCATGCGTCCGGCTTTCTTGAGCAGGGAATAGTTCTGCATGTTGCGAGCGCCAATCTGTATGCAGTCTGCATATTGCTCCACCAGATCAAGGGATTCATTATCGATCGCCTCGGTCATAATCATCAGGCCAAAGTGCTCGCGGATTTCAGCCATGATTTTCAACGCATCCTCGCCCAAACCCTGGAATGCGTATGGTGAGGTGCGCGGCTTGTAGGCTCCGCCGCGAAAGAATCTTGCCCCTGTTTTGGCAACGCGTTCAGCAACAGCGAATGCCTGGTCTCGGGATTCAATGGAGCACGGTCCGGCGATAATTCCCAGGTCGCGACCGCCAAAAGATCCATCTGAGCCAGGGAAAAGCACCACGGTATCTTCTTCCTTTACGTCGCGGCTTACCAGCTTGTACGGCTTGCTGACAATGATGACTTCCTGCACCCCGGACATTTCTTCCAGCGTGCCCGCTTCCATGGCCCCTTTGTTGCCCGTAATGCCGATGGCTGTCCGCTGCGCACCAGGGATAGCATGCGCGCGATACCCGAGACTCTCTATCCGTTCGCAAACCGCGCGCACCTGTTCTTCGCTGGCATGCGCCTTCATCACTACTAACATTCGCCCTGACCTCGTGGAATAGTAAGTTTACTGTGATTCGGGCTTCAGGAGCAATCCAAACCCTGCGACTTAGCGTGTTAGAATCAGTCGTTTAGCGAATGCCGCCCAATAAACTAGCCAGTAAACTAGCAGGTTCGGAAGCCTCCCGCCGCAAGCTTAGCCTCAAAGATGTTCTGTTGTGGTCCCAGGGCGATCCCCCTCCGCCCGGCCCTCGCCGCATTGGCATACATACTTCCACGTCCGGCGGGGTTGCCATGGCCGCCGAGCGGGCTTACCGCCTCGGTGCCAATACCTTCCAGATATTTTCTTCGAGTCCGCGGCAGTGGAAGCCCTATGAACTGGCAGGTTCGCAGTGCACCGAGATGGCCCGGTTGCGGGATCAATACCGTATTGGTCCGTTGGTGATTCACACCAGCTATCTGGTGAATCTCGCCAGTGCCACCCCGGAATTTCATCGAAAATCCGTGGCAGCGTTCCGCGGGGAACTGGAGCGCGCCCGCGCTCTCTGTGCAGACTATCTCGTTCTCCACCCCGGCTCCTTCCGTGGTCGCAGCCGGGAAGAAGGTCTGCGTCTGGTCGCGGAGTCGATTGCTGAGGCTGCGCAGGGGCTGAATCTGGAGAAATCAAATCTTAAAGTATTACTTGAGAATACGGCGGGAGCAGAATTCTCGCTTGGTGGATCGTTTGATCAGGTAGCGCATCTATTGGAATACCTCAAGCCAGTCTGTCCCGCAGGCGCTTGCATTGATACCTGCCACACACACGTTTCCGGTTACGACATAGTCTCCGAAACCGGATGGCAGGAAACCATGCGCCGGCTGAATGAAAGTATTGGTTTAGAGAATGTTCACGTGTGGCATTGCAATGACGCAAAGGATGCGCGCGGCTCTAAACGTGACCGGCATGAGCATATTGGCAAGGGAACTATCGGGCTGGAACCGTTTCGGAGACTTCTCAACGATCCGCGCACCGAAACACGCGGCGTTTATCGCGGAAACGCCAATCGATGAGCCAGGCGACGATTTGCGGAATATCGAAACGTTAAAATCATTGGTGAAGGTTCCCGCCGCCGGGATTCCGGCAAAACGGAAAAGGGCATAAAATCAAACATGGCTGAAACAAAAGACATTCCCGCCAACCCGTCTCAAGCGGACCCATCACAACGGCAAAATACTGAAGACCGTTATGATCCGCAGCGCATAGAAGAGAAGTGGCAGGCCCGCTGGCAAGCCGACCCAAAACTCTTTGCCGCCGACCCGCCCAGCAGCCAGCGCAAGAAATACTACGTGCTGGAGATGTTGCCTTATCCCTCAGGCGTGCTGCATATGGGACACGTCCGCAACTATGCCATTGGCGATGCTCTTGCCCGTTACATGTGGATGCAGGGCTGCAACGTGCTTCATCCCATGGGCTGGGATGCCTTCGGCCTTCCCGCGGAAAATGCAGCCATTAAAAACAACGTTCCCCCCAGACAGTGGACGCTCCAGAATATCGCCCACATGAAGAAGCAGATGGGACGGCTCGGCTTCACCTACGACTGGTCACGCGAAGTCACAACCTGCTTGCCGGAGTACTACCGCTGGAACCAGTGGTTCTTCATCAAGCTCTTTGAGAAGGGTCTTGCGTATCGCAAAAACAGCAAGGTGAACTGGTGTCCGGATTGTGCCACCGTACTCGCCAATGAGCAGGTGGTCGCCGGCATGTGCTGGCGGCATGAAGAAACGCCGGTGATTCAGCGCGAACTTGAGCAGTGGTTCGTGCGCACCACCAACTATGCCGATGAATTGCTCGATGGCATCGACAAGCTCGAAGGCTGGCCGGAAAAAGTGCGCACCATGCAGCGCAACTGGATCGGACGCAGCGAAGGCGCGCTCGTTGATTTCAAGATCGACGGCCCCGTCAGCCCCGATTGCGATAAGATCTCCGTCTTCACTACGCGCATTGACACCATCTACGGCGCAACTTCGCTTCAGCTTGCGCCTGAACATCCGCTGGTGGCTGACTTGGTCGGTAACGATCCCAGTCTCCATGCAAAGGTTGAAGAACTGATTAATGAGCAGAACCGCGCCAAAGAGTCAGGCCAGGTGGAAGCTCTGGAAAAGCACGGTGTATTCACCGGTCGCTATGCCATCAATCCGTTCAACGAAGAAAAAGTTCCCATCTGGGTGGCGAACTATATCCTCATGGGCTATGGTACCGGCGCCATCATGTCCGTCCCGGCCCATGATGAACGCGATCATGATTTCGCAACCAAATATGGCATTGACATTCGGGTGGTGATTCTCCCGCGTCGCATTGGGGATCCGCCTCCCTCCGGCGAGGCCGAAAAGCCGATGCTCCCATACACGCACAAAGACAGCATGCTCATCAACTCCGGGCCATTCAATGAGCTTTCCAATGAGGAAGCCATTAAGAAGATGACAGCCTATGCGGAAGAGCATGGTTTTGGCAAAGCTACGATCACCTATCGCTTGAAAGACTGGGGCATCTCTCGCCAGCGCTACTGGGGCACGCCCATCCCTATGCTTTATTGCGAAAAGGATGGCATTGTTCCAGTGCCTGAGAACCAGCTTCCGGTGCTCTTGCCGGACAATGTGCCCATCACGCTCGAAGGCGGCTCTCCGCTTTCGCACATTCCTGAATTCGTGAATGCCACGTGTCCTAAATGCGGCGGTGCGGCGCGGCGCGAAACCGATACCATGGACACCTTCGTTGATTCGTCCTGGTATTTCTATCGCTATACCAGCACGCATGTGAATGATCGCCCGCTCGATACTGCTGCGGTTAATTACTGGTTTCCGATTGATCAGTACATCGGCGGCGTTGAACACGCCATCTTGCACTTGATTTATTCGCGCTTCTGGACCAAATTCATGCGCGATCTCGGGCTCGTTCACAATGACGAGCCCGCAGAGCGTCTCTTTACCCAGGGCATGGTGATTAAAGACGGCGCCAAGATGTCCAAGAGCAAAGGCAACGTTGTCTCGCCGGACGAGATGGTAGCCCGCTACGGCGCTGACTCAACGCGCATGTACGCGCTCTTCGCTGCCCCACCGGATCGCGACCTTGATTGGCAGGAAGCCGGCGTCGAAGGCGTTCACCGTTTCCTTGGACGCGGGTATCGATTTGTGATGCGCCACGCCGCCGCCGCGAAGGAGCCTCAACGTAGAGACGGGGCACGCCCCGTCTCAGATGGCGAGACTGTTTCTCCCAAAGTCCGTCAGGTGCAACGCAAGCTTCACCAGACCATTAAGAAGATCACGGACGACTTCGCAGGGCGCTGGCACTTCAACACCTGCGTAGCCGCCATCATGGAATTCGTTAACGAACTTTACGGTGCGGAGGACGAGATTGCGGCAGGGAAATTCCCGGCCCAAGTCCTGGCTGACGTGCAGCGCAACCTTGTTCTTTTGCTTGGACCCTTTGCGCCGTACCTCGCCAGCGAACTCTGGGAGGTCCTCGGTGAGAAGAGCAACCTTCTTCGTCAGCCGTGGCCCGTGTTTGACCCAGCGTTGGCCAGGGAAGATGAGATCGAATATGTAGTCCAAGTCAACGGCAAAATCAGAGCCCGTCTTTCCGTTCCCGTGGACAGCTCTGAGGAATTCGTCCGCGAGCGTGCACTGGCCGACGAGAAAGTTAAAGCCGCGATTGAGGGCAAGCCGATCGTGAAACTCATCGTGGTGCCCGGCAAGCTGGTGAACATCGTGGTGAAGTAAACGAGAAAACTGCTTTAACCACAAAGGACACAAAGGAACACGAAGGATTTCTCCCACGTTTCCTTTGTGCTCCTTCGTGACCTTTGTGGTTAATGTGTTTTTGATTTTGGATCAGTGAAGATCAGTGTCATCTGCGTTCATCAGCGGTAAGGTTTTCCGTTTCGCCTTTACATCGTCGCGTTGAATAGGGCAAAATCATTCGTGGAAGAACAATCTATCGTCATCCTCGACTTTGGCTCGCAGTACACACAACTCATCGCGCGCCGCATCCGTGAACTGAAAGTCTTCTCCGTCGTGCTGCCCTGCACGGCTCCTCTCGACGAGATCAAAAGCTATCATCCGGCCGGCATCATCTTGAGCGGCGGACCTTCGTCGGTCTATGACGAAGATGCTCCGCCAGCCGACGAACGTGTCCTTGCTCAGGGGCTGCCTGTCCTTGGTATCTGCTACGGACTGCATTTCATTGCGCACAAACTGGGCGGCAACGTGGTCCCCGGACCCAAGCGCGAATACGGCCATGCGGAAATCACCGTGTCAGAGCCCTCGCGCTTATTCAAAGACCTTCCGCCGTCGCTCAATGTATGGATGTCCCATGGTGATGAAGCCAAATCGCTGCCTTCAGGATTCAAAGTGATCGCCCGCTCCAGCAACGCTCTTGCTGCAATGCAGGATGAAGCTCGCCGCATATGGGCCGTGCAGTTTCATCCTGAAGTTCACCACAGCAAGCGCGGTATCGATCTCCTGCGTAACTTTGTTTACGACATTTGCGGCGCTCGTGGCGATTGGACTCCGCAACACTTCATCGATGACACCATCCGTCAGGTCAAAGCCACGGTAGGCGAAAAGGGAAGAGCCATCTGCGGACTCTCCGGAGGCGTTGATTCCGCCGTTGCCGCAGTGATCATCAACAAAGCCATGGGCGATCGCCTGACCTGCATCTTTGTCAATAACGGCGTTCTGCGTAAAGACGAATTCGCCAAAGTCCAGCTCAACATGCGCGACAAGCTGGGTTTGAACCTGGATGCAGTGGACGCCTCGGATCGATTCTTGAAAAAGCTGGCTGGCGTTACCGAGCCGGAAAAGAAGCGCAAGATCATCGGCAACGAGTTCATTGAAGTCTTTGACCAGGAAGCGCACCGCATTGAGCGCGAAATCGGCAAAGTCGACTGGCTGGTTCAGGGAACCCTTTACCCTGACATCATTGAATCGCGCAGTGTGCGCGGCCCGTCGCAGACCATCAAGTCGCACCACAACGTCGGCGGCCTGCCGGAAAAGATGAAACTCAAGCTCATCGAACCCTTAAAGGATTTGTTTAAGGATGAGGTCCGCCGCATTGGCCGCGAACTCGGCATGCCGGAAGAGGTCCTTCAGCGCCAGCCATTCCCCGGACCAGGACTTGCCGTGCGCATTCTGGGTGAAGTCACGCCGGAACGCATCGCTCTCCTTCAGGAAGCCGATGACATTGTCGGCGCGGAAATCAAAGCCGCAGGCCTTTACAGCCAGATATGGCAGTCATTTGCAGTGCTGCTTCCTGTCATGAGCGTCGGCGTGATGGGCGATCAGCGCACTTACGCCTACACCTGTGCCATTCGCGCCGTCCATTCCGAAGATGGCATGACCGCCGACTGGGTGCCATTGCCTTACGACGTCCTGAAGAAGAATTTCCAACCGTATTGTGAACGAAGTCCGGGGAATCAACCGGGTGGTTTATGACATTACGTCCAAGCCGCCGGGAACGATTGAGTGGGAGTAGTCCGCAGGTAGAGATTCCGAATGACGAAAACGTAATCTGCCCTTGCATCAAGCAAAAGCAGGGCCCTCGAGCCCTGCTTTAAAGTTTTACTTTAACTGATGGCTAAACGCCCGCTAGCGCAGGTTCCTTTACTTCGTAGAACGAATACCAGGAAGTCGCTGCCTTCAGGCTGTCATTTACGTTGCTGATGTTCTTCACGCCTTCGCTTTCCAGCCATTTGCGGAATGCATCGCCGCCCTGTTTGCCGTAGATCGGAATTCCATCTTTCCATGTCGCACGACCGCAAAGTACGCCATTAAATTTCACGCCTGCTTCGGCCGCCAGCGCTAATGATTCGTTGAACTCCGGATTGCTCACACCGGCGGAAAGATAGATAAAAGGCTTGGTGGCTGACTGGGCCACTTTACGGAAAATATCCATGGCTTCCTGGCGCGTGTAAGCCTTTTGTCCAGCAAAGGACTTGGTGCCCTCTACAAACTTCATGTTCACCGGAATTTCCACTTTCAGGACGTCCACGCCGTAGCGCTCTTTGGAGAACTCCGCCATCGATTGGCCTACGATCTCCGGCTTTTTCTTTGCGAATTCCAGGCCTTTTTCGTCGGCGCCTTCTTCGTAGCCCACAAATTCCAGGAAGAAGGGAATATCGTTGGCGCGGCATTCGTCGCCAATTCGCTCCACCCACGCGTGCTTGCGATCGTTGATCGTCTTGCCGTCCGTGGGCGTGTAATACAGCAGGACCTTCAGACAATCTGCTCCTGCCTCTTTGATCCGGCGCACGGACCAGTGATCCAGCAGGTCAGGCAGGCGTCCGGGGCCGGTCTTGTCATAGCCAGTTTTCTCATAAGCCAGCAGCAGCCCGGAGCCTTTGGCACGGCGTTTGGAAGCCGGCAGGCCCCATTCCGGATCCAGCAGGATGGCGCTGGCATGCTTGGTCAGGACTTCGCTCACGATTGTCTTGAACTCCTCCAGCATGGCGTCCGTAATCTCGCCGCCTTTTTCCTTGGCCAGGGCTTTTTGTAGAGATCCGCGCTGGTCCATGGCAGCGGCAGCGATCACTCCGCGTTTGTCGGAGACGTTTTTCATACCAGCGAGTTTTCCCGGAGTGAGTTTCACGATTTTATTTCCTCCTGAGTTGAAGCAATCCCAATGATGAAGTGGTGTATTAACTGGTGGCGTCGTTCCATGATCTTGAACGAGGACCTTGAACGAGCATCTCTCAACCTTGGATGCGCCATTCAGCCAGTCAACGCCTCATTGTACAAAATTCCCACATTGAAAAATGTGATTCCGTGAATGGAAACTCTCGAGGTTTTTCTTGCCTGGACAAAATTGAACGTTATAGAATTCGCGGAAAGCAAATGAATCCACTTCGTAAGGTATCCTCAGGTCGAACGAACAGGCGTTACGGGCTTCTTTCTCACGATGACGCGGGAATCAAAGGTCATCGCGCTCGCCCCAGTCATACCACCGTGTTTTTACCCGGCTCCCCTATACGGCTGACCGGCATCTATGAGGTGATCCACAACAAGGGCCACCGCACAGCCCATGAAGCGGTCCTCCATGGGAAGGACCTTTTTCCCAGCTGCGATCAATGCGGTGACAACGTTCGTTTCCGGCTGATTCGGACGGCGCCTTATATTTTCGACGATGAAGATTTTATCCCGGAGCCGTGATCTGCTTACTGCCTTAAGGGCAGCTTTTGCAGAATTGCCCGTTGCTTTGCGATAAGCGCCTCAACGCCCTTACTTGCATACTCCATCATCTTCCTGAGTTGGCTCTCGTCAAAAGGATGCTGTTCGGCTGTGGCTTGTATCTCCACAATCTTGCGTCCACTGGTCATCACAAAGTTGAGATCAACATCCGCGTGCGAATCTTCTTCATAGCAGAGGTCCAACAGGATGTTTCCTTCCACAATCCCAACGCTCACGGCCGCTACAAAATCGCGAATCGGCGCCGCTGAAAGCGTTCCTGCCTCCACCAGCTTCTCCATCGCCAGGCCAAGAGCTACGAAAGCTCCTGTGATGGAAGCCGTCCGAGTGCCCCCATCCGCCTGAATCACGTCACAATCCAGGGTAATGGTGCGTTCGCCGAGCTGATTCAAGTCCACGGCAGCCCGCAAGGCGCGTCCAATCAGGCGCTGAATCTCGTGTGTTCTTCCGCCCTGGCGTCCTTTTGCAGCTTCCCGAGGTGTGCGCGTCAGAGTGGCGCGCGGGAGCATGCTGTATTCCGCTGTAATCCAGCCCTTGCCGGAGCCTTTCATGAATGAGGGAACAGATTCCTCAATCGATGCCGTGCAGATCACCCGGGTATTGCCGACTTCAATCAGCGCCGATCCTTCTGCCATGCGGATGAAATCAGGCGTGATGTTGATCTGGCGAAGCTGGTCCGGTGCGCGATTGTCTGAGCGAAACACTATGTCTTTACTTTTCGTTGTCATATTTCACTTGTTATTTTTCAATGTCGACCAACTCTACACTCTCCAATGAGTTTCCCAGAAATTTTGCCCCCAGTCGGCGGAACTTATCCACTGAGTCAGTGGCAAAGCATTTCAGCGTCCCTGGCGCGATTGTGATGGACTGATTTGTCTGAGAACCGGCCGTCTGGGATACGTTTCCAACTAATTCCACCACCCTGGCTGCCGTGGATTCTGCTGAATCCACAATCTCCACATCGGCTGGAACAACTCGTCTCAATAGCGGGCGAATCAACGGGTAATGTGTGCAGCCCAGCAGCAGCACGTCAGCATCACGGGCGCCGTCGTGAAAAATTTCATCCATATAAATGTGTGCCACTCGCTCGGTGACTGGATGTTCCACCCACCCTTCTTCCACCAGCGGAACAAACAATGGACAGGCTTTTTCTGTGGCCTGCAATCCTAATTTCTCCAGGGCGTTCCGATAGGCGTGGCTTGATACAGTCGCATCCGTCGCCACTACGGCTACTTTGCGTGATTTGGAAATGGCTGCGGCTCTTTGTGCGCCGGGCTCAATCACTCCCACCACTGGGACCTTTACAGATGCCCTGATGTCATCGATCGCCAGGGCGGTAGCTGTATTGCAGGCAATCACCAGCAGTTCAATGCCATGATCTTCCAGACAATGTGCACTTGCGATCGCGTATTTCGCAACTGTCCGAACTGATTTGGCCCCGTAGGGCAGATGCGCTGTATCGCCGAAGTAAAGATAGTTGGCTTCCGGAAGGGCCTTGCGCAACTCGTGCAGCACGGTGAGTCCGCCGAAACCGGAGTCAAACACGCCTATGGTTGGTCCACTACTCACTGAAGCTCCTTGACCAGTTCGTGTACGGCGCTGACCTGATAAAAGGACATCAGGTCAGCATGCCCGGCCAGCGTTTCCCGCTCCTTGCCGTCCACCAGAAACTTCACCCTGGCGATGCCGGGCACGTTCGCGGACAGCGTTTCGATCAGCGACGCCAGGGTCATTTCTTCCTGCAGAATGCCCGATGGATGCTCGTCGGCAAAAGCTGCGGTAGTGTCCACCAGCAAAGTATCACTGCCAATGAAATAGACATCCTTGATTGCCGCGCCTTTGCCAACCGGATGCGGTGAGGGCTTCTGCAAGTACTGTTCCAGTGCGGCCTTCATTGCCGCCTTGGCGCGCAGGCTGCGGTCATTCGGCATGAATGTATCCGCATCTCGCCAGCGCAGCGCCTGATCATCGTCATATGCCACCAGAATATGGATGGATTCCAGGCTGCCGCCGCCCTGAGGCACGGATGGGGACACAGCCGTCTCCGGCTGTGAAATCTGTTGTTCGCCACGCCTTAACTCGATGATGTAAATGCCGACCAGCAGAATTGCCAGCAGCAAGAGCGATATCATGATCTGAAAATGCCTGGGAATCACGGATGCACTCCCATTTGGTTCCGAGACGCAGCGATTCCTGCCGCTACGGCCTCCGCGATTGCGTTCTGCAGTTTCGCGGCTTCTACGCGCCGCGCCTCGCCGCTATTTGGAGCTAACTCCACCGCGATCGCTGGACCAACAATATTGTTGAGCGGACGCAACGGAGCGTTCAGTCCCAGAACCTGCATTTTCTTCCTTTGTAACTCGCCGACGACTGCTTTGGCCAGAATACGGCTGCGTAATAAGGCCGCGGACTGTGCCGTTTGCCATGGAATAAACGGTCCGGATTTAGGCGATGCCGCTGGAATCATGGCCGAGTAAACGCGCACACCCTGACCAGCGCGGGCAGCGTGAATGGCCACATAAACTGCATTGTGGTGGCTGTTGGTGATTTCAGCTCGCTTTTCTATCGCCAGATTGACATCGCTTTCGCGCAGCAGACGGACTGCAATACCTCGATCATCGAGCTCTTTGCGCAGTTCTCGCGCAAAGGCCAGCGTGATTTCCTTTTCCTGAAGCTTGCTGGAGTAAATCACGCCCTTATCGTTGCCCCCATGGCTTGGATCAATGATGACCAGAAATTCCGGAGCTGCCATCTTTGCAGCAGGAGAGCCCTCAGGAGAAGCCTGGGGCCGTGCTGCCGGCGACGCAGCCCGGCCGGGAGTTGCAGTGGCTACGGGCAGAGGCGTTGGTTTGGATGAAGGCGCGGCAGAAGGCGTCGCCACAGGCGACCGTCCTTGCTCGGCTGTGCTCGTTCCGGGCATCGCCAGCGAAAATGCCGCTGAGCAAAATAAAATCGCGGCTGCGATGCATTTGATCAGCCGTTTACTCCAGCGCATAGATAGTGAGTCCGCTCAGGAGTTTGGGATAGTAGTCAATGGATTTTTGCGGCAGGAGTCGCCCGGAAAAAGCAACATCCCGGACCTGCTCAATCCGCGCCGGGTTCATGAGAAAGGCCACGTTTGCGCCCTGCCGGACCCACGATATCGCCTCAAAGGCATCCCGTTCAAAGCGGACATTCTCTTCATCACGCACCGCCTCTTCTGAGATTCCGAGGACACGTTCAAAAAGGATCTTGTGAAGTTGCACCACGTCGAGAGTGCGCTCACGCTCAGGAAGACTGGCCAGCGTTTCCTGAATCGCACGTTTCTTTGCCCGCAGCATATAGGGCCCCTGACGCGTCACGGCTACAAAGGCGGTGCCTTTTTCACCCGCCTCGCTCAATAGGGTTGTGGCGCTGCGGCTTTCTGCACGAAGATCAATACGATCAATATCGAAGAACGCCCTGGAGTTCTCCAGCATTCGCTCACGGTCAAAACTGTTGAGGCCATGCACAATACGATGTGTGGGCAAAATAACCAGGCCGTGGTCCTCCATGGAGGCAAGCGTCATCATGGCAAACTCGGAAGGAGCGTTGCCATCGCCGCTTGAGCTCTTTGTTCGGGCTTCATCGCGGTAGGCCAGGGAAGTGTCATAGCGATGGTGGCCATCTGCGATCATCAGTTTCCGGTCGCGCATCTGCTCCTGCAGGGAGGCGATAAACGCGGGATCGCTGATTTTCCACAGCCGGTGCAGTACTTCATATTCATCCAGGACGGATTCATCCGGGTCGCCTTCAGCTTTCTTCTTAACCAGTGACTGAATCGACCCGCTCGGGTCGCTGTAGAGCATCAGGATCTGCCCGAAGTTAGCTTTTGTTGCCCGGAGCAGGTTGAGCCGGTCAATCCTGGGCTTGTTCAAGGTGAGTTCTGAAGGGAATACAATCTGTTCTGCGTAGTTATACAGGCGTCCGCGGACTACCAGACAGCGTCGTTCCGCCACATCGCGCAGGCCAGGGATCGTAAATGTCTGAGAATATATATAGATCGACGGTTCCTGATCCTGTCCCAGTATCCCGCTGGAGCGCCAGTCATGAAAGTACTCTGTCGCTCGAGTGTAGGTATTGAAATCATCACTGTCAGTTTCACCAGCTTTTCCCAGGACGATCCGTACGATATTGTAAGGACTTAAATCGTAATATTTGGCCTGCATCTCCGGAGTGATTTTGTCGTACGGCTGGGTCAGGACATCGCCCAGCTTCACTTGGTGGGTGTCATATCGAAACGCTTTAAATGGAAGGATTTCAGCCATTATCGTTGTTAGAACTGATTGCATTCTACCAAGCGCAACGGAAAACCTGAGCCTGCTGCTCTGACATCTAAGTCAATGGTTCATCAGGGCGTCAAGCTAAGTTCCTGGTTTTCCCTCTGGCAATGCTGTGATAATATCGCCGAAAAAGAGGTTCCAGATGCCCCGCTTCAAATACTGCGGGGATGGTTCAGCCCATTCCCACGAGTTGGCTCCTGATCGAAGGTCAGCATTGACGAAATTGACCATAGTCCGCTGGGCTCTTTCACTGGCGATGCTGTTCGCCTTCACCAGTTTCGTTTTTGCACAGGACGACCCCGTTCATATCGACCCTCGCCCGCCTGATGCCGCCAAGTCGCCCACACCTAAGCAGCCAGAGATTGCTGATCCCAACGCCAACGCGCCCGGTGTAAGCAACGATCCTGGGCTGCGCGTAAATCATGGCAAGCCGACCATGGTGGACGTAAACCTGGTTCTGGTGAACGTGACTGTCACAGATGACTGGAACCGCATTGTCACTGGGCTGGACAAACAGAATTTTGCCGTTGCCGAAGGCAGTGAGAGCCAGGAATTAAAGGTCTTCTCCAATGAAGACGCACCTATTTCCCTGGGCGTGATTTTTGATATGAGCGGCAGCATGTCTGACAAAATTGAAAAGGCGCGTGCCGCCGTCATTGAGTTTTTTAAGACCGCCAATCCCGCGGATGAGTTTTTCATGATCACGTTCAATGACCGGCCGCAATTGCGTGCGGACTTCACTAAATCAGTGGAAGATGTCCAGGGCAAATTGGTTTATACCGTGCCGCAGGGAAGCACAGCTTTGCTGGACGCAATCTATATGGGCGTGAGCAAGATGAAGGACGCCCACAACACCAAGAAAGCTCTCCTCATCATCTCCGACGGCGGAGATAATCACAGTCGTTACACTGAGGGCGAAATTAAATCCATGGTGAAGGAAGCTGATGTGCAGATTTATGCTATCGGCATCTTCAGCCTTAGCCCGGCCCAGCCAGAAGAAGTCGCCGGCCCAGCCTTGCTGGGAGAGGTCGCCAATGTGACCGGTGGCAGGTTATTTACTATCAGCAATCCCAACGAGCTTTCAGATGTCGCTACAAAAATTGGAATAGAGCTGCGCAACCAATATGTACTCGGATACCGTCCAAGCAACAAGGCAAAGGATGGGCATTGGCGCAAAATCAAAGTTAAGCTCATTCCGCCCAAGGGGCTGCCACACCTGAATGTCTACGCCAAAACGGGATACTATGCACCTTCGCAATAAATCGGCTGTTGGGCTCCTATTCGTTTCCTCTTTGTTGGGCAGCGCCTGCTTGTGGGCACAAAATCCTCCGGCGACCTCCGCCTCGCCGGCACAATCTCAAACAACACAGGCATTAACGCCTCTGCCTTCTGACTTTGATTCCAGCGATCCCGCGGTTCCTGTATGGGCGCGCCGTGCCGACGCCACTACGCCCGCGAACAACGCGGCAAATTCAACCACTGGAGCGAACATTCCTACCGGAAAGACGGCTCCTCCAATTCCAGACCTGTCGCCGAACGTGGACACAACAAACCAGGTCACCACGGACAAAAAAGGCGGCTTCGTATTCGTCAGCCGGGTGAATGAAGTCACTCTGACAGCGACGGTGCTGGATCAGCGGCGTCATTTGGTTACAGACCTCTCGTCGCGTGATTTCGTGGTTTATGAAGATGGCCAGCCGCAACAGATCACCTCGTTTAAGCGCGAAGACATTCCCGTTTCCATTGGCATTCTTGTGGACAATTCCGGCTCCATGCGGACCAAACGCAACGCTGTGGCCAAAGCGGTAGTCAACCTGGTGCAGTCCAGCAACGCGCGTGACGAAGTATTCGTCGTCAACTTCAACGATGAACCTTTTCTGGACCAGGATTTCACCAACAAAGTGGATCTGCTGAAAGAAGCCGATTGATCGAGTGGATTCCCGCGGTGGCACGGCCCTGTATGACGCGGTGGTGGCGTCTGCTGATCACCTGAAAAGCGGCAAGCTGGAGAAGAAAGTCCTTCTGGTGGTGACTGATGGTGAGGACAACGAAAGTCGCGATAATCTTGAACAGGCAATTCGCGCGGTTCAGAATGATAATGGTCCTACCATCTACACCATTGGGATTCTGAGCGAGGAAGGCAAACAGCGCCGGGCCAAGCGGGCACTTGAATCGCTTTCCGTTCAAACCGGCGGCGTCGCATTCTTCCCCAAGAACCTGGAGGAAGTGGACGAAATCAGCAAAGACGTGGCGCGTGATATCCGAAATCAGTACAGCATCACCTACAAGCCAACAAACCCGCGCAGCAACGGCGGCTATCGAACCGTGAAGGTGGTCGCGCACGCATCCGGCTACAAAGATCTTCAGGTACGGACACGCAGCGGCTATTTCGCCAGTGAGCCGGCCAAGACGGCTGCGAACGATTCGTCCAACAGCAAGCAGGAGACCAGTAAGTAGTCGATGCCCGCTGCTCTGATTCGGCAAACGCCGGCTGTTCGCATGTCGTGGCAGCCGGTTTTATCTGCCCGTTACCATCTCGACACACACGCAAGATCGGGCTCGCAAATGGAAGTACAAAGCCTCATAGTGCCTGAATGCTTGCCATCCCCCGACGCAACATCACCGCTCGCAAACCGGATCGTCTGGTAGCTGAGCTGGGCAGAGTTGAAGGACGCCTTCAGGTATGGATCGCCGCTTCAGGCAGGAATGAACAGCTTTTCCGCCGCGATCCCATTACCGCTATGCGTGAGGCTGGTCTGGACATGGAAGACGATCTGCTGTGTGAGCTGGAGCAGCTCATGGGCGGAATCCAGGCTAAATTCAAAAAGTAAAAGACTGACCGCAACGCAGCACGACCGCGATGCGATCAGCCTCTTCATGTTCCGGAAGCGATATTCCTCTATCGCGAAGCCCGGGCGGATTTCTCTGCGTCTTTCACGTCACTGAAAGAAAAAGCGATTGCCACGTTGGGATACGTCTTGTGGTCAAGCTCAGCGTAGGGATAAACAAAGTAATTCAGCCGGTCGCCGTGCTGTTTGGGAGTCAGCTCCAGATCGCGTCCCACGGAGAATTGCATGCGGTCTACATCATGCGCTCCGAAGAAGTAGTCTTTCTTCTCCTGATGCTTCCAGGCTTCGGAGATGTCCACCGGAAACCAGCCACGGTCCTTGGTGTAGAACTCAGCCCAGCAGTGATAACCCGCGATGTCGGATTCACTCTTGTCCGGCGGAACGGAGAAACCTATCTCAAACTTGGCCGGAATATGCTGTGAGCGGGCCATGGAGATAAAAACCGAGTGGAAGTCCGTGCAGTTACCATGCTTGGCGTCACAAGCCCAAAGCGTGTCCCCGCGGCCCCATCCAGTGCCTGTCTTGTCATAGCGCAGCGTGTTGAACGTGTAATCGTAGAAGGCCTTTGCCTTCTCCATATCTGACATGCCTGGTTTGATCTGCTGTGCCGCCAGTTCAGCCGGCTTTCCCGTGACTGGGACCAGTTTGTCCGCTTGCAGGAAGCGGTTCAGTTCGGCCGGGGTGGCATCTTCTCTATCCGCCACTGCCGCCACGTGTTCCGTCCGGACCACATCGTATTTCACGCTGAAGTGGTATTCGGGTTTATCGGCTTTCTCCACGTGGGCGTAGAACATCTTATTGCCGTATTCCGGCTCCGTGGTTTCCTTCAATGGCAGATCGCCGGTCTGCGAGATCACTTTAACTTGCTGGAACTGGTTGGAGTGCGCCATAGGAAACCATACATCCAGCGGTTTTCCCGCATCGCTGACCTTCACGGTAAAGTTGTAGTTGAAAACAAAATGGCGGGACTTGGGTGTCTGAGCAAGGCAGAGAAAAGTGACAACCAAAAACAGGGGAACCGCGAATAGATTTCGCAGCATGGGATTCTTCCTTTCGGCTTTTTGATCGTTAACGGTAATAGAACTTCCGACCCGGAGTTTTCAGGGTCGCCGTCAAGTAAAGCCGTAAAAGAAGCGGGAACACATTGCGCAATGATTTTACAGACTTTGCAGGCAGTGTGCCAAGCAGGATTTTCCAGCTCTTTTTTGGCGCTTGTTAACAGAGGATTAAGTCATGTTCAAGATCGGCGAAATTGGTTGCGCCGCAGTACTTCTTGTAAATCACTCCATCCTTACCGATCAGAATCGTGGTGGGTAGACCCAGGACGCCGCCGAAAGAGTCGGCCACCGTCTGGTCGCCGGGAACCATGGGGTAGTTTACGTGGTTCTTAGCGCAGAAGGCCCGCAGCTCGCTTTCCACGTCCTCAACCGAGACCCCCACAACCTGCAATCCCTGATCTCGATATTTGTGCTGCATCGCCACGAACTGCGGAATCTCTTCGGCACACGGAGCGCACCACGCAGCCCAGAAATTTACCAGGATCACCTTGTCCTGATAATCCCTCATTCGGAAGTGTCTGCCGTCGAGATCTGTGAGTAGAACATCGCGAGGCTTCACTGGGCTGGTGGCTTCCGTAGCCTGCGAGCGATGGGCGCCGCGATGGATTTCAAGATACGCGCCGGCAATCGCCAGTACCAGGATGGAAACCAATGCCAGTTTTCGCATGGGTGGAGACTACTGGCCCTTCTCAACCGGCAGGCCTTTGTCTGCCCAGCTCGTGCCAAAGGTCCCGGCAAGATAAAGAACTTTCAGTTTGGTAAAGCCCATCTTATGCAGCTCGTCATACGCCGGGCGGATATTAGGACAGTGGTCCCAGGGGCAGCATCCACAATAGATCACCACGGGGACATCATGCTTTAAAGACGCCGCTCGGCTGTGCAGCTGTGCAAGTCCCTCCGGTTTGGCCGTGGCGCCTATGTATTCGGCTCCGGGTATGTGGGCTTGTTGATAAAAAGCCTTCGGACCCACATAGAGAACGATTGGCTTCTGCGAGCTCCTCATGGCCTTAACCAGCTCTTCCGGCTGAACAAGCTCGGGGCTTCCAGGGGCCCAGTTGTGAGCCGGCCCTTCCGGCGCTTGCGCCAGCACAGCGTCGGCAGGAGGGATCATGAAAGCCAGCAAGCAAAGCACTGGAACAATCGGGCTGATTTTGATGAGAAAGAAATTACATTTAATTGTTAATGGCTTCTTTACCATTTTTGATCGCTCCATGCTGCAGGAAAATGTAAGTGCGCTTCTACTTGAACAACGGCTGTTATCTTACCCGCTCACTGCGTCGCCTTGTCAACGAATCCATGAACAGGGGAGTGCAGTCTACAATAGAACCATGGAATCTAAAGATCCGTTGCGGCAGCAATTGATTCATCTGCTTACCAAGGCAGAGGCCCATGTCGACATAGGGAGCGCACTCAAAGACTTTCCTCAGTCACTGCGAGGGCGCAAGCCGGCTGGTGCCCCGCATACACCGTGGCAATTACTTGAGCACCTGCGCATAACACAGTCTGACATTGTGCAATTCACACTGAACTCGAAACATCGTTCACCAAAATTCCCTGATGGCTATTGGCCCAAGACCGAAACGCCGCCAGATGAGCGGTCATGGGACAGAAGCGTCGCCCTGATACTGGAGGACCTGGATGACATGGTGGCTCTGGTTGCCGATCCCAAAAACGATTTATTGAAGAAAATCCCCCATGGCGCTGGCCAAACCTACCTGCGAGAGGCACTCTTGCTCTCTGATCACAACTCCTACCATGTTGGACAAATTGTCATGCTTCGGCGGATATTGGAAGGCAAGTGAGAACGATTGGGTAAGTTGAGTTAATCGGGCGATTGGGCAATCGGAGGACCGGACACGCGCTCTAAGCCTACTGCCACAGGAGCTTTCACGGATTCAGTTGGGTACGGGAGCTTTCACGGATTCAGCTGGATAAAGCTTTTTGGCGGTTTGGAGCGAGAGCGACAGAATAAAAAAGGGAGCGGCAGTCTTCCGGGGATCCGCACACCCCCCTTTTAGCAGTCGACGGATGAGCCTGCTGGTTATATAGATTACTTTGATATGGAAAAGGTTTCATTAGGTTTAAAGACATATGTCTTGCACTGCCCTGAAGGACACGTTATTAAGTGCTGTTGACCGTATTAAGTGATACTCATGGGCCATTCTGTGAAATGTGATTAGGGCGGTTTCTTTCCTAACCGGTTGGAGTGCCTCCAAAGTGTTTTTTCCTTTTCGTTTCATCTGGGAATTTCGAACTTACAGTCTTTACGAGAATCCTCCAGAAACCGCGCAAGCCATCAACTAACCAACTCTTTAGCATGCAGGTTTGACCGCGCCTCTCTAGTCCCGTACTCTTAAAAGTTTGGCTGTGCTGAATTTTCCAGTATGAATAAATTACGCGTTGCTGAGAACATAACTGAACTTGTGGGCCAGACGCCCATGCTCCACCTTCGCAGCATCGCCCCGGATGGCGCCGCTGACATTTTTGCAAAGCTGGAGTACCTGAATCCTGGCGGCAGCGTGAAGGACCGTGCAGCCATTGGCATGATCCAGCGCGCGGAGCAGGATGGCCGGCTGAAGCCGGGAGCCACCATTCTGGAAGCCACAGCCGGGAACACGGGAATCGGTCTTGCTCTGATCGGCGTGAACAAAGGCTACCGGGTGATCGTCTGCGTGCCGGAAAAATTTGCCGAAGAGAAGGTCAAAGTAATGAAGGCATTGGGCGCAGAAGTGCTTCGAACGCCAGATGCTGAGGGTATGCAAGGCGCCATCAGAAAGGTCAAGGAGCTCGGCGCCACCATCCCCGGATCATTTACTGCTCTTCAATTTGAAAACCTCTCCAATCCTGATTTTCATTACCAGACAACAGCCGCTGAGATCTACGAGCAGATGGACAGTCGAGTGGACGCCATTGTGGTCGGAATCGGTACTGGTGGAACATTTTCCGGTATCGCTCGCTTTATGAAGGAAAAGAACGCCGCCATTCACTGTGTTGCTGTGGAAACGGAAGGGTCTGTATTGCAGGGCGGCAAGCCAGGACCACACAAAGTAGAAGGCATCGGCAGCAGTTTTGTCCCCAAGACCTTTGACCGCTCCGTTTGCGACGAGATCATTGCAGTAACTGATAAAGACGCCTTTGACACTGTGGCTGCTCTGGCGCGCAAAGAGGGCGTGCTCGGGGCATCAAGCGCCGGAGCCAACGTGTTCGCCGCCACGCAAGTAGCGCGCAAGCTGGGAAAAGGAAAGCGTGTAGTCACCATCATTCCCGACTCGGCCGAACGATATATGTCAAAGAACATCTTTGAAGGCGGAATTTAATTCCGTTTACACGCTGATTTCAGAGCTAGACCAGACTTTTTCTTACATCAATGAAATGGAATAACGCATGAAGCTGAAGGCAAAGAAAAATAAAAACGGTACAGGATTTGCGACCAAAGCAATTCACGTTGGCCAGGAACCTGATCCTTCCACTGGAGCGGTGGCACCGCCGATCTTCCCGACCTCTACTTATGTCCAGGAAGAACTGGGCAAGCACAAAGGTTATGAATACGCCCGCGTTTCCAATCCAACGCGCACACGCCTGGAGCAAAACCTGGCGGCGTTGGAGGGCGGAAGTTCATCCCATGTTTTTGCCAGCGGCATGGCCGCTACTGTGGCAGTCACGCAATGCTTCCTGAAACAAGGCGACCATCTTATCTGCGGACAGAACGTCTACGGCGGCGTGCCGCGCCTTTTCGATCAGGTGATCGCCAACTATGGTGTTGAATTCAGTTACGTGGATTCTTCAGAGCCTGAACTGGTGAAGAAGGCCATGCGCAAGAATACGCGTCTGATCTGGATTGAAACGCCCACCAATCCGCTCATGGTCCTTTCCGATATACGCGAAATAGCGCGCATTACGCACTCTGGCGGCGCCGAGCTCATTGTGGACAACACGTTTATGTCCCCATACTTTCAGCAGCCGATTGCACTTGGCGCGGACATGGTGATGCACTCCACCACCAAGTTCCTCAACGGACACAGTGACGGGCTGGGCGGAGTGATTGTGGGCACCAAGCCTGTGCACGCAGAAAAGCTGGCGTTCATACAGAAGGCGGCAGGCGCCATCATGTCTCCGTTTGAGTGCTGGCTCGTCTTGCGCGGGGTGAAGACTCTGGCTCTCCGCATGGAAAAGCATGATGAAAGCGGACGTCTGGTTGCTGATTATCTACGCGGTCACAAGAAAGTGAAGAAGGTCCTCTATCCTGGGTTTTCTGATCATCCGCAATATGCTCTGGCCAAGCGACAGATGACCGGATTTGGCTCCATGATCACCTTTGAGACAGGCTCCCTTCGCAACGCAAAGAAGATGCTGGCCAGGGTACGCGTCTGTACGCTGGGTGAATCACTGGGGGGAGTGGAATCTCTGATCTCTCATCCGGCCAGCATGACGCATGCTGCTCTGGGCGAAGCCGGCCGCAGGAAGATTGGTCTCACTGACGGCATGGTGCGTATCTCAGTGGGCGTTGAGGATGTTGAGGACATTCTGGGCGATCTGGATCAGGCATTGGCGGCGATCTAGCAATTGCATTGAGCCGAGGGCAGTTGTGGACAGACGCGTGAGTCTCTATCGTGAGTCTCTATCTTGAGATTGTTTTCGCCGTCAGCTCTGTAGGTTTTCCCCGATCCACTTCAGATACGTTTCGCTCCCATCGGCGATCTCCAGCATGATGCACTCAGGAACTTCATATGAATGAAGTTCCCGGATAGCATCGCGGACATGGCTGAAGACGTAGTCGGCCGTCTTGATGATCAATAACCACTCGGTTGCGTTCTCCACTTTGCCTTGCCAGCGATAGATCGATTCAATTTGAGGAACGATATTGACGCATGCCGCCAGACGGCGCTCCACCAGTTCGGACCCGATCCGACGCGCCTCTTCCTGCGATCCAGCCGTTGTAAGCACAACACGAGCGCCCTTCAAGTGAAGATCTGGCATGTCAGCCTCCGCAAAAAGTGTACCAACCATCGCCCTCACTGAGCGTATCCTGATAAGCGAGAAAGCTGTTGGTGATTGCATCTGAATCGTCAGACGCGGTTGAAACCAAATGTTCGACCAGCGCAACTAACTAGAGTTCGGTGTTGAGCGACCATGAGAACGCAAACCATGAGCACACAAATCAAGTTTGGAACCTCCGGATGGCGCGCGATTGTCGCCGAAGAGTTCACCGTTGCCAATGTACGGCGTGCCGTGACGGGAATCGCCCGCTACATTAAGACAAAAAGTACTAATGGCGGCCGTATTGTTGTTGGCCGTGATCCGCGTTATATGGGTGAGCGGTTCGTAGAGATAGCCGCTGAGGTGCTGACCGGATTTGGCATTACGCCTCTTGTTATTTCTGAAGCTGCACCCACACCCGCGATCGCATATGAATTGGTCCGCCTCAAAGCCGATGGCGCCATCAATTTCACTGCATCGCACAATCCTCCGGAATACAACGGGATCAAGCTTTCCACCCGGGACGGAGCGCCCGCGCTCCCTGAGATCACGCAATTGATTGAGTCCATGGTGCCCGAAAATGCTGATACAGCTGCTCCCAGGCGGGAGGGTTCAGCGGCCGCCCGGGAAACGATTGATCCGAAACCTGCTTATCTTGCCCGATTGAAAGAGATCATTGATCTGCCGCTGATCAAAAAATCTGGTATTAAAGTCGTATTCGATCCCTTCTGGGGCGCCGCCCGCAACTATTCAGACGATCTTCTTCGCGATGCCGGCATTCCCGTAACCACCGTCCACGACACCCGCGATGTTCTCTTCGGTGGTCACGCACCCGAACCTGACGGTGAGCTCCTGGACGAGTGCCGCGCAGCCATGAAAAAAACGAGGGCACGCATTGGCATCGCCACCGATGGCGACGCTGATCGTTTTGGCATTGTGGACGAGGACGGCACATTCATTCAGCCAAATTATGTACTTGCTCTTTTGTTCGATTACCTGGTGGAGACGCGAGGCTGGAAGAACGGCGTAGCCAAATCAGTGGCCACCACCAACATGATCAACGCTCTGGCTGATCACTACAAAATTGAACTGCATGAGACGCCAGTTGGTTTTAAGTACATTGGCGAGTTGATTATGCAGGATAAGCTGGTCATTGGCGGGGAAGAGAGCGCCGGGCTGACAATTCGCCATCACGTCCCGGAAAAGGATGGTGTCCTTGCCGGCCTGCTTTGCTGCGAGGCCGTGGCGCGTCGCAACAAAACCCTCCAGCAACAACTTCAGGATCTATTTGGCAAAGTTGGTTCCTTTTATCCGCAGAGAGACAACTTCCGCTTGACGGATGAGGTGAAGGCGAAGTTTACTAAGAAGTTAACGAGCGATCCGAAAGACATCTCCGGACATAAAGTGAAACTGGTGGTACGTACGGATGGCATGAAGCTGATTTTCGATGATGGGTCGTGGGTTTGTTATCGCTTGTCTGGAACGGAACCGGTGGTTCGTGTGTATTCGGAAGCATCCAGCGAAAGCGGTCTGAAGAAGCTGGCAAAAGCGGCTGAGGAATGGATTTTCAATTAAGGGCGAATGGACCAGGGCAGCATGTTGAAGTTGTTTTCAGGAATTGAAAATCGTATTCACCAGTCGCGGGCAAAGATTGCTACAGCGGCCGTTGTAGTTGTGATGGTAGTGCTGGGTTACCATGCTATCTTCGGCGCTAACGGCTTATTGATGTATCAGAAGAAACGCCAGATATCGCGCGAACTCGCCACCCAGAATCAATCTTTGAATGAAGAAAATGGCGCCCTGGAACAGCAAATTAAAGGTTTAAAGTCTGACCCGAAAGTGATTGAAAAAGAAGCACGTGAACGCCTGCGTTACGCTCGTCCGGGCGAAGTGATTTACACCATTCCAGCGCCCACACCGCAGACTCCATCCGGCCAGAAATAAGAAGCAGGCGGTTACAGTTCTAAAGCTCTGGCCGTTTTCAAACTTGCAAGTCAGCGGGCAGTTCATATACAACTGCCGTGGCTTAATTCTGCTGGGAACGGGCTCCCTTATCTGCCGGCCAGCTGGTTTCGTTCAGCTTCAGCGGCGCCCAAGCGGAAGAACCTATACAGGAGAAATCAAGAAATGAAGAAGATTGCATTGACTCTGCTCGCCGTTGCGTTCCTTGCTTCCATGTCTCTGGCAAAGGACGACAAAGCTCCCAAAGCGAAAAACGAAAAATTGTCTGGCTGGGTCTCAGACGCAAAATGCGCCAGCGCCAAAGGAACCATGGCTGACCATGCCGCCTGCGCAAAGAAATGTATTGAAGGCGGAGAGAAGGCTGTTTTCGTAACCGATAAGGACAAAAAGGTTCTGGCTATCGACAATCAGGATGCCGTGAAAGGCCATGAAGGTCATCACGTCAACGTAAGCGGTCAAGTCACCGGTGACAGCATTCACATCGATAAGCTGACCATGGCGAAGGAAAAAGGCGACGCCGCAGCAGCCGATAAAAAACCCGGCATATAGTCTCTTATTTTCGGAACAACAAAGGGCGGCATTCCAGTGCCGCCTTTTTTATTGCCTGCACAATAGTGAATTTGACCGCAACGCCTCCGGCGGCAATTGAATCCAGCCTTTCCCGGGTAAATCTAGGGCCAAAACATAGCAAAACTCGGTGACTTTTGTACCCAGGCCCATGCAGCTGAATATGAGCAGAACTGGGTTATGATGTCGATCAAGCCCCAAAAAAAGCAAAAGTCAGGTAGAGGTGGATCAGTGCGACGGAATGAGATTTCGCTTGCGGTGGTACTGTTGTTTGCGTTGTTCATGATGACGGGTTGTGTGATTTCGCCGCGGCGAACTCTTGGCGGCAGCGCAACTCCAACGCCCACGCCAACACCAACCGGCACACCCACGGCGACGCCAACGCCGACGCCGGCTGCACCGACGACCCGACTCTACGTTTCCAACCAGAACACCAACTCGATTGCTGTCTTCAGCAGTGCGTTATCCACTACGGGTAATGTGGCGCCGTCTGCAACCATTGTGGGTGCGGCCACAACGTTCAACGGCCCACAGTATATGGCGTTTGATTCCGCACATGATCGCCTGTTCGTGGCGAACACTGGAGCAGAAACGGTCCTTGTCTTTGACTCCGCCAGCACCGCGACAGCTAACGTCGCACCGACGCGAACCATAGGCGGACCGATATCCGGACTTATTTCACCCAGCGACGTCGCCTATGATGCGACTAATGACCGGCTCTATGTGCTCGATGTAACTGACATTCTGGTGTACAACACCATCTCGAATCCTGCCGTAACTGGAGACAGAGCGCCGGATCGTGACATTTTGGTGCCGTTCAACCTCACAGCCTTTTGTCTGGATGTAGTCAATGACAGGCTTTATGCGACCGATGCTGCGACGAACGAAGTCGCCATTTTTGACAATGTAAGCACGCTGAACAGCCCGACTGTGGGGGTTCCGGCAAGCCGCACTTTGAGCGGCGCATTAACTAAGCTTTCCCAACCTTTTGGTGTAACGCTGGATCCGGCGGGTAATCTGGTGGTTTCCAATAGCGGTGGCGGTGGCAGCATTACGGTTTATCCGGCCGCATCTGTGGCCACCGGCACCGGCGCGCTCAACGTCGCGCCCGTGGCTACCATTGCAGGCGCCGCGACTACGCTGGTCACGCCGGCGCAGATCATCCTCAATCCGCTTTCTGCGGCAGGCGAAATGATTGTCGCTGACAGCACGGCCGGCGAGGTAGCAACGTTTACCAATGTTTCCTCCTCCGGCGGTAACACGGCCCCTGCGCGACAGATCATTGGCTCAGCAACAACGTTGACGCTTACAGGTCAACCCACGGCGCGTGGAGTTGCGCTGGATACTCATACTCGTTGAGTTCTTTAGCGAACTACCCCTTGTAGCGGGGAACTGGCAGTCGCGTAGAGTTTGCGTGGCATTCTTCCTGCCATGTACGCCTGCCGGCCGGCGATCACTCCATGCTTCATGGCCTCGGCCATCAGCACCGGATTTTCCGCATTGGCAATTCCAGAATTCATCAGGACGGCGTCCGCGCCAAGCTCCATGGCAACAGCCGCATCGCTGGCCGTTCCCACTCCGGCATCCACAATCAAGGGAACACCTGTGATCATCTCGCGCAGGATCTGAATGTTGGCCTTGTTCTGGATGCCCATCCCACTGCCGATCGGCGCACCCAGCGGCATGATCGCGCTTGCTCCAGCGTCCAATAGTCGCCTGGCAACCACGATGTCATCGGACGTGTAGGGAAGCACCGTGAAACCTTCTTTCACTAATATTCGCGTAGCCTCGATCGTTGCCTGAACATCTGGATAAAGTGTCTGCTGATCGCCGATCACTTCAATCTTGACCCAGTCTGACAGGCCAACTTCACGTCCCAGGCGCGCTGTGCGCACAGCCTCATCTGCCGTATAACAGCCGGCGGTGTTGGGCAGCAGGAAGTATCTTTTGGCATCAATGAAATCCAGCAAAGACTCTTTGCTGCGGTCCAGATTCACGCGACGGACCGCGACCGTTACCATTTCCGCGCCGCTGGCTTCAATGGCACGCGTGGTCTCTTGCCCTGATTTGTACTTGCCCGTCCCAACGATCAGGCGTGAAGTAAATTGCCGTCCGGCAATGATGAGAGGATCCATTCCTCCATTGTAATTCGTCCTCTTAAGGCCCCGCAGGCCTGGCGTTATCGGCCCTCGAGGACGGGACGCGTCCTTGGCTCCGGTGGTTCATTCGTTACCGTTGTAACTTTGGTGAGGTTCACGGTTGTTATATGTTCGATTGGCCCGGTACGAGTCTTAAACATTCGACGGAACCGGCACGCCTCATAAAAGGCGGGTGGTGGAAATAAGTTCAGTTTATGAAAACCAGGCGCTGTCTTCTTGTGGTTGCAGTATGTCTTCTCTTTTGGAAACCTGCTCACGCTCACCATCTGGCGGTGGTGGCGCAACCGGCCAATCCCGCACAGTCAGTCACGACTCCTGAGCTGCGGAGAATCATCAAGGCAGAGCTCAGGAAATGGCCCAGCGGAGAGAATGTGGTGTTCGTGTTCAACAGGAACTCCGCGGCATCAATGCAGATTGTCTCGAGACTATGCCATCTTGCGGAGCCCGAGGCGGTCAAGTTTTTCAACGACCACAAACACGCGATCGTTCTTCTGGATTCAAACCAGGCAGTGCTTAATTTTGTCTCGGGGACGCCCGGCGCGGTGGGGCTGGTTGACGTTCATGCTGTCACCAATCAGGTAAGCGTATTAAAGGTCGACGGCAGACTACCGCTGGAAAAAGGCTACCTGCCACACTAGCTCACCCATTTCACAATCTTATCCGCGAACACCCTGCTCCCAAAAGAGTCCGACTCCCCCTCCGGTTCATCAAATCGTTGAGTCGCTCCAGACGCTGCTATTTTGACGCAGAAGGCGTGTCCGGCATCGCCTCAACGCCTATCACTTCAGGCCAAGCCGTTGACGGGCGTGATGCTCGTCACAGCTTGAGAATCCAGCTCACGTCCAAAGTATAGCTTCCGTAAATCGTTGAGTTTAGGGAATAATGGTCTCGCAACAAACTCGGTCGAGAGAGGATGACGCGGATGAGGATAGCGGTCCCCGTTGAACAACAGCCTGGCGAAGCCCGTGTCGCTCTGGTACCTGAATCGGTCAAGAAATTAACCGCTACCGGCGCGGAGGTCGGAGTGGAACCTGGCGCTGGTGAGCGAGCAGGGTATCTGGACGAAGATTACAAGGCGGTGGGTGCGTCCATCATGGATCGCGCAACCCTGCTTCGAGGCACGGACCTTCTGGTCTGCGTGAACCGTCCTGAGCCGGCCGATTTTGCCAACCTTAAAGCGGGAGCCGTGATTGTTGGATTTCTCAAGCCGCTGGATGAACCGGCAGCTTTGGAACCGGTCATCGGACGCCAACTCAGCGCGTTTGCAATGGAACTGGTCCCTCGCATTACGCGAGCTCAATCCATGGACGCGCTATCATCCATGGCCACGGTTGCCGGCTATAAAGCTGTGATCATGGCGGCTGACCGGCTTCCACGTATGTTCCCGCTTCTGATGACAGCCGCAGGTACAGTGCCTCCGGCCAAAGTGCTGGTGCTTGGAGCAGGTGTGGCCGGATTGCAGGCCATCGCAACCGCCCGCCGTCTTGGCGCCGTGGTTGAGGCGTATGACGTGCGCGCTGCTGCTGGACAAGACGTTAAGTCACTGGGAGCAAAGTTTCTGGAAGTCGACTTAGGCGGCATCGAAACCCAGGATGCGGGTGGTTATGCCAAAGAACTTAGTCCGGAAGCGCTGAAGCTGGGTCGCGACATGGTGACCAAGCGAGCTGCCCAGTCTGACGTGATTATCACAACGGCCCAGGTCCCGGGACGGAAAGCCCCGCTCATGCTTACAGAAGAAGCCGTGAACAGTATGCGTCCAGGGACAATCATCATCGATCTGGCGGCGCCTACCGGCGGCAACTGTGCTTACACCCAGCCGGGCGAAGAAGTAAACCACAAGGGCGTGACCATTCTGGGACCACTGAATGTTCCGGCCACGGTGCCTGGCCATGCCAGCCAGCTTTACTCGCGCAACATTACAACGTTTCTTGGTCTGATCAATGACAAGGGCAATCTGAAGATTGATATCGGGGACGAAATCCTGAAGGGCGCATGCGTCGCGTTTCAGGGCGGAAACGTTCATCCCAAAGTTGCGGCTGCGCTGGGCCATCCAGTGCCTTCAAACCAGAACTGATCAAAGGAGAATGCAGAATGAACGCGTTGCTGTTCCAACCCACAGCATTCGTATTCGCGCTTTATATGCTTGCCGGCAATTCGGCAGAGAAAGTCGCTTTCAACCCAGCCGTTCTCATTGCATCTCTTTACGTTTTCATGCTGGCCGCTTTTCTGGGATACCAGGTTATATCTCGCGTGCCTCCACTGTTGCACACGCCGCTGATGTCTGCCACGAACGCGATCTCCGGTATTTCGCTGATTGGCTCACTGGTGATCGCAGGTTCCAAATACGATCACCACCAGACGCTCGCTGAGATGCTGGGCTGCGCCGCCGTGACCTCCGCCATGATCAACGTGACGGGCGGCTTTTTGATCACCGATCGCATGCTGAAGATGTTCAAGAAAAAAGAAGTGGTGAAGGCGGAGGCCCATAAGTGAGCCACCCATCTTATTTTCTGGAACTTACATACCTCATTGCTTCCATTCTCTTCATCCTCGGATTGAAGGGATTGAGCCATCCTGACAGCGCGCGTCGCGGAATGATTATGGCCGCTGCCGGAATGGCGGCTGCGGTTTTTGGAACGTTGTTTCATCCTGAAATTGTTAACTACACCTACATTGCCATCGGCCTGATTCTCGGATCGGCGATTGGTATCCCGATGGCCATGGTGCCGATGACGGCCATGCCGCAGCGAACTGCACTGTCTCACGCTTTTGGAGCGTTGGCGGCATCCATGGTGGGCATTGCAGAATTCGTGATTCACGGCTCCAACATGGGTGGCGCCAAGATGGGTGCCCTGGGTGTTGAAGTGATGCTGGGGTCCATTACCACCACGGGGTCTCTGATCGCGGCTGGGAAACTTCAGGAGTTGATGCGTGGTACACCGATCATGTTCAAAGGCCAGCATATCGTGAACCTGCTGCTCTTCCTGACCATGGTTGGCAGTTTCATTACCTGGCTGGCGAATCCGGCTTTCTTTTTCCTCTTCTACGTGATGATCGCCTGCGCGCTGGTGTTTGGCGTGATGCTGGTTCTCCCTATCGGCGCGGCTGACATGCCCGTGGTGATGTCACTCCTGAACTCTTACGCCGGCCTTTCTTCCGCCGCCACCGGCTTTGTTCTCTCTAACAACGTGCTGATTATTGCAGGTACGTTGGACGGATTCTCAGGTTTGATTCTCTCCATCCTCATGTGCAGGGCCATGAATCGGAGCATTACCAATGTCCTCTTCGGTGGATTCGGCGCGGTGATTGGCACGGACAAGGGCGACGCAACTGGAACCATGCGCGAAGTCACGCTCGACGATGTTGCTGTCCAGCTTGCCTATGCCAACCAGGTGGTGTTCGTGCCGGGTTACGGTATGGCAACGGCGCAGGCCCAGCATGCGGTGAGGGAACTGGGCAATTTGCTGGAAGAACGTGGCGTTTCAGTGAAGTATGGCATTCATCCCGTAGCCGGACGAATGCCTGGACACATGAACGTGCTGCTGGCGGAAGCCAATGTTCCCTATTCGTCTCTCTATGAAATGGACCAGATCAATCCCGAGATGGCGGCCACCGATGTTGCCGTGGTGATTGGGGCCAACGATGTGGTGAACCCCGATGCACGCGACAACGCGCAGAGTCCGATTGCCGGCATGCCGATCATTGAAGTGGATCGGGCCAAGTCAGTCATCGTGCTCAAGCGGGGCAAGGGAAAGGGCTTTTCCGGATTGGAGAACCCGCTGTTCTTCAAGCCGGTCACCGGAATGCTCTATGGTGATGCGAAGAGCAGCCTGACCAACCTGGCGCAAGCCGTACAAAAGGTCTAATACGTGAAGGTCCCCGTGAGCTCGATGCGCACGGGGACCCACCCATTTATTTTATTTAAGTTCAATGAAATCAGCATGGCCAGATGTCCCGCGGCTTGCGCGATTCCTCTTTTCACGGCAAAGTAAATAGATGGCGTCTCAGCCAATGTGCCTTATAAGGCCCATCAAGATTTACATCTTCCGGAGGAAAGTTTTGCCAGTTGTTCCGATTCAGGATCTAATCAGCAAGTTACGGGGTTGCGCGGAAGCCGACTTCCAGAATATTTCATTCATCCATCGATTACTTCGCGATCATCCGGTTGACCCCGCATCCATTCAGAGCTATCTGACGTGGGACGCGCAGCATTACACTCGCAATCTCATCGACAAAACATCACTCTTTGAGCTGCTGGCAATCTGCTGGAATGTTGGTCAGGGAAGCTCGATCCATAACCATCAGAACCAGAATTGCTGGATGGCAGCCCCCGTTGGCAAGCTCCTGGTACAGAACTATCACGTTCTTCACCAGGACGTTGAGATGGGAAGCTGCGACATTGAGCCAACCGACATCGTTGAAATGGATGCGTCCAATCCATGCGCCGTGGATCCGGCGGATCCAGTGCATCGGGTTTACAACCCCGCCGAACTGAATCAGCGCGCCGTCAGCCTGCATGTCTATTCCCGCCCCTACGACAGGTGCATGGTCTATTCACAGGAACAACACAGATGTGGAGAAATAAAGCTTAGCTATAGCACCGAATACGGAAGCGTTCGCTAACGACAATCCAGATTTAGAGTCAAAGAATCGCAGGAGTGTGTGCGTGTCAACTCAGCATCGAGGTGTATTCTACTCGCGCAAGATGTTTTCCACCCGCACGAATTGGAACCTGACCGCGACCCGCCTGGCGGAAGGTCTGGCGCGTCTGCGTTCCGGCAAACGCAAGCTGATCGATCTGAGCGCCTCAAATCCGACTGAATGTGAGTTCCGATATGACGGGGCCTCGATCTTAAAAGCATTCATCAATCCAGCAGCCCTCAAATATAATCCTGATCCCCGCGGCCTGCGTTCCGCCCGCCTGGCGGTGGGCGAATATTATCTTTCCTTCAAAGAACACGTATCGGCAGATGATTTAATCCTTACCACCAGCACCAGCGAAGCTTATTCATTCGTATTCCGTCTGCTGTGCAATCCCGGCGACGAAATTCTTATTCCAGGTCCAAGCTATCCTTTGTTCGACTTCCTGGCTGAACTTCAGGATGTAAAGCTGGTACGTTACCCTCTGTTTTACGATCATGGCTGGCATATTGATTTTCATGCCCTCCGGCAGGCGATAACTCCACGCACACGCGGAATTATCCTGGTTCATCCCAATAATCCCACGGGGCATTACACAAAACCTGACGAGCGTAATACGCTGAACGCGATCTGCGCGGAGAACGACCTCGCCATCATTGCCGATGAAGTTTTCCTGGATTTCGATCTTGGAGGATCCGGCGCTCGCAGCTTTGCGACGAACCAGGATGTTCTTACTTTCACCATGAGTGGTATTTCCAAAATGTCTGGTTTGCCACAAATGAAGCTGGCATGGCTAGCCGTGAGCGGACCTGACGATCGTAAAAGGGAAGCGCTGGCGCGGCTTGAGGTAATTGCCGACACATTCCTGTCCATGAATGCCCCGGTACAGATGGCGGCTCCTGCACTACTCGCGCAGAGACATGGTTTCCAGGAGCAACTCATGGCGCGCGTGCGCGCGAACCTGCTGGAACTGGACTCACAGTTGGCGGAGCAGAAAGAGTGCAGCCGGTTGGATGTGGAAGCTGGGTGGTATGCGGTTCTCCGGGTTCCGGCCGTCAGACCGGATGAAGATCTTGCCCTGGAGTTGCTGGAGACCAGTGGCGTGTACCTTCACCCTGGCCATTTCTACGACTTTCCCGGTGACGGTTATCTGGTGGTGAGCCTGATTACGCCGGAGGCCGATTTCAGCGAAGGTCTGGAGCAACTTCTGGCAATCTTCTGACTCCCGAGAAGGCTGCGCCTATACATTGGAATTCTTTAAGCTGGTTAAAATAATGTGATATTGCCGGAGTCAACGTGCGCATGCAGCCGATAGTGCCCGGGTCCTTCTCGGCTAAACGAACGCACAACACCTTCTTCGGATGCGCCGAACGGCGGAGCTTCAATGTGTCCGATATTCACCGAAGCATCCACGCGAGCGTAACTCTCCGGCGCTCCGACGGCGATGCTCACCGCGCCGGCATGCGACTCAATGTCCTTATCACCGTTGATCCCATTCACCTGAAGCCTGCCGCCATTGAGACGTACTCTTAACGTGGTGTTCCTGGGAACCTGAATCACAGCGGAATAACTCTGCGGAGCATTTACCTTGACGCATGCTTCCTCAGCGTTGCTATCCACGCCGAAGCGGGGCCTGGCATCGGCCTGGTTGGAATCCTTACGGCTGATGACCAGGATCTGGTCATCGGCTCCAGGCTCAATGCGATAGTCGCCGGAACTCAATTCCAGGCGCAAGGCCTGACCAGGGTTCACCTGGAGTTGCAAACTGTTCTCAGTCTTGAATCCAGTCCATGCGGCTGAAGTCGCCAACAACACTAATACGGTCAACAGAAGCTTCATGTACTACTCCTGAACACATTGCGATGCGAAGGAGCCTGAACTCATGCGGCGGTCGGGTTGTCGATGGAGAGACAGCGAGACCGCCCAATGAATTCTCAAGGAGGCGCTGGAAGGAGCCAGCCTCCTTGTGTGATATATACGCCGGGCCGGGGACAAAGGTTCCTGACCAAAAGAGATTATCTTTCGTCAATCAGTTTTATCTTTGGTCCTGGCGCAGCTTGTACCGTTGAATTTTTCCCGTAGCAGTCTTTGGCAATTGCTGGACGAACTCAATTATTTGAGGACACTTATACGCGGCAAGCCGCGACCTGAGATGCTCCATCAATTCCAGTCCTTTTGCCGTTGAACCATCCTCACCATCCCGTAACACCACGTAGGCTGACGGCTTGGTAAGCTGGTTGCTGTCTGCAAAGCCAACTACTGCTGCCTCTTGAACGGAGGAATGTTCAAGTAATGCACTCTCAATTTCGATCGGGCTCACCCACATCCCTTTGACCTTCATCATGTCGTCCGACCGGCCCACATACCAGTAGTATCCGTCAGCATCCCGGTAGTACTTATCGCCAGTGCGCAGCCAATGACCCTGAATGGTTTGTTTGGTTTTTTCATGCTGGTTCCAGTAGTAAGCGCAGATGGCATCGCCCTTGATCAGCAGATTGCCAATTTCTCCGTCCGGCACCAGATTGCCGTGCTCATCCTCAATGCGGGCTTCGTATCCCGGAATAACCTGTCCACTTGATCCTGGTTTGACTGCTCCGGGTCGATTGGCAATGAACATGTGCAAAGCTTCGGTAGAGCCGATCGCATCCAGGATTTCTACGTTGAAGCGTTCTTTGAAGCGGTGAAAGATGGGCGCTGGAAGAGCTTCACCGGCTGAAACGGCCCAGCGAACGCTCGCCAGATCAAAATCCGCTGGTGTTTCCCGTTTATACGAGAGTAACGATGAGTAGTTGGAGGGCACGGAAAAAAATAGAGTCGGCTGGTGACGTTCAATGACGGAATAAATATTTAAAGGCGAGGGTGAGCCCGGCCAGAGAATGCTGGTGGCTCCTACGGCAAGAGGGAAGTAAAGACCATTGCCCAGGCCATAAGCAAAGAATAGTTTTGCCACGCTGAAGAAACGGTCCGTTTCCTGGATGCCGAGCACAGCTTTGGCATATTGCTCCGCACATACCACCATGTCATGGTGAAGGTGGATGCACCCTTTAGGAAATCCGGTGCTGCCTGAGGAGTACAGCCAGAATGCGGGCTCGTCTTTACAGGTCTTGGCTGCAGTTAGCTCGACTTGGCTGGCACCCATCAGGCTTTCGAGCGAGAGCATGCCATCGCGCGCTGGGCCTCGCGAGATGATAATTGTCTCCAGGTATTCGAGATTCCCCGTGGGAATAGCTGTGATCTGGGGTAGTAGTTCGGCGCTTACGATGGCGATTCGTGCCCGCGAATCGTTCAGCATGTATTCATATTCCGCGGGCTTGAGCAGAGTGTTGATCGGTACCGGGACCGCACCGATCTTGATGCCGCCGAAGAAACAATAAGCAAAATCTGGCGTATCGAGCAGCAGCAGGGCAACGCGCTCTTCGCGTTGAACGCCAAGCTCCCGCAGAGCGTTTCCAGCCTGGTTAACGCGCCTGTAGAGATCGCTGTAGGCCACGCGTTCATCGCCGCACTCAAAGGCGACTTTTTGACCACGACCCTCTGCCATGTGGCGGTCGACAAAATACGTTGCTGCGTTGAATGCGTTGGGAATATCCGGATGCATAGGCGCGAGAATTGTGCAGTGCTGGAGCCTGCGTTGGCAAATGATTTGGCTATCGATGAAGTTTAAGGTGAAACAATCGGCATAGCACTCAAGCTACACCTAAGTAGCTGAAATCTCTCGTAAGTTGCTGCTAAACACTATATGTTATGCACATTCATCAACTTAGGAGCTAAAAAAGAATGGCTTTGGCGAATCGTTCTGCCTGGAAGCAGCGGACTCAATTGTTTACATGGACTCTCTTGCTGGTTGCCGGCATAGTAACGGCAACAACCAATTGCCATGCCTACCAGGATTCCGCACGGCGCCCTGTCCCGGTTCAGAACCTTCCCAAGGCGAATACGGCGAAAGCTCCCGCCACGCAGGATTGGATGGCGGACCTCAAGAAGAATCCAGAGCTATTGTCAGAGATTGGCAAGCTGATCGCCAGAATGCAACAGGAAGTCCACCTGCCGGGGCCACGCAGGCAGAGCCAGATTTTACCTCGGCTGAATGACTCCACCAACATCTACGCTGCATTTCCGAACTACGGAGAAGCGCTGAATCAGGCGCACATGATTTTTAAGCAGCAACTGAAAGACAGCCCAGCACTCCAGGACTGGTGGCAGAAAAGCGATGCCAACAAATCTGATCCTAAGTTCGACGACGTGCTGGATCTGATCTATCAATTTTCCCAATACCTGGGCGACGAAATTGTGGGCTCCGGTTCCTACCAGGACAAAACGGGGATTTTGATCGCGGAAGTGAAGAAGCCGGGGCTGGAGAAATTCCTGCCTGAGATGTACAGGAAGCTTTCCGGTAAGTCGGGCAGCGGGACGTTGCAGGTTTTGACTCCGCAACAACTTGCCACGGCGAAACCATCCTCGGGAGACGGTGCGTTTGCTCTGATCCGACCTGACTTTGTGGTCATTGGCACTGACCTGAACGCTATACGCGCTCTGAACGCCCAAATCGAAGCGGGCAACAAAGGCTTTTCATCCACTGCTTTTGGACAGCGCATGACTCAGGCTTACGTAGATGGCACCAGCACACTGGTTGGCCTTGATCTGCAGCCCATGATTCCCGATTTCACCAAGATAGCAAGCCAACGCGCACTCTTAAAGGCCTCCGGTTTTGGCGACATGAAGTATGCGGTCTGGGAGATGAATGATCACAACGGTGGGGTGGAATTGAGCTTCATTTCGCCGCGACACGGCATCGCTTCATGGCTGGCGAACTCGGCTCCGCTCGGCGGGCTGGATTTCCTTTCTCCAAGCGCCACGATGGCAGGCTCAATCCTGCTCAAGAGTCCTGCTCAAATTCTGGATGACTACCGCGACATTGCCACCACCGTGAATCCAGCTTCGCTGGATATGCTGGCCCAGATGCAGATGGGGATGGGAATAGACCTGCGCAACGATCTTCTGAGCAAGCTCGATGGTGAGATTGCGTATGAGATGGACACGCCTCTGATGCCCAGCGGCGCTGCTATGGACAAGCCAGTGGCGAATAAGCCGACTCCGGCTGCACAGCCCACATGGCGATTGGCTTTGCGTGTAAATGATGCTGTTGGCTTGCAGCAGACTTTTTCCAAACTGCTGAGCGCATCGCGTATGGATGTGAAGCATCTGGCAGAGGGGAAATTGACGGTACATAGCTTCCAGATTCCGTCACAACCGGAACCCCTGTCGATCAATTACGCCTTTGCGGATGGTTATCTGCTGGTCGGATCGAGCCGCGCTACCGTCTCCGAGGCTCTGCGCGTCCATCAGGCCGGCGAGTCGCTGGCAAAGTCGGCAAAATTCCGGGCTGCCTTACCTGATAATCAGGCACAAGTGGCGTCCGCTCTTTACTATCAGAATGTGGGAAGCTGGATGTCGATGGTCATGAAGCAGCTACCGGCTGAATTCACCCAGTCACTGCCGCCGCTTTCTACCACCGATATGTCCTCAGCCGTTTCCGCAATTTACGGATCTGATCGCGCGATCAGGGCGACCGGCGGCAACAATACGACCAACTCCGCCGTCGTGATGGTGATCGCTGCCATGGCAATCCCGAATTTGCTGCGCGCAAGGACGGCAGCCGATGAGGCAGCCGCCGGTGCCAGCATACGAACTATCAATACGGCCCAAGTAACCTACAGCGTCACCTATCCGAATAAAGGCTACGCAGCCGATCTTGCGACGCTTGGGCCGGGAACATCCGATACTTGTAACGACCCCAAGTCGGTAACCGAAAAACACGCTTGTCTACTGGATGGTGTTCTGGGAAATGCCTCCTGCAAGTCTGGAAGCTGGTGCAGGAAAGGCGCTTACAACTACAGTGTGAGCGCAACCTGCAGGTTCGGGACATGCCCAGGCTATGTGGCAGTGTCGACTCCTGCCAACGCGGAGTCGGGAACAAAAAGCTTCTGCTCCGTGGAAGACGCCGTGGTCAGGGTCAGGGAAGGATCTCCTCTTGCCTCACCCATCAGCGCGGCCGAGTGCAAGAGATGGCTGCCGGTGAGGTGAGGGGCTAGTCCCTCAGCTTCAGTTGGTGTCGACGGGTACAGAATCGCAAAGGGATCAGACAATGTCACTAGCTAACGATGTAAGAGGCGAGATAAAGGCGGCCAAGAAACTACGCATGCCGGGATGGGCTATGGTGGTTGTGTTTATTGGCGCTTATCTATGCTCTGGGCTGTTTGATAATGTTGGAAAACTCGATCTCTTTTTGCCATCCTCGAATAGTATTTTGGTACTTGGCTTTATGCTCGCCTTGAAGCGAAAGCTGTGGCGACAGCCGTGGTTTTGGGGGACCATGGCGGCCATCGCAGCCTTGCATGTCCCGTTGATTTTGTTTGTCCCTTGGGGTACCAAATGGGTTCCCGCAGTAGCAATAGCCGTCATCGACTCGGCAGATTTTTGCCTAATCCTCTGGATTCTTGCTGTTGTCGAGAAGTCCATGGGTGAACAGAAGACTCCTGAAAAAGCAACGCGGTCCCTCTAAAAGCCGGGGCCAGGAACGTGTAAAAAAATAGCACAAATACTGTGATGTAGAAGCGGGAGTGGTTACACTGCCGAGTTACACGTTACTTCGTGCGAAATCAGAGGTTTATAGACGAAGCTGATCTACCCTAAATAAAGCTACCTCAGGGCCTAAAGGCCGAATTCTTGTTCACTTCAACCCCAGACATAAATGCCTGCTCCACCCCTTGAGCGCCATCAACAATGCGGCATGACGAGTGCTTGATCAGCCGTCCCTAGCGGGACTTGGCGTTCCTGGACATCTTCCCGGCACTTGCTTTGCTGCGTGCCGGGCTATTGTCAGTCGCGCCCGCGGCGCTTCAGGATGTTGAAACTTTTCTTCCGAGGCTATGGCTCGAGATTATATTTAGCCTTTACCACAGGCCGAAAAAGTGTAAAGGATGTGTCGGAACGACTTGTAAGGGATGTCTTGGGACCTTACACATAAATGCCTGCTCCACCCGCTCGTTGAAAAGGAATTTCTTCAGTTTTTCATTGCAGGCACGAATGATTGCTCCACCAACCGAGATCAGTTCCACCGCAGCCCAGGAAACACGGGTCCTTGAGTGGGGAATTCCAGCCTCATGGAACTTTTGCCATGTTCCCGGCGTAAATAGCCTTAGCTCGAGGCGAAAAGCCAAAAATCTTTCGTGATCGGGTTAATAATGGCGAAGTCCTCTCGTCAACACTGGCAGAGGAGCACCGAATCAATTGCAAGCCACAATGCACATTACCGGCACAACCTCGATGTCCACAGCGGAAAGAGCAACACCGGCTGGTCTGGACCTGATGTTTCATCGGCACAAGGAACTGATCTTCCGTGCTGCTTATCGGGTGACCGGTAATGCCAGCGACGCGGAAGATGTTCTTCAGACCGTATTTCTCCGCCTTGTCCGGCTGGAGGAAATGCCCGAGGTTGTGAATCTTCCCGGATATCTTCATCGCTCAGCGGTCAACGCATCCCTGGATATTCTGCGTGCCCGCAAGGATTCAACCACCATTTCGCTGGATCAAAGCCCGGACTATCCGGGAATATTTGCCGGCGAAAACGCCTCGCGATCGCTGGAACTTCAGGATTGGCTCAGGCAGGCGCTGGCGCGTTTGAATCCAAAATGGGCGGAGATGTTTGTCCTGCGATTTGTGGAGGATTACTCCAATCGCGAAATTGCCGGCATGATGAAGACGTCAGCAGCTGTGGTGGCTGTGGTATTGCATCGTACGCGTGCTCTTCTGAAAAAAGACTTTATCGCTTCCACGAGAGGACCACAATGAATCGTCAGGAAAAAGATCCCAAGATCGGGCTGGACCGGGCCATCACTGAAATGCGCTCCAACGAGCCGTCCTCGGAAATTCTGCAAGCTGCCAGTGACAGAGTGTGGAACAACATTCGGCAGAGTGAATCTGCCGGCGCGGTGGATTCCATCCACGGATGTGCTGACGTGAAACAGCTGCTGGTCCAATACCAGGCAGGCGCCCTGCCATCAGCTAAGTCAATGCTGGTGGAAGCCCATCTGCACGAGTGTGTGGATTGCCGCCACTTTGCGGAGAGCGGAAATGGCAAAGCTTCAAGCGCTGTTTCGGCATGGAAACAAGAGCTGCCTCGCATGGATTCCCCCCGCCTGGCTTCCCAAAGATATCGCTGGGCCATGGTTGCGGCTGCGGCAGTTGTTCTTCTTATCTCCGCGTATGTGCTGCGTGAGCAGTTCTTTGCCGTCCCTGCCGGAATGCGCGCCAGCATCATCTCCCTGGAAGGTGGCATGTATCGAGTTGGTGTAAGCGACGAGCAGCCACTGAAGGCCGGAGACCAGATCGGCGAAAATGAACGCGTTCGAACAGCGAATGGATCTCATGCCATGCTCCAGTTGGCCGACGGTTCCAAGGTTGAAATGAACGAGCGCGTCCAACTCGGTGTTTCACGTCGCTTCAACGATACGACGATTAATCTTGATCGCGGCCGCGTTATCGTTCAGGCAGCTAAGAGGAAGACCGGGCATCTTTATGTCATGACGAACGACGTGAAAGTGTCCGTCACCGGAACTGTGTTTTCCGTGAACAGCGGCATGAAGGGCTCACGCGTATCAGTGATCGAAGGCGAGGTACGCGTTGCCGGAACAGGCGTGATGGACGGCTTGATGCACACAGCTGTGCTCCATCCCGGCGATCAGGAATCCACAGATGCTGCTGGAACGGTTCCAATTCAGCGGGAGATTGCGTGGAGCAAGAATCTTGACCAGCATCTGGCGCTACTGGCTGAATTTGCGCACCTTTCCAACAAGCTTGACGCCGTGCAACTGCCGGGCCTGCGCTATCAGAGTGTTTTGCTGCCGACACTGCCCGCTTCCACCGTGTTGTATGCCAGCATCCCGAACATAGGGGACGCGGTGCAGCAAGGTAATCAGATATTCCAGAAGGAATTGCGCGAGAGCGCAGTTCTGCAGCAGTGGTGGAATCAGGTCCAATCTCGCAAAGGCACATCAGACTATACGTATGCAATCGAGGAGATTCATTCGCTGAGTCAGTATCTGGGCAATGAAATTGCTTTCTCCATGTCTTTGGCGAATGAAAATGCCCAGCCTCTGGCTGTGGCGCAGGTACAAAAACCAGGACTGAAGCAGTTCATTGAGCAGGAAGCAACACGGCATGTTTCCGGAACGCACAAAGGCGATGTCCGGGTATTTGATGAGACCCAGATCGCGTCCGCAACGGCTTCGCCGAAGGAACATGGTCTCTACCTTCTGGTTCGATCGGACTTTGTGGCGGCAGCGTTTGATCTGAATGTGCTCAAGAACTTTAATCAAACTGCAAGCCAGGGTGCGGGGTTTGCTTCCACGCCATTCGGACAGCGCATTCTGTCTGCCTATCAGCAAGGTGCGGAATTTATGTTCGCGGCTGACCTGAAAACCATGACGTCACAGGCTTCCACACGGCATCCAAATCCGGTGCACGATCAGCACTTTGCTAATAGCGGCTTTGCCGCGGTGCAATATCTGATTGCCGAGCGTAAAGACGTTAACAATCAGCCTCTGAATCACGCGGAGCTCACGTTTAATGGTCCGCGGCAGGGAATCGCGTCATGGCTGGCTGCGCCTGCGCCGATTGGTGCACTCGATTTCGTCTCCAAGGATGCCGCTGCTGCGGCTGCTTTCATCGCCAAGAATCCTTCCCAGATGCTGGACGACATTCTCGCCATCGCAGGCAACAATGCTGAAGCCGAGATGGCTAAGGGTGAATCGGAATTGAAGATCCGTTTCCGCCAGGATCTGGCCGACACGCTGGGCGGCGAAGTCGCATTCGCCCTGGACGGTCCCATTCTTCCTACGCCCTCATGGAAAGTGGTGCTTGAGGTTTACAGCCCCGGACATCTTCAATCAACCATTCAGCAACTGATCGCTGACGTGAACAACGAAAAGAAGAATACTGCGGCGCAAGTCTCGCTGAGTCAGGAAGCTTCAGGCGGTGCCACGTTCTATACCATTCACGTGAGCGAAAGCCGGGAGAACTATGAAATCGACTACGCCTTCGTGGATGGTTACATGGTCATCGCACCCAGCCGCGCCCTGGTAATGAATGCAATCAGCATCAAGCAGAGTGGAAATTCGCTGTCACACTCTGACAGCTTCCGCGGACTGCTGCCGCAAGACCAGCATGCAGAAGTTTCGGCGGTGCTGTATCAAAACCTGGCGCCAACCGTCCGGCCAATCATGGGACAGCTTACGCCTTCACAGTTGCAGTCATTACAGCAACTGGCGGCGGAAACCAAGCCCAGCGTTGTATGCGCATACGGTGACCCGCAGGCAATCACCATTGTCAGCGCCAGCCGTTTATTCGGTCTGGATCTCAACTCACTCACGTTATCAACCTTGATGAAAATCGCCCATCCAGCGGCAAACAACCCAGGGGCGCGCAATGCCCCGCAGATGGATTGAGAAGGAGTTAAATGCCGGTCATTGAACTCGATAACCTGGAGATAAAGCTTGGATCACGCACGATTCTTAACCGGCTGAATGGTGATCTCTCGGGCCGATGCATTGGATTGCTCGGCCCGAATGGCTCCGGCAAATCGACACTCATCAACACACTGCTTGGCTTTTATCGTCCTAACTCCGGCACCGCTCGTATCTTCGGCAAGGACATCCAAACCCACGTTCGGGAATTGCGTTCGCAGATCGGCTACATGCCGGAGAGCGATGCGTTCCTGGCTGACATGACTGGTGTTCGTTTCGTCCGTTACATGGCTGAACTCTCCGGTCTTCCAGCCGATGAAGCCATGGAGCGCGCGCACGAAGCGTTCTTCTACGTCGGTCTGGGCGAGGCCCGTTATCGCAAAGTGGGGACATATTCGCTGGGCATGAAGCAGTTGGCCAAGCTGGCGCAGGCGATCGCCCATGGGCCGAAGCTGCTGTTACTCGACGAGCCTACCAACGGCCTGGATCCTGAAGCTCGCCAACGCATGCTGCAACTGGTGCGCGACATCCGTGATGCAGGGCAGGTCACGGTTCTGATTTCCTCTCATTTATTACACGACATTGAAGAATGCTGTGATGAGGTAATCATCCTTAAAGACGGCAGGATCGCTGCGTTGAGCAATCTGGAAGAAGAGCGCAAGGCAAACTTGAAGTTTCTGGAGCTCGAGGTCAGCCAGAATGGCGATAAGGGCAACGGGTTTATGGAGTCGGTTCGCGGACTGGGTTGCGAATGCGCCAGCTTCAGCGCAGGCCGACTCAAGATCGTTTTGCCTGACCAGGTCGAATTGCGACAGCTTTATCGTCTGGCAACGGAACATTCCGTGCAGATCAGGCGTATGAACTATCGTCGGGATTCTCTGGAAGATATTTTTCTGAAAGCAATGTCCGGGAACGTAGAAGCCACCTTCCAACCCGGGAATCAGAAAAGCGCAGGCAAATGGAGCGATGAATGGCCGTTTATAAACGCACATACAAAGCTTACTCAGGCAGGCTGACTCCGGCGTGGTCACGTTTTACCGTGCTTTCGCGTTACGGTTTCGCTTCACTGTTCGACTCCCGGCCGTTTACCGGGTACTGCATTCTCTGTTGCGTTCCATTCCTGCTTGGAATTGCATTCATCTACACCATGCACACTCCTTCCGTTCAAAGTCTCCTCCATATGCAGTTAGGGGACCAGTTTGATATTGATCGCCGCTGGTTCGTCTTCATGCTTGCCTTACAGTGCGGACTCGGATTTGTGCTCACGGCCTGGGGCGCTCCAGGAATGATCACCAGAGACTTCGCCAATCACGCCGTGCAGCTTTACCTCAGCCGCCCGCTCTCACGGACCGAGTATCTGCTTGGGAAAGCTTCCGTGCTCATTGCTCTGCTTTCCGCCACCACATGGATACCGACTCTGCTGCTCTTCCTGCTTCATGGAAGCCTGCAACGGAATGCCTGGCTGTGGAAAAATTTATGGATGGCAAGTGCAATCGTCGTGAGTGGGTTGCTGTGGGTGGCTGTAATCACGCTTTACTCCATGGCATTGGCTGTATGGGTGAAGTGGCGCATTGCCGCCACGGGCCTGATGTTTGCTACTTTCTTCCTGCTCCCCGGCTTCGGTGAAGCGCTGAATGCGATTTTGCGGACGGAATGGGGACGGCTCTTGAACTTGCCCTACATTATGGGTGTGATATGGTCACACCTGTTTCGCTTCAATAACGCGCAGATGAGCGCGACCCAGTACGATCGGATCCCTCTTTGGTCCGCCTGGAGTGGTGTGCTGGCAGTCTGTGCTTTTTCCCTCTGGCTTCTGAACCGCCGTTTGCAGGCACGGGAGGTTGAACGCGGATGAATCTGGCCAGTGATCGCATTGTCTTTGACGATGTTTCGAAGTTTTACGGAGAAGTGCTCGGAGTAAACCGGGTAAACCTGTCATTGCCGCCGGGTGTTACCAGCCTGGTGGGTCCCAATGGTTCCGGAAAGACCACGCTCATGAACCTGATGACGGGCCTGGTGAGGCCGACTCAGGGATCAATCTCGGTTCTTGGTCTCACACCGGACCAGCCGGAAGAATTTTTTCGTCTTGTGGGATATTGCACGCAGTTTGATTCGTTCCCGAAAGGCGCGACCGGATATCAGTTCATCCATCAATATCTACGGCTGCGCGGCCTTACGGCTCTGGAAGCTCACCGGTTGACGGTGGAAGCCATTGATCGAGTAAGCATGGGGGAAGCAGCTCATCGCAAAGTGGCTGGTTACAGCAAAGGCATGCGCCAGCGTATACGGCTGGCCCAGGCCATCGCACATCATCCGACAGTACTGGTGCTTGACGAACCTTTAAACGGGCTTGATCCCATGGCACGAGCCGAATCCATTGCCTTGTTCGAAGCGCTGGGTAAAGAGGGAATGCACGTGGTCATCTCCAGCCATGTTCTGCATGAGGTGGACAAAATTTCAGACCAGGTTGTTCTGATGAGCTATGGCTATGTTGTGGCTGAAGGGCAGATACAAGGCGTGCGCAGCGAAGTCACGGAACATCCCATGCAGATTCTGGTTCGCTGCAATGCGCCCAACCTGCTGGCCTCACGCCTGTTCGCGCAAGATCATGTGGTGGAAGCCAAGCTCAATCGTGATGGTCAGGGGGTGTTGGTTCGCACCCTCGATGCCAATCAGTTTTATTCACTACTCAATCGAATCATCGCCGAAGAGGAAATCAATTTGCAGGCTGTTTCACCCGCGGACGATGATGTGAATTCCGTGTATCAATACCTGATCGGCAGCGGCGGAGGGACCGTATGAGCAGCGTTGCTACGACTCGGGCCACTCTTCGCGCGTTGCCATGGCAACTTTGGATCGCGCAGACGCTTGCCATTTTACGCATTGAGATCAAGAAAACCCTGTGGATGCGACGCGGAATATGGATCTATCTATTGTCCCTTGCTCCCGTTGCGCTCATTGCCATACATGCCATTGACAGCCCTCTGGGCAAGCACTGCAATTTGAATCAGGACACTGAAATTCTGGCCGGGATATTCCAGGTGTTCTATTTGCGTTTCGCAATCTTCTTTGGCTGCCTGGGCTTGTTCTCCTGGTTGTTCCGCGGTGAGATCGTGGAAAAAACACTGCATTACTACTTTCTGGCGCCGGTGCGCAGGGAAGTACTGGTTGCAGGAAAGTTTCTGGCCGGCATCGTAAGCTCTGTCCTGATATTTGGACTCTCGATCTTCCTGTCATTCGCGCTGATGTATGGTCATTTCGGCCCGGCCGGACGTGCCTATGTTTTCGCCGGTCCGGGACTAGGCCAGCTTGCCGCCTACCTTTCGGTCACGGCGTTGGCATGCCTTGGGTATGGGTCAATCTTTCTCGCTCTGAGTCTGGTGTTTAAGAACCCGATCCTGCCCGGCGTTGTGGTGCTTCTATGGGAGATGTTCCATGCCGTTTTGCCTCCTTTACTGCAAAAGCTGAGCGTGGCGTTCTACCTGAAACAGCTATGTCCTGTGACAGTCCCACCTGAGGGCATGCTGGCGTTGTTCACCGTGATAGCTGAACCTGTCTCAGCTTATATCGCTGTGCCTGGACTGCTGTGCCTCTGTGCCGCCATCCTCATGTTTGCGTTCTGGAAGATCCGTACATTCGAGATCAGCTATCTGGCTGACTAGAGTTGAGAATAGCTGGTCGCCGGAGTAAGCTATTGCGAGTAGTAGGAAACCAGGAGAGAAAGTATGCGTCTGGTGAGATGTCTTCTTGCTGTAGCTTCCTTTTCCATTATTCCTTCCGTGCACGCGCAACAGGCGCCACCACCTAAACCTCCACAAACTGCGCGGCAAGCATTGATCGAAATTCTTTCCGGCGGGGCCGATGCCTCAAAGCATTTGACCGTTGAAGTGCAAAAAGAAATGCAAAACAAATCGAGTTCGGGGTTCGCCTTCAATCCCGGTGAAGTGGTGGCAGGTTTTCATTCGCAGGCAGGTTCAGGGTTCAAGACATTTGAAACCGGCCCGATTCTTTTCTCCAACACTGATCCGAGAACGCACGAGCGAACGGAAGTGCACGTTGATAATGACGATTTGAACGCCGACGAAGATACTCTGCAGCTTTCCATACACCAGTTTCGCGATGAAAAAGAGATCGGCACGGCATTTCAATTCATTTCGCAAATTTCAGTGGGAATGAAGAAGCAGGAAAACATCTGGCGACTGAATGAAATAGGCGTGATCGCCAAGGTGCCAGTGGGAGATCCTGCGTTGTTCCGCCAGTTGAATGAAGGAATAAAAGCTTCGGGAACTGATGTGGCTGTCAGCGGCGGAGTCAGCATGGATGCGTACTCAGTATTATCACCGTCCGAAGCATCGCAAATTCCAAAAGTGGACATTCAACACAACGCTATCCCTGATTTCATTTCAAGAACAGATCTATGCGGGGCAGCATCCAGAACGTGGGTTTAGTTGCTCGCTTCCTGAGCTTCTGGCTGACTCAGACCAGTCACAGAGTTTCGGCCTTGATCCTCAGGTGAAAACCGGTATCTCGAATGGGTACAGAATCAACATTTCCGGCTGCCACGAGACTCCGTCAGGCTCGTATCAAATCACCGCGGAACCGTTGTCACCATCGGCCGGAAACAAGGCGTTCTGCACGGATGCCACGCACAACATTCGCCAATCTGACGATGGCAGAGGCGCAACCTGTGTGACGTCGGGAAAAGTGCCGATTCATGAGCAGGCTCCCGAACCACACACTCACGTTGTAATTGGTGATCCTCGCTAGGCCCGTTTCTGCAGAAACGGATTTGACTCGCGTTCCTGGCCGATTGTCGTCTTCGGACCATGCCCCGGCACTACAGTGGTCTCATCAGGCAAGGCCAGCACGCGGGTGTGGATTGATCGAATAATCTTGTCGAATGACCCGCCCGGAAGATCAGTCCGTCCAATGCTTCCGGCGAACAGCGTATCGCCGGCGACCAATGTCTGCTGCTCCGGCATGTAGAGACAGATGCTGCCTTCCGTATGTCCTGGCGTGTGAATCACGTTTGCTGGAATGTTGCCGATCTTCAAAACGTGCCCATCGCCAATGCTCTCGTCCACCACCACTACTCCCGGCGGCCTCATACCAATCCATGTCGCCTGTACATCCAGCATCTTCAACAAGTGCCTGATCATCCTGGTTCATCAGGATCGGCGCTCCGGTGGCTGCCTTCAGCTTCATGGCTCCGCCTACATGATCGATGTGCGCATGGGTAATTACGATCTGTGTGAGCTTCAGCTTTTCCTGTTTGAGGATGGCCAGAATGTCATCAATCTGGTCGCCTGGGTCGATCACCATGGCTTCATGGGTCTGCTCATCGCCAACCACTGAGCAGTTGCATTGCAGCGGACCAACGGGAAATATTTTGTGGATCATATGTGATCAATTTTAGCCAAAGAAAAGAGCCGCCTGCTGGCGGCCCGGATCGAAGCTTTAAGTTAGATCTGGGAAAGGAATCAAACCTCAGGGCCTAAAGGCCAAGTTTGATAAAGCGCTAACGGCACGGCTAAAGCCGTGCCCCTTCAAACCAAAACTTACTTCTGTGGTGTCTGCTGCGCCGGTGTGCTCGGGGTCTTCACGCCCTGCATGATCGAGTTAGACGTCGCGCCCCTGTGGCTGGCGAAGAATGTAAGCGACATGGAAGTCAGCATGAAGATGATCGCGCACCAGGTGGTCAGGCGCGAAAGGGCAGTGGCCGTTCCGCGAGGTCCAAAGGCCGTCTGGCTGCCCATGCCACCGAACGTGGCTGCAATATCGGCACTCTTGCCGTGTTGAAGCAGCACAACCACAATCAGAATTACACAGACGATCACATGGACCAGGGTTATCAGGGCGGTAATCATTTCAGTTGGTAAATCCTTTCAAACGTATGGTGCGGAAGGGGGGATTTGAACCCCCACGCCTTTCGGCGCCACCCCCTCAAGATGGTGTGTCTGCCAGTTCCACCACTTCCGCACTGGCTTTTCTTGCAACTCCAATTTTGCGTGGTTTTAACGCCGAACAGGAGCCCCAAAATTCGGGGAGAGGGAACCCACATTATAGCAAGGAATTGCGAGAGAATCTCCCCTGTCCATAGAGGTGTGTTTTTACACTTGCTTCCGCGCCCATTGCATGGAAATATTCTGGGCACAGCCCTGACATTAACAACAACCGATTCAGTCGAACACGACCCTCAAGACAGACTCACCCAGCTTTAGAAGGGACAGCTTTGCCGGAAGCCAAGCCGACTCTCGAACAGCTCAGCGAACAGTTCCGCCAGGCGGAGCTGGCAGGCGATCCCTGGAAGCAGGGCATTGCGCTGAACAATCTTGGCAGCTATTACAAAGACCAGCGAGACTTTCCCAACGCAGTCAAATATCTGAGCAAGGCGCTGGAGTTCTTTACCGCCCTCGATGACAACGAAAAGAAAGCCACGGTCCTCATCAACCTGGGCGGCACCTTCCTGGACGCCAAAGATCATGCCAAGGCTCTGGAGCAGTTTGCCATGGCGCTGGGGACCTACACGTCACTGAATCATCCTTTCGGGCAGGGAATGGCGCTGAACAACATGGGAGGCGTTCACCTGACGCTGCACCATCATGAGGACGCACGCAATCAGTTCATCATGGCCGCATCTTTCTTCCGCTCGGCGAAGGCTGCTCCCTGGGAAGGGCAGGCGCTGGAAAACCAGGCCGCCGCTGAAGCCGGCATGGGCGATTGGGAAGGCGCTGTCCAGAGCTACGGTCGCGCGCTGGAGATATGGCAACATCAGGAAAACCAGGAACGCCAGGCGCTGATCATGAATCGGCTGGCTTCCATCCATTCCTCGCGTGGTGACCGGCGCCGGGCGCTTGATCTTCACGCTCGTGCGCTCGCACTCGCGCATAAAGCCAAAAACGTTGCGCTGTCGGCCGCCACGCGCACCAGTATGGCCAGGCTTTATTTTGAAGTGGACAACCTGAATGCCGCGAGGGCAGAGTTCCAGGCTGCTTTGATCTCGTATGAAGAGCTGGGTGACAAGCGCGGCCAGGCGACCGCACTGCTTCATCTTGGCAAAATCGACATCGCTACCGGACATGACATGGTCCTGACCGCGGCTAAGATGTTCCGCGAAGCCGGCGACACCGCCAGCGAACAGTCAGCGTTGGACATTGTGCCCGTCAGGGACGATGCCAAGGCGGAAGATAAGCCTGCCTGAAGGGAGATTTTGGCTTGAAACCTTACCGCTGATGAACGCCGATGGCGCGGATTCAAAGTTGTCAGTGGCCCCAGCCTTTCTCCGGTTTCATTTCCAATCTTCGAGACCGGAAATCCCGGGGACTGTCCCCGGGTTTCCAAATCTCTCCCCGACCAATCAATCCCTTCCAGCCGGCCTTCACTTGACGATCAACGTGACGGGCATACTTACCGGCTGTACGCTTGCATTGGAACTGGTAGCAGTCACTGTGATCGTGAAGGTTCCGGCCGGCGTTCCCTGCGTGGTGGTGGCGGAGTAGAACCTCCTCCGCCGCAGCCGATGCAAAGCAGCACAGCGAACGCGCCAGTCGCAAAGACCCACCGTGGAATGTGCCTGGTGGCTCTGTGCCGATAAGCAAGCAGAACCATTACCAGCAGGCAGATGACCCACAGCGGCCAAGCACGGACGCTGAAGTTGGCCGGGGGAAGCTGCAGCGTCGGCCAAGGCGCCACTTGGGCCCGGGCGGTGGTAGTCACGATCATCGTCGAAGAGTTGCCAGAAGTCGGGTTCGGGCTGAAACTTGCCGTAGTGTCCCCCGGCAATCCGCTAACACTGAAGGTCAAATTATCGGTGAAACCTGCCTGCCGCGAGATAGTTAGCGTTGTAAACCGTGCTGTCTCCGGCGGAAACGGTCTGAGAAGAAGGCGTGGCGGCCAGCGCAAAAGGTGGGCCCTCCGGGCGTAACCGTAAAGTTGGCAGCGCTGGTCGTTGTCCCATCCAGCGTCGTGACAACGATGGTACCAGTGCTAGCGCCAAAGGGAACTGTCGCGGTGACCGTCCCGGAGTTGCTCACCGTGAAGATAGCCGCCAGTTCCGCCAAACGAAACGGCCGTGACCCCGGTGAAATTCGTGCCCGTAATCGTCACACTGGTTCCAACCGGACCGTTGGCCGGCGCAAAGGAAGACTGATGGCCGGCGTAACCGTAAAGCGGGTTGTGTCGTCACCAAAGGCCCGCCAGGCGGGTGACGGTGATGGGGCCAGTGGTAGCTCCGGCGGGAACTGTCGTCGTGATCGTCCCGGGGGGGCCCTCTGTAAATGTAGCCGCCACTCCATTAAACGAAACCGCCGTGGCTCCGGTGAAGGTCGTGCCGGCAATCGTCACACTGGTTCCAGTCGGACCGAAGATCGGCGCAAACGGGCTGAAGCTGATCCCTTCGAGGAAAGCTATGATGTCGTCGGTCGCGGTGGGCGAAATCGCGGAAGTGTTGATCGGGCCGGAAAACCCCGTACCGCCTGGCGAGTTGGCGAAGTTAGACGAATTATAAAACGCGAGCACATCTTTCAACGTGGCTGCGGAGCCGTCGTGGAAGAACGGACCCAGGTTGGCGATGTTGAAAAGCTGGCGGACGCTGAACGCACGCGATCCCGCAGGGTGTGCTGGGCTCGCAGGGAAGATTGTCCACTGCAGCCGAGTTGATGGTCTGGTTCACCACACCCGTGTTGAATGTTCGCTGAGTCGGTCGAGAACCGTCCGAGCCGTGACAAATCGAGCATTTGGCGGCGCCGAAAAAGGCATTAAAGCCTCGCTGTTGCGCGGCGGTGACCACAAACTTGTTCAAATTGAACTTATTGGGTCGGTTCCTGCCGGGAAGTCCAGAGACCGCATGAACGCTTCCATAGCGACCAGTTCATCCGGCGTCGGCAGCCGGAAATCCGGGTCCGTTCCACCGCTGTTTCGAGCCAGCGTCCGCGGGAAATGCTGGGTGACAGCTCCAGTCGCGAATGTTCGCAGGTCAAAGAAGTTGCCGCTAAGTCCGAACGACGCGAATCTTTGGCTTAGGTTCAGGAGGTGGGGGGACTTGCGAAACACGTTCGGGGTCGGGGCAAACCCGTCAATGTTTTCCAGGATCAGGCCACGGCCCTGGGGGAAGTTCGCTGTATCCGCACTCGTCCTCATCCGCTTCGGATTTTCCAGGCCGAGCACAGTCGAACCTGAAATGGCGCCGAGACTTCCTGCCGTGATGCTCAAGACGGTTCCCGAACACGAATTGCTGTCACTCACGGTTGCGGACAAGGCGGGGTTCATGCCGCCATAAACAAGATAGGTTGTTGGCGATACCTGCGTCAGCACCTTGGCTCTGGCTGCGGTCGCTCCGCTTCCGCTCGTTATGATGCCCTGCAACGTACCAAGACATGGCGTGCCGCTCGGAACCTCCTGGGTGAGCTCCAGCGTGTTGAGATTGAAGTCAAAGCCGGCATCGAAGCTGGACGGCGATTCGTCTCGCCGATGAACAGCGGATCGAACGTTGTGGAGACGGTACTGAATCGCGACTGGATGTTGCTCGGCGGCAGCGCGAAGTTCAGGCTCGCAACGTGACAAGTTGCGCAGGTCCGCCCATTGCCCTGGAAGGTCTCGCCGTTGAACAGATTCTCGCCCTGGGCGACTTGGTCGGCCAGCGGGATCGTGAGCGTGTTTCCCGCATCGTTGATCGGTGTGGGTGTCGTATTGATCGCGAAATCGGAGTTAGCGACGGAACCACAAGGCGGTAGAGGTGCGCTTCAGGCTCACCGTATTCACGATGGGAAGGGCGGCCGTCGGGGGACCTGCTACAACGGTTCCGTTGCAGCCGCCGGAGTCAGTTCCGGTCTGGGCAGCAGGAAAGCTTCCGTAGGAAACGCAGTCGGTTCGTGGAAACGCATTGGGGTTCAACGGATTGTTCGTGAAGCACACCTTCCCGCCAATGGGGCTCAGGAGCGGCGGCATAATGAAATCGGGAGTCGGTGCTCCAGGCAGATTCGCAAAGTCCTGGGTCGCAATCAACTGCGGGTTGGCATCGGCGGGCACACTGTGCGGGAATTTGAACTTGCCGGTTTGTCTTCCCGCGGCGTCAAAGAACACCAGCATCACTCTCGATTGAGTCTCGCCAGTCTGCGGGCCCCATAAGTTGCCACCACCCTCCTGCTTGATGACGATGAATTGGATTTTGGAGTTGCCATTGACGCCGGCCATGATCTCCTGAATATGGTTCTCATCGTTGGTCGCAAAAGCGCGACTTGAAGACAGCAGAAGAACCACGCCGATCGCCAGGGTATAGAGGAATTGCAGATTTTTGTTCCGGTTAATCACGCCATTGACCTCCTATCTTCCATGTTCGTCATACATGCCAGATCCTTGCAGGCGAAATTTCCATTTGGCTAAGTGACCTTTAGCGTTAGGGGGATGCTACTGAAAGCCGAGCCGCTTGTTCTCGTCAGAGCGAGGGTAAAACTACTCGCTACTCCATTATCTATTTTGGTTCTCTAACGAGCGCCGTTGAGACTAGCTTAGGTTGTAGATCAGCGCAAGTTAAATTGCTTTTACGTCCCACTGAAATCCTGGATTTTCGCAGACAGGTTTGAGGTGTTAGCCTCTCGCGAAGCGGTACGAGTCATCTTCACTTGCCCGGAAAAGACAGCGAGCGAACTTACCACATTGAGATAGAGCTCGTCGATAACTGGAAAGTAACTAACCGGGAAGATTCATCAGCGAAGATCCCTTAGGCTAGAAATCCCAATCTGTATGAATATGTCTTTGATAATCCGGTGATAATCCGGTGGGTCAAAAGGGCGAGTGGCCCGTCCAATCTCCCGGTTTTTGTTACCCAGACGAGACAAGGGGTACCCTACCACTTGCGCAGCAAAGGGTGGGATAAAAAAACCGCCGATGCCGAAAGGTTTGCGTCATTTTCACAATACCGGCCAAAGACATTTCACTCCGGGCTGAAGCCCGGAGCTTCCCAAAGCCTGTAGTTGTTATCGTCGCCAACCTTTTCCAGGTTCAGCACGCCGTCCCGATTATTTCCTGAAGGTATTTGAAGAAGTCAGGCAGAAATATGGTTTGGTTGTGTGGGGCTACGTGGTCATGCCGGAGCACCCATGGTGAACGTCCCGTCTGTTTTAAGTAAAAGTCAAGGGGAGACGCAGGTCCCCGAGCACTTGGGTATTTCCGAAGCGCTGACAGGCTAGTGACTAGCTGGCGATCTTTTGCTGAGGCCAAAGCATAAACTTGGCCAGACATCCATTTGCGGGAACAGTAGCGCACTACCGTCCACGAAGATTGAGTTTGGGTAAAGCGGCCGATCTCGAAACAGACGGAAGGGAGCATCGGGAGTAAGAACTCCTCTGCACAGTCCCCAAGTAAGCGAGAATCGGCCGGACGATCGCTGGCAAGTCGTCGATAAAAATAGCTGCAGTAGCCGCAGCCGGAACTGTGGGGATGTGGGAATCGAGTAGCCGTTGACTGGATTTCCACATCCCCATAGTTCATTCTCAGCAGTTGGATTGCACCTGCGTGGTTAGTTGGACCTGGAATGGCAGACATTGTTTGTCGACAGCGAGCAGATAGGTAGCCAGCTTCCGAGCTACGGCAAGAGTGGCTCGATTGCGGTGCCCGCGCTCGAGTTCGCGAGCATGCAACGCCGCCAGTTGTGCATTCCAACGGGGTGCTAGCTTGGCTGCTTCGATGAGAGCGGTCTGCAGCCAGGGATTGCGCTGTTTGGAGATTGGCCCCCGCTGCTGCTTGTCGGCGGAGGATCGCAACGCTGCAGTCAAACCACAGTAGCTCATTGCCTTGGCCGAAGAAGCGAAGCGGAACGGATCGCCAATCTCCAAGGCCCAGGTTAAGGCAGTGATCTCGCCGATGCCGCGAATGCTGGCTAAGCGGTCCACTCGTTGCCCCAGATCGGGGTGCGCCAGTAAGCGCTCGATCAATCGTTTCTGCGTGACCTGAAACGTCTCCAGGGCGCCACGGCTCAACCGCAGCAAATCCTTCACCGAATCGGGAACTTCCTCCAGACTCTCCAGCAGCCAGGCGAAATATTTTCGGCCATGCAGTTTTTCCTTGTTGTAAACGGCTCCCGATTCCATCAGCAGACCCGCGATCTTGTTCTGCATGCGTACTGATTGCTGCACCACTAAGTTGCGATAGCGAAGCAGGCGTCGCAGCTCGCGAATCTCGGGGCTGGCCACGTAGCAGGTCGGCAGCAAGTTGCAGCGCAACAAGTCGGCAAGCGTACGGGCGTCGATTCTGTCGTTCTTTTTCTTGGCCGCGGTGATTGCTTTCACCCTGGCCGGATGCGCCATGTCCAGTTGTGCCGCAAATGGCTTCAGTGCGTCGTAGATCCAACCACTGAATAAAGTCGCTTCCATAGCTCCGCGCCATTGCTCTGACTGTTGGGAAGCCCACTGGCGCAAAGTTCCACGTTGCGCCAACACTCTGCCTTCGCTCTGGATCTGGCCATCGCTGGTCTTGACGCAAAAGTTGATGTGTTTCTTGTGGACGTCGAATCCGATATAGTGAGTAACATTCATTGGGTTCTCCTCGGGGTGGCTTCTTTGCCGGCGCGTCATCGCCGGTTTTGGTATCGTAGCTCTCCGGAGAACCCTTTCTACTTTTCACACTTATGCATTCAAACAGACGGGACGTTTTCCTCTTGTTTCAAATACTTCTGCTAAGGATCGAAGGTGATCTTGCTCTGCCTGGGATCGATGTCTGGTTTGAGAGGTCGACCGCCCTTTTTCGCGCCAATTTTCGTTGCGTGGTTTGCTCAACGCACGAAGGAATAGGTTAGTTTGACGCTAAGCCTTTTCTGTTGCAACAAAACTGGGTTCCCGGCGGCGAGGCTGTTGAACTGGTTTCCAACGTTGTAAATCACAAACAGATCGCTGTCCGGGCGATAGGTATAACGCACGCGCAGGTTGAAGCTCCATGGATTCACGTCCACGGAGTTCAGTTGCACCAGTGCCGAAGTGGTCACGAAACGATTGAAGGAATAGCTTGCGCCAGCGGACCCGACCTTAACGTCATACGTCTGGCCGTTCAGCTTGAAATGGTCCCACTCCGGTATCGCGGAAAAGCTGAGATGCGCGTTGGGATGGTATGTTCCGCGGAGGCGGAACTCATTGAGCGTCCCGTTGTAGTAGGTCCCGAACCGTTCGAAGATGCCATATACGAAGGGCTTGCTGGTGTTGGAACCCCAAGTGAATTGATGCCGGTCAAAATGATAGAGGCCCGCAGGAATAAAAACATTGCCGAAGATGTTGAAAGGCGTGTTGAGCCGCTGGATGAAGTTGTCGAACAGATCGTCGTCCGTGTAGGAGCCATTATGAAACAGGGCCCGAAAGGTTGTTTGCCATTCCTGCGTCTGTAGGACCCCGTGTGTGTCTGGCTCGTAGCGGAAGAAGCCTTCGAAGTCATACTCTCTGACCGGGCCGGTCTTGGGTCGCGGTGACAGCGTGAAATCGACGAAATTCGTGACCAGGTCTGTGCGTTCCACGAAGCCGACTTCCGGATTGAAGTTGGGTTGGACGACCGCGCGTAACGCTTCAGCCTGGATCAGGTTGCTGTTGTAGGTTAGGTCGGCGGTGGCCGCCCAGTCATTCCCCTGGAGCGCCAGCGGACTAGAGAAAGTCTTCGCCCAAAAACCTGAAATGCCCAGCTTGTGGAAGAAGATGAAATTCGTGTCCGCGCCCGCAGCGCGATTGTAGGGGTCGAGAACGCTACCACTCTCCTTGTCGATTCCTATCGCTCCAATATAGGACTCGGAAAACAGGCGTGTCTTGAAGCGCCCTACGACGTAGTTAGCCTGGGGATTGGCCCCGCTCTCTCTGGTCTCAGCTTCCAGAAAACCAAAATCGAAGCGCCCTGCGGTGCCGGTCAGCTTTGCACCAACATTCAAAGGGACCTCCTCGCCCGTGTTGGGATTAATACCGATCTGGCGGCTGAAAAACAGGTTTGTGCCCTCCCGGTCGGCAAACAGAAATGTGCCGCTATTCTCCAGGAAGAAAGGGCGCTTCTCGGGGAGAAAAATCTTGAATGGAGTCGGATTGAATCTCTGTGGATCGACGTCAGCATCCGCGAAATCGGTGTTGACGGTGACGTTGGCAACCATGTTACTGCGCAGTCCGTACTTGAAATCGAACCCGCCGGAATGCAGAGCTTCAGTACCACTGACTTTGTCGGCACTGAAGCCGGTCAATGCGTAAGGCTTGAGAACCAGCAAGCGACCACTGCCGATGTCCTCGAGGTGAGTAAGCTCGCCGGCCTGAGAGATCCTCTCCAATCCGTATATGCGCAGATACGACTGCCAAAGGTCTTCTTCGTTTTTTCTGCGGACAAAGCGTCGAAAATTTACGCCCAGAGTGACATCTTGCGAGGCCTTGAAGTTAAGAGTTGAGAACGGGATGGTCACAAATGCAGTCCAACCGTTCTCGTCGATCCTGGCGCTCGAACTCCAAATGCCGTCCCAATTCGAATCATTAACGCGGCCCTGATCCGCGATCAGCGAGTCGGCTTGTGTGCCGAGTGGATTGACGGAAAACTCATATCCATTGCGCCCGTCATGGTTTGGAGAAATCAGAATCGTGAAGTAGTCGTCGACGCCAAGGTCGGCATCACGCCGCAGCTCGGTCGCCACAACACGCCGAGGCTCCGAATCGTGGCAGTTAATCAGAAAATAGAGCGCGTGTTTGTCATACAGCACACGGACGGACGTTTTCTCCGTCGCTGGTCGCCCCTCGAAGGGCTCTCGCTGTCTGAAGAAGGTAATTTCCGGAGCATTATTCCAGGCGCGATCCTCAAAATTATCCATGCTGGGTTCGTGTTGCGTCTTAGCGGGCGTGACAGAACGAGACTCGGCCTGCGCATAACATGTCCTTTCCGCCAGTCCCGTGATCACGAGCAAGACCAGGCGGAAACCAATCAAGGCGAGATGCATTTTCATCGAAAGCGGATCGCCACTCCAAGTATGCCGGAAGCCAGAATGGTTGTTCCCATGGAGAGCGGCTGAAAATTATCGTCGACCCAGTAGAGCGTGCCGTCAGACTTCTGCACGCGGCGGCCATCACCGTCATAGCTGTTGGTAATGCCGGAAAGTGGATTTATGCGGTCTTCCGCATCGTATTTCAATGCATTGGTGGTGTCCCAGGTGACATTGCCGGCAGCGTCATAAGTGAACGCAGGAGTGGTGACCTGGTTATTAGTATTCACCGTTAGCAACATGTTCTCAGCCATTCCCTTGAGCACGTTCTTTTGCAGCAGATTGTCCCAGGCGTCATAGACGTAGGAATTACCCCACGTTCCGGCGTTGGGTGTCTGCGCTGTAGCCAGACGGTTCACCTGATCGTAAGTGTAAGCCGCTGTCCGGGCGCTGTCACGCCCATTGGTGATTCGAATAACGTGACCATTGTTATGTCCGCTGCCCTGGTCATAGCTGTAGCTGAGGTTAGAAGAGTTAACGGAACTGGAGAAGTCGCACGAAGCTGCGTCGGCTGCAATATGTGTAAACCCTGCCGCTCGGATAAGTCATAGTGGCAACCGAACCGTGAAGATTGAATCGCCGAGAGCGCTGTCATCGCGCGACATCGCCAGGAGCGGAAAGTCAAAAGCTTTAACCACAAAAGACACGAGGAACACGAAGGTCATTCTCGAGAGAATTCCCTGAGGCCGCATTTACGCCGCGAACATCCTCGGGGTTCCTCTCTCGCCGTCGCGTGCGCTCCGGCGATTTACGGTGATCGAACCTAATTGGCCGCAGATGGGCACAGAAGAGCGCAGACAAAACTTAAGAGTGGCCGAACGGCTCGCCGAGATCACCCGATTTGCGCGACCGCGGGATTGCCGGGGACCCCGGTTGGGTGACCTTGGGTGGAATTGGGTGAAACCGGGGGGTAGGGGCAGGGGGCAAAAAAAATTGGTAATCGGGCAATTGCGGAATCGCCGAGATCGACGTGATCGCGCGACATCGCCGAGCGGAAAGCCAAAAGCTTTGACCACAAAGGACACGAAGGAACACGGAGGTCATTCTAGAATTCCTGAGGCCGCATTTCCGCCAACGAGACACTTCGGGGTTCTCTTCTCGCCGTGGCTTGTGCTCCGGCAGCGCTCGGAATGACAGAGGGTTGAGTTATCGCCGAGATCGCCGTCATCGCACGACATCGCCGAGAGCGGAAAAGTCAAAAACTTTGACCACAAAGGACACGAAGGAACACAGAGGTCATTCTCGAGAGAATTCCCTGAGGCCGCATTTACGCTGCAAACATTGGCTCGGGGGTTAATCTCTCTCGCCGTCGCGTGCGCTCCGGCAGCGCTCGGAATGACAGAGGGTTGAGTTATCGCCGAGATCGACGTCGGCGTCGTTAACACGAACGGCGTCATCGTCGAGATCGGAAAGGCAAGCCTTTAACCGCAGAGGGCACAAAAAACCCGAGTAACAGTGCGGGAACACTATACCTGCACCCCAGGCCGGAGTTCATTGCCGGCGGAGCAACATAACGGAGGAACCAGCGATCAGTCCGGCGGTGGCGACGGTTTGAGCGGGCGCACATCGGGTATTCGTCTGTCCAATCTCGGGAGGTCACATTGCGGCACCACAAACCGGGCCAGGCCGCAATCCAGACAAACCGTGATGGTGGGGAAAACCAGAAGGCCGGGATCGTCGATATTATCTAAACCCTGGGAATGAATGTTGATTTCAGCATACAGTTCCCGCTCATGAGCTGATAGGCAATGGGTGCAAATCATAAAGACATCCTGATTTTGAGTGTAGATACAAAAAAAGGGAACCGATATTGTTATTCGTGACAGGGGTCACAAACAGGTAGTTTTGACAGTTGATGGGGTGTTTGTTTTCAATCGGTTGGATTTGGTCACTTACACAGAAAGATCCACGACTGAACAAACAAAGACCACCTTTTGTTTTTTGCGTAAGGATAAGCGCCTAGCCCTATTACGCAAGCCAACAATCTTAGTCGTAAATGGAATTGACACATCTCTCATACAGTTAGGATTTCAAAGCACTTAGCGCGTTCCATCCCAAGCTCAGCGGTAGGCTATTTCCTTAGCATGTAAATCATTTGTCAACAGTGTTCATCAGCGGTAAGGTTTGCTATTTGCCATTTACTAATTGCTGCCGCCGCACTTCTATTTGTGCATTGCGTATCCGGGCCTCCAGACAGGGTTGTGGGTGCACCGCTGGGCCATCGAGCACGCGGCCGTCTTCCAATGAGAATCGAGAAAAGTGATATGGACAGACAGCAGGGAACGTCCCATGTTTCCAAGATCAAAGGGCGTGTCTACACCAGTAAGTCCTCAATCTTCACCGGGAGCTCCCTCACACGAACACCAGTTGCGTGGTAAACCGCGTCGGTAATGGCCGCGGCGATGCCGGCCAATCCGATCTCGCCGATTCCTCGCGCGCCGAGTTCATTGATTTCCTTGTCAGGGAAATCGACGAAATGCACGTCCACGTCCGGCGCATCGGCATTCACCGCTACTATGTAGTCAGCCAGGCTGCTGTTAATCGGAGCGCCGTTCTGCGGATCGTAGAAGGTATGCTCCAGCAGAGCCATGCCGACTCCCATTACCACCGCTCCCATGATTTGATTGCGGCCCGCCAATGGGTTCAGAATCCGGCCGGCATCAATCACAGTCACCACACGGCTGACCCGCAAGCGCGCAATCTCAGGCTGCCAGGTAACCTCGGCGAATTGACAGCCATAGGAGTGGGTCGAGAATTTCGCATTGGGATCTCCAAACGTGGCCGGCGCCTCGCCGCTGCCTGTGACCATGCGGAGGTTGGCACGCCGGAGAAGGTCGCCAAATGAAACCCCTTTGGCCGGGCCGTCAGCCTTCACAAAGACATGGCCGTTCTCCAGCACCAGATCTTCGGGCTTACGGTTCAGGAACGGCGAACCGGGTGTTGTTGCAGCCACCATCATCAATGAGCCAATGGCGCTGTCCGCGGCCCCAAAAACTGCCGGCACAACCGAGGAGGTAGCCAATGAGCCGCCCGAGATCGGGCCGGCCGGAAGCGAAGTGTCGCCGAGTGCAACGTCCACCTTCTCCAGCGGTACGCCGGTTCTTTCCGCCGCGAGCTGCGCCAGGATGGTGTAAGTCCCCGTGCCGATGTCCTGCGTGGCACAAGCGACGTGTACCGTGCCGTCATCGCGCAATTGCACCCTGGCTGCGGCCGCGAATCTTCCCGCCATCCACGCACATCCTGCCATACCCCAACCCAGGGTCAAACCGTCGCGCTTCATGGAGCCAACGCCCGGCGTCCGTTTGGACCAGCCAAACTTTTCTGCCCCGAGTTGGAAACACTCCACAATGTGACGCGATGAGAAGGGAAGCCCGGTGCCCTCATCGATTTTCGGTTCATTCATCAGGCGAAGTTTCACCGGATCAATGTTGAGCTTGATCGCAAGTTCGTTCATCGCGGACTCGGTCGCATAGAGTCCAGGAACCGCTCCGGGACCGCGCATGTCGGCTCCCGCACCGATGTTTCGCTTAGCGCGTCCGAATGTCACGCGAAGATTGGGTACGCTGTAATGGAACGCCGTGGCTTCACCGCAGTCTTCATGATGCGCATCAAGCATGGACGTCTGGTAGATGTAATCGTGCTGCAGTGAGACCAGCTTGCCCTCTTTGGTCGCACCCAGCCGGACGCGCTGCTGGGTTAGCGGCCGATGTCCCACGGTCTGGAACATCATCTTGCGGCTCAGCACCAGTCTGACTGGTCTGCCCATCTGCCGCGCGGCGGCAGCAGCCAGCGGACAGTGCGTCCACGGGAACAACTTGCCGCCAAAGCCTGAGCCCACGAATTTCGTGATCACACGCACGTTCTCTTCCGGTAGCCCGAACATCTGCGCCAGGACGCTGCGAAAGTTGACCACGCCTTGCGATGAGTCATACAGCGTCAGCTTCGATCCGTCCCACATTGCAGTTGTAGAGTGCAGCTCAATCGGATTGTGAGTCTCATTTGGCGTGACATACGTCTGGTCGAGTTTAACCGGTGCGCTGGCGAATGCACCTTCTGCGTCTCCACGGTGACTGTCAAGCCGGTTGCGCACCCCGAAAGAGGTAATCACCGCGTCGGGGTCGTCGTCCGCTACAAGGTGAGTTTGCACATTCGGCTTCTCTGGTGCGTAGGTCGCCTGGACTGCATCGGCAGCAGCTTTGGCGGTTTCGAACGTCTCCGCCAGTACCAGCGCAATGTATTGGCCGTAATAGCGGATCACATCGTCTTCGAAGGGAGGACGGCGCTCTTCACAAATACCGTTAAAACCAGGTTGCGGAATGGAGCGAAACATCTTTCCGATGTTTTCACGATGAAGCACCGCGCGTACGCCCGGCATTTTCTCCGCTGTTGTGACGTCAAGTTTCGTGATCCTGCCGTTCGCGATGGTCGCGCCCACAGGAACAGCCCATAACAACCCGGGAAAACGAAAATCAGAGGTGTACTGCGCCAGTCCCGTTACTTTGCCTGGGCCATCCACACGAATGGTGTCGCGACCGATGTGTGAAACAGTGGGGGAAGTTTGCGTCGTCGGCATGGGGCCCTCCTTTATTGGGATCAACCGTTCGTGGCGGTTTGCAGAGCGTGTACCAGGCAACGCTTCGCAAGTTCGATCTTGAATTTGTTCTCGCTTTGCGGCTTGGCCTGACGCAGAGCAGCTTCGGCCGCGCTGCGAAAGTTCGCCGCGCTTGCAGGCTTACCGGCGATGGCGGTTTCCGCTTCGTGCGACCGCCAGGGTTTGGTTCCCACACCGCCGAGCGCGATACGCACATAACTCACATTGCCCCCTGCCACGTTAATCACTACTGCCGCCGATGCCAGCGCAAATTCATACGACGCCCGGTCCCGCAGCTTGAGATATATCTGTTTGCTTCCGGACCTGGGCGGCGGTAGCGTGACATGCGTGATCAGGTCGCCAGGCTCAAGCACGGTTTCGCGATTCGGCGTGTTTCCCGGCAGAAGGTGAAAGTCGCCAATGGCTATCTCGCGCGATCCTTTCGCTCCTTGAATATGGATGGTCGCTTCTAATGCTGCCATCGCTACGCACATGTCTGAAGGGTTAGTGGCGATGCAATGCTCGCTTGTGCCAAGAATCGCGAGCATACGGTTGCTGCCAGTGATGGCTGAACACCCGGTTCCGGGCGTTCGCTTGTTGCAAGGCATTGCCGTATCGCGAAAGTACATGCACCGCGTTCGTTGCAGGAGATTTCCCGCGGTAGTCGCTAAGTTGCGAAGTTGTGCCGATGCGCCTGATAGAAGTGCCTGTGAAAGCACGGAATAATCCTTTTGTACCTTCTGATGGTGCGCCAGGTCTGAATTTCGAACCGTAGCTCCGATTTTCAAACCACCGTTCGGCAACTCTTCAATCTTGTCGAATGGCAGGCGATTAATATCGAGCAGCCTTTCCGGTGTTTCAACCTCCAGCTTCATCAGGTCGATCAATGTTGTGCCGCCGGCCACAAACCTGATGTTGGCGCCTTGTTGCGCAGTCTTCGCTTGCGCAGCCGCTGCAATTGCAGATGCCGCATTCTCAGGACGCTTAAACTCAAACGTGCGCATACAGATCACTCCTTGTTCAAGGGTTAGCTGTTCTTCCGGACCTGTTGGATCGCCGCCACAATGTTCGCATATGCTCCGCACCGGCAGATATTGCCGCTCATGAGCTCCTTGACTGCTGCATCATCGGGGCCGCACGGTTCTTTGAGCAAGGCAACCGCCGACATGATCTGACCGGACGTGCAATAACCGCACTGATAGCCATCACGGGCGAGGAAGGCCGCCTGCATTGGATGCATCGCGTCCGGCGTTCCCAGGCCCTCGATTGTGGTGATCTCGTCGCCGTCGTGCATTACAGCCAGGGTCAGGCATGAAGGGATGCGCTTACCGTTCACATGCACTGTACATGCGCCGCATTGCCCGTGGTCGCAACCCTTTTTTGTGCCGGTGAGTGCAACAGTTTCACGGATGCAATCCAGGAGAGATGTCCGCGGATCGATGTGAAGTTGGTGCTCCTTGCCGTTGATGCGCAGAGCCAGTGGAACCGCACCTTCAATGCTCGGCGTGTCAGTGATTGTCGTCGCCGCGCCGTTCTGACCAGACTCACCGCTCGCGTGCGCCGGCAAGCATGAGGCCATAACAGTCCCTGCAGCCGCACTGCTGGTTGTTACGAGAAATTGACGTCGGGTTGGACTTGTCGGGCCCGATTGTGGATGTGAGGTGCTGGACCGAGTCTTTTTATCTCGCATAAAGCCTCCCGGTCAATAAAGGCTATCAAAGCGGTAAAGTCACTGTCCATCGATTGCCCTGGAATTCATCTGCAAATTGCGCTCGCCAAATTCTGGCTCAGCGACTCTGAAAGACAAAAGAGATAGAAAGATATAAAAAGATGTCACGGAGCTCAGCCGATGCGCTCCACCGGCCGCCGCACTTCTATTTGTGCATTGCGTATCCGGGCCTCCAGACAGGGTTGTGGGTGCACCGCCGGGCCATCGAGCACGCGGCCGTCCTCCAATGAGAATCGAGAAAAGTGATATGGACAGACAATACTGTTGCCAACAAGTTTGCCTTCCGCAAGTGGCCCGCTAAAGTGGGAGCATGTTTCCGCCAGGGCAAAGATATGCTCTCCTCGACGAACCAGAAGAATTGGGACGCTATTGTGGATCGCTCGCGTTGGCTTCTCATCTTTCAAGTCGGCTTCCGGCAGAACGGCCACAAACTCTGTTGGGAAGGCTTGCCCCTCTGTACGATCAACGCCAACCCTGTGCTCGTAAACCATCTTGCCACCCAGATGGGCCGCATACGACATGACGGCATAACCCAGTGCGGCGCAGACACGGCCGCCCGCACGCGATCTCTTCTTCCGCATGACGAGTGAGGTGGTAAACAGCGCAGTCGCACTGAGATTGAGCAGCCCATGGATGAATCCCGTACGACGAGCCGGCGGATCAACATCTGACCAATCAGTCACGCCTGTCATCGCCGCGCCTGTTGCCGCCAGTATTCCGATCGCTATGGATGCGTCGGCTGCCATCGCAAATTCACGGCGGCCGCCAATCACATCCAGAAGATCAAATGCCATGGCCACGGTCCAGGCACCTACCGGCACATCCGTAAGAACCACGTGCAGCGGTTCGCCCAGCCATGTACCGTTCAGAAAGTTCCTGATCTTTTGCGCGCTCTCGCGTCCGCCGCCGTATAGAAACTTGTCGATCTGCTTCTGCACTCGTTCATCGATGGGTGCTTGAGAGATGGTTGCTTGAGAAATGGGCGCTTGAGGCTGTGCCGGCGATTCGCCCGAATTCTGAGCTCCGCTCTCCAGATTGGCTGGGGCGGCTGGGATATTTGGATTGGCCATCAGAACCTCCTCGTTCGTTACTACATTCTTGTAACGCACGTTCTTGTAAAGCACGTTCTAGTAACGATGGGTGAGATGCAGAAAAAACGAGGGTGCGCCGTCATGCTGCCAGATCGAGATGAGTCAAGCCGCTCTTGTCTTCGTCCTGAGGGATTTTGCCCTTCTTTGACTCCTTGGAAAGCTGGCAGTTCAACTGCGCTCCCACCAGCATGACAAAGCCGTTCCAATACAGCCAGACCATCAGCGCAATCACGGCCCCAATGGTGCCGTAGGTTTTATTGAAATGAGCAAAGCTGCGGAAGTACACGCCCATTGCATAGGACAAGCCAACCCATGTGGCCACCGACAAAACGGCGCCTGGCAGGGTGCTCCAGAAGCGCTGCTTCACGTTGGGAGCAACAAAGTAGACAAACTCCACTGCAAGAACGGTAAACCCGAGTGAAATTGCCCAATGCACAAAAGGCCACGCTTTGATAAAGAGCCATGACAGTTGCTGGTGCGCGGCCAGTCGCTGTGCGAACTCTGGCCCCATGATCATGACTGCCAGGGCCACCATCAGCAGCAGTCCGACCATAAAAGTTAATCCAACCGCCAGCGGACGCGTTACCCAGAACGGGCGGCCTTCCTCAACTTCATAGGAAATGTTGAGCGCTTCAATGGTCGCGGCGAAGCCACCGGAAGCTGTCCAGAGTATGCCGAGTATCCCGAAGGACAGCAGTGTTCCTCGATTTGGCGTGACTACATTGGCCAGCACAGTCTGCACCGCCTGCATGCTGTCCGCGGGAACAAAGCTACCTAATAAAGCCAGCACCTGGTTAAAGAGATTCTGTACCGGAACATACGCCGCCACTGCGGAAAGCAGGATCAGAGCAGGGAAGATCGCCAGCACAAAATAGTAGGCAAGAGCGGCCGCCATCTGGAATGTGTGCTTTTCAAATATATCTTCGCAGGCGCGCCACACAGCGTCTTTGATTCCGGAGAACGTTAAGCCACGTCGACCGCGCATACCTACTTCGATGCGCAATCAGGGAACCGAGTTCCTGGCTTTAGCGGCCAATCCAGCTTGCAATGTGAGCTAATAAGGCAACGGATCAATACTTCACGATTGCAGCAAACGATTTGGCGTCCAGGCTGGCTCCGCCGACCAGCGCGCCATCGATTTCCGGCTGGGCCATGAGCGCGGTTGCATTCTCCGGCTTCACACTGCCGCCATAGAGAATGCGCATCTGGCCGGCAACGCCAATACCGAATACTTCTGCGGCCTCAGCGCGAATAATCTCATGCGCAGCGGAAGCCATTTCTGGCGTGGCAGTTTTTCCCGTTCCAATGGCCCACACCGGCTCATAGGCAATCGCCATCGCAATGGCCTCTCCGCTGGATACCTCTCGAAAGGCAACACTGCATTGCCGGCGCAGAACATCTTCGGTCAGCCCAACCTCGCGCTCCTGTAACACTTCACCCACACAAACGATAGGTTTAAGTCCGGCAGCCAGCGCGCTTCTCAATTTCAGGTTTACGGTCTCATCCGTTTCTCCGAAATACTGGCGGCGCTCGGAGTGTCCGATGATTACATGGGAACAGCCTGCCGCAACCAGCATTCCGGCCGAGATCTCGCCGGTGTATGCGCCTTCTTTTCCCCAGTGCATGTTTTGCCCGCCAACGAACAGGCCGCTGCCTCTCACCGCTTCAACAACCGCGGGAATGCAGGTGAAGGGAGGGCACAGAACAATCTGGTCACGCTCATGGGCTGAGGCGATGGGGAGCAATGCCCTCACGAAATCGAGAGCATGATCTACGGTCTTGTACATCTTCCAGTTGGCGGCAATTATCTTCCGGCGTTTACTCATGCGTTGCTGACTGTCCTGATTTCGTAATGAGGAAATTCCGTCGCCAGATTCTTTGCTGCCTGGGCATAGGCAGCGTGCGTGTGAAGGTCAAACAAGACGAAACGCACCCGGTTCAGAGGCTGTAGAGACTGCTGGTTTTGGCCATGCAGATTCTCGCTATGCACGTGGCTGCCATATAGAAGATCGGCGATGCTGCGTAACGCGATCTGCGCCGCTTCAGCCACCGGATATCCAAAAGCTCCAGTAGAGATGGAAGGAAAACTTATCTCCGCACAGCCGAGCCGCCTGGCTTCTTCCACGCAATGGCAGTAGCAGCTTTCCAGAATTTGCGGCTCATTTTTGCCACCGCCTTGCCATACTGGCCCCACTGTGTGGATCACATAACGCACCTTCAGACTGCCGGCTCCTGTCGCCACTGCCTGGCCCGGTGCAAGACTGCCTCGCTGATCGCGGATCCTGCGGCATTCTTCCAGAAGCTTTGGACCCGCCGCCCGATGAATGGCTCCATCCACTCCGCCGCCGCCCAGTAGGGAAGAATTGGCGGCATTCACAATCGCGTCAGTCGTTTCATCAACGATATTGCCCTGCACAAGTTCCAGCGTCGCCTGTGCACCAATCCGATATCGCAAAAGGCTGTCCATGTTTTCCTTAGACATCGGTCAGGGCCTCTACGCCGGGCAGCTTCTTGCCTTCCAGAAACTCCAATGAAGCGCCGCCGCCTGTAGAAATATGGCTGATCTTGTCTGCCACGCCGGACTGATGAACTGCTGCCACCGAATCTCCGCCACCGACGATGGATGTCGCTTTCCGGTTGGCTGCAACCATCTCAGCAATCTTCATGGTGCCTTTGGCAAACGGCGCAACTTCAAAAACGCCCATCGGGCCATTCCAGACAATCGTTTTCGCTGTCGCAATCTGCTTGCCGAAATCGGCAATTGTCTCCGGACCGATATCCAGACCGATTTTGCCGTCCGGAATTCCCGCATCCGCACTCACTATTTGATGTTGAACATCTGCATCGATCTTGTCTGCTATCACATGGTCAAGTGGGAGATGAAAGCGAACTTTCTTTGCCTGTGCCTCTCCGATCAATTCTTTCGCCAACCCAACCTTATCTTCTTCCACCAGAGATTTGCCCACCTTCTTCCCTTGTGCCTTGAGGAATGTGTAGGCCATGGCCCCGCCAATCAGCAGCGCATCAACCTTGTCCAGAAGATTGCGTATAACGTCAATCTTGTCTGAAACCTTGGCTCCGCCGATGATCGCAATAAACGGCTTTTCCGGATTCGTCGTCGCCTTGCCTAGATACTCCAGTTCTTTCTGCATCAGCAAACCCGCAGCCGACTTGCTGACGAACTTCGTAATGCCGGCCGTTGATGCGTGTGCACGATGCGCCGATCCGAATGCATCATTCACATAAGCGTCAGCCAGAGACGCCAGCGCCCGTGAGAAGCCTTCGTCATTGGCTTCTTCTTCCGAGTGAAAGCGCAGGTTTTCCAGGAGAAGAGTATGCCCATTTTGCAGTTTGCTTGCCATCTCCTCGGCGGCAATGCCGACGCAATCTGGCGAGAAACCTACGTTTACGCTTCTTCCCATGCGTTCGTCCAGCAGCATGCGCAGCTTCTCCGCCGCGGGCTTCAGGCTCATCTTCGGATTCGGTTTGCCCTTTGGCCTGCCCAGATGTGATGCCAGAATCAACTGCGCTCCCTTGTGCAGAGCATACTCAATAGTCGGCAGCGTTTCGCGGATGCGCGTGTCGTCAGTTACGTGTCCGTCAGGAGACAGAGGTACATTGAAATCCACGCGCATGAAGACGCGCTGGCCCTTCAGGTTCAGATCTTGTATAGAGAGTTTTGCCATGGTCGTTCAGACTCCCTCTTGCTTACAGGCCTTTCTTTGCCAGGAAACTCACCAGATCGCGGACACGGCATGAGTAACCCCACTCATTGTCATACCAGGCAATCACCTTCACGCAATTGCCGGCGACCACACGCGTGAGCGGAGCGTCCACAATGGACGACCGGTCATCGCCGCGGTAGTCAACAGACACCAACTCTGCCGTCTCATATCCCAGAATGCCTTTCATCGGGCCATTCGCCGCTGTCAGCAGGGCCTTGTTGACCTCTTCCACCGTGGTTTTCTTCTCTGTAAACACAACCAAATCCACCACGCTGACATTGGGCGTGGGAACGCGCATGGAAAAGCCGTCCAGCTTTCCGCTCAAATCTGGTATCACCAGTTTCAATGCTTTGGCTGCACCGGTTGAGGTCGGAATCATGGACAGTGCTGCGGCCCGCGCGCGGCGCAGGTCTTTATGCGGAAAATCCAGGATAACCTGATCATTCGTGTAAGAGTGGATCGTGGTCATGGTACCGCTCTGGATCTTGAAGCTGTCATGAAGCACCTTGGCGACGGGCGCCAGGCAATTAGTGGTGCACGAAGCATTGGAGATGATGTGATGTTTGGCGGGATCGTATTTGCCTTCATTCACGCCCAGAACAACCGTGATGTCTTCATCTTTTGCCGGCGCCGAGATGATGACCTTCTTCACTGGGCCGCGAAGATGGGCCTTGGCTTTACCCGCTTCCGTGAACTTGCCAGTCGATTCAATCACCAACTGAGCGCCAACAGACTCCCAATTGATGGCGGCAGGGTCCTTTTCGGAAAAGACTTTTACAGCTTTTCCGTCGATGGTGATCGAATCTGCCGTGGCCTTAATATCCTGTTTCAAGTTGCCCAGGATCGAATCGTATTTGAGCAGATGGGCCAGAGTGGCCGGGCTGGTCAGGTCGTTTACTGCCACAAATTCAATGTTTGAGTCACCCAGGGCAGTGCGCAATACATTGCGTCCGATTCGCCCGAAACCGTTGATGCCGACTTTAATAGCCATGAGAACATTCCTCCATGAAAAAAACCAATGTGCACTGAAAATGATTGACTGGAGCACAGCCTGCAGCAGCCGTCTTGGTGCAAACTCCCCAGCTTAACAACAAACATTACCTATGCGCAATTTGCCGCCCGGAAGCGTGTGGGCCGCGTCACTGACTATGGATGCAAGGCTAAAGCAGAACGACACATGTGTATTTTTTTGAGGAAATGACAACAGGAAAGGGGCCGGGGAGCGGTCCAGGCAAAAAAATGCCGCGGGTGTCGACGCCCGCGGCATAGTTCCTGCAGATTTAAGCTTTTCTCTTTCGCTGCTTTTTGCTTTCCCGCAAATCTTGGCTGCGGCTAAGGAGCAGCTTTTGCTGGTCAAAAGTTGATCGTCTTTCTAACTCAAGTGCTTTTGTGTCTACTCAACTGCATTTCTGTCTGGCACAACCGCATTGTTTCCAGCCAACGTGGATCTGTTCCAAGACTGAACTGCTTTGCTTCTAACTCACTGTATTCTCTAACTTAACCGCATTGTTTCTAACCCAAGATGTGAATCTCTTCGAAACTCAAACGGCTTTTGCTTTTTGCTCAAGTGCTTTTCTTGAGCTTTTTCTTTCAACTGCATTGTTTCTGCTTCAGCCGCATTTCTTGTAGTTCAAATGCTGTTCTTGCCGACCCTCGCCAGCGTGGGTTTATGACTTGACCGGCTGGGGTCGTTAACTCAACTGTTTGAGTGGTGCTGATTCGTCTTGCTTGCGTTCTGGTCTTAACTTCGGGTGTCTCTGGCCCGACTGCATGAGGTACCAATATCAACTCAACTTGTTTCCTGACTCAAATGACTCAAACTGTGTAGCAGTGTTTGCACCTGTCTTGTCCTGAGTGTGCGTCATATGGCTGGCTTCATCACAAAGATGGTGAAACCGCAGCGCCGGGCAGGAACGCTCAAGCCGGCTACCACCACATTCGAGCACAGGCGATCATTTTTAAAACGATCTGCGCTCATTGACAAAAACCCTACCTGCCACAGGACAGGGACGAATCCTGCATGGAGCTGCGAAGTGGCGGGGGGAGGGTTGCGGGCCGAATTATAGCAATTTACCTTACCGCTGCAACATTTGTTTTGTATTTCTTGGAGATTTTAATCGTCTCCGTCGGCTGGGCCGGTAAGCCATAGCGCACGAACCCATGCAGCAAACCTCAAAAGGTTGCAAGTTCTTCTAACGGTGTGTTACACACGAGACATGCGCAACTGGATGCGCGAGCGCATGAAGCGCCGTAAAAAGAAACAAGAAAACGAAACGGAAGCCACTGGCAAGGTTGGCCAGCAAAAACCGCCTATCGATGAGCTCCATCCCGGGCCCATCGTCCCATCCTATTCTGATCCCGAAGCTGAGGGTGCGGAAGAGCCTGGCGAAGTAGAAGAACCCCCGGTTCCGCGAGCGGAAGTCAGCCGTGTAGAGACGGAGATTCAGCCTGAATCACCGGAACTTCCAGGTGCGGCTCCAACGGCAGCGCCTGCGATGGCCTCCAAGGGAGCGCGCCCACCCAAGGGCGTGGTTGTTTTGGCAATCGGACTGCCGGGATCGGGCAAAACCACATGGTTCCGCCGTCGTGGCGTGACCCCGCTATCCAGTGACATGTTGCGTTCCATCCTTTTTGATGACATTACCGAGCAGCGTTATCAGGGCCTGGTTTTTTCCACATTGCGGTCCCTGCTTCGTGCCCGCTTGATCGCCCGTATGCCCTGGAATTATGTGGACGCCAGCAACCTGGCGTCGCATGAGCGACGGCAATGGGTGAAGATGGCCAAAGGCTTTGGCTATGAGGTTCACGCCGTATTTTTCGATGTCCCGCTCGAAGTTTGTCTGGAACGGAATCGCAAGCGTGAGCGCCAGGTAAAGGAAGAAGTCATCCAGCGCATGGCCCAGAAGCTAAAACCACCATCTTTTGAAGAAGGCTTTACCAAGATCACAGTGGTTCGCGTGAAAGCATCGTCGCAATCCGACTCAGGCGCCGCGGAATAGACGCGAAGAAATATGGAGCGCAGCCGCCGTCGGCTGCGGTTTCATGTGGGAAGAACGACTTGGATAAGGGCGAGGCCGACTAGCGCGCCGAGCCCGCTGCAACAGGAGCCTCCATAATGCATCAACGAGACTCACTCTCAAAGCGGGTTGGAGCGAAGCGACAATAAACGAAGATTATCCCGGCCAGAAATGCATCAGCCCGAAAATCACAAACCATAACCCAGCCATGAAATGCCAGTACCAGCTGGTCACCTCAATCGTGAGCTGGCGCGACTCGAACTTCTGCTGGAAAAGCCTTCCGCCAAGCGCAAACATCAGCGCAAACAGGCCTCCGGCCAGATGGGCGGCGTGGATTCCAGTCAGAATATAGAAGAACGCCCGCCCGGGATCGGACATGTGAAATGTTCCACTCGATTTCAGGAATCTCCACGCCAACACCTGCCCGCCGAGAAACGCAAAGCCCAGTAAAACCGTGAATGCAAGCCAGGGCGGGTCAAACCGTGACTCCAACGGCAAAATGCCCAGATTGCGAAACTCCGCCCGCCGTTCACTTTGCCGTCGTGCCAATTCCAGGGTAATGCTGCTGCAAACCAGCACAGCAGAATTGATCAAGAGCAATCGATATGGCAGCACCAATGGATGCCAATCGCTGACCGTCTCTCTTCTGAGCTGGTCGTAGTGGCCCATATGGAGGGAAAAGAGATACGCCACAATCAGGAATATGAATAGCATTGAGACAGAAACAATGCCGAGCACCATGGCCACCCGCAACCTGCGCAGCCGTTGCTGATAGCCAGGTGAATGACGCTGCCGATCGTGATCGCCGTCATCCCCGCCACCGCCATAGTTCCACTGGCGCGGAATTTTTCCCGGACCGCCGCCGCCTAGTTTCGGCTTCCGCTCTCTTTCAACGCGTTCACGAATCGTAGGCATACAACTTTAGATGAGAATCTCAGCTTTCGCGGCAGGATGGATTTTCTGTCGCTGGCTTGTCTTGCATTGCAAAATCTACGTCCGCCCCAGGAACGCTATATTCGTAGGGGCCGGTATGCACTACCGGTGAGTGGCTCCCAAAGCCTCCAGTAGCCGGTGGGGAAGCCAGAGTCCACTCCAAAGTGGTCGCGTCCCATGGATTGCTGGCTGCCGCCGGGCCTCTAAACATGCTCCAGAAGAAGTTGAACAGGAATACCACCTGACCAGCAATGGTGACCATCGCAGCGTAGGTAATGAATCTCTGCAGGGGTAACATCGCAGCAACATATTGTACGCCGGTTAATTCCGAGTAGCGGCGAGGGTGTCCAGCCAGGCCCAGTAGATGCATGGGCATAAAAGTTGCATAGGCGCCAAGGAACGTAATCCAGAAATGAACGGCGCCCAGCCGCTCATTCAGAAGCCTTCCAAACATCTTCGGGAACCAGAAATGCGTGGCGGCGAAAATAGCAAACAGGCCCGCCATCGCCATGATCAGATGAAAATGTGCGACAACGAAGTACGTGTCATGCAGATAGACATCCAGCGCCGGCTGGGCCAGCAGCGGTCCGGTCAATCCACCGGTAATGAACAGCGACACAAAGCCGATGGAAAACAGCATAGGCGTGGTGAAACGAATCTTGCCTCCGTAGATCGTGCCCAGCCAGTTAAACACCTTGATGGCCGAAGGCACTGCGATTGCGGTGGTCAAGCTGGAAAATGCGAAGCCCACATGCGGATCCATGCCGCTGACAAACATATGATGGCCCCACACCATGAATCCCATCGCGCCGATAGCGATCGTTGCCGCGACCATTGCCTTGTATCCGAACACGGGCTTGCGGCTAAACACTGAAAGCAGATGAGAAGTGAGCCCCATGCCTGGCAGAATGGCGATGTACACCTCCGGGTGCCCGAAGAACCAGAAGAGATGCTGCCATAGCAACGGCGATCCCCCGGAGTGCTGCGTGATCGCCTGGCCGCTCACAATCAACCCTGACGGCACAAAGAAGTTCGTGCCTGCGTGGCGATCTAGAAAAAGCAAAATCAGCGCCCCCAGCAGGATGCTGAAGGCCAGCAGACTTAATATCGCCGTAATGAACCATGCCCAGCAGGTAAGCGGCATGCGGAACCACGTCATGCCATTGGTTCGCATTCTCGCCGTGGTGGTTACAAAGTTGATGGCGCTCAATACGCTTCCGATGCAGAACAGCCCGATGCTTGCCAGCCACAGGTCTGTGCCCAGATTCTGGCCCGGACCGCTGATGCCAATAGCGCTCAGAGGCGGATACTGCGTCCATCCGGCAATAGAAGCTCCGCCCGGCACAAAGAATGCCGCAAGCAGAATCAGCAGTGAAGTAAGCGTGGTCCAAAAACTGACGCGATTCAGGCCAGGAAACGCCATCTCTGACGCGCCCAGCTGCAACGGCAGGAAATACGTTCCAAATCCATTTTGGGGCACCGTTGAAAGCACAAAGAAGACCATCAACGTCCCGTGAATGGTGAGAAAGCCGAGATAATCTTCCGGCTTGACCTGTCCGAAGAAGGGAATTGTGGCTTGCGGCCAGACCAGGTGGATTCTCATCAGCAAAGACAGCAGTGTGCCGATCAGCACCGCCGCCAGCGACAAAAAGAAGTACTGCTTGCCGATAACCTTATGGTCGCGGCTGAAGACCCCGGTAATCATGGATTCCGGCGAGGTCTTCCGCGAGCCCGGGTTAGTGAACGCAACGGCAGTTTTCCATGACTGCTACTGTTTGCTGTGCGACTGCAGCCACGCCGCAAATTCATGGCTGCTCACAACCTTCACCACGGCGTGCATACGATAATGCCCTGTGCCGCACAACTCAGCGCACGCAATCTCGTATGTCCCGGCTTGTGTCGCGTGCAAAGAGGCCGGAATAGTCATTCCCGGGACTGTGTCCTGCTTGAATCGCATGGCCGGAATGAACAAGCTGTGGATCACATCCTGGGCTCGAAGTTCCAGCTCCACATCCTGGTCCAGCGGCAGCATCAACACGGTGGAAACAATGTCATCGCGTCCGGCGGGATCGTCGGGATCCAGGCCCAGCGCATTGCCTTCTTCCGGCTTGGCGAACTTCTGGGCATCTACGCGGCCAAATTGCCCGTCCGCGCCCGCATAGCGGAAGTACCACTGAAACTGGGCTCCTGTCACTTCAATCTTCATGGTGCCGGGCTTTGCATGGTGCATCTCCATCTGCATCCACGCGCGCGCGCCAGCCGCGTTAAAGCCGAAGAAGATGACGGCAATGGCAACCGTCCATAAGATTTCCAGCTTGGTATTGCCGCGATGAAACTTTGCCCCTTCTCTGCGCCTGCGCCATGAGAGCAACAGGAAGATCGCCAGCAGGACCTGCGCCGCCACGAACAGGGCGCCCAGCAGTCTCATTGCCTGGGCAAACTGATGGTCCACGCTGCCTGCCACCAATGACGCACCGGCAGGGAACCACCACGGATGAGAGATCATCAGGTACCCAGACGCGGCCGTAATCAGCAGGAGCACGACCACGATTGCCAGGGCCATTACTTTGACTGCTTTCCGTTCTTGACCAGCTTGAGAAATTCCGCATGCACGCGGGTGTCAGGCGAGAGTTCAGGATGGAACGTTGCCGCCATCATGTTGCCTTCGCGGACAAGCACAGGATCGTCGCCAAAGCTGGCGAGAATCTGAACGTTTTTCCCCGTGGTTACGATCTTTGGGGCGCGTATGAAAACCATCTCCAGCGGTCCGCCTTCCAGCTTGGTCTGCGCCTCGCGAATCGAGCTGTGAATCTGTCGGCCATAGGCATTTCGGCGTATGCGGATGTCCAGTGCGCCCAGTGACGCTTGCGGCGGATTCTCTACCTCTTTTGCCAGCAGGATCGCGCCGGCACAGGTCCCAAACGTCGGCTTGCTCCGGACAAACTCACGCAGCTTCTCCAGAAAACCCTCTTCGGCCAGAAACTTTAGGAAGGTGCTGGATTCTCCACCTGGAATTACGATGGCATCAATCGTATCGAGTTGTTCCGGCTTGCGCACCAGAATAACCTCGGCTCCCAGTTGCTCCAGCCGCGCCTTGTGGGCTTCGTAATCGCCTTGAATGGCTAGGACGCCGATAGTCATGTTTTTTGCTTTGCTTTGTTTTGTCTGAAATCCCGAGCCTTGCGAGGGATCAAGGTTTACATCCCGAAGCGAAGCGAGGGAACCCTACGGTCGTCCACGTCGTGCTTGTTCTTAAATCCCCAACGGGGTGAGGGTCCCTACTACTTCGAAACCTAGCGGGGAACTAATTACCAAGCAACAAATACCGGGCTTACCATCCCCTCGTCTGCAGCATATCGCCTTCAGTCATGGCCGAGACCGCCAGCCCTTTCATCGCGCCAACCAGATCATGGCTTACCTCAAGTAACACTTTAGGATCGTCAAAGTGAGTGGTAGCCCGAACGATTGCTTTGGCCCGCTTCTCAGCCTCCATTGGATCGCAGAAAGTGCTGGAATCAGACATGAAGATTCCGGATCCAACGAACACCGCTTCGGCGCCCAACTGGCGAACCAGCGCTGCGTCGGCAGGAGTTGCAATTCCGCCGGCAGAGAAGTTCGGAACCGGCAACTTGCCTGACTTGGCCACTAGACGTACAAGCTCATACGGGGCCCGCAACTCCTTCGCCTGAGCATAAAGTTCTTCATCCGATAGTACTGTTAACTGCTTCATATCACGGATGATCTGCCGCAGATGCTTCACAGCATGGACCACATCTCCGGTCCCGGCTTCACCCTTGGTTCGGATCATGGCCGCGCCTTCGGCAATCCGTCGCAATGCCTCTCCCAGGTCGCGCGCTCCACACACAAACGGTACCGTAAAGGCGTGCTTATTCACGTGATGGGCTTCGTCGGCCGGAGTCAGGACTTCTGATTCATCAATGTAATCCACACCCAGCTCTTGCAGGATTTGCGCTTCCGCAAAGTGACCAATACGGCATTTAGCCATCACCGGAATGGACACGTTGTCCATGATCTCGCGGATCTTCTTTGGCGATGCCATACGGGCCACGCCGCCCTCCGCGCGTATCTGGGCCGGCACACGCTCCAGGGCCATCACGGCTGTCGCGCCCGCACGCTCCGCAATCTCTGCCTGGGCAGCATCGGTCACGTCCATGATTACGCCGCCTTTCAGCATTTCCGCCAGTCCGGTCTTTAGACGCAATCCGTTGTTGCCGTTTGATTCTGACATGGGAAAACTCCTGCATCCGCGCCCTGTGCGCGTCTGACATTGTGGGAACCTTTTATTTTACTAGTTTGCGAGGATTTCTGCTTCTGGCTACGAATCCACTTGCATAAGGCTGGGAAACTTCTTGGTGATGTCGATGGCGACAAACACTCCCACGCTTCGCGCCAGCACGTCGCCTTTGTCATTCGTGATCTCGGCGATGTTGGTGTGCTCACGCCCATTGACCTGCTGTTCGCTGCCCGTGACTGTGAGCAACTGGTTGAGCGGTACAGGCCTCTTGTATTCCACGTTCATGGATTTCGTCAGCGCCAGCACATTGCGCAGCTTGTTGACCTTGCCCATCGCCTCGTCCAGGATTGTGGCAATAATTCCTCCATGCGAGTGTCCTGGAGGTCCCTGATAGCGCGCGCCCAGGGTGAATTGGCACACAGCTTTGTGTGCCTCCACATCAAAGAAAAACTCCAACTGCATGCCATCGGCATTGTCCTTGCCACAGGCAAAGCAATGGTTCTGGACCGCGCTGCGCTTGCTATCAACGTTCGTGTGGCCGGGAGCAGGTGTGTGTTTAGACATGTGGGAAGCTAGATTCTAGCATTGTGCCCTTTTTCTTCATCCCGAGGGCAAGCGAGGGATCCCTACGATCTTCGAGATCTTCTGTCGCGACCGCAAACTCGCATGCTCTTGGTGGTTCGCCACTACACTAGCGCCGCAGGCGCGACATTATGTAGCCCAGCGCGTGAGCGCTGGGAATCGATGGTTAATGAAGACGAGCCAGGGGCGGCATATTGAACAATAGCGGAAAACGAAAAATGAAGGTTCCTTCGCTCTGCTCGGGATTAAAAACAATCACGGCTTCTTCGCCACCAATTCAGCCGCGGCCTTACCTGTCTTGGTCTCGTTGTATAAAACGATGTCCAACTCGTCGAATGCTTCTCGCAGCTCACCCGGCTGAAGTAGATAGGCCGGATCGGTTGGCCCTCCCGGAACATTCATGCGATCGATTGTGTATGTACGATAGATCAGCATTCCACTGGGCTTGAGCGCCGCAAGCAAGGCAGGGAAGAGTTCCCTGCGCAAAAAGTAAAACACCACGATCAAGTCATATTTATCGCGACCAAGATCATCAGTCACGTTCAGGTCAAGGGTTTCTGTGTTCAGCTTGCCCGTCGCTGACGAAAGCTGAAACTTTTCCTTCGCCAACCCGAGCGCCACCTCGGAGATGTCCACCAAGTCCACTCGCCAGCCGCGCTCAAGCAGGAACAAGGAATTTCGCCCGGCGCCGCCGGCAAGATCCAGCGCCACGCCCGCGGGCCGCTCGCGCAGAAATTGATCCCAGGCGCGTACGAGGAACTCGTCAGGCTCGTTCCACGCCTCCGGACGCTCACGGTAACGCTCATCCCACCGGCTTTTCTCTTCTGGTTCCATTGAGGATATCTTTGGCGCAGCAATGTTCAAGATGCTGCAATTTCCTGCGCTATACTGACACAAGTGCGCGATACCTCAAAAAACGTAACCCGGCCGAAAACGTTTTATCTGGAGACTTTTGGCTGCCAGATGAATGTGCATGACTCAGAGAAAGTGATCGGCACGCTGGTCCGGCAGGGATATTCGCAGGTTGATACCGTGGAAGAGGCCGAGCTCGTGTTCTACAACACCTGCTCCATCCGCGACAAAGCCGAACAAAAGGTCTTCAATCGCCTGAACGACTACAAGAAGCTGGAATCACAAGGCAAGAAGTTCGCCGTCATTGGCTGTGTGGCCCAGCAGGAGGGCGAAAAGATTTTCGAACGCGCGCCGCATGTCTCCCTGGTTGCCGGCTCCGCTTCCTATCGCAACCTGCCGCAAATGCTGGTCCAGATTGAAGCCGGAGAGCGCCGTGTTACCGGCCTGGACGACCGTGAAACCGACCAGACCTTTGAGACTGAATTTACCGCCCGCAGCAATCCGCACCGCGGTTACATCACCATCATCGAAGGTTGTGACAAGTTTTGCGCCTACTGCGTGGTCCCTTATACGCGAGGCAAAGAGCGCAGCCGCACCTCTGATTCTGTCCTGGCGGAAGCCCGCCAAATGGCCGACCTTGGCTATACCGATATCCAGCTTCTTGGCCAGAACGTGAATGCCTATAACGACCCGCTGGGCAAGAAGAGCTTTGCTGCCCTGCTGCATGCCGTAGGCGAGGTCAACGGCATCCGCCGCGTACGCTTTACCACATCTCATCCCCGGCACTTCAGCCGGGAGATCGTGGAAGCCATCGATTCATCCTCTACCCTCTGTGATCACGTGCATCTTCCCGTGCAGAGCGGATCATCACGGGTATTGAGTGCCATGAATCGCGAATACACGCGCGAAATGTATCTGGAGAAGCTTTCCTGGATCAAATCAGCCAGGCGCAACATCTCCATCACCACAGACATGATTGTCGGCTTTCCCGGCGAGACTGATGCCGAGTTCGAAGAGACTGTCACGCTGTTGCACGATGGCCAGTTTGACGCCGTGTTTGCATTCAAGTACTCGCCGCGACCGAATACTCCGGCCATCTCGATGTCAGACAGCATCCCAGAAGAGCAGAAGTCGCAGCGACTGCAGATATTACTGGAGCGCCAGCGCGAGATTCAGCGCGTCAATTACGCCAGACGAGTTGGCCAGACACTTGAAGTAATGGTTGAAGGAAAGAATGAAGCGCGCGGACAGTTCATGGGCCGCACCTCGCAAAGCATTACTCTTAACTTCACGGCGCCGCCAGACGTTCAGCCCGCCGTTGGATCATATGCAGATGTTCTTGTAACCAAAAGCTTTCCCAACAGCTTGGTGGGTGAGTTGGTATAGGAGGGGCATGATGGAAGTTGAAATGAAAATCCGCGGACTGATGATGGATCCGGTAACCAACATGCCCATTGTCGTACTCAAGGACGTTGGAGGCGATACCGTCCTGCCTATCTGGGTTGGCGTCTATGAAGCCAACGCCATCGCCCTGGAGATCGAAAAGGTCACTACGCCCCGGCCCATGACGCACGACCTGATCAAGAACCTGCTGATCGGCTTTGATGCCCATGTTCACAAGGTTGTGGTCAATGAGCTCCGTGAAGACACTTTCTTTGCCGTGATCTGGATGGAACGCGATGGCAAGGTCATGAGCATGGATTCGCGCCCCTCAGACGCACTGGCGCTGGCCCTGCGCCTTGATTGCCCCATCTTCGTCGATGAAGAAGTCCTGAAGAGTTCCAAATCGGCCAGCACCTCCGCCGATCGTGTTTCCGCGGAAGACCTCCGCAAGTGGCTCGAGGGCCTGAATGACGAAGATCTGGGCAGATACAAGATGTGAGAAGCAGTCTTTTGCATTCAGCTTGGAGCAAATGAGCATAGGTAAGCTTGGCATAAACAGCTTAAAGGCGATGCCGGCTCGGCGCCGAGCCCTTGCATCAGGCGCATCGCTATCTCAAGGCTGGCGCTCGAGCATCTCAAGCGGTTTGGGCAAAGCAACATGATATCCGGAAGAACAACTACAGCGACTTTATCTGGCCGGCTTCGAGCTCCAGACCTTTGACCGCTTTCCGCAAGCCATCGGCGTGCTCAAGGACGGCTACATCGCCTTCCTGATACCCGGCGGCCCGGAAGGACTTCAGATACTTGGTAACGTTGGTCGACGCATGGGAGAGAGCCTTGGCCCCCTGGTCGAACGTGGCGGCCGCAAGGTATTTGTCCACAAAGAAGAGATCATTGAAGCCACTCCTGAGATGATTAGCGCGTTGGACCAGTTCAAAGCTGAACTCAAGGGCCTGTTAAGAGGGAACCCGCAGTAGCCGGTTCTTTCTGAAATCCCGAACGAAGTGAGGGATCCCTACGTCATTGAAGGTCGTTGCCTCCAAAGAGAATGTCTCGCCTCGCTAGACTACGAGAATCAGGAGTTGGCAGCATCATTAACATAATATCTGTTATCGGACGTTGCTAATGACCCGCCAGCCTTCACTCAAATCGCCTCAAGTCGCGTTCAACACCACCTTCGGCTGAAACAGCGTTCCGGCCACCCTTTTTGCGATGGCGATCAGTTCCCTTTGTCCGCCAAACACTCGGACAGTAGTTGCTTTGCTGAACTCGGGCAAGTTTACGGCGCCGCCGTTTCTCAATCGAGCGATGCTGCCCAGCGGCGACGTTACTGCCGGAAACTCCGGCAATACCAGTCGTGGATGCAGGCAAAGTTCCTCCAGCGTTCCGGCCTGAGATGCGACTTCCAAATCCTCCAAGCTATGGGCGTCCTCCAGGACAAATTCCCGAACTGCTGTGCGGATAAGTTGTGCCAGATGTCCTCCTGTACCCATCGCCTTGCCCATATCGTGTGCGATTGAACGCAGATACGTCCCAGAGCTCACCCAGGACTTGAAGGTCGCACAGGTCCCATCCCAGCCGGTGATCACCAGTTCGTGAATCTCCACTTCCTTGGTCTTCAGCTCCACCTCTTCGCCTTTACGGGCCAGTTTGTAGGCAGGAACTCCATCTATCTTCTTGGCTGAAAACGGCGGCGGCATCTGATGAATTTTCCCGACGAATGTCCTGGCGACCGCTTCAAGATCTTCCAGTGAGAACGTGACGGGCTGTTCCGTGCCCACAGGTTCGCCTTCCGCGTCATACGTGTTGGTGGCCACGCCAAAGCGGATTATCCCGGTATAGCGCTTGTCAGCATGGTGATAGAACTGGGCCAGACGGGTGAACTTGCCCAGGACGAGCGGCAGAACTCCGGTCGCCATGGGATCCAGCGTTCCCAGGTGCCCAATGGACCTTTCAGAGGCGATTTTGCGTACACGAGCCACCACATCATGGGATGTCCACCCCTGCGGTTTGTTAACGATCAGGACTCCGTCCACTTGAGCTAGTTCTCCCTATCAAGCATGATAATCAATGAGCCCTTTTATTCATGTTCCCCATTCGTGATGACGCGCCCCGTTCCACCACTCCGTACGTGAATTACTTTCTCATTGCGTTGAACATTGTGATTTTTCTCTTTGAAGCGTCTTTGCCCAGACATTCCCGCCAGCTATTTGAGATGGAGTTTGCTCTGGTACCGCACAATCTCCTTGGTTGGGCATCAGGCGTGGTTCCGGCCGCCTACGCGTTTCCACCCATCGTTACATCCATGTTCCTACACGCTTCCTGGCCGCACGTCCTGCTGAATATGTGGGGCCTGTACATCTTTGGCGACAACGTGGAAGACCGTCTCGGCCATTTCGGCTACCTGCTGTTTTACCTGGCCAGCGGACTGGGCGCCTCTCTCACGCATCTGGTTTTCAACTTCAACTCGCAGGTGCCCACGGTCGGAGCCAGCGGCGCCATTGCCGGCGTCATGGGCGCCTATTTTCTGCTCTATCCGCGAGCTCGCGTTCTGGTCTGGTTCTTCTTCATATTTTTCTTCTGGGTGCCGGCCTGGCTGGTTCTCGGCGTCTGGTTTATCGGTCAGCTTCTGGATGGCGCTGCCTCTGCCCTCAGCCCCGCCACAGGAAACGTAGGCGGTGTGGCTTTCTGGGCCCACGTCGGAGGCTTTCTCACCGGCCTGCTTTTGATCAAGATCATGCCGAAACAGAGCCGCTATTATTCTTTCGAAGATTACTGAGTGAAAGTGAAAGTTAATCTTTAAGTATTTTACAGAACACCGGACGCCGGGCCCAGGCGGATTTCGTCAATCGAGGCATTACTCGGCGCTGAAACCGCATGCAACACAGCATCAGCCACGGCCTGGGGAGAGACCATCTTCCCCCTGGGCGCGTCCGGCCAGAACTGGCCCCATATATCGGTATCCGTAGCGCCAGGCATCAGAGCCACCACGCGGATCCCCGATTTACGCAAGTCTTCGCGCAATGCTTGCGTGAAACCATAAGCGCCATATTTTGAAGCGTTATAGGCCGACATACCGGCAAACGGCTGAATCGCCGCAACCGACAGATTGTTTACGATGGTGCTACCGGAGCGCATCAACGATAGGGCCGCCTGTGTAACCAGGAATGTGCCTGTCAGGTTGGTGTCAATTACCTTCTTCCAGATATCGAGAGGTAGCTTTTGCGCCGGCGCCAGTGCATGCGCAACCCCGGCGTTGTTCACCAGAACATCGATCCGGTGATGTTTCGCGGCGATTTGCCGAAAGGCTGTCTCAACGCCAGCCGGAAGCCTCACGTCACATACTATTGACTCAGCCAAGAGATGCCGTCGCCTTCAACTGATCGATCGCTGATTTCAGCCGTGCGGCTTCCCTGCCAAGAATGATGACCTTATACTTCGCCTCGGCGAACGTCTTTGCGATCGCCAGCCCAATGCCGCGGCTTCCACCGGTGATGACAGCAATCTTTTCGGGCGGGTTTTCTTCGACCATCTTCTCGACCATCGTTCCTTTGGCCGCTTTTCTTCGGACCTAGAAAGAATGTCCGTTCCTGCCGTTTCTGATGAGAGACAGAAATTCTTCCCGCGTCTTATCCGAACTGCGGAATGTTCCCAGCATATGTGAAGTCACAGCCGACGAATGCTGCTTCTCCACGCCGCGCATCATCACGCAAAGATGGCGTGCTTCAATCACCACGCCCACTCCCAGCGGCTGGATCGCGTCTTGTATCGTCTCCGCGATCTGCACGGTGAGGCGTTCCTGTATCTGCAGCCGACGCGCGAAGATATCCACCAGGCGGGGAATCTTGCTCAGGCCAACAACTTTTCCATTGGGAATATAGGCGACATGGACTTTTCCAAAGAACGGAAGAATGTGATGCTCACACAGGCTGAACATCTCAATGTCTTTCACTATGACCATCTCGTCATAGCTCACGTCAAACAACGCGCCAGTCAAAACGCTGTTTGGGTCTTCCTTTGAGCCCTTGGTCAGATACTCCAGCGCCTTCTGCATACGTTCCGGCGTCTTCACCAGCCCGTCGCGGTCCGGATCTTCTCCCAGACGGACCAGGAGTTCGCGCAGCAAATCCTGCGTGTTGGCGGCAGCAAGCGATGTTTCAGAAACCTTCTTCAAATTGACTCCAATGGACACCACGGCTCCTAATGGCGTGCTTCCCTTCCTCCGGCATATTCAAACGAATTCAGCATCGTTTCTTCCACGCGCACTTTCTCTACCGCGGCGTGCCTGAATCCGTTTTCCAGAATGCCGTAAAGTTCCACGCACAGATTTTCCGTGGTGGGAACCACACCTTGAAATTCACTCAATGTATTGAGGTTTTCAAGGTCAAAACGTTGCAATATCTTTTCATGTACAAAAGCGTCCAGGTCAGCCAGGTTACAGACCATGCCGGTTCTCGGGTCAACCTGCCCGGCCACCGTGACTTCCACGGAATAGTTATGCCCGTGCCCATGCGGGTTATTGCATTTGCCGTAGGCGGCTTTGTTTTCCGCCTCCGACATGTCTTCACAGTGCAGACGGTGGGATGCGGAGAACCAGTAACGCCGTGTGAGATAAGCCTTCATGCCTCTCCAAAGTAATCCACAAAAAGATCCGGCGTTTCATACACGCGAACACGATGCAGCTCCGCCGCCTTCAGCTTGGTCCGCAGCCGGTTCCATATATCGATAGCCAGATTCTCCGTGGTAGGAATGATATTGGCAAACTCCGCGATCTCTTTGTTCAGGAAACGATGGTCCAGCACCTCGATGACTTCCCTGTTCATGATGTCTTTGAGCTGTTTCAGGTCAACCACAAACCCTGACCGGCCATCCACCTGGCCCTTTACTGTAACTTCAAGCGTGTAATTATGCCCGTGGCCATGTGGGTTATTGCATTTGCCAAAAATGCGGCGGTTCTCCTCCGGCGAAAATTCCGGGTTGTGATAAGAATGCGATGCTGAAAACTCTGCTTTTCTCGTGAGATAGACCATTCAATCTTTGTCTCGGCCCCCGCCATATGGTTCAGGGCGCTGAATTCGGATAACTTCTTCCCTTCCATGTTACAGTGCCGCGTACATTCAGGCAGTAAATTGAACGCCACAAAAGAGCGGCAAATACCGGCAAGCCAAAGAAGCTAAAAAGGCTAGCCTTCCAGGGGAAGTGCGCCTGCCGCACGCGTAACCAAAACTGAAGCAGCACGGCCAGGCCGACGGCAAGGGTCATTTCGCTTTCGGTGTGTCTCCCATGGCTATAGAGCTTCCATCCGAACACAAGTGACAGGCAGACCGCAGAAAATTCCATCGTGCGGAAGGCCGCCAGAGACGCCGCATTGGGAAACAACAGCCCCAGATTTTTGGTCCACCCTGCCCACATGGCAGCAAAGCTGCGATACATACGTGTGCGCACACGGCCTTTACCATAGCGAAAGTAAATCTTGTGGCCGGCATTTCTAAAAAGTCTGGCCAGTTCAACATCTTCCAGCACCTTGTTCGCTACCGCCCGATGCCCTCCCAACGACTCATAGACTTCACGCCTGACTAGGATGTATTGCCCGTTCGCTGCGGGCTTGCCGCTACCGTCGTCACTGGCCGTATCATAAGTTCGCGCCAGTTCCGCAAACACCAGCGGCATAAGCATTTCTTCATACCATGCGCCTGTTTCCTGTTCCGGGGAGTACGAAAGCAGATCGGCATGTGCATTCTCTGCTTCCTCCACGGCCGCTGCCAGTGATCCAGCAAGATGAACGGTATCAGCGTCAGTAAACAGAAGCCACTCTGTGTGGGCTGCTGCCGCGCCCATGATCAAGGCATTGCACTTGCCGTTGATACCCGACGCAGGCTCGCTGGCCGTAAGAATCTGTATGCCCGGAAAGCCCGAAGCGACATCCCGCGTGTGGTCCGTTGAGTTATCGTCTACGACAAATATCTCAAATGGGATTCCAGCCTGTGTAACCAGGGATCCAAGACATCGTCCCAGACAGGCTTCCTCATTACGGGCAGGAATAATCACACGGACGGTTACTTTTGTGCGGTTTGAATCCATGAGAACCGGTTTATTATAGGGCTGTGAAACCCCTGCGACTATGTCTACTGGCCTTGCCGCTCCTGCTGTGCGCGTGCACAGATTCGCCCGGGAATGGTCTGCTGGGTAACCCGGCAAAGGATTTCACCGTAAAAGACTCGGACAAAACCGTTTCCTTGCATGACTTCAAGGGCAAAGTCATTGTCCTGAATTTCTGGACCACATGGTGTGCACCCTGCATTGAAGAGATGCCTTCTTTGGCACAGTTCCAGCGCAAGCTTGGGCCCAATGCGGTGGTCCTGGCTGTGAGCACGGACAAGAGTGACGCCGCGTACCACGAATTTCTTTTGCGGCACAAAATTGACTTCCTGACCGTCCGCGATGAAGCTGCCGACACCGCCGCACTCTACGGCACCACGGGCCAGCCTGAGACGTTTATCATTGACCGTAATTTCAAAGTTCGCCGCAAGCTGATTGGCCCGCAACACTGGGAAAGCAGCGAATTCGTGGACTATATCAATAAATTGTAAGGGTTCTTTCTTTATCCCGAGCAAAGCGCGGGATCCCTACGGCTACGAGGATCTAAACGCGGATGAGATTCTATTTAGCCGCACCCACCGCCTTCGGCAGGAAGCTCTTTTTGATCTTCGCCACCACCACATAATTCGGGTCCACCATCTCATTCAAATGGATCTCCGCCACCTTTGACAGCAACTCATAGGCGTCCATCTCAGACAGGCCGTAATCAGCGTGAATCCATCCCACCAGTTCAGTGAATGCGATGCGTAGCGCGTCATCCACCGGACGATAAGCTCCAACGGTCATGATGTATTCATCGTTCTCAAAGCGCGGCCAGCTGATCTTGTGCTTCTTGATAACGTGTACCTGCACCCGGCTCCGCAAAGGAACTTCAATGGCTGTGCCGGCGACTTCGCCGTCGCCCATGGCGGCATGACCATCACCCAGAAAGAGCATCGCGCCCGGCGTGTTCACCGGAAAATAAACGGTGTTGCCAACACTGGCTTCAGGTGAATCCAGATTGCCGCCGAAGGCCTCCGGAACAATCGAGCTGCGCGCTTCGCCGCCGGCCGGCGCCACACCAATGCAGCCAAAGAAGGGATGCAGTGGAATCTTCACCGTGTATTTGGAATCCAGCGCCTGGAACGTGGCAGTGTTGGAAGCATGATCAATGGGATAGAACCAGATTTTTTCCTTGATGGCCGGGTTCAGCATCGGAGTGTAGTTGGTGGAGTTGATGGCGCCGAAGCCAGGCGCCAGCGCTCCAATACCCTGATTACCGTCCACTTGCAGGTCCAGAATCTTGATCGCCAGCGTATCACCGACCTCAGCTCCTTCGATGAAGAAAGGCCCAGTCAGCGGATTGTCACCAGGCGCCATGTCCAGCGTGTCGCCGGGCTTCTTGATCGCATTGCCGAAGCAATCTACCGTGTTGGTTTCCAGAATGTTGCCGGACTTCAACCTGGCCACCGGCTGGTATGACGCTGCGTAGGTGTACTTCAGCTCGCTCATCTTCAGGTCGTAACGGACGACCTTGCCTTCTTCCGGCGCAGCGAAGACGCGTTTGCGCTGAGACGGATGGAGCAGATGACAGCAGGACGATGGCGAATGCGAGAAATGATTTCACTGTGGATGTCCCTCGGGCCGCGATTATAGAAGGCGATCACGAATAAGGAAACGTCGAATTGTTCCATGGGCCTTGACAATTTGATTTTGTGAAAACTTCTTGTCGCGTACGAAGTCAAAGGTGTTTAAATCATAACGCTATTCTGAAAAAGCAATCACCCCGGATGATGCCGAGCTGGCGAACACTGAGGAAGCGATATTGCACATGATAAGAAGAGTTGTTCTGTGGATCATGGCTTTCGCCGTCGTAAGCGCGCAGACGAATGTCTGGCAACCGTCGCCGGGACACACGCAACTGCCGATCTGGCCGGGCGGAGCGCCCGACGCGCAGTCGGTCGCGGAGCCGGAGGTCGCGACGACGAGAGCGAAGGACCACCTCGTCGGCGGCAGGCCATGGACTTACATCAGCAACGTCTCGCTTCCCACCATGACGATCTATTCACCTGTCGGGAAGAATACGGGCGCTGCGGTTGTCGTGTTTCCTGGCGGAGGCTATCAGATTCTGGCCATCGATCTCGAAGGTACGGAGGTCTGCGATTGGCTGACATCGAAAGGGATCACGTGTGTGCTGCTCAAGTACCGCGTGCCAGGGCTGGCGCTGTATCCGCAAGCGGCGCCGTATCCGCGGTCAGGGCCTTATCCGCAATCGCCGATTGCATTAGAAGATGCGCAGAGGACAGTGGGTTTGGTGCGCTTGAACGCGACAAAGTGGCACATCGATCCGCACAAGATTGGAGTGCTTGGTTTCTCGGCAGGTGGACATCTGGTGGCTGCGATCAGTACGCATTTTGACAAGCGCTTGTATCCGGCTGTCGATGAAGCCGACAAGGAAAGCTGCCGCCCGGATTTTGGAGTCGCGCTTTATCCGGGACATATGCTGGAAAATGCGTCGACCGACTTTCAGTTGAATCCGGCTATTCCCGTCACCAGCCAAACGCCTCCTACATTTTTGCTGCAAGCGGACGATGACCCCGTTGATCCCGTCCAGAACTCATTCGTTTACTTTATCGCGCTGAAGAAGGCCGGCGTTCCCGTGGAGATGCACTTGTATGCGCACGGCGGCCACGCATTTGGTCTACGGCCCACGAAATTTCCGGTAACAAGATGGCCTCAGCTCGTGGAGACGTGGCTCAGGACGATCGGAATGATTTCAGAGTAGGTGCTTGGGATCGCGAGCGCACCCGAACCGCAGGTTTGCGCTGGCGCGGCGAAACCTTCCAACTCAACAGCCCAACTTTTCTGCCAGGTCGATAAAGTCCGTGGCGATGACGTCAAAGTCCGTATCAGTCGTTGCGTCCGGATTTCTTTCACCATGTTCGCGTGGTCGCGGAACGAAAGCTGTCCGGAATCCCAGCTTCGCAGCAGCCCTCAAATCTTTGGGATGCGCCGCCACCAACATGACCTCGTTCGGCTTGCATCCAAGTAACTCTGCGGCGCCCAGATACGTCTCCTGGTCCGGCTTGTAATGTTTGAACAGCTCCGCAGACAGCACTGCATCCCAGGGCAATCCGGCAAACTTTGCCATGTCGACCAGCAGCGATACGTTCCCGTTCGAAAGCGTGGCCAGAATAAACCTCCTTTTGAGGCGGGTAAGTCCGGCAACTGAATCTGGCCAGGGGTGAAGGCGATGCCAAACGTGGTTAAAGTGTTCCTTCTCTGGTTCACTGACGCCTGTAATTTTGAGGTCATCAAACAGCTTATCCAGAATGCCGCGATGGAGTTGATCCAGGTTCATCCACGGGATTTGCCCTTTGCGGACCTGGTCCATGGCAGGCGCATAGCCGGCGCGCCAATCGTCTGCGAATTTGGCCCAGTCGATCTGCAAATTGCGCGCTCTTCCCCACTCCTCTGCTTCTCGAATCAGAGAACCGCGCCAGTCTACAGTGGTTCCAAATACATCAAATGCAAGGGCTTTAACGCCGAACGAATTGGCGGATGATGTCATCATGGGATTTTAACCAAATCCGATTGTGCCCCTAATTTCGTACCCAGAGTGAAACTTATTGCGATGACGTGAATCTCAGAGGATGAACGCGTGACACCCCGAGGTTTAGACTAATGGGGTTTAGACTATCCGGGTTTAGTTCCTGAAGGACAGATTCCAGGCAATGATTACCGATCCCAAATCCAGCAATGCCGATGCCAGCAAAGTCACACGCCGGGCATTCCTCGGTTCTGCTTTGGTGATCGGTGGAGGTATATACATTTTTTCCATGCGCAAAACTCATACAGACGAAATGCAATCCGCAGAGGCGGCAACATCAACGCCGCAGGAAGTTACCATCGTAGAATTTTCCGATTCCGGCGAACGCAAACAGACCGTCAAAGTTCCGAAAGTGAAGAAGAGTGATGCTGAGTGGCGTAAGCAACTCACGCCCAACGCCTTTGACATCACCCGCCATGACGGTACTGAAATGGCGTTCACCGGCAAATACTGGAATGAACATGATAAAGGTCTCTATCGCTGTGTATGCTGCGGTACGGCTTTGTTCGATTCTGCTACCAAGTTTGAGTCCGGCACAGGCTGGCCCAGCTTCTATCAGCCAATCGCGGAAGAAAATGTTTCTACCAGCAGTGACCGCTCCTTTGGCATGCAGCGCAACGCCGTTTCCTGCCATCGCTGTGACGCGCATCTTGGCCATGTCTTTGACGACGGTCCCAAACCAACCGGCCTTCGTTATTGCATGAACTCCGCGTCACTGAATTTCATCAAGCACGCCTGAAGGAGGCACATGTTTAAGAATTTCTTTCGCAGTCTCGCTATTTCCAGCCTCGCTCTGGTTGCGGCTTGCAGTACATCCAGGGCCGCTGTCCGTGTTCCTGATCCTGCTGTGGATACGCCGCTGGCAAAAACCAGCGGCTCAGCCGCGCTGGTTCTGGGCGGCGGATGTTTCTGGGGCGTGCAGGGTGTATTCCAGCATGTGAAAGGCGTTACCTCCGTGACCTCGGGCTATTCGGGCGGAGCGGCCAATACGGCGGAATATGAAACCGTAAGCTCCGGGAACACTGGACACGCTGAGTCAGTCAAGATCGTTTATGACCCATCCAAAGTTTCGCTGGGACAGCTCTTGAAGGTCTTCTTCTCCGTGGCACACGACCCCACCGAGCTGAACCGGCAGGGCCCGGATGACGGCACGCAATATCGTTCCGTGATTTTCTACGGTGACGACGAGCAGAAACGCATAGCGCAGGCCTACATTGATCAGCTCAACCACGCGAAAGTATTCGATGCGCCTATCGTTACGCAGCTAACGTCGTTAAAAGGCTTTTATCCGGCGGAAGCTTATCACCAGGACTATCTGAAGCAGCATCCGCACCAGCCGTACATCGCCATCAACGATCTGCCGAAGATCGATCACCTGCAGAAAACCCTGCCCGATCTGTATACGCCACAGGCAGTCAGCTTTGCTCCCAGTACGTCGGCAAGCAAATAACTAGAGCTTTGCGTTGCGAAGCCGTAACGCATTGGCGATCACGGAAACTGAACTGAAACTCATGGCGGCGGCCGCGAAGATGGGCTGCAACAGCAGCCCAAAGAACGGATACAAAATTCCGGCCGCCAGTGGGACTCCCAGCAGGTTGTAGATAAAAGCAAAAAACAGATTTTGCCGGATGTTCCTCATTGTGGCCCGGCTGAGATTACGGGCACGCGCGAGGGCGCGCAGATCGCCCTTGACCAACGTGATGTCGCCGCTCTCAATGGCAACGTCAGTCCCTGTTCCCATGGCAATGCCGACGTCGGCTTGCGCCAGCGCAGGTGCGTCATTCACGCCATCGCCCGCCATGGCAACGATTCGTCCCTCAGCTTGCAGCTTTTTGATGGCGGCTGCCTTTTCCTCAGGAAGAACTTCGGCTTCAAAGTCATTAATCCCCAACTTCATGGCTATAGCTTGCGCGGTGGATTTGTTATCTCCGGTGATCATTACCAGCCTCAACCCAGTCGAGCGCAGCATGGCCAGCGTTTCAGGGGCGGACACCTTGACGGGATCTGAAACAGCGATCAAGCCAGCCGCTATGCCGTTAACTGCCGCCAGCACGACAGTTGCTCCATTTTTGCGAAGGGTTTCCGCCCGTAACGTTACGCCGGCTAGTTCAACTCCGCGATTGGAAAGGAACTCGGCAGTACCCACCGCAACTTCCAGACCCGTCACGATCGCCACCACGCCCTGGCCTGTGACGGATTCAAACTTCTGAGCACTTGGGATTTTCAGGCGGCGTTGTTCCGCGCCTTGAACAATGGCCGAAGCAATTGGATGCTCGCTCAATCTCTCAACCGCAGCCACCAAAGTGAGCAGGTCTACCTCATTGGACCCGCTGGTTGCATGGATTGACGTCAGTTGCGGCTTTCCGTCCGTCAGCGTTCCGGTCTTGTCAAACACCAGCGTGTCCACTTTCTCGAGCTGCTCCAGGGCTTCCGCGTTCTTTACCAGTACGCCCGCGTGTGCGCCACGTCCGGTGCCGACCATCACTGCCATCGGCGTAGCCAGCCCAAGCGCGCAGGGACAGGCAATAATAAGTACGGCCACGGCGTTAACCAGGCCATGAGCAAAGCGTGGTTCAGGACCAAACGCAGCCCATACGATGAACGTAAGAATCGCAACAGCAATTACCGCAGGCACAAAGTAGCCTGCCACTTTGTCCGCCAGAGCCTGTATGGGAGCGCGGCTGCGCTGTGCTTCGCCCACCATACGGACAATCTGCGCCAGCAAAGTTTCCGAACCGAGCCTATCCGCCCGCATGACGAATGAACCGTTCTGGTTCACGGTGCCGCCAATGACTCTGGCTCCGGCAGCTTTTTCCATCGGCAGGGATTCACCCGTAACCATCGACTCATCGACCGAGCTCTTCCCTTCCACAATTGTCCCGTCCACCGGCACGCGATCACCCGGGCGCACACGCAGTCGATCGCCATGCGCAATCTGGTCGAGCGGTATCTCTTCGTCACTGCCGTCCGGACGCACGCGACGAGCCGTCTTGGGCGTGAGATCGAGCAACGCACGGATAGCTGAACCAGTCTGTTTCCGCGCGCGCAATTCCAGCACCTGCCCCAGCAGCACCAGCGTTACGATGACAGCACTGGTTTCGAAGTAAACTTCAACGCTTCCGCCATGCCCCCGGAACGTTGCGGGAAATAGATTCGGCGCGACGGTTGCCACCAGGCTGTAGAGATAGGCAGTGCCTGTCCCCAGCGCAATCAGCGTGAACATGTTGAGGTAGCGATTGACGATGGAGTTCCAGCCACGTTGAAAGAACGGCCAGCCGCCCCACAAGACTACAGGCGTCGCCAGCGCCAGTTGTATCCAATTCAGGATGGAGGCCGGCACAGAATGCAAGGGACTGCCCTCCCACATCGATCCCATGGACAGAATCAGCAATGGCACACTGAGCGCCACACCGGTCCAGAAGCGCATGGTCATGCTGCGCAGTTCGGAATCGTCTTCTACATGGTGCGCGCCGGCAATTGTGCGCGGCTCCAGTGCCATGCCGCAGATCGGACACGTGCCCGGTCCGTCCCGCACAATCTGCGGGTGCATCGGACATGTGTATTGCACTACTTCGGGCTCAAGAGCCATGCCACACTTTGGGCAGGCTCCTGGCTTGCTTTCCCGGACTTCAGGGTCCATGGGGCAAACATAGGTCACGCTACCCTTTCTCTTGACACTGTCGTTGAGGTCTGCGGATTTCTCCATCATCTTGTCCGCCGCAGAGGCGACAACTGGGTTTGGCGCGGCGATCCCGCCTGGCGTTATGCTTCCTAACTGCACAAGTCCGGCCGCCGGCTTTGGTTGCGACAGCTGTGCAGGATCGGCTTTAAACTTCTCTTCGCAACGCGGACTACAGAAATAAAAAGTCTTACCGCCATACTGGGCTTTTCCTCGTGCTTTGCCAGGATCCACCCACATCCCACAGACAACGTCCTGCACTTTTCCCGGTCCCGGTTGATGGTCGCCTTCCATCCGCTCTCTGTCGGGGTTCAGATAACGCTCTGGAGATGCTGTGAACTTCTGTTCGCAACCACGGCTGCAGAAGTAATACCGGGTTCCTTCATGCTCAGCTGTCGCCGCCGCCTTTGCGGGATCCACCTGCATGTTGCAAACCACGTCTCTGACCGATTTGTCTAACGATTCCATGAATGGCTTCTGCCCTTAGCGTGCGTGCCGGTAAAAAAGCTCAGTAAGTTCGTCATAGGTCTTTTGCGCTTTGATCTCGTCGCCGGAGCGCAAAGCCTCGGTTGCGCAGTGCTGTAAATGGTTTTTCATCAGGATGCGCTCTACCGACCGCAACGATTCGTGAATCGCCGACATCTGCGTCAGTACATCGGGACAATAGCGTTCTTCCTCTACCATCTTCTGAATGCCCCGGACCTGGCCCTCAACGCGGCGCAACCGCAACCGCATGTTCTCCTTGACTCCGGTAGCCACATGCAGTGCATGCGCGGGAGAGTGATGCCTCGACTCGCCTTTTTTTCTGGTTGCCATGCTGCGACTCGCTCCTGCCGTCGTCTTTCAATATACCCCTAGGGGGTATCTATGTCAAAACGCCATGTGTCCACATCTGCATCCGCCTGCGAAGTTGTTCTATATTGGAGAGGAGATTCACCCCTACAACCAGCTCCGTGCCAGGCATGGAAGCGCTATCAGAGGAAATGAATGACCTTATTGGATGTGGTTTTCAGATACGGAATGCCGCCAGGCGAAAAACAGATGATGGCCATGAACAATGCCTGGGAAGTCTATGGCGTCCGCAAGATCAAGTTTGACGAGAAAGAAAAGACCATCCGTGTGGAATATGACGCTACCAGGTTGAACGATGAGGAGATTGCCTCAATCCTGAGGCGAGCTGGGATTGATCTTCGGGAAAAGGTCCAGCTGGTCTGAAAGTGGCCTGAAAAAGCAACGAGGCACTTTCTCAGGACCTCTGGCCGTTAGGTCCTCGAAAGCGCCCCGATGCGCGCCACTTCGTCTGCTCTCTCTTATTGCACTCCCCTTGCCAATTGTTGGCCGTTGAAAATAAAGGAGTTGCCGAGAAGATCTGGAGCTTGGCTTGGTAGTAATTCCCTGCTCAGGGAAATTTTTCCACGAGTCAGTGAGTAAGAATGTGAGCTTAAGGACTCCCGCCACGAGGTCTGGAAACATACTCTGCCATCGGCTTACATAAGCAGTTCTGCCGGGCAAGCCTTTCCGATACAAACAATGCCCAGAATAATGCCCCAAACTTAGTGCATTCCATTTCGGATTGCCAGATCGCGGCAATGTTTATTTCAACGCAAATAAAGCATTCACGTGCGCGTTAATGGTGACCACCTGTGGAGTAAATTCAGCGGTCGGAGGAGCAACTTCCGCTGCTGCCGTTCTTGCCATACCCGCGGTCCGCATCTTCATTGGCACAATCTGCTGCTGATTCACATCCACTGAAGCGTATACCAATTCACCCAACGCCCTTCCACCCGCCACCGCAATCGCGTTTGCCTGATTCCGCGCTTTCTTCAGGGCATCTTCAGATGCTTTGGCTTTGGCCTGCTCAATCTCTTCCAGAGTGTATTCAACCGACTGGTTGGAGGCTTCATCAATAGCGGCCAGCTGTTCCGTAAGCGCACCGATCTTATTGAAGTCATGGATCTTTAGTTTCACGCTGGAGACCACACGGTATGCGATCACTTTGCGTTTGGGATTTTTCCAGTCGTAGATCGGCTGAACAGAATAGTTCGCAATCTCCGCCGTCTTGGGTTCAATCCCGTTATTGCGCAATACGTTCCGCACGCTGGTAGCGGCCGCGGCGACCTTGTCGTAAGCGGCTTTCGACGTGTCCTGCTGGGAAGCAATTTCCATTTCGAGAACGGCCGTATCTGGCGCCGATTCGAACTTCCCATCTGCACCGGAGTAAATAGTGTTTGGCTGAATTCCATATGTCGGAGCATTTTGTCCAAGAGCGAGTCCGGCACATGCCAGAACCAGGATTAACACGGCGCATATCCGATTCATTGTGGCCTCCATGAAGATGTTAGTACCCACATCCTCTTTACATTTCTATATTCAGGGATACGTACTTGTTCCAGTATCTCGCGAAACCAAAGCCCAATTCGCCCGGAACCGCTTCTGTAGACGTTGACCTGAACAAGGCAGCGAATATAGGCTTATTAGCGATTCGAAGTCCAACGAATCGCATAAGGAAAGTGACCATGCGGAAATTGTCATTAGTGATCATGCTTTGCATGTTCGCTTTGCTGGCTCAGCAGACGGCTACACGTCTGTGGGCGCAAGGCGAAAAGAAAGATGCCCCTCCTGAACCAAAGTTTAAAGTCGGAGAAATGGCTCCTGATTTCAAGCTGCTGGATCAAAACCGCAAAGAAGTTAAACTCAGCGACTATCGCGGCAAGAAGAATGTTGCTCTTGCGTTTTATGTCTTCGCCTTTACCGGTGGTTGAACCAAGGAAATGCAGGCGTTCCAGCAGAATGTACAAAAGCTGGAAGCCGCAGACACCCAGGTTCTGGGTGTAAGCATGGACAGCACGTTCAGCAATGCCGCGTGGGCAGAAAAAATCGGCGTCACCTTCCCGCTGCTCAGTGATTGGGGTGGTGAAGTAACGCAGCAGTACGGAATCTACAACCCGCAATACAAAGCAGCTCGTCGCGTGACCTTCCTGATTGATAAGGACGGCAAGATCGCCGAGATGCATACCGACAGAGACGCAGTTGATCCCAGCGCCGTCGTCACATCCTGTGAACGCAGGAAAATGAAGAGCTAGTGTCAACCGTTACCATTGATCAGACCCGCCGTGGCAGTTCCACCCGGCGGGTTCTTCTTTTGCTTTCCATCGCGGAACTGCTGGCAATGTCTCTGTGGTTTACCGGCACGGCCGTGCTTCCTCAAGTGACCAGGCTATGGCAGTCCGGATTGGCGCTTGGCTCATGGCTGACCATCGCCGTGCAGATCGGCTTTTCCCTCGGCGCCATCTTCTTTGCCCTCCTCAATATTCCAGACATCTTTAACCCGATCCGCGTTCTTTTCGTTTCCGCGTTGCTCGCTGCCGCCTCGAATGCTGCGTTTGCGTTTGTCGCTCAGGACCCCATCCCGGCGATCCTCTTTCGCGGAGCAACAGGTTTCTTCCTTGCCGGCGTTTATCCCGTTGGCATGAAGATCATTGCCGGATGGTTTCAGCGCGGACGCGGTCTGGCTCTCGGCATTATGATTGGCGCGCTTACAATGGGCTCGGCCGTACCTCATGCCGTCAACTCTTTAGGCGGCATCTCATGGCGCAACGTAGTGCTTCTGGGTAGTGTGCAGGCGGTCGTCGGAGCGTTCATCGTCCTGTTCGGCGTGCATGAAGGTCCTTATGCCATGCCGCAATCGCGCTTCGATCCCAGCCAAATGCTGGAGATTGTCCGCAACCGGCGTTTGCGACTGGCCAATCTCGGCTATCTCGGTCACATGTGGGAGCTTTACAGCATGTGGGGATGGATTGCCGTGATCTTCGCCGCTTCCGCAGGCTGGTCGCGCTCGAAGTATGAAGCCTACGCCGCGCTCGCCATCGGCATTGGAGCCGTCGGCTGTGTATGGGCGGGCGCCGCCAGCGATCGCTTGCAAGATCAGAGCGCCGAAGAGCGAGTTTCCCAGCGGGCCTGGGTCACGATTATCGCCATGGTTATCAGTTCAATCTGCTGTCTGGTAGCGGCTCTGGTCTTTCATCACCCAATGTTGCTGGTAGTTCTCTCGTTGATCTGGGGCATTGCCGTGATCGCCGACTCAGCTCAGTTCTCCACCATCATCAGTGAAGTTTCAGACAAGAGCTACGTTGGCACTGCCCTCACCTGCCAGGTCGCACTCGGCTTTTTGCTGACGGCCTTTGCCATCCGCTCCATGGCGAGCATTGCCGCACACGTGGGATGGCAGTGGGCCATGGCCAGCATGGCTGTCGGTCCATTGCTTGGGATATGGGCGATGTCAGGATTGCTGACGAAGAAGCAGTAGCCATTTCTGATCCGCGACCATCCGCGAAATCCGCGGTAATGGTGTTCCGATCACGGCGATGTCGTGCGATAACGGCGATGACGGCGATCTCTGCTGTTACTACTGCCAGTTCCGAATGCGCGCTGAGGAACTCATCATGACAGCGTGAAAGTAGTTCGTTATCGTGCCCTGGGCAGCAATGACCATGATAAATGCCCTATGCGCGACAGTGCAGGCGATCTCAGAACGTATCCGAGACGAAATGTTGCTCCAGTCCTGAAATGCGGGTTCCGCAAGGAAAAGCATTGCAGAGTTCGTCCGGACGGTCACCACAGTAGGCAACCCGTAGTTCGTCAAACCAGGCGAGCGGATTGCTGTCTCTGATAACGATGGTACGCTGTGGACTGAGCCACCTCCTCCAGCTTGCGTTCATGATGGATCGCCTGCACGCGAATCCCCGCAACATTCCGAATGGAAAACTCAGCAGCCCTTCGCCGCACCCATCCTTCGCCGCACCCATCCGCGTAGTCAGCGGTAAAGGGTTCGATCTTCCGATCTCGGCGATCCGATCTAGGCTGCCGAGCGAAATTCCCGAATGTTGTCTCTCTGGCTGATAAGTCCAATTACAAGTGGGACAGTGGTAAGGGCGCCCACGATTATCAGAGCCAACCCCGCGCCTTTGCGCTGGTCGCGACTCAGCCGACCGGAAAGCAGCAAGCCAATTCCCATTCCCAGAGCAACCCGGGTTCCAGCAAGAAGCCCGAGTTCAGGTCCCGTAAGTTTCCGTTCAAACATATCTCCTCCCCATGAGTTCAATTGCCGTACATTTTTTTGGATGTCTGGCCGCAACCATGCGTGGCCCAGTAAGTGGCCTTTAAACTTTGCCGAACGCAGGCGCAACTCTGCCGCCACACTGGAACTCGAGGTCAGCTATTCCCGATCACCGTAATTCAGTGTCATCAGTGTTCATCAGCGATAGGGTTTGTGTTGGATTTGCCATTTGCTAAGGTTACGCATTAGCGTCGCGAGTCCGGTGGGACCAGGTTGTTCGCTCGATAGTAGACCACAAGCTGGCCATAGTGCTCGCCGCTGTGCTCGATGGCGAACGTCCAGATATTGGAGTTGTGAGACATCCGGTTCCCAAAGAATTTTGTCGTCTTGTCCAACCCCGCGTCGCCCTGCTGTTGAATCACTTGCGCTCCGTCCGCCACGGCCTCCTGCACGAACTTCACCACGTCGGCCTTGGTCTTGAAAGCGTCGCGCGATGGATTATCTCCCTGGCCGAAGTCAGGTCCCACGTTGGTTCCGGAAACCCTGCGTATCAGAACAAAATCGAGTGCGGCGGCGTGGAGAAGATTCTCAGCGAACGTGCGCTGGTCCTTCTGCACCTTGAAGTCATATTTGTCTTCCGGAAAATCCTTCGCCATGGCGACAAGTTTGTTCCCAATGTCATTCCACCTGTCCAGCATTTCGTCGGACCGGGAACGGGCCGGCCCCGGAGCTTGATTCTGGGTTTGAGACTGACCGTAAAGACCCATTCCAATAGCAGCAAACAGAGTGACCGTAACCAGCGTAAGCGAAGAACGTTTCATCGTAGGTTGCTCCTTAATCCGATTTTGGCATTCAGCAATGCCGTCGCTGGTTAGACGTGGTGCAACTCCCAAAGTTTGAGCAAATTTCGGCATCGGACCAGCAGCAGGCTGGTCAGAGCTTGCTGCCTGGATCCTGGTCCGCAACCATCTGCGTGAATCCGCAGTAAGAGTTTCTGACGAGATCAGGCTGGGGCGAACTAAAACTATGTTGACCGCGACGCCGACGGTTGAGGACCCCATTCTGAGTCAAAGGGGACGCGCACATCGATGGTCGTTCCAGCCATCGGTTTCGATTCGATCGCCATCGTCCCATGCACCAGCCGAACACGCTCGCGCATGCTGATGAGCCCCAGTCCTCCCTTCTTCATCGCCGATTCAACATCAAAACCAGCGCCGTTATCTGAGACCGTAAGACAGAGTTGGCTTCCTGAGCTAGTCAGGCTCACGCGGAATTGGCGTACTCCGCTATGTTTAACCGCATTGTGCAACGCCTCCTGCAAAATGCGGAAGAGGCACAATGAGATCTCATGAGACACCGGCTGTGGAAGGTCGGCGCTCGCAAAATCGATCTCCACCTTCCGCCGCGAAGCGAACTCCTGGCAGAAGCTCTTCATCGCAGCTACAAGACCCAGATATTCGAGCTGCGGAGGATGGAGTTGATGCGATATGGATTGCACTCCCTTGGAGACCCCGCGCACGGTTTCCCCGATTCCATTGAGTTGGTCTTTGAGTTCACCGGCAGAATTGGGAGGGTTCTGCTTCAATTGTTCGATTTCTACTGCCAACATTGCCAGACGTTGGCTAATGTCGTCGTGCAGATCTCGTGCTATGCGGCGGCGTTCTTCTTCCTGTATGTCAACCAGCTTGCGACTGATGTCTGCAAGAGTATCCTCGGTGAGTTTCCGTTCCGTGATGTCACGGGCGATCTTGGAAAAACCCGTCACTCTGCCACTTGGATCCCTGATCACCGAAACAGCCCGGGAAACACGAATCTTTTTCCCGCCTTTCGTGACTCGAATGGTCTCATAGTGTTCAATTCGCTCTCCCGCTCTGAGCCTTTCAAGAATCTGCTGTTCCCCCTGCCACAGCTCGGCCGGGGTGAGAATGGCAAAGGGCTGTCCAACTGCCTCCGCTTCGGTGTATCCGAAGATGCTTCTGCGCACCGGCGTTCCAACTTTGAATAATTCCATCTAGATCATGGGAAAGAATTGCATCCTCAGACGATTCCACGATGGCGGCATGCCGTGACCGCGCTTCTTCCGCCATCATCTTCTCTGTAATGTCTTCCACCGTCGCGATGACCAGACGTGGGGTTTGATTCAACAAAGAGATGTTTAAACGTCCCCACACCAATGAGCCGTCGCGTCGGATGTAACGCTTGTCGATCTGATAGCGATTGATTAACGCCCGTTTTCAACTGCTGAAACAGTTCCCAGTCCTTCTCCGCATCTTCGGGAGGAGAAAAATCGACGCAGTGTTTGGTACGCATTTCCTCTTCGCTGAATCCAAGCATCGCGCAAAAAAACGCATTCACGAAGAGAGGCTGTCCCTCCATGTTCTCCAGGGCGATACCGATGGGGCTCGCGTTGAAAGCCTCATAAAAGAGTTGAGTTTCGAGGGGGCCGAGACTGGGTTTGTTCTACCATTTGCAACAAATTATCGCACTCTTACCTTAATAGGCAAGTAATCTTCAGAGTACGTCGAAGATAAGAAAGAAGCTGATTCCCATTTATGAACAACGCTTCTTCGCGACCCTTGTAGTAAAGATCTATCAAGCCGTCAGCATTGCCCGTTTCAAAACGGGAATCAGCCCAGCTTGGTCACATCGGCAAGAAATTCACGTGACGTTATCGGGTGCATGATTCCAACAAACTGCATTCCCTGCAAGAACGTATTCCACGCAATTTAATAGTTCGCTCGTCATCGTCGTTTTCATGACATAGCCCGATGCCAACTTAAGAGCTTCCTTAATCACTTCCTCGGAAGACTCCTGGCTCACGAAGATTATCTTGGAATGTGTTGCGAGCAGGCGGATCTGTCTGGCGCACTCGAGTCCATCGAGCGTTGGCAGTCCAATGTCAAGCAGGATCAAGTCCGGCTTGAGTTCTTTTGCTTTCTGGACCGCTACGGCTCCATCCGCTGCTTCCCCAATCACTTGCAAGTGGGCCACGGTTGCCAGTAGGGAAAATATGACTTGCCGAAAAGGTGCGAAATCTTCCACCACGAGTACGGTGCGCACAGGCGCTCGGGATATGGCTGCCCGGCGTTGCGCCGAATCGCGGGTCGATTCCATGGGTCGAACTTTTCCGTTGCTCTTTATCATCACTCACGCCCAGAAAGTGAAGTTAGCTCCCCTTTTGCAGGCCTGCTGACTCAAGGGCAGCCCGGCCGAGAATAGCCTAGCGCTTGCGGGCACCCATGTCTGTCACCTATCGCACATAGTGTTGTGGCTGTCACAACTGACAGTTGTAAAGCAGCTACGCTTAACGTTTTAGTTGGTTTCGAAATAACTACTCTCGAAACTTGCTCCAATGAGATGCCCGTCTAGTACGTTCGCGATTCCTCGCAGGCAAATTCTGTTGCCCTGCACGGGGCCCGCTGCACACCAAAAAACATTTGAAAGTCTGGAAGCGCTCCCGAACATGATTGCCGGGCGTAATGGCTGGTACGCTGCAGTGTCGTCTTGTACGAATGGCAATACAAGCGTCATCTTGCGACATCCGGCTACTTGCATGATCAGGACAGCCATCGGCATGGAAAGCCGGGAAGGATAGGGACTTTAGAACCCTCATGTCATTCTTGCGTTAGAGGTTAAGCCTTGAACAACGGGCCTACTCGCATTACACACGCCTCTCCCGCCCCGCAAATATTTCCGCGACTTTGGCTCAAAACTGTGTTAAAAGTTGCGGGTACTCTGGATGGGACATGCCTATGCGCAATGCCTTCTATCTGGTTTTAATAACCGGGCTGCTGTCGTCTCCGATGGCTTTTTGCCAGGCCGGAACGTCTCGAGACATCCGCGCCGATCAACAACAGTTGCAGCGCTTTCAATGGCAACTTCAGCAGGACCAGAGCCGCCTTTCCTTTGATCGCCACCATCACGTCAGCCGTAGCCTGATCCAGGAAGATGAAGCCCGTGTCCGCCGCGACAGAGATGCCATTCGCGTCCTTCGCGCCGACATTCGCCGTGATCGCCGGCTCCGGCGTCGCCGCCAGGCCATTCTTTAAGCTACATTTGTATACCCATCGCTTGAACGCCCCTCGCAACGGAGGCTGTTTGCATAACTCGAGCCGATAGGCAAACGAAAGCGTTGTGCTGAAAATTAGACGGCGAACGGCCGATTAAAAAGCTCTAATCGCATCTGCAACTCTCCGTGTTATCCTTTTGCGTTTCCTCCATAACTTAATCCTTGCGAGAGTTTTCTTTGGCCAAAAAGAATCGTGCTGCTGCAATCCTTGCTCTGTTTGCGACTCTGCTGATCGGTGTCGTTGCCTGCCCGGCTCAACAACCGCAGGAAAATCCCGCTTCGCCGGCGCCAAAACAACCAGTTGCGGGCGAGACGAAAGTAGCGGAAACGCCTCATGAAATGACCGCCGCAGATGTTGAAGCTTTTCTCGATGGCTTCCTACCCATGCAACTGGAGCGAGAGAACATAGCAGGTGCCGTTGTGGTGGTGGTTAAGGATGGCAAGGTTCTCTTTTCCCGCGGCTATGGATACAGTGATGCAGAAAAGAAAACTCCTGTCTCGCCTGACAGCACGCTCTTCCGGCCTGGGTCCATTTCCAAGCTGTTTACCTGGACTGCGGTGATGCAGTTGGTGGAACAGAACAAGCTTGATCTTGATCGCGACGTCAACACCTATCTGGATTTCAAGATACCCGCCACGTTCCCACAGCCAATCACGCTGCGTCACCTGATGACGCACACAGCCGGCTTCGAAGAACAGATTAAGGATCTGATTAACTCAGAGGGAGCCCCGATAGCGAGCTTGCGCGAACACCTCACGTCCCATATGCCGGAGCGCATCTTTCCTCCGGGCACAACGCCAGCGTATTCCAACTACGGTGCATCGCTGGCCGGGTACATCGTTGAGCGCGTTTCCGGTAAGCCGTTCAATCAGTATGTAAGCGAGAATATCTTTACTCCGCTGGCCATGGCTCGATCCACCTTCGCCCAACCTCTGCCGCCTGACCTGAAACCGCTCATGTCGAATGGATACATTGTGGGTTCAGGCAAGCCCAAGCCATTCGAAATCATCGAGGAAGCGCCCGCAGGAGCTCTTTCGGCCACGGCTGCCGATTTGGCAAATTTCATGGTCGCGCATCTGCAGGATGGCAAGTTCAATGATGCGCAGATTCTCAGCCCGGAAACCGCAAAGGCCATGCATTCGCGCCAGTTCGGGCTGCATCAGGCGCTCAACGGTATGTGCCTGGGATTTTATGAAGAGACGCGGAATGGGCACAGGATTATCGGCCACGGCGGCGATACCGTCTACTTCCACAGTGATCTGCATCTTGTTCTGGATGCCGGTGTTGGTTTCTATGTCTCTTATAACAGCCGTGGAAAAGGTGAAATCAGCCCGCGCACCGCACTATGGAATCATTTTCTGGATCGCTATTTTCCCTATAAGCCGCCGGTTGCGGAAAAGCTGCCCAGCGCAGTTCAGGATGGAAGATCGGTTACGGGACATTACGTATCTTCTCGTCGATCAGAAAGTAACTTCCTGAGAATTGGCAATATGCTCGGCCAGGGCAGCGTCAAGGCAGACGCGGACGGCAATCTCACCATTGATCCCATCAAGGACTTCAATGGAGAAACAAAAACCTGGCATGAGGTGGGGCCGCTTCTCTATCGCGCCGCGAATGGGCAGGAACTCATTGCTTTTCGCAGAGACGCAACCAACAAGCTTCAGATGGTCCCCAGCTTCCCTGCCATGGTTTATCAGCGCGCGACCCTGGCGAACAATGGCGTTCTCAACCAGACCATCACCGTCGTCTCTCTTTCAGTCATGGCGCTCACGCTCCTCTTTTGGCCCGCCGGGGCGCTGGTGCGCCGCCACTACCACCATCGTCTGGAAATGGACGAGCCCACCAGGCAAAGCCGTCTCTGGATCCGACTGGTCTGTGCGCTCAATCTGATCTTTGCCCTCGGAATGTTGCTGGCTCTTTCCGGCGATGACCCGGGCGGTCTCAGCGAAAAATCTGATCTCAAGCTTCACCTGCTTCAGGCGGTAGGAGTGCTGGGCGCGGCTGGCGTTGTTCTGGTTTTTATCGGCGCTGTTCGTTCCTGGCGTGACCGCAGCATGTGGTGGTGGTCAAAGGTCTGGAACTTGATGGTTCTGGCGGCCTGCATCGGCTTCGTGTGGATTTCAATCTATTGGAACCTGCTGGATTTCAACTTGAACTACTAAAGCGGGAGATCAGGCCCGATGAAATTGTCAAAACTCACCCCCATACTTTGCGTGAAAGACTTGGGCGCGAGCATTGGATTTTATGTTGACGTTCTGGGCTTTGCTTGTCTGAACAGCTCTGATAGCTGGGCGTCTCTGGGGCGCGATGACGTTGAAGTCATGCTGTCACTGCCGAACGCTCATTCTCCTCTTGACCGGCTACAGTTTTCGGGATCGTTTTATTTTCGGACGGACGATGTTGAGGCGTGGTGGCATCGGCTTAAAGATTCGGCAAGGATCGTCTATCCGATTGAGAATTTCTTTTACGGCATGCGCGAGTTCGCGATTGAAGACAATAATGGCTACTGTTTACAGTTCGGCCAGGAGATAGAGGATTCTGCGCAAAACCCACCGTCGGACCAAGCCTGAGCAAGTTTCTACACAGCTCAGGCCCCCATCAGCTTGCTTAATTTCTCCAGCGCCGGCTCAATTTCCTGCAGTTGATTCAGCACGGGGCTGAACAGGTCACCCACGCGATCAAACCGTCGCATGACGTTGCCGATGTGGAATTGCAGCGGCGTTAATCCCGGACGCACTTCATCCCAATCCAGCGGCGTTGCTACCGGCGCCCCGGGATTCGCCCTGAGCACGTAGGGAGCGGAAATCGTCTTGCCCTCAGCGATCTGAAGATAATCAAAATAAACTTTTCCCTTCTCGCGTGCGGATACGTTCCGTGGCGTGGTAAAGAGATCAGCACGTTCCGCCGTGACCCAGCGCGATAGTATTTCCGCAAAAGTGCGGGCCTGAGCATAGCTGTATTGCGGCTCCAGCGGCACGTAGATATGCATGCCGTCACCGCCGGTGGTCTTGGGATATCCCTTCAATCCGATCTGGTCCAGCTTCCCTTTCACAAGCCTTGCCGCCTCTACAATGCGATCGTAGCCGCAATGATAAGGATCCAAGTCGAGAAGTATGAAGTCAGGATTTTCCAGCGAGCCCAGCCGGCTCATCCATGGATTCTGATCAATACAACCCAGATTGGCCAGATACAGTAATGAAGCTTTGTCATCGCAAATCACAAACCGCGTCTTGGACGTTTCGTCCGTGGCGATCAGTTCGGTATGCAACCAGTCGGGAAAGCTGGTCGCGGCTTCTTTCTGGAAGAAGAAATCGGAGTCAATGCCGTTAGGATATCGTTTCAACGAAAGCGGCCGCGACTTAAGATGCGGCACCAGTAGATCTGAGACCGCGGCATAGAAGTTGATAACATCGCGCTTGGTGTAACCATCCGCCGGGTAGAAGACTTTCTTCAGGTTCGTGAATTTGAGTCGCCTGCCTTCAATGGTCAGACTCTGTTCGGTAGTCTCCGCAGACAACAAAGGCGTACGTTCTTTCTCGCCTTTTGGCTTGGGCTTTATCTTGGCTTCCGCGGTCGCAATCTCTGCTGTCTCGCGCACTACCTCGTCCGGATTCCCATCCATCCGCAGCCCGATAAATACCGGAGCACGCAGGCGCTCGTCGGCGGTCCAGGCGTTGAACTTCACCACGCAGACCAGCTCCGGTTTCACCCAGGTCACCGCGCCAATCTCGCGCGGTACGTCGCTCAACGTTGGCTTTTTTCGTCACCAGCGGTTCCATCTTCTCGTAGCTTGATTTCAACGTCTGCTGGTTAAAGCCGGAGCCAACGTTTCCCGCATAAACCAGTTTCTTTCCTTTGTGATAACCCAGCACAAGTGAACCAAAGGGTTCACGTTCTCCAAGGATGTATCCGCAGATGATGAAGTCCTGCTGGGTTGTGACTTTGAGCTTAATCCAGTCTGTACTGCGTTTGGATGTGTAGCGACTCTGCGCCTGCTTGGCGATGATGCCTTCCAGCCCTTTTTCCCGGGCGGCGTCCAGTAACTCGCGGCCTCTTCCGGCAAAGTGTTCGGAGTAGCGAATGATCTCGCCGGGAAAGATGATGGACGATAGAAGCCTGCGCCTGTCGATCAGCGCCGCGCGTCGCAGATCAAAGCCGTTCATGTAGAGCAGATCGAAAGCGTAGAAGATGAGCGTCTGCGGTTTCTCGCCACGAAGGGCAGCCGCTCTCCTGAATCCGACGTGGTTTTGCAAAAGCTGAAAGCTTGGCGACCCGTTTTCGTCCAGCGCAACCACTTCCCCATCAAGGATTGCATTCTCTGCCTTCACGCTTTGGCCAAGCTCCTTCGCGATCTCAGGAAACTGGTTTTCCATTGCATTCCCGCGTCGCGAAACCATGCGTACTTTGCCGCCCTCAAGAAAGCAGATTGCACGATAGCCATCCCACTTGATCTCGTAGAGCCAGTCAGAGCCCTCAGGCACGTCGTTTTGAAGTGTGGCCAGCATGGGCTCAATCCTGGACGGCATCGCCTCCCTGTTCGCACCCTCAATAGACGAGAGATCTGCAGGGGTCTGAAGCACACTCCGTGTATCTGACTCGGGGTCCCAACCTCGCCGTACGGCGAAGTCTTTCTTCTTGATCAGCAGCCAGTCTTTTCCCTTGTTCCGATTCGTCCTGACCAGCGCGAACTCCCCGGTTAATTTGTGGCCATGAAAGAGCAATTTAAGGTCGCCCTTCTCCCACTGCGCTTCCGGCGGTCGATCTCCCAGCCATTCATACGTGCCTCGGTCCCACAAGGTAACGTTCCCGGCGCCATAATTGCCGCTGGGGATGGTGCCTTCAAAATCGCCATAATCCAGCGGATGGTCTTCCACGTGGACCGCTAGCCGCTTGATTTCAGGGTCGAGCGTCGGCCCCTGCGGCAAGGCCCACGATTTCAATACACCGTCCATTTCCAGGCGTAGATCGTAGTGAAGGCGGCGGGCGGAGTGGCGCTGTATGAAAAACCGCTTGCCCGGGGTCTTAGCCAGTTCAGGCGGAGGCTCTGGGGTGCGGGAGAATACGCGTTTTCTTCGGTACTCTTCTAGTGACATGGGCCTACCGGAGATTGTAATGCACTATTTTTTGTGCTAAACACGTAGACTCGCCCGATTTTTGGAGACATTGAAATGGCCAGCACCGTTTGGAAGGGACACCTGACTTTTGGTTTGCTCTCTTTGCCTGTGAAATTGTACAGCGCGGCCCGCAGTGAAAGCGTCAGCTTCAATCAACTGCATAAGGCCGACAATTCGCGCGTGAAACAAGTCCTGTATTGCCAGGCGGAAGACAAGCCCATCTCGCGCAGTGACATTGTAAAAGGGTACGAGTACGAGAAAGACAAGTACGTTGTCGTAGAGGACGAAGAGATCAAAAAGGTCGCGCCCAAAACTGCCAAGACCATGGAGGTCCTGGAGTTTGTAAAGACTACTGAGGTCGACCCCATCTACTTTGATGCCTCGTATTATCTTGCTCCCGACGAAGCCGGTGAGAAGCCCTATGCTTTGCTTTTCGAAGCCCTGAAGCAAAGCCAGTGTGTGGGCGTCGCCAAGATCGCCATGCACAATCGCGAACATATTGTGATCCTGCGGCCCGGCGCGCGCGGCATCCTGCTGCACACCATGTATTACAAGGACGAAATTCGCCAGGTGGAAGAATTTCGCACTGATACCAGCGCCATCCAGGACAAGGAATTGGCGTTGGCCAAAATGCTCATCGATTCCCTCCTGGCATCCTTTGAACCTGACAAATATAAAGACAACTACCGTGACAATCTGATGGCGATGATCAAAGCCAAGATCGAAGGCAAAGAGATTGTGGAAACTGTAACGCCGGCGCATAAGGCGCCAGTCATCGATATTCTGGAAGCTTTGAAGATGAGCCTGGCCGAAGGCAAGAAGCCGCCGCGTTCCGTGCGTGAGACGTCAGGCGAAGCTGCGACCGCCGATGAAGCGGTATCCAAGCCGAAACGGGGACGAAAAACGTCTGGCGCTGACTAAAATCTCTGTCACTCATTCCTGAGTGCAATCATGGGATCCTTTGTTGTTCGGTCACGGACGTGGCTTTGTTATTGGCGAAGGTTACCGTCACCGGATGACCGTTGTTGTCGAATTGCAGCGTGCGATTGCCATAGTCGCCTGACCCTGTGGCGACCGTGCCCAGCGCCATTGAAACCTGAATCTCATTCATCCCCTGTTTCGCCTGATGATTGTCGATTGCCTGCCAGGTCTCCGGCGGCCAATGTTTATACAATTCATGCGGGTCAGCGAAGAAGAAGAGATCGTTGCCTGTGAAGTTGAAATCGTCACCTGTGCTGGCGCCAATCGGAACGGCATATGTGCCCGGTTCATTTCCCATGTGAAAGGCTGCAAAAGCCTGCTTCTGCACAACTGAAACCTGTCCTTCCGCCAGGGGCCCGCCAGGAATCTTCTGCAATACCACGTCTTTTATCTGCAGCTTAGCCAATGGGGGCAGAAGACCTTTTTCATGCTTTAGATCAACCGTTTGCGTTGCTGCTGAAAACGGATAATAGTGGATAGCGTTCCCTGCCCGCACCCAGATGGTTTTCCCAACTAATTCCTTCGCTGCCGACTTAAGGTCATAAGGATGGATCTTGGGCAGAGTGACATAGTCATCCATATTGTTGGAATAGGTGGTGGTCTTTTTCTCCGCCGGCTTATTCGCTTCATGTCGCTGGTAGAAAATCACCACCAGTCGTATGAAGAGAAGGACCAGCAACAATCCAATGATGAATTGAAACTTTCTTCTGCTGTCGGCTTCCATGAGGCCCTCAAATCTAACATGCGGAGCCGCTTGGATTAGCAGGAACAAAGTGCCGCGGCGGGTTGAAAATCTTATATCCGTAGGTCTTCATAAAAGACCTTCCGAACTCAAAGATGCTCTTAAACCCGCCACTTGTTGTATGCCTTTAGCAAGGCGTGTTATATCTTGACGAACTTACTGGCGCCCAAAACCAGGCCAAGCGTAATGGCTGCGATGACCACTTCGCCAATCGCACCTACCAGAAATGGACGTATCCCCTGACCTTTCATCTCACGAAAATTGATCCGCAGACCTACTCCGCCGAAGGTAAGCAGGAAGGCCCAGCGTGACAGGTTGGCAATATTGTTTATCTGGTCGACGGAAAAGAACTTCAAACTCGCCAGCGCCGAGATAATCAGGAAGCCCAGTACGAACTTTGGGAACTTGTTCCACAGGAACGCAGCCTTGCTCCCAACCACCGTGCGACCCTCGCGGGCGGCCCAATAGATGGCATAACCCAGAACCACGAAACCGATCATCGCGTTGCGGGTAGTCTTGGCCAGGACGGCAATCTTCGCGGCAGAATCAGAATAAAGCGCGCCGGCAGCAACCGCTTCTGCCGTATTGTCCACTCCCATGCCGGCCCACAGTCCGTAAAACTGGTCGCTCATATGTAAGGCGTGCCCAATCGGCGGAAAGGTAAACAACGCCAGCGCGCCGAGCGCCAGAATTGCCGCGATCGCAAACGTAGAGTCTTCGTCGTCTGCGTCAATCGCGCCTTTGGTTGCGATAATCGCCGAGACGCCGCAGATTGAAGATCCTACAGCCAGCAGGCTGGTGAGTTTGGGGCTGAGTTTGAAAACCCGCCCCAGAAAGCTCATGAGCGCGATCGAGAGCGCCAACTCAATGACCACCAGAGCCAGGCTGACGCCGCCAAGCTTGAGCACGTCGGCCACAATAAATCTGGCGCCCAGTAAAACGATTCCCGTCTTGAGCCAGAACTCGTAGGTAGCTATGCCAGGTTTAAAAATCTCAGCCACGCCAACCGTATTCGAGATGATGAAGCCGATTGCGATAGCCCAGAGTACGTACTCAATATTTGGCAGATGTAGATGATGGGCTTTGGCATATCTTGCAATGGTTTGTTCCATAACCTTGCCGGCGAGTCCGATGATCGTTAGCAGCGCCACGCCGGGAAAGATGGCGAAGAATTTTCTGGGCAGGGTGAGTGGTTGCTGTGATGTTAGAACTGATGTGGATGCCATGGCAGTCTCCTTCACTCCCTTACCAGGAGATGTGTTTGATCAGGCCAAGCCTGACCAGAAAAACAGCTATCAGGGCCAGAACAACAGCCCATGCGTCGAGCGAAAACCTTCGTATTGGTGCCCGGTTACTTGATGCCTGGTTACCTGGTGCATGGTTACTCATTTCTTGATCCTTTGCTTTAGCCGTCACGGTGGCTGATTGGTCTTGTGGGCAAAAAGAAAAACCCACTCACGTCCGGTGAGTGGGCTTCTAGAAAAACGCTTCGAGAAAAACTAAACCTGATGCCTAGAAAGAGAGCACTCGCCAGAATGGACGTATACGGCCGCGTAACAACAACACGCGTCGCACATCAACATCCGCATTTGGCAAGAGTTCTTCACTTGAAGTTTGATAGTACTGTCATCTCTGAACGAATGTCAAACGTCAGCGCCCTCATCTTGGAGAGTATCAATCCGCGTAATCTCGTTCAGAAGATTCGGCCTAGCTTGAAGAACACGCGGCGATGCCCCGCAGCTCCAACTGCCCCGCCGACCTCCACCGGCCCGAATATTGTGTTGGCTACGAGCGCGGCAACCACATCGCCAGGCGTTTGTGACTTAAATGGCGGCGAGAAGACCCTGCCCGCCTCCAGCAGCGTATTGAAATAGAGTCCCTCTCCGATCAGGACAGGAAACCTTTTTATCCTGCGAAGATATCCTGTGTGGAACTGGTAATACTGGTCGGTAAGCAATTCGTTTTCACCGTAGGCCGCAAAGCTGTTGGGGCCGCCCAAAGAAAAGAGAGGTACCCCTACCAGTTCATTGCCGAACGTGGTTCCTCCGCGCGCTCCAAAGTAGACCGAGGACGGCTGATCCAGCTTAATGAATTTAGTCACTCCGCCTTCTGCTGTCGGAAATGAATGAGCTCCTCCTGGGTTCGCATCCACCCATGAGGTGGAGAGGTCCATGAACTCTCCAGTGCGAGGGATGACCGGATTGTCCACGTCATTTAATGCAAAACGAAGCGCGGTCCCGCCGAAACGGCCTGAAACATTTGGGAGAACAGATTTGGTCCCCGATCTTGGGCACCAGACTCTCCTGCGCAGCTGTGTAACCCAAACTCAGTTGCGCAACACGGCCGAATTCATAACCAACTTCAAGGCCTCCTCCCGCGGAGGTCTTGCGATACTGGGCGATAAAAACATCTCTGTTATAGATAGGGTATTGCAGGTAGCTGGCGAACCCCTCCGGCGCGATGAACCACTTGCTGCTGGCACTGAACGGGCGGTAATACTGGCTGTTAATGCCATACTGTGACCCGAAGATCACGTCGTTACGCCATTCGGCCCGGTAGCTGCCAAAATCCAGAAAGGTAATACGCGCGCCCAGCGCTGAAATCAATGCCGCTGAAATTCGAACCACTGAACAGAAAAAGTGGTTGCACAACTGGCGGCGAATAGGATTTTTCTGTGGCCGTGATGAGCAGGCCGGGCTGGTTGTCGCGGTCTGTCATCTGGTAGCTGAAGTTTGAGAAGCGTCCTTGCCCTTTCAGATCCAATAACTGTTCCTGTAAGGCTGCCGTTTGAACCGGCTTTCCAATATTGTCTTTTAGATCGTCTTCGATGGCACTGGCTAGCTTCGGGCTGGTTCCAGTCACTTCCACAAACTGAGGAGCAGGGGCAGTGAGGCGGCGCGCTGCGCGCTGCGCCAGATAGGCCCGCCACGTCGACTCATCCACGGCAAGCGTTTTAAGCATTGTGGCCTTGGCTTCCGCCGCTGCATAGCCGGCCTTAATGAGCGCCTCCGCCCGGTTGTATTGCATGGAATCAAACTTCTCGAGCGGAACAGAGATAAGCATGTCCGCTTTTTCCATGGAACGCAACTCATTGGCCGCAATCACAACGCTGATTGAGCGGCCCAGCACTCCAAAGGAAGACAGCGTTGCGTTGGGATCCATTTTGGCGGTTTCCAGGTGGACCGCGATCGTCACCTCGGCTCCCATGCTTTTAGCTACATCCACCGGGAGGTTATCCATCAGTCCGCCGTCTGCGAAAATCTGTCCGTTCCACCTGACCGGAGTGAAGATTCCAGGCAGTGACATGGTGGAACGCAACGCGAGCGAAAGTGATCCCTTGCGAAAAACGTAGGCTTGATTGGTCACCAGATCGGTCGAGACGCAGGCAAATGGAGTGGGAAGATCGTTGAAGTCCTTGATGTTAGAGTACGGCAGTGCAACCCGGTCCAGGATCATCATCACTCCCTGTCCTGAATTAAATCCTTCCGGGAACTCCACCCCATTTCTCAGGCCGAATTCCAGACGATTGGGGTAGTCTGCTGCATCCTGCTTGCGGCGAAACGAAAGATTCTTGTAAGGAGTTTGCCCTGCCAGTACCTCATCCCAGTCGATGGGCTTGATCAGTTCTTTCACTTCCGCGGCCGAGTGACCGGTTGCGTAGAGCCCGCCTACCAGACCGCCCATACTGGTGCCGGCCACGTAGTTCACCGGGATCCGATGTTCCTCCAGCCACTGTATGACTCCGATATGCGCCAACCCCAGCGCACCTCCACCTTCCAGCACTAAACCGACTTTGGGACGAGGCGGCGTTGATGCGGTCTCCTGGCCGGAGCCGCGAGTGGAGATCACAAGGGGAAAGAAGACAAGAATGAAGAGGCTAATCTGGGTTGTTCTAGTAATGCAGAATCGCATGACGGCCTCCGCGATGTACCTGACGCTCTCACGGTGTCGAGTACCGCTCCATCGGGATGGTCACACGGAAATCTGGCCCTCCCAGCACCTGCGACCCGTGATTCTTTACTTTAGTTGTCCAGCAGTTCACCAGAGTCGCACGAAGTCAACAGCATGAATGCTGCCGCTCAATCATCCAACTGGTAAAAGTAGCAGCACTGAATGAAGGTGAGGATTGTGCGTCCGCATCGATAATTCGCCCTAAGTGCTACTTCGTCTGTTGAGGCTCGTCAGAATGAAATGTCGAAACCAGCCGTAGGCCCCCGCTGATCAAGGTTAAGGCCAATACGGCCCCCGCTGTCGTTCACCCTAAATCGCGAAGCGTATGCATACCCAGCCTTTACAGCCAGATGCTTGCCAAACGCGAACCCAAGATCGTTATAGGTCGATAAATAATTGCCGTAGCCGAAGAGCCACATGCCGTTCAGATTTCCCTCGACGAAGAGTCGCTGGGAGATCAAGTAAAGTCGGTACTCGGGACCCGCTACGGGAACCGGGGCCAGCAAGGAAGCCTGGGCGGACGCGGCAGCGTGATGCACGCCGTCACTCGTTACCTGAGCAGCCGCATTGAGGGTTCCCTTCGTGTCAATGAGATTGGCTTGCAGGGCAATCCCAAGGTGACCCCGCTTTCTCCGGATGAAGTCGTACTGGTATCCGAGGCCGTACGCGGTTGCCTGAAGATCTGCATTTGCATTGACTCCAACATCAAACGTCTGACCGCGGAACGTGATTGTGCGATTGAGCACTGCTCCCTTGGACTGGTTCAAGGGTGTGGCCACAAAAAACAGGTGATTTTTGTGGGTAAACTTCCAATCGATTTTGCCGGAAAACGTCGAGTAATCGTTGAAATTGAAATCCCGATTAAAATCCACCAACCCGTTGTGTCCTGCTGCCTCCATAGTTATGGTTGGAGACGAGCGAAACCACAGTGCCGTGATGCGAACCTTGTAGTTCTCGACACCTTCATCGTCCTGTGTTGAAGCAATCTGAGGTATGACTACGAACGTGAGAAGCAGGGCCAAGTGGAAAATCAGCTTTGTATCACATTGGATTTTGCTGATCGACATGAGCACGCACCTTTGAATACAAATTGTTTCCCGAGAACGTAGCGACGTATTGCGCTAACCCGCTGGTCGAGACCTGCTCAGCGGAATTGAAGCTCGATGCAGAACTTAATTGTTCCTGCAGTCCCTTTGCAGGACATGCCGCGAACACAAGTTAACCACCGCCGATGCCACCGGCAGAACTGTCAGCATTGACAGGGAGGAAATTGAGTGCGCTTTCTTCAGCCGAATTTTACTTTCTGTGAATGCTTCTGGCGGGTTTAGTTAAGCTGCGTGAAAGACTATTCGTATCTCAAAGCGACCATGGGATCGACGCGCATGGCGCGCCGGGCGGGGATGTAGCAGGCCAGGAGCGCCACCGCTGCGAGCAACGCCCCAGTGACGACCCACGTCACCCGATCGGTTGGGCTTGTATCGTAGAGCAAGCTCGCCAATACGCGCGTAAGCGCGAGTGCCGCGCCCCCACCGATAGCAAGTCCAACCAGAACGTTGAGCATCGTTTTTCCGATCACTAGCCTCAACAGATCGCCCGGTGACGCTCCAAGGGCCAGCCGAATGGCCATTTCACGCACTCTTTGCGCCACGGAATAGGAGACAACGCCGTAGATCCCGACGGCAGCCAGCAAAAGTGCGATGCCGGCGAAGATGGCCAACAGCGCAGTGCGAAGCCGGGCTGGCGCTACCGATTCTGATTTGATTTCTTCCAGGGTTTCAATGTTTGCCACCGCCTGGTTATTGTTCACCTTCCAGATTGCTTGTTCGATCGATCCGCTTAAGAGCAACGGATTCATAGCGCCACGAACTACCAGGCTATTGCGAGTGCCGGGACTTTGATAGAACGTGACGTAGACAACCGGAATGTCCTCGTCGAGGCTAAAGACTTTCCCGCCCACTTTCTCGTCCTTTACCACCCCCACCACCTGCCAGGGGATTTCCGCGCCGCGAGCAGACTTCCCGAACACGAGCTGCCGAATCAGGATGCGCTTACCGATGGGATCTTCACCTTTAAAGTAAGTCTTCGCCATCGTTTCATTGATCACGGTAACAGGCACGGCGCCGGCAACATCGCTCTCGTCAAGGCTGCGCCCCTTCAGCAATCTCATGCCAACCGTATCAAAATATGACGGCCCTACCACCTTGAACCCACTGACCGCTGGCGAGTACGGATCATCATTCCGTCCCTCGATCCGGAAGGGCGCGCCGTTGGCAAAGCCTTCCATCGGCGGTTTATCAGTAATGGCGACGTCCCGCACTCCGGGCACGCTTCTCACCTTCTCGGCCACGTCCCTGAGATAGTTCGTCAGTGTCGTGCTGTTCGTGAATTCTGTCAGCGGCATGGGAAGATCCATCGCAAGAACGTTGGTTGTATCCACGCCCGGGTTGAGGCTTGCAAGCCTGTTGAAGCTTCGGATCAGCAGGCCGGCGCCCGCGAGCAATACAAATGACAGCGCCACCTCGGCAACCACCAGGGCTGTCCTTGTCCGATGCAGTGTGAGTCCGCCAGTCGTTCGCCCACTCTCCTTCAGCGATCCAGCAAGATCGGGCCGCGTGCCGCTGAGCGCCGGCGCCAGGCCGAAAAGGATTCCAGTAAGGATTCCGATAGCCATCGTGAAAAGCAACACGCCATAGTCCATGCTGACGTTTGCCTGCGGTGGCAGCATGTCAGTTGGCAACCACAGTTTCATTCCGTGCATGAACGCATTGCCCAGCGCGAGGCCCGCCGCCCCGCCGAGGATTCCGAGAAGTATGCTTTCCGTAAGCAATTGCCGGACTAGACGGAGACGGCTCGCGCCCAATGCTGAACGAATAGCGATCTCGTGTTCGCGGCCCGTGCCCCGGGCCAGGGTCAGATTGGCGACATTGGCGCACCCGATCAGCAGCACGGCTCCCACCGCTGCGAGGAGCACCCAAAGCGAGCGGCGGAGCTCCGGCTGAACCACCTGATCAATATAAGGATCCACCCTTACGCCCCAACCCTTATTTGAATCCGGGTACACGGCAGCAATGCGCGCTCCAACCGTGTCCATTTGGTCGCGGGCTTGCATCAGAGTGACGCCGGGCTCAAGGCTGGCAATGGCATTAAGCCAGTGATAATTGCGTGTCATGTTCGCAGGTGTGAAAGCAAGTGGCAGCCACATTGCGGCCCAGCTCCGGTCAAACTCACTGTTCGCCGGAAGCACGCCTATAATCGTGTAATTTTTTGCATCCAACGTGATCTGGCGGCCGATAACTTTGGGGTCGCCGCCAAACCGGCTCCGCCAAACGCGGTTCGATAGCACTACTTCCAGATCGTTGCCAACCTCGTGTTCGCTATCGGCAAAGGTGCGTCCCAGCGTCGCGCCCACTCCAAGCACCTTGAAGTACGATGCCGAGACTCTGTGAACATTCAGCTCCTCGGGACTGCCCGAACCGGTCAAGGTCACCGTGTCCCGGGCGATGGCTGAAAGAAATTGAAAACAGCGATTCTGCTGCTCCCAATCGCGAAAGTTCAAAGTGGAAATGAAGTTGCTGCCTCCACCCGGATTCTTTTCCCACACGCTCACGATTCGCTCCGGATGTGGATAAGGGAGAGGCTTGAGTAACACGGCATTCACAAAACTGAAAATCGCCGCCGTGGCGCCGATACCGAGAGCCAGAGTCAGCACAGCCACGGCAGTGAAGCCGGGAGATCGGCGCAGCATACGCAGGCCGAAGCGCAAGTCTTGAATCAAGGCTTCAAGAAAATGCGTGCCCTGCGCTTCGCGGCATTCTTCCTTGAACTTCTGATAGCCGCCGAACTCGAGCCGTGCGCGTCGCTCGGCCTCTGCGCGCGGAACGCCCAAGCTCTCGAGGTGATTGGCGTGATCCTGTATGTGCGCGCGCAGCTCCTCTTCTACCTCGTTCTCGACCACGGAACTGCGAAACAGCGCCGAAACCACCGAACGGAGCCAGGCGATGACCTTCATATTTTTTCCGGTTGCGCCTTAAGCGCTGAGCCAATTGCCGTGACCAGGCGGTTCCAGCCGTCCTCCTCCTGGCGCAAACGTTTTCGCCCGGCGGTTGTCAGCTCGTAGAACTTGGTCCGGCGATTGTTCTCCGACGTGTCCCAATGGGCCTTCAATAATCCCTGCCGCACAAGTCGAAACAGCGCTGGATAAAGCGCGCCCTGTTCGATCAGCAGCGCTCCGTGGGAAATTTGTTCGATGCGCAGCAGAATGCCGTAGCCGTAGAGCGGTCCGAGAGAGACGGCCTTCAGAATGAGCAAATCGAGAGTGCCGGGGAGAATCTGCGCGCGTTCGGGCATCCGAGTATCCTAAGCTACTTATGAAACTAAGCCCGAGTTCAGGGCCTGTCAAGAAGAAAGCAGTGTAAAAGCGCCCTTCACACTTTGTGGCACACTGCCTGTAGAATCTGTGGGATAAAAACGTCAAAGGAGGAACTCGCATGCATGCAGCCGTCCTGCACACGATTGGAACCGTGCCTCGATACGAAGAATTTCCAGAGCCGGTCATTGGCGACAAAGACCGTGAAGTGATTGTGCATGTTCACGCCGCATCGCTGAAGCCGGTTGACAAGCAACTGGCCAGCGGATCGCATTATGCGAGCCGCGGCGAATTACCCCGCGTCTGCGGCTCGGATGGAGTCGGGCACCTGGACGACGGGCAACGGGTCTTCTTCGGTGGTCCTCGCTCACCCCACGGTGCCATGGCACAGCGTACGGTTGTGCCGCGCGCATTTACGTTTCCGGTCCCGGAAAATGTGAGTGACGAAACCGCCGCCGCTTTGCCCAACCCAGGTATCTCAGCCTGGCTTTCACTGGCCTACCGTGCAAAGTTGGTGCGCGGTGAAAACGTCCTCATCCTTGGGGCGACGGGCGTGACCGGCAAGTTGGCGGTAAAGATCGCGAAGCTTCTTGGGGCGGCTCGGGTCGTTGCTGCCGGTCGCAATCAACAGGCACTGAACACGCTCCACGATCTGGGCGCCGACGCGACCATTTCCCTCTCTCTGCCGGAGACTGAACTGAGCGAAGCATTTGTGCGGGAAGCGGGCCAGTCTGGATTCCAGGTTGTGATCGATTACGTGTGGGGCCACGCCTGCACAGGCGTTTCTGACGGCGATAACACGAAAAGAATTTGCGGTGATCCAATCCGAGACCCGCTTTGTTCAGGTTGGGGAGAGCGCTGCGCCGACCATCACGCTTCCAGCAGCCGTGCTGCGTAGTACGGCACTAACAATTATGGGTACTGCGGGGATTCCATCTCGCGACGTTCTCGTAGAAGCCTTTCAGCAAGTGATGACGCACGCCGCACAAGGGAGACCTTCAGATAGACACAGAAAAGGTCCCGCTTGCGGATATCGAGAACGCCTGGCAGCGCGACCAGCCAGGCCGTCGATTGGTGATCATACCCTGACAGTTAGCCTGATCCGGCCCTCACGTCTGGGTCGGCTACACGGAAGCTATTTCAGCGCGACGTCATTGTTGGCGAAAAATCGCCATTACACCAGCAACCCGATTGTGAGTGTAAACGCCTGTTCACAGCACTTATGCGATTAAATTATTATGCAAGTGTCTAAATAGTGGTCGTTCTTGGGATGAAAGCACCAAGGAGAACCGCATGAAAAACTCAGGGTTGTTCCTTTTGATGTTGGTCAGCTACGTCCACATGTTCGCGCAAAACGCCCCACAGGTGTGCAATTCACCTCGGCAGGAACAGGTTGCATTGGTCGGCGCTTTCCGCGTCCTAAATACGGCTGAGATGCGCTTCTACCAGAATAACCATCGGTTCGCCACGGCATTGGAACTCGTCAACTTCGATGAAACCAAGAAACTTGCCGCCGATCTTCAGTACTCACGACCGGTCAGTAGCTCGGTTGCGATCGGCTCCGCGGATGACCCGCTGTCGGGCTATACAGTCCATTTGGTCGTCGGTGCTGATGGCAAATCGTACGTCATAACGGCAACGAAAAAGGAGGGCACCTGTACGGGAGTGGGGGCCACAACGGATGAGCGCGGCATTATCTATTTCATTGAGCCTTTGCGATAGCTATTGATAAATCGCCATTTCACTCACAACCGGGTTTTGAGTGTAAACGCCTGTTTTCTACAGTTACCTCGAAATTAGGCCGTCGGATTGCTACTATTGCGCCATGATGAAGGACAACCGTATTGCGACGATCGAGTCAGACGTTCAGCATTTTGTCTGGGCGGCGTACCCGGCGATGGTTGTCCGGGCGGATTACTGGTCGCGTGACCCATCCCGAATCGCCCTGTTCTTCATTGATGAGCGGTTCAGAGGTCTGTATCCCCGTCAGAGATATCACTACCTTGCGCACCTGATTCCCGACGATTATTACCGCTCCAACCTTGCGGATTCTGTTTGGTTTGAACTCACGCCCGATGAGGACCCTGAAAGTATCGAGCACCCCGACGAGGAATTGATTGCCGCGATTAAGCCCGACGTCTTGGAGGCGCTGCAACATCGCGGGTTCTTCGCTACGTTGGACGAATTGGTTTACCCCAAAGACGGCAACTCCCATCGGCAGAGAATGTTCAGGGGACTTTCGTCTCTCAAAGCAGGTCTTAGAGAAGTGCGGGTTCGCGGAGCCGGATTGGTCTGATGTGTTCCATGTACTGATGGGCGAGGGAGCGTTTTGCGATTGCGAAGTGCTCTACAACGTAGCCCCGGAAAGCCGATTGAGAGCCGATTACTGGCGAAGTTCACACGCTGCGAAGGAATAGCTGTAGTAACAACGCCATTTCACTCATAACCGGGTCAAGAGTGAAATCGCCTGATTGCGACAGTCCATAATTTGAACAATCAGCACACCGCGTCTTGCTGCAACTTTCCTTCGATGCGTGCATCTAGAAAGTGAGGAGACAAGCCATGTCCTACAGCATATCGACCTTGCTGCTTCGAAATCTCAGCGACGTCTTTGGCGAAAATGACCCCGTGCGTCGGCGCGCGGCAATCGACGACATCTGGAATGAGGACGGTGTGTTCTACGATCCTAATGGAGGCGTCTACCGAGGCCGTGACGAGATTGATCGTATTGCTGGTGTGATAAAAGCAACACATCCAGATTTCAAATACCATCCCCTCTCCCCACCCGAGGAATTAAGTGATGCCGGACGGGTTCGATGGGTATCTGGCACACCCGGCAAACCACCAGCTTACGCGGGAACCGATTTTGTCGTCGCCCGGAACGGTCGCATTGCCTCGATCTATATGTTTTTCGACAGCCTACCCTGAGCTGGGCTCTGCTTCGCACGATATACGAATCACGAACGTTTGTCGGCGACCCGGACTGCGCGTCAGTTGGCGAAAAATCGCCATTACACCAGTAATGGGTTGTGAGTGTAAACGCGTGATTTCGCCAATTATCGGATGTCGGTGTCTAATAAGGGTCATGAGGAGCTTCGCATTAAGAACCTGTGCGGCATTCTTTGCCTTCCTGTTTGTTACAGTCTCAGCAGGCGCTGCAGACAAACCCCACAATCGCTATCCGAATGAATTACAGGGATTCAGGTTCTACGCGAAGTATTTGGCCCCGCTTCGTCCCGGCGTTTCCAATTTCGATGCAGTCCGTCGTGTTCTTGGGACGGAACCCGCCAAACGGAGCGGTTGGACAATATTCGCGAACTACGCGATGAAGAGTGGCCCCGTTTACAATCCAACGCTTGGTGCCTTGTACCAGATAACGATCAGGCCGGACGCCATTATTCCCATGAGCGCGGTCAAATTCTCCCCCTCATTCGACCACTGCCATGTTTCTGTCTCTGAAATCAACATCTCCTTTGACGTTTATAGCGACAGGTTTGGCTTGGAATACTGGCTGCACGAAGAGGACTCCAAGTGGGGGAAGAAAGGTGACTTGTACTGGATCGTGTATGGTTCGCATAGGCGACGTCTTCCGCTGAATACAATCTGCTAGCTGGCGAAAAATCGCCATTACACCAATTATTCAGTTAATTGGCGGGCCACGTCACCGAGGAGATGATGGATCGTTACTCACACGTGAGGAGAGAGCCAAAGCGAAGCGCGATCAGATCTCTTAGCGCCGCCAACGTAGCGGGGCATGCAAGAGTGATCGCCGAAGCCAACGACCAGCGGCGGGCAAGATCCACGTCGCCGAAAAAACCGCCAAGAGGATTTATAGGGGGTACAAAAAGGGGTAAAAATCAACTAAGCGCCGAGCGAGAGAGTTGTAAGTTGCTGAGAATTATGGCGCGCCCTGAGAGATTCGAACTCCCGGCCTTCTGATTCGTAGTCAGACGCTCTATCCAGCTGAGCTAAGGGCGCAAACCTTGTGAGGAATCACGATGCGGAACAGAAGATATTTTACCATGATGTAGGCGCTGTTCGGCAACGTTCCCGCCTGCGCACAGAAGGCCTATTCACGTGGGTCGTATCTCTCTCTCGAGGGCATTCAACGTCTCGCTTATAGGGTGTTAAAGCGTTCTTTCACTTCCCGTACAAACTCCAGAAAGTCCGGGGTGTTGCTGATATTCGGATGCCAGCACAGGTCGCGATCAATAAGATCATACTGTTCCTGAATAAGCGCGCCCGGAATCATGTTGCCTTGTTCATCGCGATCGCGGCCCATCAACCACAGGTGATCAGATACGGTAGCAGCTGCGGTGACATCGTGGGTCACGACTATGATTGTGTTCAGCTCGTCGAGCGCGGCAATTTCCGCGATCAGCTCGCATACTTTGGCTTCCATGACTACATCCAGACCGGAAAAAGGTTCGTCCATGAGCAGGAAGTGGTCGCTGCATAGCAACTGCTGGGCAATGGCGATTCTCTGACGCTGTCCGCCGGAAATCTGGGCAGGATACAACTGGGCGCGGTCCACCATATCCAGCCGGCGGAGGTAGTTCATCACTTTTTCCCGCGCGCCTTCGTGGTTTGGCTCGCTTTGCTCGGCGGCCAGCAGCAGATTGCTGAAGATCGTCCGGTTTTCAAAAAGCGGGTAATCCTGAGGCACCACACCTACTATTCCGGCCTTCACGGGAGTCTGCTGCGGACCAACTAACACCTGCCCTGACGTTGGCTGGTTTAGCCCGGCAATGATGCGAAACAATTGCGTCTTTCCGATGCCCGACGGCCCGAGGAATCCCACCACCTGGCCCTGGGTGTGGCCTTCGCGGACAATGTCACGAATTTCAGCGTTCACGTTACGAAGGATAATTTTCTCGTCATAGGCAAGACTGACATGATCAATCTTGAGAAGTGTTTCCCCGTATGTACATTTTTGTGGCAAGTGTCACCCTCGCTCAGCAAAGAGCAGATTGCCGTTCTCATTCAATAAAGCGGAGCCGGAATCCAAATCCCGTGCTCCCGATCAGTATTGGCTTGATCTCAGCGTCTTTCCAACTGAAGATCGGCATAAGGACAAATGAATCTTTTAGCCAGGCCAATTGCATAATCCTGGAACAATCCAATGATTAGAATCGCAATCTGAATCGCGAACACCGCTTCTAACCTGAAGTGTTTGTTCTGGTTCAGAAGCATGGCGCCAATGCCACCTTCCGAGCGGGAAATGCCTTCCACCATGGTAAGCATCATCCAACCCATGGCGGCGTTCTGGCGCAGCATGTCAAAGGCAGCGTCAGCGCGGCCCAGCACAATGACTTCCCACACCACCCGCCATTCGCCCATGCGCAGCGTGCGCGCCAGATCGAATTTGCTTTTGGGTATCTGGGCAACTACATCAATCATGGACGTGACAAAGAACACTCCGACTCCGAAAACCAGCAAGCCAACCTTCAAATGGTGCCCGTTGCTGAACATAAGCGTGAAAAAGAACGTGAGACCGACCATGCCCAGGAAACGGCCCTTGGAGAGCGCCATCACGATAGGGCGGAAGAATGGCACCACGGTCAGGTAAGCCAGCCCCAGTGAGATCACGGTGGCCCACGCCATGGCTTGCACATTAAGGAGGAAACTGGTGATGAGTTCCTGTCCCAGTCCTTCATGTTCCCAAAGATCAGTGAACGCATTCCAGACGGCAGTGGGTTTGGGCAGAAAAGGATACGACGACGTGGCCCACACCATAAGCAACACGGCTGCCTGGAAGATTACAATCACGCGCACGGTATTAGCGGAGATGACCCGGTTGGGAGCAAAGGCGCCCAAGAGTTCTCCGCGCATAGAAGTTCTCGCGTGACCGCCGGGAACTCCGACGGTCATACTGACTTGCGGTTCTGCGCTGCTCAAGATGAGGCTCCTATTCGTTGCCTGACAAGATGATCTCCACGCGCCGGTTTTTAGCACGGCCCTCACCTGTAGAGTTGGATGAGATCGGGTTATCATCGCCAAAAGCATGAATCCGGAAGCGGCTTTCCGGGAAGTTAGACGGCGCTTTTCTTTGCAGCCAGTCTTTTACCGCCAACGCGCGTCGCATGGAAAGATCAAGATTGGTCGAACGGTTACCTACGCTGTCTGTGTAACCGTTCACAGTGACGAACAGTGCTCCCGCAATGGCCAAATCGTCTTTGATCTGGAACATGTTGCGCTCCCCTTCAGGAGTAAACGTAGACTTGCCGGTATCGAATTCAATATTCCAATTCCGCCTGGAGACCACGCGGCCGGTATCGGCGTTGGTGTTAAACGTAGCCACATCGGGCTCCGCGCCGGAGCCGCCCATGATGGAAGAAGCTCCCAGGATGTACGAGGTATCCAGAATCTCTTTGATCTCTGGCACTTTGTTGGGATCTTTAAACAGGTCAGGATACTGCTGCGTGGCAATATTACCGAACACCGTGTATGTGGACTTGAAATTATTGTTGGCGCCCGGCTGCAAGCCGAAAAGCAACAGGTTGTCACCCAGGTTGTTCACGGCAGATCCGCCCAACTCAACCTGGTTCCCGGACTTGTCCTGTTCGCGCGTTCCTATGAAGTACCTGAGCCAGTAATCCCCGGTCTGTTCGTTGTAAACCTTGGCGCTCACATCAGCAGCTCGTTTAAGCGCCGCCGGGAAGGCCTTAAGCTGATCGCCCGCTTCAAACGTTGCGGCCAACATGCCCTGGACTTCATTGCGGTGGTCCTGGTTGAACTTCTTGATGCCGATGATCACATCCGGCATCTGCGAACGGTATTGTTTGGAAGACACAATGGAAACCAGCCCGCCCCGCCCGTGTGCGATGTTTACGTCTCCCGGCGTCCATGTGACCACGCCGTTTACGCAAATGTTCTTGGTTTCACCGGTAAGCCGGCCGTCTTTCACCACTTTGCGGTCTTCACAGGTGTTGGCGTTGTAGATTTCCGCAGCCTTCAGGTAGTCAGGGGCGTTAACCCAGTTCAGAGCATCCGGATCCCACGTCTTTTCGTCAGGATTGTTCTTGATCTGGTTGTCGGCTGCCCACTTCATGGCGATGTTCCAGTCGCCGTCACGCAATACCCCGGCGATCAAAGAGCCCTTCGCGGACTGAGGGCTGTTTTTCCATTCCGGCATGCCCATCAATTTATCTTCGCCGCGTGAATAGCCGGCGGCGCCGATGACCTGGGCGACGTAATCGCCTTTGCCGGCGTCCAGCTTCTTCAACTGCGGGTTAACTGCCGCAAAAAACTGCCCCGAGCCGTCACCCATGATAAGGACAAAGTTGGTGCCGCCGGAGCATTGATCTGCGCCGTCTTTGAGTTCCTTGGCGCAGGCAATCAGGTCATTTTGCATTTGACCGGTGTCGTCCTGGCGTACCAGCTTGAGGTTGACGCTGTGCTTCTCCATCAAGCTGTTGCGTGTGGTGCTGGGACCGCCGTTCGCGTAGATGAAGCCCATCTGCGCGTTCCAGGCCCAGATTTCCGCGCGGATCAGCGGAGCTTTGACGGAGGCTGCGGCCGCGTCAGGAAACGGAGCCGGATCCACGTTGGCCACAACGGCCTCTTTCAAATCAGGGAGCGCAGCCTTGGATGGGATTATGGACTTGGCGATACCCGGGGCCGGAATCCAGCCGTGACCGACCGCCGTACGGAAGCCAAAGAACAAAACAATTCCAACCAACAACAGCAGGACAATCTTGGCTCCTGGTTTGAGTCGATGTCCGGTTGGTGGGGTCGTGATGGTGGGACTATTGAACATGGTTTCCTCTCCTACGCAAAGTCCTGGATCAGTCGAACAGCAACAAACGCGCTGGTCTTTCTGAAACGCAAGCTTTACTTCATCAAATCGCTGTAGTCTTGTTTCTGCCCGGCAGAGGGCACAGCCGCTAGCGGCGTTCCGACGGCTGACGCGGGCAGCAGTTTCTGCTGAAACTCGCTCAGCTGCTTCATGGCTTCATCGTTGGTCGCACCGGTTTCCAGGTCCATGGTGGTCATCAACTTATTGGCGAGCCGGTTGAAGTCTTCCATCTCGCCCAGCATCTGACCGGCATCATCTGCCAGATATTCCAGCGTGCGGTCATAGATTTCATTAGCCACCGGGTCTCCACGGAAAATTTTCTTGGTGGAAGCTGAATAGCATCTTCAGGGCCTTGCCCGCATCTCTC